>NZ_BDCD01000017.1 GCF_001613325.1 Nocardia yamanashiensis NBRC 100130 | reverse complement strand
CCGGGAAGATTCGAACGCCTTGCGTAGTCCTACGCTGTTGGCCGGCAAGCCTTCCCGCGAAGCTCTACCCCATGAAGCAATACTGGGGGTTGTTCTGGTCCGCCGCGGTGATGGTGATCGTGGTTGTGGCTCTTACGATCTGGGCCGATCTCGACACCCGCACGGTCGTCGCAGTCGCCCTGGGCCTCGTGGCCTTCTTCTGGCTCCTGGTCATCCTCACGGTCCCGTGGAATCTCTATTTCGCCGCCAGACAGGCCGCCCATCGCATGAGTTCGGCGCAGCGCCAGGAGATCCCGGTACCCCCGACCAATACGGCCGAGCTGTTCGCCCTCACCAAGCGGCTGCTGGCGATGGCAGTCGGATCGCACATCATCTCGGCTCTGATAGCCCTGATCATCTCCGTGGCCTTCGGCTACCTGCTCGGCTACTACGTCGCCGCCTTCTTCCTCCTGAGTACCGTATTCCGCCCCGTGGCAGCGTATTTCGCCTACGTCCGCACCCGCATCGCCGCCATCTCCCACGAGGCCGACTACCCGCCCGACACGGTGCTCGCCCTGCGCACGGAGGTCCAGGACCTCACCCATCGCATGGACGAACTGCAGACCTCGGTCCGCACCTGGCAGTCCACCGCCGACTCCGCCCTATTGGATCAACGCGAGATAGTGGCCGGTCTACGCGCCGTCGCGCGACTCCTGCGCACCGGTTCGGAACCTCGCGGAGGCACTCTCTAGAGTGGACCGGTGCGCCTCGTGATTGCTCGCTGCCAAGTGGACTACGTCGGCCGTCTCACCGCCCATCTGCCGATGGCCCGTCGCCTCATCATGGTGAAGGCCGACGGCTCGGTGCTCGTCCACTCCGACGGCGGCTCCTACAAGCCGCTGAACTGGATGAGCCCCCCGTGCTGGCTCGAGGAACGCGAAAGCGATTCGGAGACAGCCAAAGCCCTGTGGGTGGTGACCAACAAGGCCGGCGAGGAACTGCGCATCACCCTCGAGGAGATCGAGCACGATTCCGCGCACGAACTCGGCGTCGACCCCGGCCTGCAGAAGGACGGCGTGGAGGCTCACCTGCAGGAACTCCTGGCCGAGCACATCGAAACCCTCGGCGCGGGTTACACACTCATCCGCCGCGAGTACATGACCGCCATCGGCCCCGTCGACATCCTGTGCCGCGACGCCGACGGCGCGACGGTAGCCGTGGAGATCAAGCGCCGCGGTGAGATCGACGGCGTCGAACAGCTGACGCGCTACCTGGAACTGCTCAACCGCGACCCGCTGCTGGCCCCCGTGGCCGGCGTCTTCGCCGCCCAGCAGATCAAGCCGCAGGCGAAGACCCTCGCCACCGACCGTGGCATCCGCTGCCTCACCCTCGACTACGATGCTCTGCGTGGCACCGAGAGCGACGTTTTCCGGCTGTTCTAACCTCGATACCATGCCCCGCCGGAAACCCCGCCCCAGCCCGTCCGCGGCGCGGTTCCAGCAGGAACCGCGCCCCATCTCCGATTCCTTCGGCCGCACCGAGGCGGGCCCCGACGGCGAGACCTACCAGGTCCGCAATATCGCCGGCTCCCGCGCCACCAAGACCTACCGCTGCCCCGGCTGCGACCACGAGATCATGCCCGGCGTCCCCCACCTCGTAGCCTGGCCCGCCTACGGCGGCGAGGGCGACCGCCGCCACTGGCACACCGGCTGCTGGAACGGCCGCCGCACCCGCACCATCACCCGCCGCTGGTCCTGACCCGGTTTCGGGCACATCGACCCCCGAGAACTGGGGGCCGTCGTTCCGAGCACCCGTGCGGCAGTGCTCATTACGCTGCCCAGTGAACTGAAATCGTTTCGTTTCACTGGGAGTCGGATTTGAGAACACATCGGATCGGCCTGGCGCTGGCGGCGGTCGCGGGCACCGCTATGACCATCGCCGGGGCGCCCGACGCCGCGGCCACCGTCGAGGACCTGAACGTCTATGTCGGCGATTACACGCACAGCGAGAAATGGATGATCACCGGGCGGACGTCGGTGTGCTCGGGCGTGATCTGGATCCTCGACAACGGGAAGCCGGTAACCGGGAAAGCAATCGATCCCGGTAAGTGGCAGTGCGAGAAGGGCTATCCCGACTACTACATGGTGCCGTGGCGGCCGACCACGACCGGCATGCATCACATCGTGATGGAGCAGCGGGACGCCAATGGCGCGGTGCTGAGTTCGATGTCGAGGGACGCCGAGGTGAAGCAGACGCCGTGCGTGTTCATCGACGGCGGTAGCGCGGGCTATGCGGCGTGCAATGTCATGTCCGGCAGCGGGTTCTGACGAACCTGGTCACGACATAAGGAAGGCCGCTCCCTGGAAAGGGAGCGGCCTTCGAACGGTGGGTGTCGCCCGGTTCGGGATGAGTTAGCTGGAGATGTCGGCGTTTTCGCGCTCTTCGTCGACGATCTCGTCTTCCCGAACGTCGGAGATGGCCTTGCGGCCCTTGTTCGCCAGGGAGCGCTGTTCCGGTGCGCCGTCGAGCAATTCGCTCTCGCGGTTGACGGCGGCCAGCATGGCCGGCACGGAGTCGAGCTGGCCGCGGATGCCGAGCAGCTGGGCCAGTACGCGGCCGCGCAGCACGCGCATTTCCTCGGCGAGTTCCTTGGCGTGCGCGATCTTTCGATCGGCGGTGTTGGTCGCCGAGGTGATGAGGCGGTTGGCCTCGTCGGTGGCGTCCTTGATGCGCTGGGCGGCCTCGGCGCGCGAGGTGGCCTCGAGCTCTTCCATGGCGCGGGTCAGCTTGGTGCGACGCTCGGCCATGGTGACCTCGAAGTCCTGCTGCGTCGCCTTGCGCTTGGCCTCGGATTCCTTGGTGAGGCGGTCGGCTTCGGCGTTCGCGGCGTCGACGATCTTGGCGGACTCGGAGCGGGCGTTCGCGAGGGTCTGCTCGAATTCGATTTCGAGGGCTTCGCGCTTCTCTTTGGTCTCGGAGAGGAGCGATTCGTACTTACCGCGCATTTCGGTCGCCTGCTGTTCGGCGATCGAAATCATTTCGGCGGCCTCGGCCTGGGCCTGCGCGCGCACCTCGGAAGCCTCGTCGGAGGCCAGGCGCAGCATGCGCGAGATGCGATCGGACATGCCCTCGGCGGTAGTCGGCGGCACGGACAGCCGGTCGACTTCCTTACGGAGCTCGTCGATCTCGTCGCGGGCGTCCTCCAGCTGGGCCGCCAAGTTGCGGGCCTGGGCTGCGGCGGCATCGCGATCGGTTGCGGTGACCCTTAGCTCGGCGTCGAAACGGTCGAAGTAGTTACGCACCTCGTCACGGTCATAGCCCTTCCGCACAACGGTAAAGGGCAGTGCAACGAAGCGATTACGATCGGGCTCAGTGGACGACATGCCCCACAAACTACAGCCTGCCGACCACTGATGGTGACCCGACCGCGAATGTTGTTACAGCCTCTTTAGGGAGCTGAACTCCGGTACTAGTGGGTAGTTTTCGCGGCCGGTTCGACGAGTTCGACCAGCACACCGCCAGCATCCTTGGGATGGATGAAATTGATGCGGGAACCAGCGGTTCCGGCGCGCGGGGCGTCGTACAGCAAACGCAAGCCCCGTTCACGAAGTTGCTGCGAAACAGCTTCCACATCGGTGACCCGATAGGCGAGCTGCTGCAGGCCAGGCCCGTTTCGGTCGATGAACTTGGCGATCGTGGACTCGTCGTTGAGCGGAGCCAGCAACTGCAGCGCAACCGAACCGGCGGGAGCGCCCGCGACGGACAGCATGGCCTCGTGCACGCCCTGCGCCTCATTGATCTCGCGATGCGTCTCGACCATGCCGAGATGGTCTCGGTACCAGGCCACCGCGGAATCGAGATCCGGCACCGCGATACCGACATGATCGACGGCGGTGACGTATTCCGTGGGGATGAATTCGGTGTTCTCGGTGTTGCTCACACCACCGACGGTAGCGCGCACCCTCGGAAGGATGCGGACGTGCCGCACGTTACCTTTGAGTAAAGGCTCCGATGGTTGGCGGGGCCGACTCATCTGACGTAAGCGAGGCCCCCATCGTGACCACCACCTCCGTCATCGTCTCCGGTGCGCGCACCCCTGTCGGGCGACTGCTCGGTTCGCTCAAGGACTTCAGCGGGTCGGATCTCGGCGGCATCGCCATCAAGGGCGCGCTGGAGAAGGGCGGCGTCGCGCCCGAGCTGGTCGATTACGTGATCATGGGTCAGGTGCTGACCGCCGGCGCCGGCCAGATCCCGGCGCGGCAGGCGGCGGCGGCCGCGGGCATCTCCATGGATGTCCCGGCGCTCACCATCAACAAGGTGTGTTTGTCCGGAATCAATGCAATCGCGTTGGCGGATCAGCTGATTCGCGCCGGGGAGTACGAGGTCGTGGTGGCCGGCGGCATGGAGTCCATGACCCAGGCCCCGCATCTGCTGGAGAAGTCCCGCGAGGGCTTCAAGTACGGCGACGTGACCCTGCGCGACCACATGGCCTACGACGGCCTGCACGACATCTTCACCGATCAGGCGATGGGCCTGCTCACCGAGCAGCGCAACGACGCCGACGTGATCAGCCGCGCAGACCAGGACGCGTTCGCCGCCGCCTCGCACCAGAAGGCGGCCGCGGCCTGGAAGAACGGCGTCTTCGCCGACGAGGTCGTGCCGGTGTCCATCCCGCAGCGCAAGGGCGACCCGATCCAGTTCGCCGAGGACGAGGGCATTCGCGCCGACACCACCGCCGAATCGCTCGGCAAGCTGCGCCCGGCGTTCCGCAAGGACGGCACCATCACCGCCGGCTCCGCCTCCCAGATCTCCGATGGCGCGGCCGCGGTCGTCGTCATGAGCAAGGCCAAGGCGGAATCCCTCGGCCTGTCCTGGATCGCCGAGATCGGCGCCGCCGGCGTCGTGGCGGGCCCGGACTCCACCCTGCAGGACCAGCCCGCCAACGCGATCGCGAAAGCCTGTGCCAAGGAAGGCATCTCGCCGGCCGACCTCGACCTGATCGAGATCAACGAGGCCTTCGCCGCCGTCGGCATCGCCTCCACCCGCAAACTCGGCATCGACCCCGAAAAGGTCAACGTCAACGGCGGCGCCATCTCCATCGGCCACCCCCTCGGCATGTCCGGCGCCCGCATCGTCCTGCACCTCGCCCTCGAACTGAAGCGCCGCGGCGGCGGCATCGGCGCAGCCGCCCTCTGCGGAGGCGGCGGCCAGGGCGACGCCCTCATCGTCCGCGTCTAACCCGCGACCGTATCCAGCGACCGCTGCGGCCAAGGCCGCAGCGGTCGCTGCGTTAAGGGGAGAAACGGGGGCAAAGCCCCCGAACCCCCCTCTGGGGCTGCCGCCCGATCGCGCATGCTGTCACCCTGGCTGCGCGGGCTGCTGCCCCCCGTGTTCCTCCCGGCCGCTTGTCGTCCCACTTCCTTGGGGGTTCGGGGGCTTGCCCCCGAGGAAACCCCTTTCACCCGCGTGAGCGGGTATGTGACCGGCTCCACTACGAGTCGTCGTAGCTATTCCGGCACAATGGGGGCCGTGGAAATCTTCGATCTGAGCACTGTTGCCAAGCGGGTCCGGTTCTTCGGCATTGTGGAGGCTCCGTCGTGGGCGCTGCTATTGCTCGGGTCGGTGTTGAAGCGGGCTGATTCGTTCGGTATCGCCGATGCGCCCATCAAGTGGCCGGTGATGGTGTTCGGGATGCTGCACGGGGTCGTGTTCGTGTTCTACGCGATCAGCGTGCTGCTGGCTTCGCGGGAGTTCGAGTGGCCGGGCAAGGTGACGCTGATCGGCTTGGCCTCCAGCGTGATTCCGTTCGCTTCGGTCTTCTTCGAGCGCTGGGCGATCAAGTCCGGCCTGCTCGGTGAACTCAGCCAAGCCGCGAACCCCGCCGCCGCACGTTCGTGACAGACTGGAGGGCGTGACTCGACCTGCACGCCGTCCCTCAGCCGCAGTTGCCGCCGCCATGTCGGGCGCGGTGGATTTGTCCGCTCTGAAGCAGCCCGCTGCCGCCGCCGCGGATGTCCCCGGCGGCCATGCTGTCACCGAGGCCGATTTCGAAGACAAGGTGCTGCGCCGTTCGACGCAGGTGCCCGTGGTGGTGGTGCTGTACTCGCAGCGCAGCCCCGGCAGCGTCGAACTGGTGCGCTTGCTGGAGAAGCTGGTCGCGGGCAGCGGCGGCGACTGGGATCTGGCCAGCGTCGAGGCCGAGGCGAACATGCGCATCGCCCAGGCGTTCCAGGTGCAGGGCATCCCGACCGTGGTGGCGGTGGCCGCCGGTCAGCCGCTCGCCGACTTCACCGGCAATCAGCCGGAGGAGCAGGTCACGCAGTGGCTGGCCGCCGTGGTCGACGCCGTGCGCGGCAAGCTGCCCGGTGTGGGCGCGGGCGGCGAGGCCGAAGCCGAGGCGCCGGAGGATCCGCGTTTCGTGGCCGCCGAGGAAGCCCTCGAACAGGGCAATTTCGATGGCGCCATCGCCGTCTACCAGGAAATCCTGAACGCCGAACCGAACAATGCCGACGCCAAGGCGGCACTGCGCCAGGTGCAGTTCATCGCCCGCGTGCAGCAGCTGGACCCGCAGGCCCTGGCCAAGGCCGACGCCGACCCGGCCGACCTGGACGCCGCCCTGGCCGCCGCCGACCTGGAAATGTTCAACCAGCAGCCCGAGGCCGCGTTCGACCGGCTGATCGCCCAGGTCAAGCGCACCGCGGGCGACGACCGCACGCGCGTCCGCACCCACCTGCTGGAACTGTTCGAACTCTTCGACCCGGCCGAGCCGATCGTGATGGCGGCCCGCCGCAAACTCGCCGCCGCCCTGTACTGACGTCTTACGCAACGTGCCCCCTGCCGATCCGGCAGGGGGCACGAGTCATCTCAGGAGTTCCCCACCGATGGGGAGGATGGGGAACCGGCCGGAACTACTTGGCAGCCTTGCCGGCGCTCAGGGAGGGGAGCAGCTTGGCGATCTCCGTCGTGATGGACGAGGAGCCGGTGCTGGTCGGATCCGGCTCGCCCACGGCCACCACGGGTTCCAGCTTCACGGCGTCGGCCGAGGCGAGGCCGGCACCGGCGGTGAGAACACCGGCGACGGCGGCGGTGGCGAGCGCGAAAGTACCCAACTTCTTCATGCGAATATCGTTCCTGTTCAAGAGAATCAGATTGGCAGGGGTTGCAGCCCTGCCAACCCCTTTATCGGGGTGTGGGGGCGGTGGCCCCCGGGATTGCGGCCGCGTCTCAGTCCTATCACGATCAGAAGCTCTGTCGTTTGACATTGATTCCCTTGCCCAGTGATCTGGGGGCAGCCGGTAGCGGGAATCAGTCCGGCAGCAGCCAGATTCCGCTGTTCGGCGGGAGTGTGATCAATGCCGAGGCCGGGCGTCCGTGAGACGGTTCGCTTGTTGCTTCGACGGAGCCTAGGTTCCCGATCCCATTGCCGCCGTAGGTGATCGCATCGGTATTGAGGATCTCGCGCCACCGCCCCGCCGCGGGCAATCCGACCCGATGGTCGCGATGCTCGGACCCGGAGAAGTTGTAGACGCACGCGATGATCGACCCGTCGGTGCCGTAGCGCAGGAACGACAGCACGTTGTGGTCCCGGTCGTCGGCGTCGATCCAGGCGTACCCGCCGGGTGAGGTGTCCTGGCTCCACAGCGCCGGCTGCGAGGCGTACAGCCGATTCAGATCCCGCACCAGCGTCTGAATCCCTTGGTGCAGTGGGTTTTCCAGCTCGTGCCAGTCGAGTCCGCGATCGTGGTCCCACTCCCGGAACTGCCCGAACTCCTGCCCCATGAACAGCAGCTGCTTCCCCGGATGCGCCCACATGTAGGCCAGCAGCGCCCGCACCCCGCCCGCCTTGGCGAAATCGTCCCCGGGCATGCGCGTCCACAGCGTGCCCTTGCCGTGCACCACCTCGTCATGGCTGATGGGCAGCACATAGTTCTCGCTCCAGGCGTAGGTGAGCGAGAAGGTGATCTCGTTGTGGTGCCAGGCGCGATGCACCGGATCGTGCGCCAGATAGCCGAGCGTGTCGTGCATCCAGCCCATATTCCATTTCATGGTGAACCCCAGCCCGCCGACCTCGGTGGAGCGGGTCACCCCGGGCCAGGTGGTGGATTCCTCGGCCACGGTGAGCACGCCCGGATGATGCTTGTGCACGGTCGCGTTCATTTCCTGCAGGAACGCGACGGCCTCCAGATTCTCCCGTCCGCCATGGATATTGGGCTCCCAGTCGGGGCGCGAATAGTCGAGGTAGAGCATGGAGGCGACCGCGTCCACCCGCAGCCCGTCCACATGGAATTCCTCGATCCAGTACCGGGCATTGGCGACCAGGAAGTTCCGCACCTCGTGCCGCCCGAAGTCGAAAACGTAGGTGCCCCAGTCGAGTTGCTCGCCGCGGCGCGGATCGGCGTGCTCGTAGAGGGCGGTCCCGTCGAACCGCGCGAGCGCCCATTCGTCACGCGGGAAGTGCGCGGGCACCCAGTCCAGGATCACGCCGATGCCCTTGCGGTGCAGGTGATCCACCAGATACCGGAAGTCGTCGGGGGAGCCGAAGCGCGCGGTCGGCGCATAGTACGAGGTGACCTGGTAACCCCACGACCCGCCGAACGGATGCTCGGCCACGGGGAGCAGCTCGACATGCGTGAAGCCTTGCCCCAGCACGTATTCCGCCAATTGCTCGGCGATCTCCCGGTACCCGAGCCCCGGCCGCCACGACCCCAGGTGCACCTCGTACACGCTCACCGGCGCGCGATTGGGATCGGTGGCGGCCCGCCCGCGCAGCCATTCCGCGTCGTCCCAGGCGAATTCGCTGGCCGCGATCACCGAGGCGGTGGCGGGCGGCAGCTCGGTGGCGAAGGCGAACGGGTCGGCGTGATCGACGGTGCGCCCGTCCGCGCCGTGCACCCGGTACTTGTACTTGTCGCCCACCCCGATCCCCGGCAGGAACACCTCCCACACCCCGGAACCGCCGAGTTTCCGCATGGGCGCGGTGTTTCCGCTCCAGCCGTCGAAGTCCCCGATGACCGCGACCCCGCGTGCGTTGGGCGCCCACACCGCGAACGCCGTGCCGGTCATCTCCCCGTCCATGGTCTCGTACCGTTTGGGATGCGCCCCCAGCACTTCCCACAGCCGCTCGTGCCGCCCCTCGCCCAGCAGGTGCAGATCGAATTCGCCCAGCGTGGGCAGGAATCGGTACCCGTCGGCGTCGATGACGGTGCGCCCGTGCGGATACGTGGTGACGATCCGGTAATCCCACAGCTCCGGGAACGGCACCACGCCTTCGAAAACCCCGTGCCCCAGAGCTTCCAGCGGATGATCGCTCCCGCCGATCCGCGCCGCCGCGGTCTCCCCGTGCGGCCGCAGCACCCGGATGACCGTCCCCTCCGGATGCGGGTGCGCGCCCAGCACCGTATGCGGATCGGGATGGGTGCCCGCCGCCAGCAGCAGCAGATCCCGCCGGTTCATCGGAACGATCTGCGATAGGCGAGTTCGGTGCGCGCGGCGGCGGGCACGGGCGGCAGGGCGAGAATATGCGCGGCCGCGCGCGCGGGATCCAATCGCACGTAATTGCGCTGGTCCCAGTGGTATTCCTCGCCGCTGATCTCGTCCAGCACCACCGGCCGGTCATGCCATTCGCGGCCGATGGCGGGCAGGTCGAGCGACACCATGGCGTGCTCGGTGCCGAACGGATTCAGGTTCACCACCACCAGTACCGCGTCCCCGGTGGTCGGGTCGAACTTCGAGAAGGCCAGTACCGCGTCGTTGTCCACCTGATGGAAGTGGATGCACCGCAGCTGCTGCAGCGCCGGATGCGCGCGCCGGATCTCGTTGAGCCGGGTGATCAAGGGCTCCAGGGATTCTCCGCGCGCCGCCGCCGCGGCGAAATTCCGGGGCCGCAGCTGATACTTCTCCGAATCGAGGTATTCCTCGCTGCCCGGCTGCACCGCTTGATGCTCGTACAGCTCGAACCCGGAGTACACGCCCCAGGTCGGCCCGAGCGTGGCGGCCAGCACCGCGCGGATCGCGAACATGCCGGGACCGCCGTGCTGGAGTGATTCGTGCAGGATGTCGGGCGTGTTCACGAACAGGTTGGGCCGCGCCTCGTCGGCCTTGGCCGCCAATTCCATGCCGAACTCGGCGATCTCGTGCTTGTGTACCCGCCAGGTGAAGTACGTGTAGGACTGGCTGAACCCGCGCCGCGCCAGCCCGTAGAGCCGGGCGGGCCGGGTGAACGCCTCGGACAGGAACACGATCTCCGGATGGTCGCGATGCACCTGCGCGATCAGCCATTCCCAGAAGTCCGCCGGTTTGGTGTGCGGATTGTCGACCCGGAAGATGGTGACGCCCAGGGCGATCCAATGCCGCACCACCCGCAGGATCTCCGCGTACAGCCCGTCCGGATCATTGTCGAAGTTGATCGGATAGATGTCCTGGTACTTCTTCGGCGGATTCTCCGCGTACGCGATGGTGCCGTCCGGCAGCGTGGTGAACCACTCCGGATGCCGTATCACCCACGGATGGTCGGGCGCGCACTGCAATGCCAGGTCCAGCGCCACCTCCAGCCCCAATTCCCTTGCGGCCGTCACGAATTCGGTGAAGTCGGTCTCGGTGCCCAGCGCCGGATGGATGGCATCGTGCCCGCCCTCGTCCGACCCGATCGCCCACGGCGACCCCACATCCCCGGGCGCGGCGGTCAGAGAGTTGTTGGGCCCCTTGCGATTCACCTTGCCGATGGGATGCACCGGCGGCAGATACACCACGTCGAACCCCATGGCCGCGATGCGATGCAGTTCCGCGGTGGCGGTGGCGAAGGTCCCGTGCACCGGCTTCCCGTCGGCGTCCCAGCCGCCGGTCGAGCGCGGGAAGAATTCGTACCAGGCCCCGAACAGCGCCCGCTGCCGCTCCACCAGTACCGTCTGCTGCGGTCCGTGAGTCACCAACTCGCGCAACGGCGTTGCCCGCAGGATCTCGCTCACCTCGGCGCTGAACGCCGGCGCGACCCGCGCGGGCAATTGCGCATCGCCGCGCAAAGCCTCGGCCGCGCCGCGCAATACCTCCCACTGCTTCTTCGGCACCGCCTGCGCGGCGCGTTCCAGCAGCCGCGCCCCGATCTCCAGATCATTGGCCAGGTCGACCGCGCTCTGCCCGACCGCCAGCTTGGCCTCGACCCCGGACCGCCAGGTGGTCAGCGGATCGCTCCACCCTTCGATTCGGTAGGTCCACGCGCCCGGTTTGCCGGGCGTGAACACGGCATTGAACACATCCGGCTGATAGTCCGGCGTCATCCGGATCCGCTGGGTGCGCGAGGATCCGGGCGCGCGCACCGCCAGCGTGGCGGCCACGGCTTCGTGCCCTTCCCGCCAGACCACGGCCCGCACCGGGAACACCTCGCCGACCACGGCTTTCGCCGGTCGGCCGCCGGGGATTGCCGGGGCGATGTCATCGATTGCGATGCGGCCGGTCACCCGTCCGAACTTACCGGGTGCCCGGCCCGCGCGGCGTTCCGGACCGGCGAGGCGCGCGGGGCCGGCCTACTGCTGGCCGGGCTTGAGGAGCACGAACAGCCCGTTGGCTTCGGCGCACAGGCGGTCGCCGTCGTGCAGGGTGGCGCGCACGAAGATCTTGCGGCCCTCCTGGCGTTCCACCCAGCCGTGCACCTGCAGTTCGGTGTTGAGCGGCGTGATGGAGCGGTAGTCCACGTGCAGGTACGCGGTGCGGGTGGCATTGCCGGAGTAGACGGCCGCGGTCATGCCCAGCAGATCGTCGAAGCCGAGGGCGATGTGCCCGCCGTGCGCCGCCGCATTGCCGCCCAGATGGAAGGTGCGGAAGGTGATGCGCGCGTGCACGCCCTCCTTGCTCACCTTGTCCACCAGGAACGGCGGCAGGGTGATATTGCCGCGCGAGGGCAGGTCGGTGCGGTGCCAGGTCGGGGCGGACCATTCGTCCACCACCGCCGCGTCCAGCTTGTCGTTGAGTTCCTTCAGCGTGGCGATGGCCTCCAGGGCCAATTCGTCGCTGGGGCTGACCAGCCGCGCCTTGTCCATCAGCGTCCGGACCTGGTCGATGAGCTCCCCGTAATGGGGGCCGCCGACGCTGTTGTCGCGTGCCAGTTCCCGGATCGGCCGGAACCCGCCCTCGTGATGCTCCTGGGTGGGGTCTGCCTCGACCGCCTGAACCTGCTGCTCGCTCATATGAAACACGTTATCGGTTGCCGATGGGATGCTCCCGCCGGGGCGGCTGAAGACGGCGGGGCGTGCCGGCCTGCGGGTAGGGTCTACAGGGGTGAAGGCACTGCGTCGATTCACTGTCCGCGCTCATTTGCCCGAGCGGCTGTCCGCGCTGACCGAGCTGGCCACCAACTTGCGGTGGTCTTGGCACGGGCCGACGCAGGACTTGTTCGCCGAGCTGGATCCGGGGCTGTGGCTGGAGGTCGGGCACGATCCCGTGCGGATGCTGGGGGAGGTGCCGGCGGAGCGGCTGGATGAGCTCGCTGCCGACGAGGCGTACACGCGGCGGGTCGATGCGGCTGCCGCTGATCTCGCCGATTATCTGGCGCGGCCGCGGTGGTTCCAGAAGCAGACGGGCGGGCCGAAGGGGATCGCGTACTTCTCTATGGAGTTCGGGGTCACCGAGGTGCTGCCGAACTATTCGGGTGGGCTGGGGATTCTGGCGGGTGACCATCTCAAGGCCGCGTCGGATCTGGGATTGCCGCTCATCGGCGTCGGATTGCTGTATCGCTCAGGCTATTTCCGGCAGTCGCTGACCGCCGACGGGTGGCAGGCCGAGCGTTATCCCGCGCTGGACCCCCAGGGATTGCCGCTGCGGCTGCTCACCGAGGGCGGCGCGCCGGTGCTGATTCACGTCGCGATGCCCGAGGGCCGGGTGCTGCGGGCCCGGGTGTGGATCGCCCAGGTGGGCCGGATTCCCTTGCTGCTCTTGGATTCCGATATCGCGGAGAACGATCCGGAGCTGCGCGCGGTCACCGACCGGCTGTACGGCGGCGACCAGGACCACCGCATCAAGCAGGAGATCCTGGCCGGTATCGGCGGCACCCGCGCGGTGCGCGCCTACACCCGCGCAGGCGGCCTGCCCGATCCCGATGTGTTCCATATGAACGAGGGCCACGCCGGCTTCCTGGGCATCGAGCGCATTCGCGAATTCATGTCCACCGGAATGGATTTCGATGCCGCGCTGACGGCGGTCCGCGCGGGCACCGTGTTCACCACCCACACCCCGGTGCCCGCCGGTATCGACCGTTTCGCGAGCGCCCTGGTGCGCCGCTACTTCGGCGGTGCGCACGGGGAACGCGAATCGCTGGTGCTGCCCGGCGTTTCGGTGGATCGCATCCTGGCCATGGGCCGCGAGGCCGATCCGTCGGTGTTCAATATGGCCCACCTGGGCCTGCGACTCGCCCAGCGCGCCAACGGCGTTTCGAAGCTGCACGGCGAGGTCAGCCGCGAGATGTTCGCCCCGCTCTGGCCCGGCTTCGATGTCGCCGAGGTGCCGATCGGCTCGGTCACCAATGGCGTGCACGCCCCCACCTGGGCCGCCCGCGAATGGATCGACAAGGCCCGCGAGCTCATCGGCGACGAACTGGTGGAGGAGGCGCGCGGCTGGGAGCGGCTCTGCGATGTGGACCTGGGCGAACTGTGGTCCACCCGCAATGCCCTGCGCGGCGTGCTGGTCGCCGAGGTGCGCCGCCGGTTGCGTGCGTCCTGGCTGGAACGCGGCGCCGCCCCGGCCGAATTGGGCTGGATCGACGAGGTTTTCGATCCGCGCGTGCTGACCGTCGGGTTCGCGCGCCGCGTGCCCACCTACAAGCGCCTCACCCTCATGCTGCGCGATCCGGAGCGCCTGCGCGCCATGCTGCTCGATCCCGAGCGCCCGGTGCAGCTGGTGGTGGCCGGTAAGTCCCATCCGGCCGATGACGGCGGCAAGGCGCTGATCCAGCAGATCGTGCGCTTCGCCGACGATCCGGCGGTCCGGCACCGCATCGTCTTCCTGCCCGACTACGACATGTCCATGGCCCGCTACCTGTACTGGGGTTGCGATGTCTGGCTGAACAATCCGCTGCGCCCGCTCGAAGCCTGCGGCACGTCGGGCATGAAGTCGGCGCTCAACGGCGGCCTCAATCTCTCCATCCGCGACGGCTGGTGGGACGAGATGTACGACGGCGAGAACGGCTGGGCCATCCCCACCGCCGACGGCATCCGCGACGAACACCGCCGCGACGATCTGGAGGCGTCGGCGCTCTACGAACTGCTGGAACGCGCGGTGCTGCCCCGCTTCTACGACCGCGACCACGACGATTTGCCGGTCCGCTGGATGGAAATGGTCCGCCACACCCTGCAGACCCTGGGCCCGAAAGTGCTGGCGTCCCGCATGGTTCGCGATTACGCCGTCGACTACTACGCCCCCACCGCGGCCGGTTACGCCGCCGTCGCCGCCGACGACTTCAAGGGCGCACGGGAGCTCGCCGAATACCGCCGCCGCGTCGAATCCGCCTGGCCCGCGGTGAAAGTCGTGCAGGTCGACAGCTCCGGCCTGCCCGACACCCCGGTGATCGGCGCGAACCTGGCGTTGCGCGCCCGCATCGATCTCGGCGGCCTCGCGCCCTCCGACGTCGTCGTGCAGGCCGCCCTGGGCCGCGTCACCCCGAACGACGACCTCACCGACGTCCACACCGTCGCCATGACGCACAGCGGAACCGATTCCGGCACCGACGTTTTCACCGTCGAGACCCCGGTCCCGGTCTCGGGCGCGGTCGGCTACACCATCCGCATCCTGCCGCACCATCCGCTGCTGGCCGGTGACGCCGAACTGGGCCTGATCGCCACGCCCAGCCCCTGACCTCAGGTCGGCAGGACCAGGGTGCGCTTGAGGATCTTGCCGGTGGCGTTGCGCGGCAGCGAATCCAGGAAGGTGACGTCGCGCGGCACCGAGAACCGGCTGACCCGATGCCGGATGTAGTTGCGCACCATGTCCGAGTCGAGGCCGGAGCCGGGGCGTTTGACCACGAAAGCCGCCAGCCGCTGGCCGAATTCGCGGTCCGGCACCCCGACCACCGCCACCTCGCTGACCTGCGGCAGATGCGAGAGCGCCTCCTCGACCGCGCGCGGGAAGACGTTCTCGCCGCCGGAGATGATCATCTCGTCGTCGCGGCCGGACACGAACATCTTCCCGGTGGCGTCGAGGTAGCCGATATCGCCGGTGTCGAGCATGCCGTCCGCCTCGTCCGGCGGCGTGGCATCGGTGTAGCCGTCGAAGAGCATGTGATTGCCGACGAAGATCCGCCCGACCACCCCGACCGGCAGCGGCCGCCGATCCGGGCCCAGCACCGCGATCCGGGTGCCCAGCGGCGGGCGTCCGGCGGTGGTGGGGGACAGCCGCAGATCGGCGGGATCGGCGATGGACGCCCACGACACCTCGGTCGAGCCGTACACGTTGTAGAGGATGTCGCCGAAGGCCTCCAGGAACTTCAGCACCACCGCCCCGGCCAGCGGCGCACCGCAACTGGCCACCACCTTCAGGCTGGACAGGTCGTAGCGTTCGCGCACGTGCGCGGGCAGGTCGAGAATGCGATTCACCATGACCGGCACCACGATCAGCGCGGTGATGCGCTGTTCGGCGATGCGCCGCAGACACTCCTCGGCATCGAAGCGATCGCTCAGCACCACGGTGGCGCGAATGGCCGTGGAGATCTGCAGCGCCGCCAGTCCCCAGGTGTGGAACAGCGGCGAGGGGATCAGCATGGTCTCGTTGACCCCGAACGGAATTCGCGACAGCAGCGCCGCCACCGTCCCGAAACCCTTGGGATGCGGCCGCCGCGCGCCCTTGGGCGTCCCGCTGGTGCCGGAGGTGAGCACTACCAGCCGCCCCGGCCGCGGTGATTTCCGCGGGGGCTGCTGCCGCATGGCGATCAGCTCCTCGATGGTGGTGCGCCCCGGCACCGGCGCCACATCGTCGGCGGTGAAGCGCGGCAGGTCCGCGGGCAGATACCGCACCAGCGGCTCGAACTCGTTGTCCACGAACAGCGCCGCCAGCTGATGCCGCTGCACGATCTCCTCGACCTGCCGCGCGGCCAGCCCGGTATTGAGCAGCACCGCGTCCGCGCCCGACTTGCCCGCCGCCACCATGCATTCGACCATGCCGCTGTGATTGCGGCACAGCAGCCCGACCGCGGTGCCGGCCCCGAAGCCGAGCGCGGTGAAGGCCCCGGCGAGGGCATTGCTGCGGGCGTGCAATTGCTCGAAGGTGCTGCTGTAGCGGTCGTCCACGACGGCCAGCCGCTGCGGGGAGTGCGCGGCCGCGGCGGCGTATCCGCCCGCCATGCTGAAGCCCCATTTGGCCAGGCTGCCGATCTGCCGCAGCCCGACATCGGGCCGGAAGGTGCGCACCACGCCGGAGGCCACCATCTGCTTGGCGACGCCCGCTTGCAGTTTCATCGGCGAGTCCTCGCCATTGATGATGACCGCGGTGGGCGCGCCCTGGATCAGTTCGGCGACCCGCCGCAGGCCCTGCTGCACCCAGGCCGTCACCGCCGAATTGGGCAGTTCGGTCAGCAGCGGATGCACCCGGCTCGCCTTGAAGCAGGTGACCATGACCCGGGTCTGCTCGCCGATCTCGCGCAGCCGCACCGCCGCGAAGCTGCCGTAGTCGGGGCAGTGCAGTTCCAGGCTCTCCTGATCGCGCGCGATCCGCAGCAGCACCCGCAGCGTCCGGATCTCGAGGCCGGCGCCGCCGATGCGCAGATTCAGCGTCTGATGTTCCTCGGCGGTATCCGGTGTTTCACACGCGCCGATTCCGGGAAATAGCCGAGGGTAGGTCTGCGGCTCGACGAGCACATCCCAGATTGCTTTGCGGGCGATCGGAAATTCGGCGATCGCATCGATGACGTCGGTAACCACGTGCTTGCAAACTCTCGTCGGCCGGTTCCCCTGTCGTCCGGCGATAACGCATTTGTAACGTCCCAGACAGTTTAGGTCAAGGCTTCTTAATTACCGGCCGGTAATCAGTTAAATTGCGGACTAATTGCGCTGCTCGCACCGTGAATTCAAGGGTGAGGCAGCTGCGATTGCCGATGGTTCGCCGGGCCGGGTTGAGTCCCGGCGAACCGGACAAGTACGGTGCCCAGGGCATCTTTCTACCCTCCCGCCGACTGGAGACAGCACACTCATGAGCACCGGCGTCCTCACGCGCACCAAGGGGCGCGTCGACGAGTACTTCGGCATCAGCCAGCACGGATCGACCGTCAAACGTGAGCTCATGGCCGGAACCATCACGTTCCTCGCCATGTCGTACGTGCTCGCCGTGAACCCGTCCATCCTCGGCGACGGCCCCAACGGCGCGCTGGGCGACAAGGGCATGCCGGTGCAGGCGGTCTTCACCGCCACCGCCGTGGCCGCCGTCTTCGGCACCCTGGTCATGGGCCTGTGGGCCAAATACCCGGTGGCGCTGGCGCCCGGCATGGGCCTGAACGCCTTCTTCGCCTACTCGGTCGTGCTGGGCATGGGAATCCCGTGGCAGGAAGCGCTTTCGGGCACCCTGCTCTCGGGCATCATCTTCTTCGTGCTCGCCATCACCAAGGTGCGCGAGAAGATCATCGACGCCATCCCCATGCAGATGAAGCTGGCCGTCGGCGCCGGCATCGGCATGTTCGTGGCCTTCCTGGGCCTGAAGAACTCCGGCATCGTGGTGGCCTCCGACGCCACCTTCGTGCACCTGGGCAACTTCCACCACGGCACCACCCTGCTGGCCGTGTTCGGCCTGGTCGTCACCGTGGTGTTCCTGGTGCTGGGCTGGCACGGCGCGGTGCTCTACGGCATCCTCTCGACCACCGTGCTCGGCATCGTCTGCGGTCTGGTGGAACTGCCGAATTCCCTCGCGGCGCTGCCGCACGGGCTGGACAAGACCTTCGGCCAGGCGGTCATCCACCTGCCCGACGCCTTCACCCAGCAGATGATCATCGTCGTGCTGACCATGCTGTTCGTCGACTTCTTCGACGCCTCCGGCACTTTGATCGGCGTCGCCAACCAGGCCGGGCTGCTGACCAAGGACGGCAAGCTCGATCGCGCGGGCCAGGCCCTGGCGGCCGACTCGGTCGGCACCGCCGCCGGCGCCATCATCGGCACCTCGACCACCACCGCCTACGTGGAATCCACCGCGGGCGTCTCGGCGGGCGGGCGCACCGGCCTGACCGCGGTGTCCACCGCCTTCTGGTTCCTGGTCGCCATGTTCTTCTTCCCGCTCTTCGCGGTCGTCGCGGGCGTGCCGGCGGTGACGGCCCCGGCGTTGATCGTGGTCGGCGTGCTGATGGCAAGGGCCCTGGGCGAAATCGAGTGGGGCAAGCTGGAGTACGCGGTTCCGGCCTTCCTGACCGTGATCATGATGCCGCTGACCTACTCCATCGCCAACGGCATCGCCATGGGCCTGCTGTTCTATCCCGTGGTCATGGTGGCCAAGAAGCGCGCCCGCGAGGTGCATCCGGTCATGTGGGTGCTCGCGGTCATCTTCCTGTCGTACTTCTGGTTCCTGGCCGAATGATTCGGCACCGGTGACCCAGGTCACCCCTTCGGTGCGGCGGGAGCGGAATACGCTGCCGCCGAGGCCGGTTGGCTCCCACTGTCGGCAGCGATACGGACCATGGTCCGCTTTCCGGATCGCGGCCGGGACGCAGACCGACCGATGAGAAACGAGCACGCCATGACCACCCTCGAGCAGACAGTCGAGAACGCCATGACCACTCCGAACACCACCGCCACCAACTCCGTCACCGGCTCCGATATCGGCCTGCTGATCGCCCGCGTGGGCTTCGGCGGCCTGCTGGCCGTCCATGGCTCCCAGAAGCTCTTCGGCTGGTTCGGCGGCTACGGCTGGGACGCCACCACCCAGGCCTTCGACGGCATGGGCTACAACCCCGGCAAGTTCTTCGGCACCCTGGCCGGGCTCACCGAACTCGGCGGCGGGCTGCTCCTGCTGCTGGGCCTGCTCACGCCGCTGGCCGCCGCGGCCGCGCTGGGCACCATGATCAATGCCGCGAACGCGACCTGGAGCGGCGGTTTCGCCATGTGGGAGCTGCCGGTGCTGTTCGGAATCGCCGCCGCCGCACTGGCCTTCACGGGTCCGGGCCGTTTGTCGCTCGATCACGGTCGCCCGTGGCAGCGGCACGGCCTGGTGTGGGGCGCGGGAGCGGTGGCGCTGGCCGTCGTGGCCGCGATTGTCACGCTCGTGCTGAAGTCGGCGCTGTAAGAAGAAGTTTCGGGTCCCCGCGCCGCGTGCAGGGCTTGGCGCGGGGACTACGGACACATCCGATGTGGGAATTGGGGGGTCACCGGAGTATCGCCTGCCAATTTACTTCTGATCGGAAGCATGAGCCACCCCTGTGAGTGTTCTCACAGACGTTCTTGCATTTGTTAACTCGTTTTAGTAAGTCGCGCCAAGGCTTTCACCACAACTTGGGGATCGGACGTTTCCCAATAGGGCGGCAGCGAGGCGCGAAGATATCCGCCATAGCGCGCGGTCGCCAGGCGAGAATCCAGAATTGCGATAACTCCGCGATCGTCCACACTGCGCAACAAGCGCCCCGTGCCCTGCGCCAGCAGCAGCGCCGCGTGATTGGCCGCGACGGACAGAAAACCGTTGCCGCCCCGCGATTCCACCGCGCGCTGCCGGGCCACCAGCAGCGGATCGTCCGGGCGCGGGAACGGAATCCGGTCCAGGATCACCAGACTCAGCGACGGGCCCGGCACATCCACGCCCTGCCACAGCGAAAGCGTCCCGAACAGTGAGGTTTCCGGGTCGTCGGCGAACTTGCGCACCAGCGCGCCGGTGGCGTCGTCGCCCTGGCACAGGATCGGGGTGTCCAGGCGTTCGCGCAGCAGTTCGGTGGCGGCCTTGGCGGCGCGCATGGACGAGAACAGGCCCAGTGTGCGGCCGTTCGCGGCGGTGATCAGCCGTTCGATCTCGTCCATGTAGGACTGCGGCAGCCCGTCCCGGCCCGGAGCCGGAAGATGTTTGGCCACATAGAGAATTCCGGATTTGGCGTGGTCGAACGGCGAGCCCACGTCGACCGATTCCCAGCGCAGCTTCTTCTCGTCCGACGGTGCTTCCTTGCCGGAGGCCAGCGCCGGATCCACCTGACTCGCGGACTTGGGCGGCAGACCCCAGGTGACCGCCAGATTGTCGAAGGAACCGCCGATCTGCAGGGTCGCCGAGGTCAGCACCACGGTGGCCTCGGCGAACAGGCGGCTGCGCAACAGGCCGCCCACCGAGAGCGGGGCCATGTGCAGGGTGCGGCGGGCGACGCCGCGCAGTTCGTCCGACGCCAGCCACACCACATCGCGATGGGCGGCCGGATCGGGTTCCTCGAAGGTCTCGAGCACCCGCACCACCGCGTCGTGCACCTCCTCGACCGCGGCGAGCGCCTGATTGCGGGCGGCCGCGCCTTCCGGATCCCCTTGCGGCGCACTGGAACCCTGCGGATTCAGAGCGGTGCGGGCGTTCCAGGCGGCATCGCGGACCAGCGCCAGCACGGGGGCCGCGCCGTCGGGCAGGCGATCCCAGCGGCCGGGGTTCAGATCGTCCAGCAGCGCGTGCCAGGCCTCGGCCGCACCCTCCAGGCGATCCACCTCCTGCTCGTCGATGAGCTTGGTGCAGCGCTTGGCGGCGGCGCTGATCGAGGCGGTGGACAGTTCGGCGGTGGCCACGCCGGTGACCCGGTCGACCAGCTCGTGCGCCTCGTCGATCACCACCACATCGTGTTCGGGCAGTACCTGGATGCCGCTGATGGCGTCGATGGCCAGCAGCGCGTGATTGGTCACCACCACATCGGCATTGCCGGCCTCGGCGCGCGCCTTCTCCGCGAAGCAGTCCTGCCCGAAGGAGCAGCGCGACTTGCCGAGGCATTCACGGGAACTCACGCTCACCTGCCGCCAGGCGCGGTCGCTGACGCCCGGGGTGAGCTCGTCGCGGTCGCCGGTCTCGGTCTCGGAGACCCATTCGTTGAGCCGCTGCACTTCGCGCCCGAGCCGCGAGATGGCGAAGGCGTCGAACAGCTCGGCTTCGGCGGGTTCGTCCGGGATCGCGCTGTTGACCTTGTTCAGGCACAGATAGTTGTTGCGGCCCTTGAGAATCGCGAATTGCGCGACCCGCCCGAGCGGTTCGGCGAGCGCCTCCGACAGGCGCGGCAGATCCCGGTCCACCAGCTGCCGCTGCAGGGCGATGGTCGCCGTCGAGACGACCACGGTCCGTCCGGTCCGCACCGCGTGCCGCAGGCTCGGCACCAGATAGGCCAGGGACTTGCCCGTGCCGGTCCCGGCCTGGACCGCCAGATGCTCCCCGGTGTCGATGGCATGCGCCACCGCCGCGGACATGGTCTGCTGACCTTTGCGTTCCTTCCCTCCCAGCGCCTGCACTGCGGTGGCCAAGAGCTTCGGTACGGGAGGGAGTTCGGGCACGGCGGCCAGATTACCGAGCCCCGCTGACAACCTCACGCAAACCTCGGCGAGCGGCGGTTTCGCGCCACCCCGGTCGCGTCACACCAGGGTCAGCTCTCCAGGGTTCCGGCGAGTTCGACGCCCGCGGCGCGCAGTTTGTCCAGGGCGGTGTCCACGGTGGCGGGGGAGACGGCGGCGGTGAGGCCGAGCAGGACGCGGGTGTCGAAACCGGCGGCGCGGGCGTCGAGGGCGGTGGCGCGCACGCAGTGGTCGGTGGCGATGCCGCAGACGTCGACGGCGTCGATGCCGTGCTCGCGCAGCCAGTCGGCCAGGGTGGTGGAGCCGTCGGTGGCGGTGCCCTCGAAACCCGAATAGGCCGCCGTATAGGCCCCTTTGGAGAAGATCTCCTCGATGGGGGCGATATTCAGGTTGGGGTGGAACTCCGCGCCCGCGGTGCCGGCGCGGCAGTGCGGCGGCCAGCTGTCCACATAGTCCGGCGCGGCGGAGAAGTGCGCGCCCGGATCGATGTGGAAGTCGCGGGTGGCCACCACGGCGGTGTAATCGGACACGCCGAGATACTCGGAGATCCGATCGGCCACGGCCGCCCCGCCGGTGACGGCCAGCGACCCACCTTCGCAGAAATCGTTCTGCACGTCGACGACGATCAAGGCCCGGCTCATGGCTTCCTCCCGATGCCAGCGGCTGAACCCGGGCGGGTCCGGCGCTCGTATTGCATTGTGCCGCCCGGCTCCCAGTCGGTCCACGCGGCGTCATCGGCCCTTGCCCGAGAGGAACGACATGGCGGGGAAGCACATTGCCTGGATACTGCGGTTCGCGGTGGTTTCCGCGTTCTGCTTCATGGGTGGGACCATCGTCACCACGGTGGCGCTGGGCGACCGGCCCGACGATCCGGGCGCCTGGGTGAGTCTGGTCCTGCACGGCCTGCGCAACGGGGTCGGCTACGCGGTGGTCGTGCTGATCCTCCTGTTCGTGGCGGCGGCGATCGCGGGGAAGGTGCAGGCGCGCCGAGCCGCTGCCACCGACTCCGGCGAGCCGGTGATCAACTCAGAAAAGTCGTCGGAATAGCGGGTTCCCCGTCCGACAGCTTCAAACCCTCCCACGGCAGGCTGACCAGCCCGCGCGCCACCAGGTCCCGGCTCTCCTGCAAGGTCGGCTGGTCCGGCAGCACCTCCCCGCCGCGTACCAGCGGCGTTTGCAGGTCGCGGCTCTGGTACCCGTTGGGCGCGGGCGGTGCGGCGGCGGCCGGGTAGACGATCTCCTCGACCACGGTCCCGGTCGAGCGGGACAAGCGCACGGCCTTCTTGGTGCCGCCACGAGATTCCTTGTGCGAGCTGCGTTTCGCCACCGGCACGCCCTCGACCTCGACGAGCTTGTAGACCATCCCGGCGGTCGGCGCGCCCGATCCGGTGACCAGCGAGGTGCCCACGCCGTACACGTCCACGGGTTCGGCGCGCAGCGCGGCCATCGCGTATTCGTCCAGGTCACCGGACACCACGATGCGGGTGCGGGTCGCGCCCAGCGCGTCGAGCTGGTCGCGCACCTGGCGGGCCAGCACGCCGAGATCACCGGAATCGATTCGGACGCCGCCCAATTCGGGCCCCGCCACCTCGATGGCGGTGGCCACGCCCTTGGTGATGTCGAAGGTGTCCACCAGCAGCGTGGTGCCCACGCCCAGCGCCGCCACCTGACTGCGGAACGCCTCGGCCTCGTGCGCGCCGTCGGATCCGCTGTGCAGCAGGGTGAACGCGTGCGCGCTGGTGCCCGCGCTCGGCACGCCGAAGGTGCGGGCCGCCTCCAGATTCGAGGTGGCGTCGAACCCGGCCAGGTAGGCGGCGCGGGCGCTGGCCGGCGCGGCGAGTTCGTGGGTACGGCGCGAACCCATCTCGATGGTCCGCCGCCCGCCCGCGGCGCTGATCATGCGCGCCGCCGCGGCCGCGATGGCGCTGTCGTGGTTGTAGATCGACAGGATCAGCGTTTCCAGCAGGACGCATTCGGCGAAGGTGCCGCGCACGGTCAGGATCGGCGAGCCCGGGAAATACAGCTCACCCTCCCGGTACCCGTCGATATCCCCCGAGAACCGGTACCCGCGTAGCCATTCCAGCGTGCGCTCGTCCAGGAATTTCGACACCACCGCGAGTTCGTCCGGCCCGAAACGGAATTCGGCCAGCGCGGCCAGCAATCGCCCGGTCCCCGCGACCACGCCGTACCTGCGGCCGTGCGGCAATCGCCGGGCGAATACCTCGAAGGTGCACTGCCTTTGCGCGGACCCGTCGGACAACGCCGCCGCGAGCATCGTCAGCTCATACTGATCGGTCAACAGTGCGGTGCTCGTCACGCCATCAGCGATCTTCACGCTCCCCACTCTAGGCATATGCCCCGGCCTCGCCACGTCCCCGCGCCACGCCCGGGACGCCGGGGCGTCTTGCGGTCGCTTGTCGGCGTGTCGCGGGCTGTTGTTTATCAGCAGTCGAGTCGTACCCTGGACGTTATGGGTCTGTGTACAGATGACACTGTCCGGGTCGCCGCCGGTCCGGCCGGTGGGAACGTGACACTGTCGGCGGCACAGGCGACCCCCGAGGCGATCGAGTACAGCGAAATCCTGGAGGCCGAGGATCGGCCCTGGGTAACGGTCGTTTGGGACGATCCGGTCAACCTCATGCACTACGTGACGTACATCTTCCAGAAGCTGTTCGGTTACAGCAAAGGCAAGGCAACCGAGCTCATGCTGAAGGTGCACAACGAGGGCAAGGCCGTGGTGTCCTCGGGCTCGCGCGACAAGATGGAACACGACGTCCAACGCCTGCACGCGGCCGGACTGTGGGCGACCATGCAGCGTGACGACTGATCCGGGCGACTACGGTGAACCCGTGCGGAAGTGGAGCAGAAAGAACTCCCTGGGCGGGTTGAAACTGAAGTCGGAAATGGACGGCCACGAAGCGGAGGTCCTGCGGTCGCTCGTCGGCGCCGTCACCGGACTGCTCACCGACCGGGCCCGCTCGGCCCCCGAGGACGATCTGGCCGCCCTCACCGGGCTACAGCTCGGCAACAACACCCCGCCCGACGATCCGCGATTGCGCCGGCTGCTGCCCGATTTCCATCGCAGCGAACCCGGTTCGCCCGATGCCGAGCGCGCCGATATGAACAGCGCGCTGCGCAGCCTGCACGAGCCGGAGATCATCGACGCCAAGGTCTCGGCCGGGCTGGTGGTGCTGGAAACGCTGCCGCCGCAGGGCGGGAAGATCGTGCTCACCCCCGAACAGGCCGACGCCTGGCTGAACGCGCTCAACGACGTCCGGCTGGCGCTGGGCACCGCGCTCGACATCAGCGCCGACACCCCCGATCAGCTCGATCCCGACGACCCGCGCGCGCCCAGCCTCGAGGTCTATCACTGGCTCACCTGGATGCAGGACTCCCTGCTGCAAGCCCTCGCGCCCTAGCGCCGACCGCCTTCCCGGACAGGAGAACCGTGTGAACAGCGTTGCCGGACCGCGCAATTCGATCACCGACGTGGCGGGCGTGCTCGTCGGCCACCATCACGCCCTGGACGAGAACGCCGCCATCGGCTCGGGCGCGGCCACCGGGTGCACGGTGGTGCGGGTGCCCGGCGGCGCGGTCGCCTCGGTGGACGTGCGCGGCGGCGGCCCCGGCACCCGGGAGACCGACCTACTGGATCCGGGAAACACTGTGCGGCAGGTGAATGCGATCCTGCTGACCGGTGGCAGCGCCTACGGGCTGGCCGCCGCCGACGGCGTGATGCGCTGGTGCGAGGAGCACAAGGAGGGCATTCCGATGGATCCCGCCGATCCGGCCCGCGTGGTGCCGATCGTGCCGGGCGCGGTCATCTTCGATCTGCCGGTGGGCTCGTGGCATATCCGCCCCGACGCCGACTTCGGTTTCCTGGCCGCCGATGCCGCGAGCCAGGACTTCGCGCGCGGTTCGGTCGGAGCGGGCGTGGGGGCGCGGGCCGGATCCATCAAGGGCGGAATCGGCACGGCCAGTGTGAAATTCACCGACGGCCCGGCCGCGGGCGTCACCGTCGGCGCGATCATGGTGGCCAATCCGGTCGGCTCGGTCTTCGATCCGCGCACCGGATTGCCGTGGGGGAGCGGCACCGACGGGGCCGAGCATTTCGCCCTGCGGCCCGCCACCGCCGAACAGCTGGCCGCCGCCAATGCCCTGGCGGTGAAGGGCACCGTGCTCAACACCACCATCGGCGTGGTCGCCACCGACGCCGCCCTGGACAAGTCCGCGTGCCGCCGCCTGGCCACCACCGGACAGGACGGCATCGCCCGCGCGGTCCGGCCCGCGCATTCGCCGCTGGACGGCGACACCATCTTCGCGCTGGCCACCGGGCAGGCCGCAGCACAGCCGGATTTCCCACTGCCCCCGGCCTTCCCGTCGGATCTGCTGCTGCTCGACCAGCTCTGCACCGCCGCCGCGGTGTGCGTGGAGCGGGCCATCGTGGACGCCATCCTGTCCGCCACCTCGGTCGCGGGGATTCCGGCCTACGGGGAACTGTTCGGAGCCTGACCAGGGGGTGTGCGCGGGCGCGCCGGGAATACCCGAATATTCTCACCTGTTGACGACAACGTTTGGCCGCCACGGCCGAGCCGCGCCGGGATCGGAAGGATGCGACAGTGCTGGTGATCAGGGCCGACCTGGTGGACGCCATGGTGGCGCACGCCCGCGCCGACCATCCCGACGAGGCGTGCGGGGTCATCGCCGGGCCCGAGGGGTCCGACCGGCCCGAGCGTTTCATTCCCATGATCAATGCCGCGCGCTCGCCGACCTTCTACGAGTTCGATTCCGGTGAACAGCTGAAGCTGTGGCGTGAGATGGACGCCGCCGACGAGGAGCCGGTGGTCATCTACCACTCGCACACCGCGACCGAGGCGTACCCGAGTCGCACCGACATCTCCTTCGCCTCCGAACCCAATGCCCACTACGTGCTCATCTCCACCCGCGACCCGGAGCGGCACGAGCTGCGCAGCTATCGGATTCTGGACGGGCAGGTCCAGGAAGAGCCCGTCCAGATCGTCACCACCTGAAAGCAAGGAGTCCCAGTCATGCCGGTCACCGTGTCCATTCCGACCATCATGCGCCCGATCACCAAGGGCGAGAAGCGAGTTCAGGGCGAGGGCGCGACCCTGGCCGCGCTCATCGACGACCTGGAAGCCAATTTCCCGGGGTTGAAGGAGCGTTTGCTCAAGGACGGCAAGCTGAACCGCTACGTGAACATCTACATCGACGATGAGGACGTGCGCTTCGCGGGCGGGCTGGACGCCGAGGTGACCGACGGCGGCACCGTGACCATTCTTCCGGCGGTCGCCGGCGGCGCGCGCTAACCGTGGCGCGCTACGAGTCGCTGATCGCGACGCTCGGCGACACCCCGCTCGTCGGGCTGAAGAACCTGTCCCCGCAATGGGACGGCGAGCACCACGTGCGGCTGTGGGCCAAGCTCGAGGACCGCAATCCGACCGGCTCCATCAAGGACCGTCCGGCGCTGCGCATGATCGAGCAGGCCGAGGCCGACGGACGGCTCACCCCCGGCTGCACGATTCTCGAACCGACCAGCGGCAATACCGGCATCTCCCTGGCGATGGCCGCCAAGCTCAAGGGCTACCGGCTGGTCTGCGTGATGCCGGAGAACACCTCGGTGGAACGGCGGCAGCTGCTGACCATGTTCGGCGCCGAGATCATCGACTCCCCGGCCGCGGGCGGCTCCAATCAGGCTGTGGCACTGGCCAAGCAGATCGCCGCCGAAAATCCGGACTGGGTGATGCTCTACCAGTACGGCAATCCGGCCAACGCGCTCGCGCACTACGAGACCACCGGGCCGGAGATCCTCGCCGACCTGCCCGAGATCACGCATTTCGTGGCGGGCCTCGGCACCACCGGAACCCTCATGGGCACCGGCCGATTCCTGCGCGAGAAGGTCCCCGGCATCGAGATCGTGGCCGCCGAACCGCGCTACGGCGAACTGGTCTACGGGCTGCGCAATCTCGACGAGGGCTTCGTGCCGGAGCTCTACGACGAATCGGTGCTGACCTCGCGCTTCTCCGTCGGCCCGTACGACGCGGTGAAGCGCACCCGCGAATTGGTCCTGGAAGAGGGCATTTTCGCGGGCGTGTCCACCGGGGCCATCCTGCACGCCGCGCTCGGCGTGGCCCGCAAGGCGCAGAAGGCGGGCAAGACCGCCGATATCGCCTTCGTGGTCGCCGACGGCGGCTGGAAATACCTCTCCACCGGCGCCTACGACGGCACCCTGGAAGAAGCCGAAGAGCGCCTCGACGGGCAACTCTGGGCCTGAGCCGCGCGCCCGTCGGTACGCTCGGTGAGGAGAGCGGGAGCCAGGAGGTGCTGCCATGGGTGGCGTAGGAGCGTCGTTCGACCCGGAGCGGATCGAGCGGCTGCGCAGGCAGCTCGACAGTCCCGGCTCGCGTTCCCCGAATCCGATCCGGCCGGCGGGCGATCCGGCGCGCCCGGGCAATCCGGTGAAGCTGTTGTGGCAGCGCGCCATTGTGATCATTCTCGGGTTTACCGGTCTGCTCTACGGGGTAGAAGCCGTCGACCAGGTGACCGGGGACCGGCTCGACTACGAGGGCGGGGTGGAGCCGCGCGAGATCGACGGCCTCGACGGCATCCTGTTCGCACCTGTGCTGCATGCCAATTGGGAACACCTGATCGGCAACACCCTCCCGGTGCTGGTCCTGGGCCTGCTCACGTTGCTCACCGGGATCGGCCGGGGCCTGGCCGCGACCGCGATCATCTGGGTGATCGCCGGAACGGGCGTGTGGCTCACCGGCGCCACCGGGTCCGTGCACGTGGGCGCCTCGGTGCTGGTCTTCGGCTGGCTGACCTACCTGCTGTGCTGGGGCTGGCTGGCCCGGAACTGGGTCTTCGTCGCCGTCAGCGTGGGGGTGGGGTTGCTGTACGGCTCGATCCTGTGGGGCGTGCTACCCGGACAGCCCGGAATCTCTTGGCAAGGGCATCTTTTCGGGGCGGTGGGTGGTCTGGTTGCCGGATGGGTACTCTCTGCTCATGAACGTCGTCATCGTCGCGGGGCCAACGCCGGCCGCCCTGTTACGTCGGGGTGACGCTGGACCCGGTCGGCGTTTTGGGGGATCCCTCCTTTGAGCGAGACAGCAGCGTGGCAGCATGGGGGAATGCGCCTCACCGTCATCGGGTGCTCGGGCAGCGTGTCCGGCCCGGATTCCCCGGCGTCGGGATACCTGCTCACCGGCCCGGACATGACTCCCACCGTGATCGATTTCGGACCCGGAGTGCTCGGCGCGTTGCAGCGCTATCTGGATCCCGGTGAAGTCGACATCTTCCTGACTCACCTGCACGCCGACCACTGCCTCGACCTGCCCGGTCTGCTGGTGTGGCGGCGCTACCACCCGAATCCGCCGAGCGGCAAGGCCATCGTCTACGGGCCGTCCGACACCTCGCTGCGGATCGGCAACGCCTCGGCCGAGATCGGCGGCGAGACCGACGACTGGTCCGACGTCATCGACATGCGCCAGTGGGTGACCGACGCGCCCATCGGCTTCGGGCCCGGGCACACCGTGGAAGCACGCCGCATGTTCCATCCCCCGGAGTCCTACGGGCTGCGCATCACCACCGCCAACGGCCGCACCCTGGTCTACACCGGTGACACCGCGCTGTGCGACGAGGTCTTCGAGCTCGCCCAGGGCGCGGACGTGCTGCTGTCCGAGGCGTCCTGGACCCACGATCCGGCCAATCGCCCGCCCGGCATCCACCTCTCGGGCCACGAAGCCGGTCTGATCGCCGCCCAGGCCGGCGTGGGTGAACTGCTGCTCACCCACATTCCGCCGTGGACTTCGCGCGAGGATGTCATCGCCGAAGCCAAGGCCGTGTACTCCGGTCCGGTGCACGCGGTCTCGCCCGGCGAGGTCTTCGACATCTGACGGTGGCGTCGCCACCCGGTAAGTGAACGGCCCGGCCCGCGTTTCGGCGCGGGCCGGGCCTTTGCTCACTTGTCTCCGCGCGCGGTTAGGCTACTGCCGTGTCGAAACGAGCCGATGGACGTGCGGATGACGAACTCCGCGAGGTAAAGATCACCCGTGGGTTCACCACGCATCCGGCGGGTTCGGTGCTGGTGGAGTTCGGGCAGACCCGGGTCATGTGCACCGCCAGCGTCACCAACGGGGTGCCGCCGTGGCGGCGCGATTCCGGATTGGGCTGGCTGACCGCCGAATACGCCATGCTGCCCGCCGCCACCCACACCCGCTCCGGGCGCGAATCGGTGAAGGGCAAGGTCGGCGGCCGCACCCAGGAGATCTCCCGGCTGATCGGGCGTTCGCTGCGCGCCTGCATCGACCTGTCCACCATCGGCGAGAACACCATCGCCATCGACTGCGATGTGCTGCAGGCCGACGGCGGCACCCGCACCGCCGCCATCACCGGCGCCTACGTGGCGCTCTCGGATGCCGTCACCTACCTGGCCGCCGCCGGGCAGCTGACCGATCCGCAGCCCATCTCGTGCGCCATCGCCGCCGTCAGCGTCGGCGTGGTCGACGGCCGGGTCCGGCTGGACCTGCCGTACGAGGAGGATTCGCGCGCCGAGGTCGATATGAACGTGGTCGCCACCGACACCGGCACCCTGGTCGAGATCCAGGGCACCGGCGAGGGCGCCACCTTCCCGCGCTCCACCCTGGACAAGCTGCTGGACTCCGCGCTGGCGGGCTGCGAGCAGATCTTCGCGATCCAGAAGGAAGCCCTGGCCCTGCCGTACCCCGGCGCGCTGCCGGAACCGGAAGAGGCGAAGAAGCGATAATGCCGCGTCAGGTGCTGGTGGCGAGCCGGAACGCCAAGAAGCTCAACGAATTGCGCCGGATCCTGGACGAGGCCGGGATCGCGGGCATCGAGATCATCGGCCTGAACGACGTGCCGCCCTACGAGGAAGCGCCGGAGACCGCCGCGACCTTCGAGGGGAATGCCGTCGCCAAGGCCCGGGACGGGTTCGCCGCGACCGGATTGGCCTGTATCGCAGACGATTCCGGGATCGCGGTGGACGCCCTCAACGGCATGCCGGGGGTGCTCTCGGCGCGCTGGTCGGGCACGCACGGCAATGACGAGGCCAACAACGCCCTGCTGCTCGCGCAGCTCGGTGACGTGCCGGACGAGCGCCGGGGCGCGCGGTTCGTGTCGGCGTGCGCGCTGGTGGCCGACGGCGTCGAGGAGATCGTGCGCGGGGAATGGCCGGGCACGATCGCCCGGAAACCGGTGGGGGACGGCGGATTCGGTTACGACCCGCTGTTCGTGCCGGAGGGCGGCGAGGTGTCCGCGGCCCAGCTCACCCCCGCCGAGAAGGACGCGGTGTCGCATCGCCGCCGGGCCCTGCGGCAGCTGCTGCCCGCGCTGGCGGCGCTCGCGCAGGACTGAATTCCCCTGCGGGGAAAGAACAATGGGGTTCGGGGATCAGGTCCCCGGACCCTGTTTCGCAGTAGGGGGCTGTTGCTCGACCGGCCGGAGACGACCGCGCCCCGCCACAGTAATGGCGGGGCGCGAATCTGGAACTGGGGTTTCTAGAGCCCGAAGGCGCCCTTCACTTCCTGAGTCCGCTTGTGCTCGAACACGAACGACAGGAACGGCACCGTGCCCGCCAGGCAGGTGAGCAGCGTGGTCACCGGCTTCCAGCGCGCCTTGATGCCGAGGTCGATGGTGAAGACCAGGTACAGCATGTAGAACAGCCCGTGCACCTGGCCGATGTAGAAGAACCAGCTCGGCGCGTCGTTGCGATCGTCGAGCAGCAGGTACTTGTAGACGATCTCACCGGTCAGCACCAGCAGCCAGATACCGGTGATCCAGGCCAGGATCCGGTAGCGCAGCAGCGCGCCGCGGATCTTCTCGGTCGTCGCGGCGCCGATCGGCCGGGGCGCGACGGTGGCTTCGGTCGAATTGTCGCTGGTGGTCAACCGGCGTTCCTCTCGGTATTGCGCAGCCCCGCGTCCCGGATCGCCTGATCCAGATCGTGGGCGTGCAGATCGGCCAGGTATCGGTTGTATTCGGCGAGTTCCGGATCCTCGTCCTTGACCGCCTTGGGGCGTTCGGGCAGCAGGCCCGCGGGAATCTCGCGCGGCGCGACCGGCTTCACACGCTGGGCGCGGGGCGCGGTCTCGCCGGGGGCCTGCGGCGCGGACTCTTCCTCCGCGTCGCGTTCCAAGCGCACGAATCGGAAGTAGGCCCAGACCACGAAGCCGGCGAACAGCGGCCACTGCAGCGCGTAGCCGAGATTCTGGGCGGTGCCCGTGCCGGATTCGAAGCGCCCCCACTGCCAGTAACCCAGGCCCAGGCACGCCGCGGCCGCCACGACCACGAACACGATCAAGGCCGGGCGGCGTTGGGGAGCGGACACGTCCTCCACGGTACCTGCCTACTACGCGCCCCGTAGTAAGAGGTCCGGGGAAAGCGCGGCCGCCGCGACGAAGGTCGCGGCGGCCGGGGAGCCGATCGGGAGCGGGCTCAGAACTTGTATGTGACGCCGGTCAAACGCTCGGACTCGGCCCACAGCCGCTGCCAGAGTTCGCGATTCTGGGACAGGCGGCTGGAGGAGCACGGCTCGACCGGGCCCTGGGTGCCGCGGAACCGGTTCGGACCCCAGTAGACGGTGGGATCGGCGTCGGGTTCGGTGGCGGCGAACAGCGAGGAGTGCGCGGCGCGGGCGGGGGAGTGCCCGACCAGGCGGACGAACGGCTTGGAGATCTTGTCCAGCGGGGTCTCGGTGCGGGCGAACAGATCGGTGGCCGAGACACCCGGGTGCACGCCGTAGGAGCGCTTGGCCGAACCGGCCTCGGTGAGGCGGCGCTGGAATTCGCGGGCGTACATCAGGTTCGACAGCTTGGACTGCGCGTAGGCGAGATTGCGCTGGTAGCGGCGGTTCTCGTAGTTCAGGTCGTCGATCCACAGCTTCGGCGTCTGCCGGTGCGCGATGGACGCCAGGGTGACCACCCGGTCGCGGATCTTGTCCAGCAGCAGGCCGGCGAGCGCGTAGTGGCCCAGATGGTTGACGCCCCACTGGGTTTCGAACCCGTCCTTGGTGCGCGAGAACGGAATGTTCATCAGGCCCGCGTTATTGATGAGCACGTCGATCTCGCCGGACTTCTCGGCGAACTCGCGCACCGAGTCCAGCGACGCCAGATCCAGCGCCGCTACCCGCACATCACCGTCGATCTTGTCGGCGACTTCCTGCGCCTTGGCGGTATTGCGGCAGGCCATGATCACCGTCGCGCCCTTGCTCGCGAGCACCTTGCTGGTCTGCTCGCCGATGCCGCCATTGGCGCCGGTGATCACGAAGGTGCGCCCGGACTGGTCCGAGATTTGGCTGGGCTTCCATGCCATGGGAGTTGACCTCACAGGTTCGGCGTTCGATGTGCACCGTCGCACTCGCTCGCTCAACCTTACTCCAGAGTAAGTTCCGGCGGAAGCATCCGCGCCAGGAATGATAAGCCGCCCGGCCCGCCTGAACGGCGGGCCGGGCGAATCAAGGTTGGGGGATGCGGCGGAATGCCCGCCGGTTTCGCCCCCGCCCCGTCTGGGTCGGATCGCCCGCCGGTTTAGCCGCCGGCCCCTCTGGGGCGGCTCGGCCGAGTGGGTCGGCTCGGCCGAGGGAGGGTGACTCAGCCGAGGAGGTCGGTGAGGCCTCGGGTGCGGGAGGGCTGGCGGAGTTTCTGCATGGCTTTGGCTTCGATTTGGCGGATGCGTTCGCGGGAGACGCCGAATACGCGGCCGACTTCCTCGAGGGTGCGGGGGTCGGAGCCGTCGAGGCCGTAGCGCAGGCTGATGACCTGTGCCTCGCGTTCGGCCAGGGTGGCTAGGGCGCGCTTCAGTTGGTCGTGGGCGGCGGCGTCGGTGACGGTGACCGACGGGTCGGGAAGGTGGTCGGGGATGAGTGCGCCGAGTTCGGTGGCGTCTTCGTCGCCGATCGGCTGGTGGAGGGAAAGCGGTTCGCGGTCCAGGCGAATCAACTCGCGGACCTGTTCGACCGGTAGCGACAGTTCGGCGGCGACATCCTCGGGGGTGACGGCGCGGCCGAGTTGCGGGGCGAGGGTGCGCTGGGTGCGGCGGACCTTGTTGAGCGCTTCGACGATGTGGCCGGGCAGCCGGATGGTGCGGCTCTGCTCGGACAGCGCGCGGCCGATGGACTGCCTGATCCACCAGGTGGCGTAGGTGGAGAACTTCAGCCCGCGGCGATGCTCGAACTTCTGTGCGGCGCGCATCAGCCCGAAGGTGCCCTCCTGGGTCAGATCCAGCAGCGACATGCCGGTGGGCGCGGTGTAGTGCTTGGCGATGGAGACCACCAGGCGCAGATTGGCGCGGACCATGTGGTCCTGGGCGCGCCGGCCGTCGGTGGCGGTGCGAGTCAGCGTGCGGCGCTCCTCGGTGGTGAGTTCGCTTGTGGTGGTTCCGGATTCGTCGAGCCGGGCCTGGGCGAGCAGACCGGCTTCGATGCGTTCGCCGAGTGCGTACTCCTCGGCGGCGGTCAGCAGGGCGGTGCGCCCGATCTGCCGCAGGTAGTCCTTGATTGCGTCTTCACTCACGATTGCGGTAGCCATCGCGAACAAACTTAGAGCAGACCTAAAAATATGTCAACAGTGTTTTTGGGACGGAATCAGATATAGTCGTCGCCATGAGTGCGCCCCCCGCCGACACCGGCACCCGCCCACCGGGCCTGCGCGAACGGAAAAAGCAGCAGACCAGGCAGAACATCTCCAATACCGCCACCCGCCTGTTCCTGGAGCGCGGCTACGACACGGTCACCATCGCCGAGATCGCCGAAGCGGCCGAGGTCGCCAAGATGACGGTCACCAACTACTTCCCGCGCAAGGAAGACCTGGTGCTCGACGTCCACGAGGTGTTCGTGGCGAGCCTGGCGCGGACCGTGCGCGACCGCGCGGCGGGGGAGTCGGCGCTGGCGGCGCTGCGGCGGGACTATCTGCGGGCGGCGGCCGAACAGGACGCCGTGGTGGCGGGGTTCTCCGGGCCCGAATTCGCCCGGCTGCTCACCGGAAGTCCCGCGCTGGTGGCGCGTTTACGCGAGTTCCACGAAGAGCGGGAGCGACTGCTGGCCGAGACCCTCGCGAGTGAAACCGATTCCGCGCCGGGCGATCTCGGCCCGCGCATTGCCGCCGCCTTGCTGGCCGGTGTGCATCGGACCCTGTTCGAGGAGACCCTGCGCCGCACCGTGGCCGGGGAATCCAACGACGTCATTGCCGAGGCGCTGACCACGCAGATCAACCAGGCTTTCGATCTGCTCGAACCGTCTCTCGGCGACTACGCCGTGCGCTCCGCCTGACCCCGCTCGAAGTTAACCGTGTCGTTGCCAGATCAAGGCTGGTGAGCCACACATACTGGGCCGATGACGGGTGCCAGCGCCACCGCCGATGTCCCTGCCGTGCCCGCGCAGATCGGCCGCGGGCGTCGCGACATCATCTTCGCCACCGTGGCGCTCGGCATGCTCATGGCGGCGCTCGACTCCACCATCGTGGCCACCGCGCTGCCGACCATCGTCGCGGATCTGGGCGGCGCCGGGCACATGGCCTGGGTGGTCACCGCCTACCTGGTGGCCGAGGCCATTGCCACCGCGCTGTCCGGCAAGTTCGGCGACCTGTTCGGCCGCAAGCTGGTGTTCCAGCTCAGTGCCACCATCTTCATTCTCGGCTCGATCATCGCCGGGTTCTCGCACGATATGACGCTGCTGATCATCGCGCGCGCCGTGCAGGGCCTGGGCGCGGGCGGGCTCATGGTCACCTCCATGGCGCTCATCGCCGACGTCATCCCGCTGCGCGAACGCGGCAAGTACCAGGGCGCGCTGGGTGCGGTCTTCGGCATCACCACCGTCATCGGCCCGACCCTGGGCGGCCTGTTCACCGACCATCTGAGCTGGCGCTGGTGCTTCTACGTGAACGTGCCGCTGGCCATCGTCATGATCGCGGTGGCGGCCCGCACCATCCCGATGACCCGGGCGGCCACCAAGCCGATCATCGACTACCTGGGCATCGCGCTCATCTCCATCGGCGTCACCTGCCTGATCCTCGGATTGGATTGGGGCGGCAACGAATACGCCTGGGGCTCGCCGATGATCATCGGCCTGTTCGTCACGGCGGCGGTGATGACCGTGCTGTTCGTCCTCGCCGAATTCCGCGCCGCCGAACCCATGCTCCCCATGCACCTGTTCCGCAGCAATGTGTTCACCGTGTGCTCGATCCTGAGCTTCATCGTCGGCTTCGCGTTGCTGGGCGCCATGACCTACCTGCCCGCGTATCTGCAATATGTGGACGGGGTTTCGGCCACCGCGTCCGGCATCCGCACCCTGCCGCTGGTGGTGGGGCTGTTCGGCACCTCCATCCTGTCCGGCGTGATCGTCGGGCGGACCGGGCAGTACAAGGCGTTCCCGATTCTCGGCACCGCGATCATGGCGGTCGGCCTGTACCTGATGTCCACCATGGGCGCGGGCACGCCGTTCTGGAAGCAGGCGCTGTACATGCTGATCCTGGGTCTGGGCATCGGCCTGGCCATGCAGGTGCTCACCATCGTGGTGCAGAACAGCGTGCCGTACGCGGATCTGGGCACCGCCACCTCGGGCGTGACCTTCTTCCGGACCATCGGATCCGCCTTCGGGACAACGATTTTCGGTACTCTCTACGTGAATCAGGTCACGCCGAAACTGGGCGCGGCGGTGATGGAGGCCAAGGTGCCGCCGGAGGCCGCGCAGAGTCCGGAACTGCTGCGGCAGCTGCCGCCCGAGCAGGCCGCGCCGATCATCACCGCCTACGCCGATTCCATCGACTACGTCTTCCGCTGGGTGGTGCCGGTGGCCGTGCTCGGCTTCATCGTGGCGTGGTTCCTGAAGCAGGTGAAGCTGCGCGACAGCGCGCGGGCCGAGGCGAGCGATGTGGGCGAAGGCTTTTCGATGCCGGATTCCTCCGATCGGGTGGTGCAGCTGGAGCGCGCCGTCGGCCGGGTGCTGCGCAAACTGCGCGACAATCAGCTGCCCGATCCGGAAATCCTCAGTGCCGCGGGCAGTTCCCTCACCCGCGACGAAGCGTGGGCGCTCGGCCAGGTGCGGATGTTCGGCAAGGTGCGCGGCGCGGCGACCTTGAGCGAAGTGGCGCACACCTATTGGGTGCCGCAGGAGGTGGTGGCCCCGGTGTACGAGAAGGCCGAACGCGACGGCTTCATCCGGAACCACGGCGGCACACTGACTCTCACCGACAAGGGCATCCAGGAACTGGACCGGGTCCGGGGCGCTTGGCGGCGCTGGCTGGAATCGCAGATCGACGACTGGGATGTCACCAATCCCAAGGATCGCGATCTGCTGGAGCAGGCCATGGACAATATCGCCGCCAAGCTGCTGGACGAGGCCGACAGCCCGGACACCCTCTCCGCCCACCGGTAGCGGGCGGAGCGGGCGCGGATCAGGCCAGGGCGCGCACCGGCTGCACCGTTGCGTCCCAATCGATCCGGAAGCGCTGCTCGGGCGCGAACGTCTTCTCCGGGTTGAGCGCCTTGAACATCAACGGCATCACCAGGCCCATGGCCGCCCGCGTCACCGGACCGGCGGCCTTGGTCTGGTTCATTCGCGCCACCCGGGCCGCGACCGCTTCCACCCGGGGCCGCCGCAGCGCCTCGTAGGTGGCGAAAGCCGTTTCCGGATCCGGGATGTCGCGCAGGCAGCGCGCCAGTTCGATGGCGCTCTCGATGGCCAGCGACGCCCCCTGCCCCGAGGTATTGCTGGGCGCGTGGATGGCATCCCCGGTGAGCACCATGCGCCCGCGATACCAGTGCGGCACCGACGGCATGATGTGCAGCGCCCCGATGGTCACCAGCTGTTCGGGCGTGGTGCTGCGGGCCAGCAGCTCACCCGGCTCGTCCCCGGCGTAGGTCTCGCGCAGGATTCGCAGCCATTCCCCGGCCGGCACCGCACGCGCCTGGGTGAGCGAAAGGTATTGCTGGTGCGGCAGATTCGCGCCCCAGGCGATACGCCCGTCCGGCATGGCCCAGTACAGGTAGTAGGCCCGTTTCCCGAACGCGAACACCATGCTCTCCGCGGGCAGGCGCAGGTCCGGGATATCGGTGTACGCGCCGAAGCCCAGCATGCGCAGGTAGGTCGGCCCGGGCGCCTTGGGATCGACCAGGGTGCGCACCGCCGAGCGGATGCCGTCCGCGCCGATCAGCACATCGGCGGTTGCGGAACTGCCGTCGGCGAAGATCGCGGTCACGCCGTCGGCCAGCTCCTCCACCTCGACCAGGCGTTTGCGGTATTCGAACGGCACCCCGGCGGCGACCGCGCCGTCGTGCAGCACCTGGTGCAGGTCCGGCCGATCGACCAGCCGCAGCGGTTCGACGTCGGTCAGCATGGGTGCGGTGATCATCTTCTTGCCGACCGACATGGCCTGCCGGCTGAGCGGGACGGCCTTGGCGCGCACCGCGTCGGCGACCCCGATGAGCTCGAGCGCGGCCATCCCGTTGGGCGCGAGGGCCAGATTGGATCCGATGCCGTAGGCCGGTCCCGGGTACGCCTCGTACACGCGGGCGTCGATGCCCGCTCTGCGCAGTGCGGTGGCCGCCACCGGACCGGAGATGCCGCCGCCGATGACGATGGCGGAACGAATGGTGGACATGGTTGTCTCCCTGTGGGTTCGAGTAATCAACCCGAACCGGTACGCGTGCGGAGAACCCAGTTATCCTGTAGTTGCCAAACTCGGTGCCGAGTTCGCCTGCACGGACGCGGTTCGAGACGGTGTTATCCCGGGCTTCGGCGGCGGTGTTGCAGCACCCTCGCCGGGGCCCGGTTTCGTCTGTGGATCAGTCCTGCCGGGGCGCCTGCTCCGGCTCGCCCCCTTCCAGCAACGCGGCGAAGTCGGCGGGCATGACGCCGTCGCGATGGAACGCGCGCCAGCTCTCCAGGTCGGGGAAGGTGCCGTCGCGCAGTTCCGCCCGCAGAGCGGTGGACCAGCGCAGTTCGGCCTCCAGCATGGCCAGCTCGTAATCGTCTTCGATGGTGAACAGGCGCGGTAGCGCGCCCGCCAGCGCGGCCGCGCGGTCACGATGCGCGGCGATGATGCTGTCCAGCTTGGCGATTCGCTCGGTGAGCAGGTCGGCGACCTCTTCCGGCGGCAGCACCGACAGCACCGACAGGCCGGCGCGGAAGGGGCGCTGCTCGGCGGCCGGTTGCCCGATGAGTTCGCGGGTCCAGTCGGCCAGTTCGGCGCGGCCGGCCGCGGTGATGCGGTAGATGGTGCGCTCGGGGCGGGCGCCGTCGCGTTCGCTGCCGGCGACTTCCAGGAACCCGTGCTTGGTGAGGTTGTCCACGACGGTGTACAGCGAACCCCATTTGACACCCATGTCGGTGTCCTTGCCCCACTGCCGCAACCGATTGGCGATCTCGTAGCGGTGCCCGGGCTGGATACCCAGGGTGGACAGCACCGCCAGGCCCGTCAGGTTGGTGACTTTGCGTTTGGCTGCCATCGCGAACACCTCCGATACTCGTAGACAAATATACGTCTACGAGTATTCGGCCACAAGTATTCGATTGGCGGGGGAGATCCCGAGGTCAGGAGTCGGCGAACCGGGCGCGCAGGATGTCCGCGGTGGCCTGATCGGCGGGCAGGAACGCTTCCAGGTGCAGTTCGGACAGGGTGATGTCGGTGGCGGTGGCGAACGAGGTCAGCGTGGTGATCAGGCGCAGCTCGCCCGCATCGCTCCGCAGGCGCAGCGGCACCGCGAAACCGATGTGATTCGGGCCCGGATCGACCGGCGGCAGATAGCCCACCAGTTCGGCGATGAGCTCGTCCAGCAGCGGATCCGGACTGCGCGCGGCCCGATTGCGCAGGCTGTCGACGATATGGCGCCCCCACTCGGGCAGATTCAGCACCCGCCGGGCCAGCCCGTCCGGATGCAGCGCCAGGCGCAGCACGTTCACCGGGGACCGCAGCAGTTCCGGCGCACAATCCTCGGTCAGCAGCTCGAAGGCGGGATTGGCGGCCACCAGCACGCCGAACGGGCGGGTGACCACGGCCGGGTAGGGGAGATGACCCTGCAGGATGGTGTCCAGGGCATGCCGCACCGCGCCGAGTTCCGGTGCGTCCAAAGTGGATTCGGGAAATGCCGGGGCGTACCCGGCGGCCAGCAGCAGGCTGTTGCGCTCGCGCAGCGACAGTCCCAGCGATTCCGCCAGCCGCACCACCATGGTCCGGCCCGGATGCGACCGCCCCTGTTCCAGGAAACTCAGGTATCGCTGGCTGGTCTCGGCTTGAATCGCCAAGTCCAGCTGGCTGATTCGCCGCATTCCGCGCCAATGCCGCAACTGCTGCGCGAACGGGGTCGCCTCCACTACCGCCATGGTCGTCATGCCTCCACTGTCCGGAACCGCGAGCCGTCCCGCGATTCCCTGCGAGGAATGACGAAGGCGGCCACTCGATCATTCCCTGCGGGGAATCGCGGCGTGTTCCCCTGCCGGACAAACTTCTCGGCATGAGCAAGCCACTCGATGAAAACGCCCTGATCAACCTCACCGAGGAGTACGTCGCCCTGTGGAACGAGGCCGATCCGCAGGCCCGCCGCAAGCGGATCGCCGAACTGTGGGCCGCCGGCGGCACCCAGGTGCTGACCGACCCGCCGCAGGAGATCCGCGCGGCGGCGACGGCCCTGCACTTCCCGGCCCCCTACCTGGAAGTCCGCGGCCACGACGCCCTCGACGCCCGTGTCACCCGGGCCTACGAAATGTTCATCGCCCCGGGCGAATACGTCTTCCGGGCCCGGGGCCGGGCGGCCCGGCTGGCCGGCGACCTGGTCGGCCTCGGCTGGCTGATGGTCTCCACCGCCGACGGTTCCGAGGGCGGCGCGGGCTACGACGTGCTCGCGCTGGACGCGGACGGCCGCATCCGCAGCGATCACCAGTACATCGGCCCCGCGTAGCCACCCGCACTTCCAGTTTCAGGAGAACGAATCATGAATGCCCTTGCCTACCATGTGGAATCGCTGCGCGGCCTGGACGGCCTGAGCCGCCGCGCCCAGGAAATCCCGGTCCCCGGACCGCATCAGGTGGTGGTCCGGGTGCGGGCCACCTCGCTCAATCGCCGCGATGTGATGCTCCTCGAGGGCACCTATCCGCTGCCGCTGAAAGCGGATACGGTGCCGCTGGTGGACGGCGTCGGCGAGGTCGTCGCGCTGGGCGACGGCGTGACCCGCGCCGCCCTCGGTGACCGGGTGGCCGGCAGCTATTTCGTCAATTGGATCGACGGCCCGCAGTCCCTGGCGCTGGCCGCCGAACAGTACGGCGCGAACTTCGACGGCTGGCTCGCCGAATACATCGTGCTGGCGGAACAGTCGGTGGTGCACGTGCCCGCGCACCTCACCGACGAGGAAGCCGCCACGCTCACCTGCGCCGGACTGGTGGCCTGGTCCGGGGTGGCCAAGCCGGTCCCGGCCGGACCGGGGGAGACGGTGCTGACGGTCGGCACCGGCCCGGTCGGGCTGTTCGCCGTCCAGCACGCGAAAATGCTGGGCGCCCGGGTCATTTCGATCACCTCCACCGCCGACAAGGCCGAACGGCTGCGCAAGCTCGGCGCCGACGAGGTGGTGGATCGGGCGAGCACGCCGGACTGGGAGCATGCCGTGCAGGAGCTGACCGGCGGCCTCGGCGCGGACCATGTCATCGATGCGGTCGGTATGCTCACCCTGCCGAAATCCGTTGCGGCAGCGGCCTATGACGCCCGCATCACCCTGATCGGCGCGAAGGCCTCGGAGGTGCCCGCCGCGGCCGCCGATATCTTCGGCGGCAAATATCTCTCCATCCGCCGGGTCGCGGTCGGCAGCCGCACCGACTACGAGGCCATGAACGCCACCATCGCCGAGCACGGCCTGCGCCCGGTCATCGACAGCGTCTTCCCGTTCGACCGGGCCGCCGACGCCTACCGCCACTTCATGGAGGGTGACCCGTTCGGCAAGGTCGTCATCACGGTCCCGTGATCGTCGGCTCAGCCCGGCGCCGCGGCCGCCGTGGCGGCGCTGGCGAATTCGCGGATGCGCACGGTCTCGTTGCTGCTCAGCCACAGCAACGCCCATTCGATCGGCGGGGCCTCGCGGATCGGCAGGTAGGCGACATCGGGGCGCGGGTGATAGCGGCGGGCGTGCGCGCCGACGGGCAGGGTGCCCTGGCCCGCGCCGACCAGGGCCAGCAGTTCGGTGGTGGTGGCGAAAGCGGGCTGCTCCAGGGCGGTGGTGCGCTCGGCCTCGGCGGGGGTGATCGAATCGCGCTGCGCCAGTGGGTGGTTCGCGGGAACGGCGAGCAGGCGGGCCTCGGTGACCAGGACCGGGCCGCGGCGGATATCCGGTGCGTCGATCGGGAGCGTGCCGAGGGCGATATCCGCCTCGCCCGCGCGCAGGGCCGGAATCACCTGGGCCGGTTGGGTTTCGCGAATACGCACGGTGCAGTCGGGCAGGGTGGCGCGGAGCAGTTCGGCGGCGCGGGCGACCAGCTGGCTGGTGGCGGCGTCCACGAAGGCGACGGTGAGCGTGCCGCCCCGGCCGCGCGCGGTGTCGATGGTGCGCCGCACCGCCGCGCCGATCCGGTCCCAGGCCGGGCGCAGATCGGCGTACAGCTCCCGCCCGGCCGGAGTCACCGCCACCCGGCGGCTGCTGCGCTCGAAGAGCGGAACCCCCAGCCGCCGTTCGAGTTTCGCCACCGTCTGGCTGACGCGGGCGGTGGACAGGTGCAGTTGTTCGGCGGTGCGCCCGAAATGCAGTTCCTCGACCAAGGTCAGGAACACCTCGATCTCGTGCCGCTCCAGCATGCCGCCACCCATCTTCAAGCCTGGCTTAACGACCGTTCCCTACTTTCGCATTGATGCCGCAGGTGGCGCACGGGAGGGTGGACTCATCCGGTCAACGAACCACCGAGGAGTCACCATGTACGTCACCGCAGCCCAGGCCCTGTCCGCCACCGACGACGCGGCCGCGGCCCGCGAACTGCGCGATCGCGCCGAGATCCTGGACGCCCTCTACCGTTTCGGCCTCGGGCAGGATCTGCAGGACAAGGAACTGTTCGCGTCGTCCTTCACCCCCGACGCCGAACTCGACTTCGCCCCGGCCGCCGCGAAATGGGGTGCGGAGGTGCCCGTCATGCGCGGTCGCGGGGTCATCGTGGACACCATCCTGAGCGGATTCACCGGGCGGGTGGACACCACCCATCAGGTCACCAACCCGCGCATCGTCATCGACGGCGACACCGCTCGGCTGACCGCCATGGTCGAGGCGCAGCATCTGCTCACCGCCGATCACTCGGTCTTCGCGCTGCTGAAGAACTACTACGACGTGGAGCTGCGCCGCGACGGCGGCCGCTGGCTGCTGCACCGGGTCCGCATCGCCAATTCCTGGTTCACCGGCACGCCCTCGGCGATCTTCTAGCAATCGTTATCGATAGATATTGAGCTGGAACAATTCCGTACCGTGTAGTCCGTTCTGCATCCCGGCAAACCTGTGTACCGTCCGTGAAGGACGAGCATTTCGGATCGGCGGCACAGGTTTCGAGGCGAAGGGATGCGGGTTTGGCACTCGGTGCGGTGCGGGAGAAACCCGCCGCGGACAAGACGGGCGACACCCCCGGCGTCATGGCGTCGGGCGAGATGTCGCCCCGAGTGCTGGTGGTATTGCTCGTCCTGTCCTTCGGCCTGGTCTTCGCCCTCATCGGCGGCCCGTTGAAAGCCGGACTGCACCGTCCCGCCGCCGATACGTCGGGCCCGGTCACCACCACGCCCGGCACCAGTTCTTCCCAGCAGCCGGTGAACGCCGCGCCCCCACCGCCCGCTGCGGCCCCGCCCCCGCCGCCGCCAGCACCGGTCGAAGAGGCTCCGGCCCCCGTTCCCGCCTACACCCCGCAATCCCAGCCCGTCGATATCGCCCCGGTGGAAGCCCCGCCCGAGCCCCCGCCCCCGGCGCCGGCCGCCCCGCCGCCCCCGCCCATCCCGGATATCCTCGCGCCCCTGATTCCGTTCCTGATTCCACCTCCGCCCCCGCCGCCCCCGGCTCCCTGACCGCCCGGCCCGGAATCCGAAGGAGCACAGCCATGCTCGGCAGCGTCGAACCCGAACGGCCTTCCAGCACCGGCGATATCACTCCGCGCAGTCTGGGTGCGGTGGTGCTGGTGTCGGGGCTGATGGTCCTCGCCATCGGCGCGGGCCTGTTGCTCACCACCGCCAGCGACCGGGGCGGCGACTCGAACCGGCCCGGCGATTCGGAAACGATCGACGATCGGCGCCTTCCGGATTCGCCCGCTGGCGTGGCGAATCCCGCCGGGGCGCCGGCGAGCGGCACGGTGGGCGTGCCCTCCGGCGGCGCGGCCGGTGCGGTGATTCCCGGCGCGCCCGTCGTGCCCTCGGGCGTGGCGCCGGTCAGCCCGGTGACTCCGCCAGGTCCCGCCGCACCGCATCCGGTCGAGATCCCGGTGGTGATCCCGGCCCTGGTTCCGCTGCCGGTCATCGCCCCGATCGATGCCGCCGCCCCCATCGGCGGCCCGGGCTGTTCGCGCGCCGCCCTGCTGCTGCCGCTGACCCTGCCGAACGGCGGCTGGGTGTGCACCGATCCGGTCCCCGCCACCGAACAACCCCGGCTCGGCGCCCCCTGTGCAACGAACGGCGTTGCCGCGCAATGGGATCTGCTGCCGATCGCGCGCTGGATCTGCGTACCCCAGCAGCCCGCGCCGCCGGCTCCGCCCGCGCCGGCCGAGATCGCCGAACCGCAACCGGAGTTCCCGGCCGAGCCCTGATCAGATCCCGGAAACGTCCGCCAGCTGCCCGATCCCGTAGGTGACGGCCATGGCGAGCGCACCGCCGATCACCACCCGCAGCACCGCCCGCTTCGGGTCGCTGCCGCCGAGTCGTGAACTGACCGAACCGGTTGCGGCCAGCGCGATCAGCACGGCCACGAAGGTCACCGGAATCCGCCACTGTACCGGCGGCAGCAGAATGGCGATCAATGGCAGCAGTGCGCCGAGGGTGAAGGAGACGGCGGAGGAGAGCGCCGCGTGCCACGGATTGGTGAGATCGTCCGGATCCAGCTTCAATTCGGCTTCGGCGTGCGCGGCGAAGGCGTCGTGCGCGGTCAGCTCCTCGGCCACCTTGCGCGCGGTCGCGTCGGAAAGACCCTTGTCGCGATAGATCTGGGTGAGTTCGGCGAGTTCGTATTCCGGTTCCTCGGCCAGCTCTCGCCGCTCCTTGGACAGCAGCGCCTTCTCGGTATCGCGCTGAGTGCTGACCGAGACGTACTCCCCGGCCGCCATGGAGATCGCGCCCGCGGTGAGCCCGGCGATGCCCGCCGTGAGAATCGACGAGGTGTCGGTGGACGCCGCCGCCACACCCACCACCAGTCCGGCCGTGGACACGATGCCGTCATTGGCCCCGAGCACGCCCGCCCGCAACCAGTTCAGCCGCGAGGCCAGACTGCTGTCGTGCGGTTCGTGCGGATGCGGTAGCCCGTCCTCCGGCTCGGCGCCGCTGCCCGTCGTCTCGTCCACACCGGCAGCCTATGCCAGCTCCGGCCGGGTTTCCGGGATCCGATCCGCTGTGTGCCGCGCGCTCAGCGGGCGGCGGGCCGGGTGGCGGGCTGGAACTTGAAGGCGACCGTCTCCATGATCGGCTTGTGCTGCGTCTTCTGCACCGCCGCGATCCGCCACCGGCCGTCGGTATCGCGAATCACCGTGTAGGTGGCCAGTTTTCCGAGCTTCTTCGGATTGCCCTTCGAGGACTCGCCCCGGGTGACGACGATCGCGGTGTCCCGGCCGTAGCGGCGGATCTCGAGGATCTCGACGGTCAGCCGGGTGCCTTTCAAGAAGCTGTCGAACAGCGCCTGGTGCGCGCTCCCGATCTCGCCGCCGCCGTGATAGACGGTCCCGACATAGGTGACGTCGGTGGCGTCGGCGGTGAAGCAGGCCCCGTAGGCGGCGCCGTCGCCCTGGTTCCAGGCGTCGCGGCTGCGCTCGATCAGGGCGCGGATGGCGGTGGTGTCGGCGTCGATGGTGCTCATGGGAATCGGCCTCCGTGCTAGTCTTCTGCGTGGAAGATGCTTCTTCTTTGGAGAAGTTTCTTCGTTAAGGAAGAGATTAAGAGAGGAGAGTCGGCCGTGTCAATGCCTGCCGCCGGCAGCCCGCACGAGGTTTTCCGCCGCTATCTGAGCGCCGTGGTGCTGCATGCCCAAGCGGGTGCGCGCGCGGTCGGGCTGGGTGCCACGGATCTGTACGCGCTCAACATCCTGGAATTGCGCGGCGCCATGACCCCGGGGGAACTCGGCACGCGGGCCGGGCTGACCACCGGACCGACCACCCGGCTCATCGATCGGCTGGAGGCGGCCGGCTGTGTGCGGCGCGCCGCGGATCCGGGTGATCGCCGGAAGGTGATCGTGGAACCGGTCGGGCAGCCCGCGGAACTGGAGCGGGTGCTGGCTCCGGCACGCCGGGCGATCGGCGAGATCATGGCCGGGTACACCCCGGAGCAGCGCGAGTTGCTCTTCGATTACTTCGGCCGCGCCGCAGCCGCTTTCGAGCAGGCCGCCGCCGCCATCGAATAATGTCCCGCGCCGCGCGGGGGAGGGATGGCTCTCGTTTTGCGGTGGATGCGACCGAATTGCTGGAACGATGAAGATCATGGTCGGTCTTCTCTCGCGCTGGTGGTCTGTCGTCGTCCCACTCCTCGCGGCGGTGGTGCTGGCCGTTTCCTGGGGGCGGGAGCCGGGTCCGATCGCCGCCACCGTGATCGGCGCGGCCCTGATCGGCGCGGTGCTGTCGGCGGTCAGCCATGCGGAAGTAGTGGCGCATCGGGTCGGCGAGCCGTTCGGTTCGCTCATCCTGGCGGTGGCGGTGACCATCATCGAGGTCGGCCTGATCGTCACCCTGATGCTGTCCGGCGGCGACAAGGCCGCCTCCTACGCCCGCGATACCGTCTTCGCCGCGGTCATGATCACCTGCAATGGCATTTTCGGCCTGTCGCTGCTGGTCGCCGCGCTGCGCAGGCGCGTAGCGGTATTCAATGCCGAGGGCACCGGCGGCGCGCTCGCCACGGTCGCCACACTGGCCACGCTCAGCTTGGTGTTGCCGACCTTCACCACCAGCGAACCCGGCCCGGTCTTCTCGGGTGCGCAGCTGGCCTTCGCGGCGGTCGCCTCCCTCGTGCTCTACGGCGTCTTCGTCATGGTGCAGACGGTCCGTCACCCCGACGACTTCCTGCCGGTCGAGGAGTCCGGCGACGACGAGCGTGCGCATCTGCCGTCCAAGAAAGAAGCGCTGATCAGCCTCGTGCTGCTGCTGGTGGCCTTGGTCGGCGTGGTCGGGCTGGCCAAGACGGTGTCGCCATCGATCGAGGACGGCATCGCCGCCGCCGGCCTGCCCGCGTCCGCGGTCGGTGTGGTCATCGCGCTGCTGGTGCTGCTGCCGGAGACCATTGCCGCCGTGCGCGCCGCCCGCGGGGAGCGGGTGCAGATCAGCCTGAACCTGGCGCTGGGTTCGGCCATGGCCAGCATCGGCCTGACCATTCCGGCGATCGCGCTGGCCTCGGTCTGGATCGAGGGCCCGCTCATGCTCGGCCTCGGCGCGACGCAGATGGTGTTGCTGGCCCTGACCGTCGTGGTCGGCGCGCTCACCGTGGTGCCGGGCCGCGCCACCCTCCTGCAGGGCTGTGTGCACCTGGTGCTGTTCTCCGGCTTCCTGTTCCTGGCCGTAAGTCCTTAGCGCACTAGGCGTTCCAGCGATAGACCTGCCCGTCGCGCAGTTCGACGGTCGCAGCCGGTTTCACGCCGCGGCCCGATAGCAGCGCCATCACCCGGGTGCGGCCGCGCGTGGTGACGCCGTCCTCGGTCCAGTGCACGTAGGGGTGCACGAGCTGTGCGAACCGGGCCCAGTCGCCGGATTCGACGGCGTGCATGACGGCGGTGACGGTGTCGTCCACGCGGCCCAGTGAACACGCCGCGGGCCCGGCTACGGGCGGGTTCGGCGGATTCCTCTGAATAGCTGACAGTTCACTAACAAGGTCGGTCGGGTATGGCTCACCCCCGGAAAACCCCTCGGCCAAGGGTTCGCCGCGTGCGTGTGCGAACTCATGTCCATGCCGATCCACTCTGATAACACGTTACAGAATGCCTGGTCACATCGGTGATCTGCCGCATGGCCAGCTCTGTTTCCGGGTGTACCGGACAGTTGCGGAGAGGTCTGTGTCACACCTGGAGCGGATTTGTTGTAACTCGGCGTAACCATTAGCTTTGATGGCAGGCAGTGTTGCCGATCACGGAGAAGAAATTTTGAAGCTCGTCACCAAACAAGAGAGTGCTGTCCGCATCGTGCGCGACAACTTCTCCGGCACCGTGGTGGCCTCGCTGCGCACCTTCGGACGTGCCGCCGGCATCGCACAGGAAGCGGTCGCGGGCACGTTCTCCGATCTCGCGCGTGGGCAGTTCCAGTGGAAAGAAGCCATTCTGCAGGCGTGGCGGCTGATCACGGTCACCGCGATTCCCGCCATCCTGATGGCCATTCCGTTCGGCGTCATCGTCTCGGTTCAGGTCGGCAACCTCATTCACACCCTGGGCGCGGATTCGCTGCTCGGCGCGACCGGCGGCCTCGGCGTCATCAAACAGGGCGCGCCCCTGGCCACCGGCTTCCTGCTGGGCGGTGCGGGCGCGGCGGCGCTGGCCGCGGATCTGGGCGCGCGCACCATCCGCGAGGAGATCGACGCGCTGAACACCATGGGCATCAGCCCGATTCACCGGCTGGTCATCCCGCGCATGGTCGCCATGATCTTCGTGGCCCCGCTGCTGAACGTGCTCATCATCTTCGTCGGCGTGCTGGCCGGCTACATGGTCGCCATCGGCGGTCAGGGCGTGACGCCCGGATCGTATTGGGCCACTTTCGGTTCCTTCACCACCACCGCGGATGTGTGGGTGTCGCTGCTCAAGGCGGTCATCTTCGGCTTCCTGGTGGTGGTCATCGCCTGCCAGCGCGGACTCGAGGCCAAGGGCGGTCCGCGCGGGGTCGCCGATGCCGTGAACGCGGCCGTGGTGCTGTCGGTGGTGTCGATCGTGACCGTCAACCTGGTCGCCACGCAGATCACCGCCATGTTCCTGCCCACGAGGCTGGCCTGATGTCGGCTACCTACGTGCCCAAGGGTTTGGGCTGGGCGGCGCGCGCCTATCGCCGCCGCGGTCTGGTGCTGCGCCGGGTGGAGAACCTGGGCTTCGTGCTGGCTTTCGTCTGGCAGGTGCTGTCGTCGATTCCGTTGACGCTCAAGCGCTATCGCGACGAGACCATGCGGGCCATCACCAATATGACCTGGGGTCGCGGTTCCATCATCGTCGGCGGCGGGACCGTGCCGATGATGATCGTGCTGGGCCTGGTCATGGGCGCCTCGGTCGCGGTGGAGTCGTTCGCGACGCTGGACATGCTGGGCATGGGCCCGGTCACCGGCCTGGTCTCGGCCTACGCCACCACGCGTGAGCTCGCGCCCATCGCCGCGGCCATCGGGTTCGCCGCGCAGGCGGGCTGCCGCATGACCGCCGAGATCGGTTCCATGCGCATCTCCGAGGAGATCGACGCCATCGAATCGCTCGGCCTGCGTTCGGTGCCGTTCGTGGTGACCACCCGGGTGCTGGCCGGCGCGGTCGCCATCATCCCGACCTTCCTGATCGCGCTGATCCTGTCCTACGCGGCCTGCCGCGGGCTGATCACGCTGGTGCACGGGTCGGCGGCGGGCGTCTACGACCACTACTTCTTCCAGTTCGTCTCCGGCTTCGACGTGATCGCGGCCGTGGTGAAGGTGGCCATCTTCGCGGTGGTCGTCATCCTGATCCACTGCTACTACGGCTTCTTCGCCACCGGCGGTCCGGAGGGCGTGGGCATCGCCTCGGGTAAAGCGGTGCGGGCCTCGTCGGTGGCGATCATCGCCATGGACATGGTGCTCTCGCTCGCGCTGTGGGGCTTCAACTCGGCGATCACGTTCACGGGGTAGGGGATGGCGAATTACGGAATGCCGGGTGTGGCCGTCGATCGCAAGCAGGCGATGACGGTCGGTGCGGTGGCGCTGGCCATCGTGCTCGCGGTGACGGCGGTGTGGACGGTCTACCGGTCCAACAAGACCGAAGCGGGCCTGCCGATTTCGCTGCGCACCGAGCAGATCGGCGACGGCGTGCTGGTGGGCACCGAGGTGCGGGCCAATGGCGTGGTGGTCGGCAAGGTCACCGCCATCGACCCGGATCAGAAAGGCACGCAGCGGATTTCGCTGCGCCTGGACGATTCGCGCATGTTCGGGCTGGACGACAGCCTGCTGGTGGATTACGCGCCCGCCAACCTGTTCGGCATCAGCGAGATCGAACTGCGCAAGGGCGCGGGCGGTGCGCCGTTGCGCTCCGGTTCGGTCATCGACCTGACCGGGCGCAAGTCCGCCGACGTGTACGACGCCACCATGGGCTCGATTCTGCGCAGCATGTCGCAGATGGGCAGTTCGGTGCTGACCCCGCAGATGGCCTCGGTCATCGCGCAGGCGGCCGCCGACACCCAGGCGCTCACCCCGCTGGCCCAGGCGCTGATCACCGCGCAGCGCACCATCGCCGACAACCAGCGAATGCCGCTGTCGCAGCTGTTCGGTGCACTCGGCCCGGCCTTCGACGGCGGCGGTCAGTTCGCGGGCGCGACCGTGCAGGTCATCGATCTGATCCGCAGCATCCAGCGGTTGCAAGCCAATCGGGCCGAATACGACAAGGGCGTCGCCATCGTGACTGGGCAGCTGCTGCCCATCCTGGCGAACACCCTGGGCCAGGCCGGAACTCAGCTGTCCGGGACCACCGACGCGCTGGTGCCGCTGCTGAGCGCGCTGGCCCAGATGGTGCCCGCCCCGCAGCAGTCCTCGGCCGAATTGCGCACGCTGCTGGAGCGTCTGCGCGCCGCCATGCCCGACAACGGGCAGGGGCCGGTGCTGAATGTGGAGGTCGAGCTGAAGAGCGTGCCCGCGGTCATCGCGCCGCTACTGGGAGGAATGCGATGAGCGTGAAGGCCGCGGCGTGGCGGCTGGTGTTGTTCGCGGGCGTCATCGTGGTGGTGCTCATGCTGGTGCTGACCGCCATCCAGCGGCCGGTCTCGGGTGAAACCGATTCGCACGAAGCGATTTTCACCGATGCCAACGGCCTCAAGGTCGGCGACGACGTGCGCATGTACGGCGTGCAGGTCGGCAAGGTGAAGGGCATCGAGCTGGAGGGGAACCGGGCCAAGGTCAGCCTCACGGTCAAGACCGACGCACCCGTCTACGACAACTCCAAGCTCGCGATCCGGTACCAGAACCTCACGGGGCAGCGCTATATCGATCTGCAGCAGCAGCCGCAGCCGGGTAAGGCGATCGCGGCGGGCGCGCGCATCGAGATCGATCACACCGTGCCGTCCTTCGATGTGACCAGCCTGTTCAACGGCTTGAAGCCGGTGTTGCAGACGGTGTCTCCGGAGGCCATCAACCAATTCAGCGCCAGCATGGTCGCTCTGATCGAGGGCGACGGCAACGGCGTCGGCCCGGCCATGGACGCCATCGGCAAGCTGGCCGCGCATGTCGACAACCGGCAGCAGGTGATCGGCACGCTGATCCGCAATATGTCGGATCTGTCGGATCGCCTGAGCGGCCGGGTGCACTATCTGGTGCCGCTGCTCGCCCAGCTCAGCAATATCTTCGAGGCGCTGCAGCAGAACATCGGCGGGCTGGCGCAATTCGCGGCGACCGCGCCGTCGGTGCTACGGCCCATCGACGCGCTGCTGCGCACCCTCGGCATCAACAGCGGCCAGGACGTGGACACCTTGATCCGGCAGATCTTCCCCGACGGCAAGCAGGCGGTGGAGCTGCTCGGCCGGCTGCCCGCCGTGCTGGCCGCCGCGGACGCCTCGCTGCCTTCCGGGCCGTCCGGCTGGAAGCCGTTGTGCAGCAAGGGGAACGCCGAACTGCCCGGCATGCTGAAGGTGCTTATCGGCGGACAGCAGGTGACACTGTGCAACGGATGAGACTGCCCCGCTTGCGATTCGGCGACGACCGCGTGATCGACGAACCCACCCGGGTGAAGCGGGAACTGCGGCGCGGCATCATCGGCGCGGCGCTGGTGGCGGTGCTGCTGCTGGGCGCGGGCGCGCTGTACGTGCTGCCGCTGGGCAAGCACACCTACACCGCCGAACTGTCCGAGGCGCAGTCGGTGAAGGCCGGCGACGATGTGCGCGTGGCGGGCATCTCGGTCGGCGAGGTGAAGTCCCTGGAGCTGAAGCCGGACAAGGTGATCATGAAGTTCACCGTGGATTCGGATGTCTTCATGGGTGATCAGACCTCCCTCGACATTCGCATGCTGACCATCGTCGGCGGTCACTACGTCGCGGTGTTCCCGGCCGGGTCACAGGCCCTGGGGGACAAGGCGATTCCGGCCGATCGGGTCCGGCTGCCCTACAGCCTGGTGCAGACCTTCCAGGACGCGGCCGCGCCGCTGTCGAAGCTGGACGGCAACAGCCTCAACCGCAATCTGGCGGCCCTCGGCGATTCGCTGCAGACCGCGCCGGACAGCCTGCGCACCACGCTGACCACCGTCGGCAATTACGTGGACGCGCTGGATCGGCAGCGCACCCAGGTCTCGAACGCCATCTCGGTCGCCGATGAGTACGTGCGCATGTACGACGGCGCGAAAACCGATCTCGGCCGCCTGATGGACAATGCCAACCTGCTGGTCACCGTGCTGGAGGCCAAGCACACCGAAATGGCCGAGGCCATCCGGCTGCTCAGTGAGGTGGTCGGGCGGCTGGGCGGCGCGGCGCCGGCCTGGGACGAGTCGCTGAAGCCGAAACTGAACGCCGCGCTCGAGCAGCTGGAACAGCTCGGCGAGAAGTTCGGGCCCACCCTGACCGCCGCGCACAGCCTGCAGACCAAGCTGTCGGAACTGGTGATCCCGGAGGGCGGCGTCACCGTCGACCAGTCGCAGCAGACGGTTCCGCTGCCGGCCATCTGCATCCCGGCGCCCGGAAAGGACTGCTGATGTTCAAGCGATTGCTCGCCTCACAGGCGTTCATGTCGGTCGCCGGCGCGGTCCTGGTGGTGGCGCTGGCGGTGGTCGGGTACTTCGTCTACTTCGATCCGATGAAGAAGACCCAGTCCTACTGCGCGCTCATGCCGGACGCGGTCGGCCTCTACGTGGGCAACAAGGTCACCATGCGCGGCATCCCCGTGGGCACCGTGACCTCCGTCGAATCCGAGGGCGCGAAGGTCGCGGTCGGGTTCGAGGTGGACGCGAAGTACCCGGTGTACGCCGATGCCGCCGCCACCACGGTCGCGGATTCCATTGTGGCGGACCGGAATCTGGCGGTGCTGTTCAGCGGGAAGAACACCGCGCGCTGGAATCCCGGCGAGTGCATCACCAAGACGCTGACGCCCAAGAGCATCACCGAGACGCTGACCGCGCTCGCGGATCTGTCCGCGCAATTGCAGGCGGCGCAGGCCCCGGACGCGCTGGAACGCGGTCTGGGCGCGCTGGACGCGGCGACGGCGGGCGCGGGTCCGGAGATCAACGCGATCGTCAAGAAGCTCGGTTCGTCGCTGTCCGCCCCGGACGCCGACATCGGCCATCTGGCGGGCATTTTCGATGCCTTCGCCTCGGTCGGGCAGAAGGTCGAGGCGCATTGGGGCGATCTGCGCTCGATGCTGCTGCGGCTGGCCCCGGCGCTGAACAACGCCAGCAGCGAATTGCTCGGTCCCGGTGCGGAATTGATCGACCGGCTGGGTCAGGCCCTGCCCATGCTCAACGATCTGGTGACCATCGCCGGTGATCCGATCATGCGGGCGCTCGACGACACCATGCCGCTGCTGCGCCTGCTGCGCGCCAATGTCGGCTCCATGTCCGAGATCATGCAGAAGCTGCCGGTGCTGACCAGCGCCGCCGAGCACATGATGGGCTCCGGCGTGACCTACGGTTCGCCGCGCGTGGCACTGTCCGCGGAGCAGTCCGAGCAGGCGTGCGCGGCACTGAACGCGCTGCAACCGGGCCGCTGCGCCCAGCCGTCGGACCTCGATATCCCACTGGTGCCGCTGGTGGTCGGAATGGCAGGTGCGCGATGAGGACCATTACCTTGCGTCTTCCGGCGCTGCCGAAACGCGCCCTCGGTGCGGCGGTACTGGCTACCGCGTTGATAGCGGGCGCCGGTGGCTGTGCGTTCGATCCGTCTTCGGTGCCGGTCCCCGGCACGTCGGTTTCCGGCCCGACCTACAACATCCACATCGAGTTCGGCAATGTACTGAACCTGCCCGCCCGCGCCAAGGTGATCGCCAACGGCGCGCAGGTCGGCACGGTCACCGGTGTGCGCGTGGTGGATTCGGCGCATTCCGGCGGCAAGGGCGGCTACGTCGTGGTGGACGCCGAGATCTCGAGCAAGGTGCAGTTGCCCGCCACCACGGTGGCCGAGCTGCGGCAGAACACCGTGCTCGGTGACATCCACCTGGCGCTGACCACGCCGCCCGGCGGTTTCGGCAAGCTGCTGCCGGACGGCGGCACCATCGGCCAGGAGTTCACCCGGCCGCCGGTGCAGCTCGAGGACACCATGGCCGCGCTGGCCGCCTTCACCCAGGGCGGGGCGGTGAATCAGTTGCAGGACATCATCAATCGCATCAATTCGGTGCTGCCCGCGGATCCGAACGAGACGCGGCGCATCGCCCAGAACGCGGGGACCAACTTCCAGGACCTGGCCGCGAATCTGGATGCGGTGGACTCGCTGCTCAACGGCCTGGGCACCAATGCCCAAGTGCTGCACGACGGCGTGGACTACCTCGACCATCAGCTGAGCCAGGAATCGGTGGACGCCATGACCGGCATCACCGCTTCCATCAACGGCGTCGCGGGGCTCTTCACCGCACTGGGCCAGCTCGGTTCCTCGCTGACCTGGCTGGAGCCGCTCGCCACCTCCGGCAATGCCGCCGCGCAAGCCTTTGTGCCGCTGGCGCTTTCGGGTCAGGGTCTGGACCTGTCCAAGCCCTCGAACCTGGCGCTGCTGCTTTCCCTGCTGCGGGACAAGCTGACTCCGTTCGTGGAGCAGGGCCCGAAGGTGAATGTCACCGGGGTGCAGGCGGATTCGGTGTCCAAGGACGACAAGACGGCCGCGATTCTGTCCGGTCTGCGCGTGATCGGAGCGGTGCGATGAAATGGGGATCGCTGGCCTCCCTCGGCGGTATCGCCGCCGTCACCGTGCTGGGCGCGAGCTATCTGACCTTCGGCGTGGTGCGCGCCGATCCGTTCGCCGAGTACACCCGCGCGTCCATGGTGCTGTCGAATTCCGGTGGCCTGAGCGTCGGTTCGCCGATCCTGCTGACCGGCATGAAGATCGGCAAGGTGACCTCCATCGACGGCACCGCCGCCGGTATCGAGGTCGGCTTCCGGGTGGACGCGGACCGCAAGGTCCCCACCGACAGCGTGATCAGCATCGAGCAGCTCTCGGCGCTGGGCGAACCGTACGTGGAGATCCGCCCCAAGACCGGCGGTGGCCCCTACCTGCGCGACGGGCAGCGCCTGGACACCGCGACCGTGAAATCGCCGCTGTCCATTCCGGAGGTGTCGCGGCTGGTCAACAAGGTCATGAACCAGCTCGACCCGAAGGTGGCCGCCTCGCTGGCGAGCACCCTCGGCGCGGCCTTCCACGACACCGAATCCAGCATGCCGGCGCTGACCCGGGCCGGCGATCTGCTGGCCGCGGCCATCATGAGCCGGGAGCCCAAGATCGCGCAGCTGCTCAACAGCTTCCAGGCCGCGGCCTCGGATATGGACGGCATGGGCGCGGCCACCGCCGCCGCGGCCCCGGCCTTCCTGCGCTTCGAGAAGTCCCTGGAAGAGCTGGTGAACGCGGTCGGTAGACTGGTGGACCGCGCGCCCGGCCCGCAGGTCTATCTCGAAGACGACGGCCTGGCGCCGTTCCTGACCAAGCTGAGCGACTGGCTGCGGCAGGCGGGACCCGAATTGCAGATTCTCGCGCCGCAACTCCGCCCGCTGGTGGACTCGACGCGCACCGCGGGATCGCAGATCGATATCAGCGGCCTGATCACCCAGGCGCTGGCCAATACCGGTGACAACGCCGTGCGCGTGCAGGTCAACGTCAAGTAGTAGAGGAAGGTATGCGGATGTCCGAGGGCACCGAACCGAAACGGGCGGTCGACGCGGAGTCCGCCGCCGAGACCGAGCCGAAGGCCGCCGAGCCGCAGGGCAAGACCATTCAGCTGAAGGTCTCCACGCTGGCGCTCGCCGCGGCGGCCGTGGTGCTGATCGGCGCGCTCGTCACCATGACGGTGCTGTGGTCCTCGGCCCGCGGCGAACTGCGCGATCGCGATGCCCAGGCCGCCGACGACAAGCACGCCGAACAGGTCGCCACCGATTACGCGGTGGGCGTCTCGACGGTCAACTACACCGACTTCAACGCCTGGATCGCGCGCCTGCAGAAGAACACCACCCCGAAGCTGGGCGCGGCCTTCGACGCGGGCAAGGGCGAACTGCAGAAATTCATGGTGCCGCTGCAGTGGATCTCCAGCCCGACCCCGCTCGGCGCGCAGATCGTCAACCGGGACAACGGCGCGTACAAGGTGAACGTCTATCTGAACGTCAACACCAGCAATACCCAGCGCCCCGACGGTTTCGTCTCGACCGTCTACTACACGGTGAGCGTCGATCCCAAGGACGACTGGAAGGTCACCGAGGTCAGCAGTATCGACCTGCCCCTGCCCAAGCAGTAGTCACCCGTGGCGGAGCCGGTCCGCCAGGCGAACCGCCAGCGCCACGATGGTCAGCGTCGGATTGGCGTGCCCGTTCGTCGGGAACACCGAACTGCCCGCCACCCACAGGTTCTCCATCCCGTGCACCCGGCAGTCGGCGTCCACCACCCCGGTCCTCGGATCCGCCGACATCCGGGTGGCGCCGGTGGGATGCGCCCAGTCGGTGAGCCGCACCGGCAGCGAACTTCCCTCCCGTGCCCAATCGTGCAGCTCCGGCGGCGGGAACCCCAGCCGGGTGAACTCCCCGGCCAGCAGCGCCGCCGCCCGCCGCACCGTCCGGTCCTCCTGCGCGCTCAGCCGCCAGTTCACCCGCGGTAGCGGCACCCCGAACCGATCGGCCTTGTCGCTCAAGGTGATCCGGCTCTCCGGATCCGGCGTCTGCTCCACCATGCAGCGCAGCTCCACCAGTTCCAGCTTGCGCGGCAGCCCGGTGTGATCGATGAGCCGCCGTTTGGCCCCCGACAGCAGCAGTCCCGGATGGCTCGCCACCGTCCGCGCGTCGTGCAGGTTCAGCTGCCCGCGCAGCAGGTTCTTCACCGATTCCCAGGGATCGTCCTCGGCGGGCACTTCCTGAATCCACAAGGCGCAGTTCAACAATCCCTCGGCGGCCTGGATTTCCGGCGACAATGCCACGCCGTGCAGGAAGGTGTGTTTTCCGCCCCGCGTTTTCACCACGTATTTGCCGAACCGGTCGCGCGCCGCCGCGGAACCGTGCGGATCGAGCGTGCCGACCACTCCGCATCGATGGTCCAGCAGGTACCGCCCGACCATATCGTGCCGATTTCCGAGACCGGCCGGAAGTTCGCGGTTGGAGGCGAGCAATAACCGGGCATTCTCGATTCCCCCGGCGGCCAGCACAATTCGCGCCGCATTCACCGTGCGCGGTTTTCCGTCGGCGTCGACGACGCGCAATCGGACTACCTGTCGGCCGACCGGATCGGTATCGAGGTGGACGACGGTGGCATTCACGATGATTCGCACATTACCGGCCGGAATATCGGCCAGATGCGGCCCGAATCGCTTGCTGTCGAAGGGATCCGCGGGATCCTTGCTGATCTGCCAGAAGAACGGGCGCAGCCGGCGGAGGTCCAGATCCGGCACGGGCGGCGGCCGGTCCGCCAGCTCCCAGAAGCGATCGTCGGTGAACTGCCCGCCCGGGCCCAGCCCCAGGTGCGCGGCGGCGCGGTCCAGATACGGTTCCACCTGGTCCGGTCCGATCGGCCAGCCGGAACCGGGCACCCAGGACCGGGCCCGGTAGTCCAGGGCGTCCAGCGGGGCGCAGCGCCCGCTCCAGGTGTGCGAGCTACCGCCCAGAATTCTATTGCGCGCGTTGCGATATGGCATGGCCCGCGCGGCCCCGGCATTCTCCAGGTCATTGAGTTCGTCGGTTTCGGGGGTGATTTCGAAACCACCGCTTTCCAAAACGAGAACGCGCAGTGGCGATCCCGCGAGTTCGGCGGCGAGGGTGGACCCGGCCGGGCCCGACCCGATTACGCACACATCGGTGGTGAGTTCGCTGTCCCGGATCGAACGCAAGTCGTCGATACGCACCGGAAATCCTTCCGCACCCGCATCCACCCCCGAGACGGACGCACTTTCGGCTGACCCGCGCTCATCGTAACCGCTCAATTGCGTGGCCGGGGCGCAAGTTTCGATCAACAACCGGTCTGTGCGAATGCGCGCACATATCCCGCCGACTGCCGTACATACATCCAGGCCCAGAACGCCAGACCCGAATCGCTGGGGCTCGCCACCATGGTGATCTCACCGTCGAAGCATTTCTCCACGATGTAGCGCGCCCGCGACACGTGCGGGGTGTAGGTGATCACGATCAGGTGCTTCCAGCCGCTGAGCTTCGCGCGCCGGCCGATCTCGCGCGCCTCGCCCTGGGTGGTCCACGGATCGGGCACGAAACACGACACCGTGAAATCGAAATGCCCTGCGCAGTAACGGTTCATGGCCGGATCGCCGGCCCCGGTGGAGCGGGAGATGAGCAGCTCCGGGGCGAGCCCGCGGCGCGCCAGGTCCAGGCCCAGATCGAAGCGTTCGTAGGCGGTGCCGCCCAGCACCACGATGGCGTCGGCCGGGCGCAGCGGATCCAGCTGCGGGTGCACGTAGACCGGTATCCCGGCGTAGACGATCGCGGCCAGCACCGCGACCAGGGTGGCGACGGCGGCCGCGGCGCGGCGGTACCCAGGCACACGTCCGACGATACGGCCGGTCGCGCGGGGCACGCTGACCCGGTCGTTGCGATCCAGGTCACGTTCGTGGCATAGTCCTCGCCTATGTGAGACGCAGTGGTCTCACATAGGTTGGGAAGGCAGAAAGTTGATCAAGCCGAAGACGGCGCGCCGCCCGGGCGCGCTACGGGTCGTGATCGCCGCGGCGGCGGTGGCCCTGACCGCGACCGGAACCGCGACCGCCGAACCCGCCGAACAGGCGCCCGTGGCGCCGGCGGCGACCATTCCCGCACCGCCGGAACTGGATCCGGGCTTCTATCACCCGGCCGCCGCGCTCTACGCGGACAAGGCCCCCGGCGAGATCATCGCCGCCCGGCAGATCAATGCCGCCAACCTCGGGCTGATCCCGCTGAACGTGGACGCCTGGCAGGTGTCCTACCGCTCCACCAACACCCGCGACGAGGCCATCGCCGCCGTCGCGACCGTGCTCAAGCCGCGCGGTTCCGCGCCGGACAAACTGGTCTCGATGCAGATCGCGCAGGACTCGCTGGGCGGCTATTGCGCCCCGTCCTACGCCGTGCAGCAGTGGTCCGCGAGCGCCCTGGTCGGGCAGATCGTCGCGCCGGCCGAATTCGCCATCTCGCAGGGCGCGCTGCAACAGGGCTGGGCGGTGGTGATCCCGGACCATCAGGGACCCGACAACGCCTATGCCGCAGGGCCTTTGGCCGGACGCATCACCCTCGACGGCATTCGCGCCACCCGCAACTTCCAGCCCATGCGGCTGACCGAGGACGCCCGCATCGGCATGTACGGCTACTCCGGCGGGGCCATCGCCACCGGGCACGCGGCCGAGCTGAAGCAGTCCTACGCCCCTGAGCTGAATATCGTCGGCGCGGCCGAGGGCGGCGTGCCGTCGGATCTCGGCACCGTGCTGAACGTGGCCAACGGTCAGGCGACCTCGGGCCTGGTGCTGCACGCGGTGCTCGGGCTCAGCCGTGAATACCCGGATTTCAAGCAGTACCTGGACAGCAATATGGATCTGCTCGGCAAGGGGCTGTCCTTCGTGCACCAGGGGCTGTGCGTGCAGTACGCCACCTCGCTGCTGCCGTTCCTGAACCTGAAGGGCATGCTGGGCGCGAGCGGCGATCCGATGCAGGCGCCGGCCGTGGTGGACGTGCTGAACAAGACCCGCATGGGCAAGTCGGTGCCGGACATGCCGATGTACCTGTGGAACGCCAACCCGGACGAGGTGATCCCGGTCGGGCAGGTCAACACTTTGGTCGACACCTACTGCCAGAATCCCTCCGCCAATGTGAAATACACCCGCGAGCACTTCGGTGAGCACGTCGCCACCGAGATCTCCGGCGTCGGTCCCGCGCTGCTGTGGATGAAGGATCGCCTGGACGGCGTTCCGGCGCAGCCGGGTTGCTCCACCACCGACGTCGGCTGGCTGGCACTGGATCCGGCCGGAACGCAGCTGGTGCTGTCCACCTTCGGCGAACTGTTCGCGTCGTTCTTCGGAAAGCCGATCGGCGTCAAGTAGCGGCGGTCCACACCAAGGGCGGGCGACGGGCCGGGGGCGTCGCCCGCCCTTGATGTTTCATTGATTCGCCTGCGCACAGAACGGCCGGCCGGTATCATCGCGCGCGCTCGCTCACCACCTGGAGGACCCGTGCCCGCGAAACCCACTGCCGCCGAACTGCTGGCGACCGTCGAAGCCTCCCCGGCGGCCGTCGGAGCCCACGACAAGGCCGCCTGGGTGGGCTTGTTCGCGGACAACGGCAGCGTCGAGGACCCGGTCGGATCGCGCCCGCACATCGGCCGCGAGGCCATCGAGCGGTTCTACGAAACCTTCATCGCGCCCAACGGGATCGCCTTCGACGTCACCAATGACGTGGTGTGCGGGACGACGGTCTTCCGCGACCTCACCATCGCCACCACCATGTCCACCGGCGTCACCCTGCACGTGCCCATGCACCTGCGCTACGACCTGGCCGAAGTGGACGGCGCGCTGAGAATCGCTGTGCTGCGCGCGCATTGGGAACTGCCCGGCATGATCGCGCAGCTCCTGGGCTCCGGCGTGCAGGGCCTGCTGGCCGGGGCCAAGCTGGGGCCGCAGCTGCTCGGCAATCAAGGCGTCGGCGGCGCACTGGGTTTCCTGCGCGGCATGCGCAGCGTCGGCGCGAACGGCAAGCGCGCCGCCGGGCAGCTGCTGGACGCCCTCGCGCGCGGCGAGGTGCCCGCCACCCGGGCCGTGCTCGCGCCGGTGCCCAAACTCGTCTGGGCCGACGGCGACGCGATGTCCCTGGAGGACTTCACCACTCGCGCCAAGGGCCTGCGCTGGAGCAAGCCCATCGCGGCGGGCCGCCACGTCACCGCCTCCGTCGAAACCCGGACCGGGCGGGGAATCGCCCAGCTGGACTTCACCGATCGCGGCAATCGCGTCGAGGCGGTCCGAATCTTCGTCTGACGCGGCCTATCTGTCCCCGGCTCCCACGATCGCGTCCAGCGGATCGGTCTTGCTGAAGGTGGTGCCGCCGGCCGCGCCGACCACCTTCCCGTGCACGCTGATCAGCCATTGCCCGCAGACGCAGCGCAGGTATTGCACCGAGCGGTGGGAGGACACAGCCGTGGGGGAGGGCCAAGCGCAGGAAGGGCATTCGGCTATCACCCGTCCCATCCTGCGCGGCCGGGCGCCCACTGACCATGATCGACACGCGACTGGCCGCAAACTTGTTGCGAATAGGTCAGTTCGGACCCGCCCCGCCGCGGCGGATCGCGGTCGGCGTTGTGCCCCACCAGCGTTGGCAGCAGCGAGTGAAAGTCGATTGTTCCGAAAGCCCGACCAGCGAAGCGACCTGGCTCATCGGCATATCCGTGGTGGTCAGATAGCGCCGGGCCTCGCTGCGCCGCACCTCGTCCAGCAGCGTGGCGAAGGACGTCCCCTCGGCCGTCAGCCGGCGTTGCAGGGTGCGCGGATGAATGGTCAGAAGCCGTGCCACGGCGCCGATTTCGGGTGCGGCGGTGCCCAGCAGCTTCTGTAGCGCGATCCGCACCTTGGGCGCGAGCGCGGTCGCCGCGCCCCCGGCCTGCTGCGCCAGGAACGCCATGGCGAGCCGGTGCAGATTCTCGTCACCGCCGGAAAGCGGACGATTGGCCAGCGCGGCGGGCACCCGCAGCAGCGCGGCCTGGCATTCGATTCGCACTGGCGCGCCGAAGAATTCCTCGTACACCCGCAGCGGGGCGATCGGACGATAGGGCAGTTCCACCGAGCGCAGTCCGTAGCGCTCCTCGGTGAGGCGCTGAATCGCGTGGTGCACGAACGCGAGTCCCACATCGGTGCCCTGTACCGGGGTCGGCGCGCCCGGGGTGGTCACGCCGTACCGCAGCGCGACCACCCCGCGATCGCCGTACGGATCGGCCGCCATGGTCAGACTCAGCGAACGCGCGTGCACGAAGAGATAACGCGAGGTGCACTCCAGGACGTCGGCCAGGGTAGGGGAGTTCCGGATGGCCAGCGCCAGCGGCCCGAGCATCTCCAAGTCCTGCCGCCGCGACATGCGCAGGCCCAGATCCGGGCAGTCCAGGCGATGCGCGGCCAGTTCCATGGCGGCGGCGACGGCGTGATCGGACACCAGCAGTTCGTCGGTGTCCAGGGCTTCGACGGGCAGCCCGCAGAGCACGGCGAACTCCTCCGCATCGCCGCCCAGTTCGGCCACGGTGGCGCGGAAGCCGCGCAGGCCCGCGGATCTGATCACCGACATGTCGTCCAGAATCAAATACTTGTCGCGCAGAGTCAAGAAAGTGGGTGCAACCGCCAACAGACTGGTAGGCATGAGCGCTGTGGACACCCTCGCCGAACACCTCGATGTCGTGATCGTCGGAGCCGGCCTGTCCGGCATCGGCGCGGCCTACCGCCTGCAGTCCGAGCACCCGGGGCGCAGCTACGCCGTGCTCGAGGCGCGCGACAGCCTCGGCGGCACCTGGGACCTGTTCCGCTATCCGGGCATCCGCTCGGACTCGGACATGTTCACCCTCGGCTACCCGTTCAAGCCCTGGCGCGACGCCAAGTCCATCGCGGACGGGCCGTCCATCCTGCGCTACATCACCGAGACCGCGGCCGAGAACGGTATCGACCGGCATATCCGCTACGGCGCGAAAGTCATTGCCGCCGAATGGGACAGCGCCGCCTCGCACTGGACGCTGACCATCGCGCAGCGCACCGCCGACGGCACCGAGAACCGCACGCTCACCTGCAACTTCCTGTACTCCTGCGCGGGCTACTACGACTACGACCGCGGCCACGAACCGGTCTTCCCGGGCATCGAGGACTTCGCCGGAACGGTCGTGCATCCCCAGTTCTGGCCCGAGGACCTGGATTACGTGGGCAAGAAGGTGGTGGTGATCGGCAGCGGCGCGACCGCGGTCACCCTGGTCCCGGCCATGGCCGAACAGGCCGAACTGGTCACCATGCTGCAGCGCAGCCCCACCTGGATCTCCGCCGTGCCGGGGCGCGACAAGCAGGCCGACAAGATCCGCGAACTGCTGCCGCCGGACCTGGCGCACCGGGTCATCCGCACCAAGAACATCCTGTTCAATATCGGCTTCTACCAGTACTGCCGGCGGCGGCCCGAGGCGGCGCGCAAACTGCTCACCGGGCTCACCACGCGCATTCTCAAGGATCGCGATCTGGTGGCCGAGCACTTCACGCCCGAGTACAACCCGTGGGATCAGCGGCTGTGCGCGGTGCCGGACGCCGACTTCTTCAAGGCCATGCGCAAGGGCAAGGCCGAGGTCATCACCGATCACATCGAAACCTTTGTGCCGGAAGGCATCCGGCTGAAGTCCGGGCGGGTGATCGAGGCCGATGTGGTGGTCACCGCGACCGGTCTGCAACTGCTCGCCTTCGGCGGCGTGCAGCTGCGCGTGGACGGTGCGCCGGTGCGGTTGTCCGACGAATTCGTCTGGCAGGGCACCATGATCAGCGGTGTGCCGAATTTCGCGGTCTGCATCGGCTACACGAACGCCTCCTGGACTTTGCGCGCCGACATCACCTCGCGCCTGGTGTGCAAGATCCTCGGCTTCATGGACCGCAAGGGTTACACCGCCGTGGTCCCGCATCCGCAGGCGGGGCTGAACCAGCGCCCGCTGCTGGATCTGGCGTCCGGTTACATCCAGCGCTCGATCGACGCGTTCCCGCGTCAGGGTGACAAGCATCCGTGGACGGTGCGGCAGAACTACCTGCTGGATTCGCTCACCACCTTCCGCACCGATCTCGGCAAGACGCTGCGGCCCGTCTCGAAGGACAGGACCCTTCAGTCTGTTTGAAATGCCGCCGGGTGAGAATCACCGCATGAGGTTCTCCCACAAGGTGTTCGTGGCGGCCGCGGCCGCCACCGTCCTCGCCCCGCTGCCCGCCGCCGTCGCCGCACCCGGCTCGGGCGGCGGCGCGGCCGGAAGCGGTTCCGGCGCATCGGTTTCCGCCGCCACCGGCTCCAGTGAGGTGCCGACCGCCCCCGCGAGCAGCGCCACGCTCATCCTGGCCTACTCCTTCGGCAATCGGATGCCGGCCGGCGCGGACCCGGATCGCACCATCGGCGAACCCGGCCCCGTGAACGAGGAACTGGCCGCCGCCGTCATGGCCGCGCGCGGCGACCGCAACACCCCGGTCTACGCGCAGACCGAGATCGCCCAGGTGCTGCGCACCCGCTACGGCCTGACCGACGTGGTCGCCATCGATCCCGTCCGCGATGCCGACGGCAAACTGATCTACCTGTCCACCGACGGCGTGGCCGCGAAGGTCGCCGAACTCCGCGGCGGCGCTGCCGCCACCGACCGGGTCGCCGTGGTGGCGTTCCGGGACCACCTGTGGCGCGCCACCGCCACCACCGCGAAGCGCGGCTTCACCGCCTTCGCGCCCGAGGGCGTCACCATGCCCAGCACCTACGACCCGCAATCCGGCCAGCTCTGGACCACCAGCGCCCTGCTGTACATCCCGACCGACCTCCTGGGCCGCCTCGCGCTGCTGCGCTGAACCGTGTTCCGGCCCCGCCCACGGGGAGGACGAAGTCCGGCAATCCAGCGACGCGCCGGGCGGGGTCGCGCGAGGCTGCTCCGCGCGTGCGGACCGGCGCCGCCGGCTGCCACGCTGGCATCGTGACCTTCGAAATTCGCCCGCTGATCACCGCTCCAGAGTCGGAGTCGCGGCCGGGGCGGTGCCGGTCGTTGCCGTCGCGTTCCCGGCCAGGGCCGCAATCGCGGGCGGCGCGGAATCCCGCGGTGCGAAAGGCTTTGCCGCCGCAGGCCGTGGGGCGGTGCGTATTCCGGCCTTCGCAGGATGGCGAAGAGGCGGCGGCCGGTGAAGGGGATTCGCGGGCAAGGAAATTCGCGGGGGCGGCACTGCGGGCGGCTTTGGAGACCCTGGACGGGCGGCGTTCGGTGATGCAGTTGACCGCCCTCGCCGACCGCTCGGTCTTGGCGGCGATTCACACGCTGTGCACGGCGGATGCGGTTCCCGGCCGCGAGCTCGGGTCCGCGGCCCTCAGCAGCGTGAATGTGATCATGTCGGACCCCCGCACCGCCGAAGTTTTCGCCGGATACGATCGCGGAAGTCGGCATTTCGCACTGGCCGCCCGCATTGTCCGCGGTCGTTCCGGGTGGCGGTTGACCGCATTCCGAGTGCGCTGAAGACCGTCTGGTCTCTCCGGTAATAGCAGAATTGCCTGATCTCCCGGAATTCCAATCGCGCCTGGTTTGAAACCTCACTGCCGCGGCATTAGCATTTCGGCGAATAGCGGCACCTCTACGTGGAAGGGCAGTCCATGGCGAAGAAAGTCACCGTAACTCTGGTTGACGACTACGACGGCGAATCGAAGGCCGACGAAACCGTCTTTTTCTCGATCGACGGGAACGAGTACGAGATCGACCTGTCGAACAAGAACGCCGGCAAGCTGCGGGAGTCCCTCGAGCCCTGGACGGAGAAGGCGCGCAAGGTCGGCCGCTCCACCAAGCGCAAGGCGGGCGTGATCGCGGGCGGGCGCACCCGCCCGGCCGTGGACCGCGAGGAGAGCACCGCGATCCGGGAATGGGCGCGGGCCCAGGGGCACCAGGTTTCCTCGCGCGGCCGTATCCCGGCCGAGATCGTGGACGCCTACCAGCGCGCCAAGAAATAACCCACCGCATTCCCCGGAGGGCGGCGGAAATTCCGGGCGCGGGCGACCATCGGTCGGCCGCGCCCGTTTTTCTGTCCGGAATACCGCCCGCACCCCATCGGACCAGCCCATTTCACAACCGGCGGAGTACCGATGGATGGTCGATTTGTGTGGATCGGCCGGAACTATTCGCGAATGCCCGCGGCTTTCCGGAACCGGCGCTCAGGCCGCGTGCGGAAGCGGCGCGCCACGCGGCGGCAGTTCGGCGCGGATGCGTTCCAGCAGTTGGCGGGCGCGGGCGCGATGGTTCTCGGCGGCCGCGCAGTCCCCCAGTGCCGCGGCCAGTTCGGCGAGGACAGTGTCCATCGGACCGAAGGCCGTCATCCCGGTCTCGATCCCGGCGATGGCGCCGGTGTGCGGCGAAAGATAGTGGTACAGCTCGCGGATCGCGGCCGTGTCCCCGAACGCCAGCGCCGCCCGCGCCCGCAGCGCCGAGGCCAGGACCGGATAGAGCCCGGTCCCGATCGGATCGGAGGCCTCGAACACCGCGCGCGCCCGCTCCGGCTCGCCCGCGTCCAGCAGCGCCAGCACGTACGCCTGCGTCACCGCGTTCGGCAGCACCGGATAGGTCTCGGCGATCGGCCCCGCCAGCTCCGCCAGATCCCCGCGCGCCCACCCCACCGCGATGGCGCAGAACAGCTCCGATTCCCGGTCGTTCATGGTCTGCGCCTTGGTGATCCGCTCCCCGTACTGCGCGTAGAGCCGTTCCGCCGCATCGATATCCCCGCGCAGCAGCTCGGTGGTCGCCGCGAAACAGCTCACCCGATCCAGCAGCGCCTGCAACTGCCCCTCGTCCGCGAATTCCACCGCCAGTCCCGCCTGCCGCCCCGCCTCGCGCAGATCGGCTCGCGCCACCGCCGCCCGATACCCCAGATCGTGCGCCACCGCCCGGTATTCGGCCAGCCCAGCCTCGGTCGCCAGCCCTTCCAGCTCGTCCGCCAGCGCCAAGAACTCGGGCCCGCAATCGAATTCCAGATACGTCACCGCATTGATCGCCGCACAGATCTCTTCGGCTTCGCCCAATTTCCGCGCCACCGCCAGCGCCGACCGCGCCAGCCGCTGCCGCAGCTCGTACTCGTAAACCCCCGTCTCGAACGTCGCCGCGATCAGCAGCCGGATCAAGGTCCGCGTCGACCCGGCTGTCGCCGTCCGCTCGGACAGGACCGCGAACCCGCTCGCCCCCGCTATCCCGCCTCGCCCCCGCGACGCAGCCGCCCGAGTTTCGGAGTCCGAGTGCCCCGCTACGCCGTCGGACTCCGGCCGAGCCGCGAAGTCCCGGTGGCTCGCTGTCGCATCCGAGACCGGCCGAGCGGTGCGGCCGGTACGGTCCGCTATCACGTCCGGTGCCGACCGAGCCGTGCGCTCTCCGGCCCCCAGGGTCGTGGCCCATCCGGGTCCTGGATCGGATCCCGCAGGGCCCGTGGCGATTCCGGTCCCGTCCGAATGGCGGCCGGTCCGGTCCCGGGCGCTGTCGGCCGGCCGGTAGCCGTTGCGGCGAGCCGTCCGGTAGGGCTGCGGGAAGCGGTCCACGGGATCCGGACCGGTGGGGAGGGCGCTGCGCGGCAGCCCGTAGCGGGCGAGCGCACTCGAGAGGGCCTGGCGTATTCGGTTGTCGGGGCGCTTCCATTCACGGATCGGCCAGATGACGGGTGCGCGCCAGCAGGTGAGGGCCTGGGCGCGCAGGGCCGGTTCGTCGAGGCGTTCGGCGAGGTCGAGGGCGCGCCGGCGTTCGGCGCGGGCCTCGCGGTGGTGATTGTCGTAGGCGTAGGCGGCGACCAGGGTGCAGCGGGCGTCGAGCAGGGCGCGGCGGTCGGCGCGGTCGGCGTGCTCGCCGTCGTGACCGGCGAGCTGATGGAGTTCGACGGCGGCGCGGGCCAGGCGCACCGTCTCGTGCCGCATGCGGCGGCGCATCCGGCGCCGCGCCGCGTCGTTCACGTATTCGATGGCGTGCCCGGCGGTTTCGGAACTGGCGCCGAGCAGCGCGTGCCGGGCCAGCACCTCGGGATCCCGGGCCGCGGCGGGATAGGCGTGCGCGTTCGCTTCCAGCAGTTCCAGTGCGGCCCAATGCATCCGGCCGCGCCGCAGGGCGGGTATGCCGAGGTAGACGGTGTCGCGCAGCAGGCTGTGCTCGAAGGTGATGCCGCCGTTGCGGCGCGTGCTGACCAGGCCCGCGTCCTCCGCGGCGGCGAGCAGGTCGATCAGCTCCTCTTCGCTCGAGCCCATATCCAGGCTGAGGATCCCGAGCTCCACCCCCTGCCCCCAGATCGAGATATGTTGCAGCACTTCGGCCACGCCCGCCGGCAACCGCCCGATCCGGGTGTTCACGATCTCCCGGATCGAATCCGGCACCTGATCGGTATTCCCCTGCACTGCAACCATTTTCGCCAGCTCCCGGACGAACAGCGGATTCCCGCCCGCCCGCTGATGCAATTGCGCCAGCAGCTCCTCGCCCACCGGCTCCACCCCCGCCGCCGCCAGCGCGCCGCGCGTCGCCGCCAGATCCAGCCCGCCCAGCTCCAGCCAGGCCGCGGTCTGCGGGGCGAGGGCGGCGGCGGTGGTGTGCACCTGCGGCTCGGCTTCCGAGCGCCGCAGCGTCGCCAGCACCAGGACGGCCTCGTCGCGCAGCCAGCTCACCACCTGCCGCAGCACCTGCAGGGTCGCCGTATCGGCGCGCTGCACATCCTCGAGCAGCAACACCACCGGCCCGGAAGCGGCCGCGCGCCTACATCGTTCGGCGAGGGTGCGCGACATCGTGAACGGATCGTCGGCGTTCGGCGCCTCGGCCGCGGCGGTGGCCGCGTCCAGGTCGCTCAGGATCTCCGACCAAGCCCAGGCCGCCGGCGCACCCTCGATCTCGGGACAGCTCCCCATGGCCGTCGTCCAGCCCGTCGCGGTGAGCGCGCCGAGCACGCTCTCGGCCAGCGTGGACTTGCCGATCCCGGTCTCGCCGGTGATCCAGGCCAGCCGCAGGCGTCCGCCGCGCTCGGCCCGAATCCCGCCGCCGACCTCGTCGGCGATCCGCAGCAGCTCGGACAGCTCGCTCGCATAGCCGGACATCCCCGCCGGCCGGGCCGTCGCGACGTCGAATGATTGCGCGGCAACGTCATACGAGACCGCGACCCCGCCCGCCAGGCTCGCGTGCGCCGCCGCGGCACCGGCCACCGGGTTGGCACCGGCCGAATACCCCTGCGCCACTGGACTGCTGCCGACGGGCCGCTCGGGATCGACGGCCTGGTTCAGTATCGCGATCTCCAACTGCCGCAACGCGATACCCGGATCGATCCCGTATTCCCCGCTCAGGAATTCCCGCGCCCGCCGGATCGTGGTGAGCGCCTCCAGCTGCTGGCCCAGCCGGTACTGCGCCGACGCCAGCAGCCGCACCAGCTCCTCCCGCCCCGGATGCGCCTCGAACAACGGCCGCAGCGCGAGTGCCACCTCCCCGGCGCGGCCCAGTTCGAGCTTCGCCTGGGCGTCGAGTTCGACGGCGGTGAGATGCAGTTCGGTGAGCCGATTCGCCTCGGCCGCAGCCCATTCGGAGTCCGCGAAAGCTTCCAGTGCGGGCCCGTGCCATTGCGCGAGCACATTTTCCAGCATTCCGCTGCGGACCGCCGGATCCGGAATTTCCCGCGGATTGCCGACGATTTCCTGATAGTTTCGCAGCCGCTCCTCGAAGGCCCAGGCATCGACCGCGTGCTCCGCCATTTTCAAGGCATATCCGGACGATTCGGACACGATATAGCGGGCGGGCGCCCGGCGCGGGCGATCGGGTTCGAACAGCCGTCGCAGATTGTGAATATGCACCTGCAGGACCGAAGCGGCTTTCGCGGGCGGCCGGCCCTCCCAGAGATCGTCGATGAGACGCTCGGTGGATACCGCCTGACCTCGGGCGACGATGAGCCGGCCGAGTACGGATCGCTGCATGGGAGTTCCGAGCGGCACGTCCCGCCCGCCGACCGACAGGAGCAGGGGGCCGAGCACCCGTAGTTCCGCTCCGGTCATCCGCGCCCTCCTACGCCCCAAAAGCAAACCGGACGTTCGCCACAAGAAGAGCACTATCTCGCAAAAACCCCGAGATGCCAAAAGGTTGCTAAACAGTTGTCGAATAGTTACGGACCGGCACGCCGGTGTCCGAAAACCCGTGCTACAGAATTCCATTCGCATGGCTAAGCAGTGACGATCGTCGCACAACTCGGCCGGAAGTCAACCGGAAGAGCCGTGCGCGACACTTCCGAGTGGAAGCAACCTGAGCGAAGGGCGGTTGGCATGTCCCAGCAATCGGATTTCCCGCGCGGAATCGGTGAAACCGGAGTCGAACCGGATCACGCCGGCTTCTATCTGGATCGCGACGGCGACATCTGGGAGAAACAGTCGCGCGGCTGGCGCCTGGTACTGCAGCGCGGCGCCGCCGTCGACCCGCTGTCGCTGTGGGATTGGACCGACGGTCACGTGCGCGACTACGCGCCGTTCGCCCCGGTGGGAGCCGGCAACTGACACCTCCCGCCGCACCGGCTATTTCGGGACGATCACCCCGGTGAGGTGGTCGTAGGCCACCTGCGCGTGCAAGCGCACCCCGGTGACGAGGGTGTCGTCATCGGCGTAGAAGTGCGGATTGTGGTTCATGAACAGCCCGCGCCCGCCCGCGACCGGCACCGGCATGCCCTCGGCGTTCAATTCCGCGTCCTGCACCCCGAGCGTCACGTACAGCCCGCCGTACTTGTTCACGAATTCGGACACATCGTCGTACCCGAGCGTCGCCCCGGTCGGCACCACCCGCTCGTCCCCGGCCACCCGCCGGAAGGTCGGCAGGGCGGCGTCCATCCACGCCTGCTCGTTGTGCACCGCGGGCACGTCCTGCAGGAATTCCACGGTGGCCGAACAGTTGTAGGCCTGCGCGGAATTTTCGGCGAGCGTCCGCACCCGCTGCTGCACCTCGCCCATATCGGCTTCCACCGAGCAGCGGATCGTGCCCCAGAGTGTCACGCTCTGCCCGATGATATTGAACCGCCCGACGTCCTCGACATGCCCGATGCTCACCGTCACCGGATCGAAGGCGCTCACCTGCCGGTAGATCTGGCCGATACCGGTGAGGATCGCGCCCGCCGCGGGCAGCGGGTCGATACCCATCCACGGTGTGGACCCGTGCACCTGCTGCCCGGTGATGCCGATCTTGATCAGGCAGGACGCGCCGAACTGATTGCCGACCCGATACCCGATGTACCCCTTCGGATACGGCGTGACGTGGAAGCCGAACGCCATCGTCGGCTCCGGGTCGTCCAGCGCCCCCTCGGCGAGCATCTCTCGCGCGCCGCCCTTTTCGCCGACCGGCGGTCCCTCCTCGGCGGGCTGGAAGACGAAAAGCACTGTCCCCGGCAGCTTCTCGCGCATCCCGGCGAGCACGGTCGCCGCGCCCAGCAGCATCGCGGTATGGCAGTCGTGCCCGCAGGCGTGCGATACCGGGAACGGCCCGCCCGGATAGTTCTGATCCACCACGTGCGAGGCGAACGGCACGCCACACAGGTCCGGCACCGGCAGCGCGTCGATATCGGCGCGCAGCGCGATCACCCGATCGCCCGGCAGGCCGCCCCGCAGCACGCCCACCACCCCGTACCCGGCAACCCCCCTACGCACTTCGTCGAGACCGAGCGAGGTCAGCTCATCCGCGATCAGGGCCGCGGTATGCACTTCGCGATTGGACAGTTCCGGGTGCTGGTGCAGATGCCGCCGCCACCGCACGACCTGCGCGGTTGTCGCCTGTGCCCGGGAGTCGAGTTCGTCGTGGCTGGCGCTCATCCGGCTCCGTCCGGTCGGTCCGATGTCCGAACACAAACTCGTCACAGCGTATTGCCGTCCTCGGTGAGGCTACTACTGTGAGAGTCGAGTTCGCCATCCGTTAGCTGACGCGCCGGCACACTCTTCGACCGAGGAGGTCGACGCGCCACCCGATGCCACGAGGTGATCATGACTCAGGGTTGGCCAGGTTCGATGGGATCGTTCGACTCCTTCGACGACATCTTCAATCGCTTCTTCAGCTCCGGGATGTCCCGGCAGCCACCGGTACAGCGGATCGATCTGAGTCGTTTGCTGAGTGAAAGCTCGAAGCAGGTGGTGGACGGTGCGCGGCAGGCGGCGCACGACTGGGGGAGCGCTGAGATCACCCCCGAGCACCTGCTCTACGCGGCCGCCGACATCGAACCGGCGAAGAGCATCATCGCCGAGATCGGCCGGGACCCGAAGCAATTGCGCGAGACCATGCGCGCGGCCGCCGGCAGCGGCGTCGGCGCGCACGGCGGCGATCACGCCCTCGCGCTCAGCCCCGCCGCGAAGCTCGCCCTGCGGAATGCGCAGCGGAGCGCCGCCGAGGCGGGCAGCAGCTACATCGGACCGGAACACATCCTCCTCGGCATCGCCGCCACCGACAGCCCCGCGGCGCAGGCCTTGGCGGGCGCGAAGATGCCCGCGAGTAATGCCCCGAACGCGCCGAAACCGCCGAGCGAGACCCCGACCCTGGACGAGTACGGCCGTGACCTCACCGCCGAAGCCCGGGCGGGCCGCGTCGATCCCGTCGTCGGCCGGGCCGCGGAGATCGAGCAGACGATCGAGATCCTCTCCCGGCGGCGCAAGAACAATCCGGTGCTCATCGGCGATCCGGGCGTCGGAAAGACCGCCATCGTCGAGGGTCTCGCGCAGCGGATCGTGAACGGCGACGTGCCCGCGACGCTCGCCGACCGCCGGGTCGTCGCCCTGGACGTGAGTTCCATGGTCGCGGGTTCCAAGTACCGCGGCGAATTCGAGGAACGGCTCACGAAGGTGCTCGACGAAGTCCGCGCGCACTCCGACGAACTCGTGATCTTCATCGACGAACTGCACACGATCGTCGGCGCGGGCGGCGGTGGCGAGGGCTCCATGGACGCCGGGAATATGCTCAAGCCCGCGCTTGCCCGCGGCGAACTGCACGCGATCGGCGCGACCACGATCGACGAATACCGCAAGTACATCGAGAAGGACGCGGCGCTCGAACGCCGCTTCCAGCCGGTCCTGGTCAGCGAACCGTCGGTCGCGGACACCATCGAGATCCTGCGCGGGCTCGTCGACGTGTACGAGGAACACCATCAGGTGCGCTATCTCGACGAGGCGCTCATCGCCGCCGCCGAGCTCTCCGACCGCTACCTCACCGACCGTTTCATGCCGGACAAGGCGATCGATCTCGTCGACCAGGCGGGCGCGCGGGTCCGACTACGCACGCGCACACCGGATCCGAAGGTGCGCGAACTCGACGAGGAGCTACGCCGCCTGAACCGGGAGAAGGACGCCGCGGTCGCGGGCGAGGACTACGAGAAGGCGAACAAGCTCAAGGCGCAGATCGCGAAACTCGAGCAGAAAACGGAGGACGAGTTCGATCGAACTTCCATCCCGACCGTCGAGGTCACCGATATCGCCGAGGTCGTCTCGCGCCAGACCGGCATCCCGGTCGCCGATCTCACCACCGAGGAACGGCAGAAGCTGCTGAAACTCGAAGAGGCACTGCATAAGCGGGTCATCGGCCAGGAGGAGGCGATCGTCGCGGTCTCCGAGGCGGTCCGCCGCGCCCGGGCCGGCATGAAGGACCCGAACCGTCCGATCGGCTCCTTCCTCTTCCTCGGCCCGACCGGCGTCGGCAAGACCGAACTCGCGAAAGCCCTCGCGGAGCAGGTATTCGGCGACGAGGATCGCCTCATCCGCTTCGACATGAGCGAATTCCAGGAGAAGCACACGGTCTCCCGCCTCGTCGGCGCGCCGCCCGGATACGTCGGCTACGACGACGCCGCCCAGCTGACCGACAAGGTCCGCCGCCAGCCGTACTCCGTCATCCTCTTCGACGAGGTCGAGAAGGCGCACCCCGACGTCTTCAATGTCCTGCTCCAGCTTCTCGACGACGGTCGCGTCACCGATTCGAAGGGCCGCACCGTCGATTTCAAGAACACGATCGTCATTCTCACGAGCAATATCGGGTCGGATCTAATACTCTCCGCGAAGGACGGCGACCTCGACTCGATCACCCCCCTCCTGGAAGAGCGTCTCCGCCAGCACTTCCGGCCCGAATTCCTGAACCGCCTCGACGAGCAGATCATCTTCCATCGTCTCGACCAGGCGCAGCTCCGGAATATCGTGAACCTCGTCCTCGACGGGACGCGCCGCCGCCTGCGCGCCCAGGACATCGAACTCGACGTCTCGGACAAGGCGATGGACTGGCTCGCCGAGAACGGCTACCAGCCGGAATTCGGTGCGCGCCCGCTCAAGCGCACCGTGCAGAAGCAGCTCGATAATGCGCTCTCGAAGAAGATTCTCGACGGGGCTCTCGCTCCGGGCGATACGGTCCGCATCGACGCCGACGAGAACGGTCTCGAGATCGAGGCGATCCATCACACCGGCGGGCAGAAGACCGACGCGAAGATAGAGGAGGAGTCGATTCTCTCCGTCCCGAAGTCCGGTAAGGGCTCGAAGTCCGAGCACACGAACGGGAACGGGAAAGCCGCCGGCAAGAGCTCGAAGGGCAAGGCCGCTACGAAGAACTGACCCCGGAAAGCCGCAGCGCCGCATCGGATCCCGACGCGGCGCTGCCTTTCTCTCTCTCCCGCTACCGCTGCGCACGAGCCGTCAACTGCCCGTACCCGATCACGTGACTGTTCATCGTGAACGTCGCCACGGCGGGCGGCGTACTCGCCGGCAATTCCAGGCTCGCCGTATCCAGCGCGACGACCGTGATCACGTACTCGTGCGCCCTGTCCCCGGCCGGCGGGCAAGGACCCAGATACCCGGTCGCCCCGGCATCGTTCGTCCCCGCGACACCCACCGCCCCGCCTCCGAACTCCTTAGCCTGCACCGGAATATCCCAGTTCAGCCAATGCCAGAACCCGCTCCCCGTCGGCGCATCCCGATCGAACATCGTCACCGCGAAACTCCGCGCCCCCTCCGGAACCCCCGACCATTCGATCCGCGGCGCCCGCCCGGCCTCGCTGCACCCGAACGCATTCGCCCAGAACCCCCGCGGAATCGCCTCCCCGGCACCGATATCGGCACTACGGACCTCGAATCGCGCAGCGGTATCGGGAATCCCAGACCGCACGCTCACGCCCGAAGTCCCGGCCTCGCCACTCTCGGCGCCACACCCACCGGTCCCGACCGCCACCCCGATAACCGCGGCGATGGTTCCTACAGTGCGCTTCATGACGTCCTCCAACAGCTCTCTGGCTCCTTGCGTGGGCATCATTGAAACAGAGCGGTTCCAAGATATGAAACTGCTTTCCCAATATATGAGACCTAAGGCGAAGTGGCTCGAAGCCTAGTCTCTTGTCGTCAACCCCGAACCCACGTTAACTTCCGTAAATGACCGACGCCCCCGCCCCGCAGCCCCTACCCCTAGGTGACCGCTTCGCCGAGGGCCCCTTCCCGCCCCACCACCCCGGCTGCTTCGGCTGCGGCCCCGCGAACCCCGCCTCCCCCCGAATCACCTTCCAACGCCAAGGCAACCTGGTAAAAGGAACCTTCACCCTGGATCTACGCCACCAGGGCGCCCCCGGCGTAGCCCACGGCGGCATCCTCGCCGCCGCCCTCGACGAAGCCTCCGGCGCCGTCCTCGTCCCCCTCCAACTCCCCGCCGTAACCGCGAAACTAGACGTCACCTACTCCACCCCCGCCCGCCTCCACCGAGAACTCCAAGTCACTTCCCACCTAGTCACCCGAACCGGCCGAAAACTCTTCATCCACGCCGCCATCACCGACAACGAAACCCCGATAGCCTCCGCCGACGCCCTCTTCATCGAAGTACCCCCCACCCACTTCCTCCAGTTCGGCGCCACCCCCGGCGAACTCCCCAGCGTCGGGGTCTAACAGTCGAGTGGCACACCAGCGCGCTAGAATCGGGCAAATCCCCTCGATGGTGTGCCGCTCGACTATCAGAACAGGGTGGGTGGGTCGGTGGGGATCGGGTGGGGGAGGGGAGCTAGGGCGGGGACGAGGGCTCGGACTTCGTCGTGGAAGCGGCGGGCGAGGGTGCGGGCTTGGGCGTTGTCGGGGGTGTGGATGAAGACGGTCGGGGAGCGGCCCTCGCGGAGCCAGGCGGCGACGGTGTGGACCCAGGGCTGCCAGCCGGCGATGGTGGTCGCGGCGTCGTCGCGGCCGTGGTAGCGGACGATCGGGTATTCGGTGAGGGCTTTCGCGCGGCGCGGGACTCGCGGTTTCTTCGCGTAGGCCTCTTGTTCGGCGGGGCTGACGGGAGGCGTCGCGAAGAGGACGGTGGTGTCGAACGGGATCCATTCCGAGCCGGTATGTTCCAGCAGCGCTTCCAATTGGGCTATGGCTCTGGGGTTTTCGAAGAAAGCGGGATGACGGACTTCGACAGCCGTCCGGTAGTGCGATGGCAGCCCCTCGAGCAGGTTCGACAGCGCGCGCAGGTCGGTGAACGATGCCGGCAGCTGAATCCAGAGGGCGTGCAGGCGGCGGCCGAGGGGTGCGATCGCGTCGAGGAAGCTGTTCATGTCGTCGTCGATGCCGGACAGGCGGCGGTCGTGGGTGACGGTGCGGGGCAGCTTCATGACGAAGCGGAAGTCGGGATCGGTTTGGCGGGACCAGGACTCGACGGTGCGGCGCTGCGGAGTCGCGTAGAAGGTGGTGTTGCCTTCGACGGCATTGCACCAGGAGGAGTAGGCGCGCAGGCGCTCGGCCGGGGGTAGCGGCTTTTCCTGCCATTCCGGGTGTGTCCACATTGCGCATCCCACGTGCAGCCGCATACCTGCCACGTTAGGTCAAGGACTTCTTGGGCCGCAGCCAACCGAAGGTAAGCTCCACGGCTCGGCGCCAATTGTCGTACTCCTCGGCACGCAGTGTCGGATCCATGCGCGGCGTCCACTGCGCGGCGACTCGCCAGTTGTGCCGCAGACCTTCGAGATCCGGCCAGTAGCCGACCGCGAGTCCCGCCGCGTAAGCCGCTCCGAGGGAAACGGTTTCGGCGACTATCGGGCGCATGACCGGTATGTCGAGCACGTCGGCGATGATCTGCATGAGCAGGTTGTCCGACGTCATACCGCCCGCCACGCGCAGCGCCTCGGCATGCAATCCGGAGTCGGCGTTCATGGCCTCGACCACGTCCCGGGTCTGCCAGGCGGTGGCCTCCAGCACCGCTCTGGCGATGTGCCCCTTGGTGATATACGACGTGAGCCCGATCAGCAGACCGCGCGCGTCACTGCGCCAGTGCGGCGCGTACAGCCCGGAGAAGGCGGGCACGAGATAGCATCCGCCATTGTCTTCGACTGTGCCCGCGAGGGTTTCGATCTCCGGCGCGCTCGCGATGAGCCCGATATTGTCGCGCAGCCACTGCACCAGCGACCCGGTGACCGCGATCGGCCCTTCGAGCGCGTACACCGGCTCCGAACCCACCTGATATCCGATGGTGGTGAGCAGCCCGTGCTTGGATCGCACCAGCTCCCGCCCGGTGTTCATGAGCAGGAATCCGCCTGTGCCGTAAGTGCATTCGGTCTCGCCGGGCGCGAAACAGGTCTGACCGAACAGCGCCGCGTGCTGATCCCCCAGCGCCGCCGCGATCCGCACCCCCGGCACCGCCTTGCGCGCTATCCCGAAGTCCCCGGTGGACGGTTCGATACGCGGCAGCATGGCGGCCGGGACATCGAAGAAGCGCAGCAGTTCCGCGTCCCAGTCCAGGGTTTCGAGATTCATCAGCAGCGTGCGCCCGGCATTCGTGACATCGGTGACGTGCACGCCGTGATCGGCCCCGCCGGTGAGATTCCAGATCAGCCAGGTCTCCATGGTCCCGAACAGCACCTCGCCGCGTTCGGCCCGCGCCCGCAGCCCGGGCACCGAATCGAGCAGCCAACGCAAGCGCGGTGCGGCGAAGTAGGTGGTCAGCGGTAGGCCGCAGAGTTCCCGAATACGTTCCGCCCCAGGCCTTTCCCGGAATTCGGTGACGAGTTCCTCGGTGCGCACGTCCTGCCAGACGATGGCCCGCCCGATCGGCGTCCCGGTATTGCGGTCCCAGACGACGGTCGTCTCACGCTGATTCGCGATGCCGGTCGCCGCCACCTGATCGACGGTGATCCCCGAATCCCGCAGTGCCGCAGGCACGATGCGCTCCACGTTCCGCCAGATCTCCAGCGCGTCCTGCTCCACCCAGCCCGGTCGCGGGTAGTACTGCCGTTGCTCGCGCTGCGCCACCCCGGCCAGCCGCGCGCGCTGATCGAACAGGATGCATCGGGTGGAGGTGGTGCCCTGATCGATGGCCAGCACATACCGTTGCGTCATTCGCGCGCGCTCCTGTCGTCTGCGAAAGTCATTGTGCGCCACCGAGATCACGGGAGACAGCGGCAGCGGCGTCGCGCACCTGGACGACGAGCGGCGGCCGGAAGCGAAGTTGCCCGTCGCAGAGGTGATCGATCGGCCCGGTGATCCCGATCGCGCCCACCACCAGTCCGCCGCGCCCGCGAATCGGCGCCGCGATGCCCGCCTCCCCGGCCCGGAACTCTCCGATATCCCCGGCCCAGCCGGTGCGCCGGACCTCGGTGAGCACCCGCCCGAGCGCCGCCCGATCGGTGAGGGTGCGATGGGTGAGCGCGGGCAGTTCCGCCTCCCGCACCGCGGCCGACAGCTGAGAATCGTAGGCCAGCAACACTTTTCCGAGCGCGGTCGCGTGCGGCGGCAGCATCTCGCCGACCTCGAGGGCCTGTTCGCTGTTGTCCGGCCGGAAGACGTGGTGCACGACGGACACCCCGCCGTTCACGAGCGCGGCGATCCGCACCGACTCGCCGCTGCGCGCCGCGAGCGCGTCCGCGCGATTGATGGCACGCGACCGCAACTCATTGGCATCCAGCATGCCGCCGCCCAATTCCCGCAGCGCCGACCCGAGCTGATACTTCCCGCTGGCCAGGTCCTGATCCACGAACCCGACGCCCTGCAGCGTGCGCAATATGCCGTGCACGGTCGGTTTCGCCAGTCCGAGCGCGGCGGCGATCTCGCCCACGCCCATGCGCCCGGAGCCGCGCGCGAGCAGCCGCAGGACGGCGGCGGCGCGTTCGATCGACTGGATCGGTCCGGGCATATCGGAAACCTATCAGCAAACCGTTCGGCATTGTCGAACGGCAACCCTGGGCGACATCACGATCACTTCCTAACGTGGACGTCGGGCGTAGTGACTCAATGACGAGTTTCCGGGAAGGACCACGATGACGCAGTACGTCGGAGCCATTGATCAGGGCACCACCAGCACCCGCTTCATGGTTTTCGATCACGGTGGGAATGTGGTTGCCCGCCACCAGCTCGAGCACGAGCAGATCCTGCCGCAGGCCGGCTGGGTGGAGCACAATCCCGACGAGATCTGGGAGCGCACCCGCACCGTCATCAAGAGCGCCCTCGCCGGGGCGAACCTCACCGCGAAAGACCTCGCCGCGGTCGGCGTCACGAATCAGCGGGAGACCACGATCGTGTGGAACCGCAAGACCGGGCGGCCGTACTACAACGCCATCGTCTGGCAGGACACCCGCACCGATCGCATCATCGCCGAGATCGAGAAGGCCGGGCATACGGAACTGATTCGCGGCCGCGCCGGACTACCGCCGGCCCCGTACTTCTCCGGCGGCAAGCTGAAGTGGATCCTCGACAATGTCCCGGGCGTGCGGGCCGCCGCCGAACAGGGCGACGCGCTCTTCGGCACCCCCGACACCTGGCTGATCTGGAATCTTACCGGCGGCGTGCACGGCGGCGTCCATGTCACCGATCCCACGAACGCCTCGCGCACGATGCTGATGGATCTCGAAACCCTGGACTGGGACGAGGAATTGCTCGCCGTGTTCGGGGTGCCGCGCGCGATGCTGCCGCGGATCGCCCCCTCGGCGAACCCTGAGACCTTCGGCACCACGAATCCGGACGGTCCGTTCAAGGGCGCGGTGAAAATCGCCGGTGTCCTCGGCGATCAGCAGGCCGCGACCGTCGGGCAGGTCTGCTTCCGGCCCGGTGAGGCGAAGAACACCTACGGCACCGGGAATTTCCTGATGCTGAATACCGGTACCGAGATTGTGCACTCGAAGCACGGACTACTGACGACCGTCGCCTACCAATTCGGCGACGAGAAGCCGGTTTACGCCCTCGAAGGGTCCATCGCGGTCACCGGCTCGGCCGTGCAGTGGCTGCGCGATCAGCTCGGAATCATTTCCGGCGCAGCGCAGATCGAGAATCTGGCGCGCCAGGTGCCGAACACCGGCGGCGTGTACTTCGTGCCCGCTTTCTCCGGCCTGTTCGCCCCCTACTGGCGGGCGGACGCGCGCGGCGTGATCGTGGGCCTGTCCCGGTTCTCGAACAATGCCCATCTCGCCCGGGCGACCCTCGAATCGATCTGCTATCAGACCCGCGACGTGGTCGAGGCGATGCAGCAGGACTCCGGCGTGCAGCTGGACACGCTCCGGGTGGACGGCGGCGTGACCGCGAACGAACTCGCGATGCAGATCCAGGCCGACTTCCTCGGCGTCCCGGTCTCGCGGCCGGTCGTGCCCGAGACGACCGCGCTCGGCGCGGCCTACGCGGCCGGACTCGCGGTCGGGTTCTGGAAGAACACCGACGAACTCGTGGCGAACTGGCACGAGGACAAGAACTGGCAGCCGACCTGGAGCGAGGAGCAGCGGCAGCGCGGATACGCGCGCTGGCTGAAGGCCGTCTCGCGCACGCTCGACTGGGTCGATCTCGACGATGACGAGATGGACTGACCCGCAATGACTTACCGCACCGACGACAACAAGGAGCATGTCGTGTCCGCACATCTGGATCCCGCCTACCGCGCCCGCGCGATCGATTCGCTGGGTGACACCGAGATCGACGTCCTCGTCATCGGCGGAGGTGTGACGGGCGCCGGCGCCGCACTCGATGCCGCCTCGCGCGGCCTGTCCGTCACCCTCGTCGAGGCCCGCGACTTCGCCGCCGGCACCTCGAGCCGGTCCTCGAAACTGATCCACGGTGGCCTGCGCTACCTCGAGCAGTACGACTTCGCGCTCGTGCGTGAGGCTTTGAAGGAACGCGGGCTGCTTTTGAACAAGCTCGCCCCGCACCTCGTGCACCCGGTGTCCTTCCTCTTCCCTCTCCAGAAGCACTACGAGCGCTTCTACATCGGCGCGGGCATCGCCCTCTACGACACGATGGGCGGCGCGCGCTCGGTGCCGATGCACCGGCACCTGAGCCGTTCCAGCGCACTGGATCTCGCGCCCGCTCTGAAGGAAGACGCCATGACCGGCGCGATCCGCTACTACGACGCGCAGGTCGACGACGCCCGCCATACGATGATGGTCGCCCGGACCGCGGCCCAGCACGGCGCGACCGTCCTGACGCGCACGAAGGTGACCGGTCTGCTCCGCGAAGGCGAGCGGGTCGTCGGCGCGAAGGTGACCGATCTGGAAACCGGTCTGGAGCACAGCATCCGGGCGAAGACGGTCATCTCGGCGACCGGCGTCTGGACCGACGACATGATCCGGATGACCGGCGTGGACTTCCCGTTCCATGTGCGCATGTCGAAGGGCGTGCACATCATGGTGCCGCGCGAACGCCTGAATATGGACACCGGCCTGGCGATGAAGACCGAGAAGTCGGTGCTCTTCGTAATCCCGTGGGCCGAGCACTGGATCATCGGCACGACGGATACCGACTGGACCCTGGACAAGAACCATCCGACCGCGAGCGCGGCGGATGTCCAGTACATCCTCGACCATGTGAATTCCCTGCTCCGCGAACCGCTTACGCGCGCCGATATCGTCGGTACGTACGCCGGTCTGCGCCCGCTGATGACGGGTGCGTCGAAGGAGACCTCGAAGCTTTCTCGGGAGCACGCGGTCGCCGAACCGGCTCCCGGCCTGTTCGTGATCGCGGGCGGGAAGTACACGACCTACCGGGTGATGGCCTCCGACGTGATCGATGCCGCCGCGGAACGTCTCGGTAGCGATGTCGCGCCGTCCGTCACCGCGAACCTGCCGATCCTCGGCGCGGTCGGCTACCAGGACATGCTCGACGATCTCGCCGGTGTCGCGGCGCGCGCGGAGGTCCCGGTCGCGGTCGTCGAGCATCTGCTCGGCCGGTACGGTTCGCTCGCGAACGAGATCTTCGATCTCATCGCCGCGGTTCCCGAACTCGCGCAGCCGATTCCGGGCGCGGAGGATTACATCGCCGCGGAGGCCGTCTACGCGGTCACGCACGAGGGCGCGATGCATCTCGACGATCTCCTTACCCGCCGTACCCGGATCTCGATCGAGGTTCCGGACCGTGGCCTGAAGGCGGCTCCCGAGATCGCCCGCCTTATCGCCCCGCACCTCGGGTGGGATGACGACCGTACGAACGCCGAGACGAATCGCTACTACGACCGCGTGCACGCGGAGCTCGCGGCGAACGAGGCGAACGACGACGAGGCGGCGAACGCGGCCCGCCTGGTCGCCGTGAGCTGATCTTCCCGGAGATCGATCGATAGACCGAAAGCGCTGTGCCGGAAGGGATTCCGGTGCAGCGCTGGTCGTCGTTCCGTCGGCTTTCCGCCCCTTTCGCCGGTTTGTTTCCCGGCTCCCGAGGCCCTAGCGTGTTTCTAGAGATTTGCCAGACGAAAGACCGTAGAGTCTTTTTCGGCATCGCAGCGACCGCCGACCGGGAGGCGCAGTTATGGACTTCAGCTCGATTTTTCTAAGTGAAGCACTAGGCACGGGAGTGCTGATCCTGCTCGGTGCGGGCGTAGTAGCGAACGTATTGCTGGCTAGGTCGAAGGGTCTCGACGGCGGCTGGCTCCTGATCACTTTCGGCTGGGGCCTCGGCGTCTTCGGCGGCGTCTACGTCGCCTATAAGACCGGCGGCCATCTGAACCCGGCCGTCACTATCGGGAATCTCTTCGCCGGCGCCGAGGAGTACGCCCCCGGCGTCCCCGTGAACTTCACGAATACGGTCGCCTATATCTCCGGCCAGCTCGTCGGCGCCTTCCTCGGCGCCTGCCTCGCCTTCCTCGCGTATAAGAAGCACTTCGACGCCGAGCCCGACGATACGAAGAAGCTCGCCGCCTTCGCGACCGGCCCGGCGATCCGCTCCTACCGCTGGAACTTCCTTACGGAAGTGATCGCGACCTTCGCCCTCGTCTACGTAATCCTCGCCTTCGGCCATACCCCGAGCGGCCTCGGCCCCCTCGCCGCCGCCCTCCTCGTCGTCGGTATCGGCGCCTCCCTCGGCGGCCCGACCGGCTACGCGATCAATCCCGCCCGCGACCTCGCCCCCCGCCTCGCCTACGCCCTCCTCCCGACGAGCCGCCCCGCGAACGTCCTCCCCGAGCGCATCCCCGCCGACATCTCCGCCGGCGGTTCGGCCGAGCGCATCCCCGAACAGCTCCCGGCGAACGCCACCCCCGGCCACAAAACCGCCGACTGGTCCTACGCCTGGGTCCCCGTTTTCGGCCCTCTGCTCGGTGGCGCACTCGCGGGGTTGACCGCCCAGGTCTTCCTCTGAGTCAGGCGCCGACCGGCTAAACATCTTTGTGTCTCATTTCACATAACTATTTGGATACGCGGGCGGGCGGGTAACCGGTCATGGTCCGAGTTCATTCGAATAGAGGAAATCGGAGATGAGCACTGATATGGCGACTTTTTCCGAAGTACCCGGTAATGCCCGCGCGCGACGTGATCCCTACGACGACATCGAGCCCTGGCTCGCCGAACTGGCGGCGTTCGATACGGACGACCCCGGACGGCCGGTGCTGCGGGAGCGGATCATCGAGCGGTGCCTGCCGCTCGCCGAGCACATCGCGCGACGGTTCGCGGGGCGGGGAGAGGCGTTCGAGGATCTGCTGCAGATCGCCCGGGTGGGGCTGGTGCTGGCCGTCGACCGGTTCGATACGACGCGCGGCACCACGTTCCTGTCGTATGCGGTGCCCACGATCATGGGCGAGGTGCGCCGGCACTTCCGCGATACGAGTTGGTCGGTGCGGGTGCCGCGCCGGCTGAAGGAGCTGCATCTGCGGATCACCGCGGTCACCCCGGAGCTCGCGCAGCGGTTGAATCGGATGCCGAACGCGGGCGATCTGGCGGCCGAGCTCGGCACCGATCGCGAGGAGATCGCGCAGGCCCTGGTGGCGGCGAACGGCTACAGTCATGATTCCCTGGACGCGGAGCTCGAAACCGAAAGCACCGCAAAGGTTTCCCGGCTGCACACGCTCGGCGTCGAGGAACCGGCCTACGACCTGGTCGACGAAACCCTCACCGTGGAGCCCCTGCTGGACACCCTCTCCGACCGCGAACGCACCGTGCTGGAACTGAGCTTCTTCCAATCGCGGACGCAGTCGCAGATCGGCGCCGAACTGGGCGTTTCCCAGATGCAGGTCTCCCGAATCCTGAACCGCACCCTGCGCACCCTGCGCGAACGCGCCCTCGCCGCGTGACGGGCTATTCGATCGACGCCGGGCTCCCGGCCACCAGCCGGACGATCCGCACGGCGGCGAACAGCGCCGCCACCGCCACGATGCCCGCCACGGTGACGACGTGTTCGACATTCACCGCGGGCACCCAGCGCACGCTGCCGTCCCGGATCACATAGGCCCCGACCGGTTTCGCGCCGAGTCCGAAACCGGCGCCGGACCCTTCGGCGCCCTCCTGGACGCCGCCGCCTCCACCGCCGCCCCCGGCGATCGCCGAGACGGGGATGACGGTGGTGCCGTCGTGCTCGACCGGTTCGGCGAAAACCCGGTGGCTGGTGAGGGATTCGCGAGTGGCGGACAAGAGCTCTTGAACGTTCATGGTGCGGCCTCCATCGGGGACCGGCCTGAACCGCCGGTCGCTGCGGCTCATTCCATTGTCGGGCCCCCGATGGCGGCGTGGTGCGGGTTCAGCCGATCAGGATCGATTCCTTGTCCGCGCGTTGGGCTTCGCGGGCCAGGGAGCGGTCGCGCTGTTCCTCGAAGCGGACCACGTCGCGGCGCAGCTTGTCGAGGTAATCGCCCAGGTTGTTGCGGATTTCGTCGCCGCGGGGGCCGAAGTCGTTGCGTTCGAAGACATTCCACTTCTTGAGTACCGGCATGATCACCTCTTCGAGGTGCTGGCGCAGGTCGTAGATGCCGTGCTTGGCCATCAGCACACCGTTGCGGCGGAAGTTCGGCATGCCCGCGCCGGGCATCTGGAAGGTCATGATGATATTGGAAATCGCCTCCATGGCCTGGTCGGGGGACAGGTCCAGCGCCGCGCCGCAGAGATTGCGGTAGAAGATCATGTGCAGGTTTTCGTCGGCGGCGATGCGCTGCAACATTTTGTCCGCTATGGGGTCATTGCACACTTTGCCGGTATTGCGATGAGAAACGCGGGTCGCTAATTCCTGGAAAGTGACATAAGCGACGGAATACATGAATCCGGCAGCCGTGTACGCCGCCTGGGTGCCGACATAGTTCTTGATGAGATTGGCCGACCGGTAGCCATTGGTCATATGCACCATGCGCGCGTTCTCCAGTGCCACCGGATCCACCCCGCGGGTCACCACGAGATAGTCGCGAATCACGATGCCGTGCCGGTTCTCCTCGGCGGTCCAGCGGCCCACCCAGGTGCCCCAGGCGCCGTCCTGGGAGAAGTTCTCGGCGATTTCCCGGTGATAGCTGGGCAGATTGTCCTCGGTGAGAAGATTGGTGATCATGGCGGCCTTGGCGACCTCACTGAGTTGCGATTGCTTCGGATCCCAATCGATCCCGCCCATTGCTGCGAAGTTGCGGCCTTCCGTCCACGGCACATAGTCGTGTGGATGCCAATCCTTGGCCATGGATAGATGCCTGTTCACATTCTGCTCGGCGATCGGCTCCAGCTCGATGAGCAACTCGAGCTGAGTGAGATTCCTGGCCACGGTCGTGCGCCTCCCTTGAAATGGCTCGTCGCTGCGGAATGATGGTGGAGATCAACGCCTGTCAGCCGGAATGGCCGGCAGTGGAACGAGGGGATTCCAGGCGATCGCCGCGTCGGCCGCGGGGGAGCATCCGAGGGGAATCCGGGATGCCCGCGTGTCCATGAGGAGACTGGTCGGCTTCGCCTCAGATAATCTAGCCCAGTTCGCCCGAGATTGGCTTCACACCCCGCCGAAGTTCTCCACGGTGGGTGCGTTCGCTAGTTGCAAAACAGTCCTTGACAGCCCACGCGGATCGAGTCCTGGTTCGCCGGAGCATTGCTACGGAGAGTGAACAATGCAGACGCCCAACCGAAGGAAGTTCCCCGATGTCGTCGTGACCTCCCTCGCCGCCACCACCTCGATCGCCGGTGATGTCGACTCCACCTGGAAGGGACTGCTCAACGGCGAGAGCGGAATCGACGTCCTGGAAGACACCTTCCTCGACGATTTCGACCTGCCGGTGCGCATCGGCGGCCACCTCAAAGTCGAACCGGGCACGGCCCTCACCCGTGCGGAGACCCGGCGCTGGTCCTACGTCGAGCAGATGGCCGCCGTCCTGGGCCGCGAGGTCTGGCGCAATGCCGGCAGCCCGGAGGTCGACGGCGACCGGCTCGGCGTCGCCATCGGCACCGGCCTGGGCGGCGCGGAGGTGCTCATGCAGGCCCGCGACCGGCTGCAGGCGGGCGGCTACCGCAAGGTGTCGCCGATGACCGTGCAGGCCATCATGCCGAACGGCCCGGCGGCCGTGGTGAGTTGCGAGCTGGGCGCGAGGGCCGGTGTGACAACGCCGGTTTCGGCTTGTTCGTCCGGTTCCGAGGCGATCGCGAACGCCTGGCGGATGATCGTCATGGGCGATGCCGACATGGTCGTCACCGGCGGCGTGGAGGGTTCCATCCAGGCGCTGCCGATCGCCGGCTTCTCCATGATGCGCGCCATGAGCACCCGCAATCACGACCCGAAGGGCGCCAGCCGGCCCTTCGATTCCGATCGCGACGGCTTCGTCTTCGGCGAGGCGGGCGCGCTGATGATCATCGAGACCGAGGAGCACGCCAAGGCGCGCGGCGCGAAGATCCACGCCCGCATCATGGGCGCGGGAATCACCTCCGACGGTTTCCATCTCGTCGCCCCGGACCCGGAGGGCAGCGGCGCCGCCCGGGCCATGTCCCGCGCCATGGAACACGCCGGGATCACCAAAGCCGATGTCTCCCATATCAATGCGCACGCCACCGCCACTCCGATCGGTGACTACGCCGAGGCTAACGCCATCAAGCAAGCGGTGGGCAACCACGCTGCGGTGTACGCGCCGAAGTCCGCTCTCGGGCATTCCATCGGCGCCGTCGGAGCCCTCGAATCGGTCATCACGGTGCTGAGCGTGCGCGACGGAATCGTCCCGGCCACTCTCAATTTGGACAATCAGGACCCCGAAATCGACCTGGACGTGGTCAAGGGCACGGCACGGACCGGTCAGTACGACTACGCGCTCAACAACTCCTTCGGCTTCGGCGGTCACAATGTCGCCATCGCCTTCGGCCGGTACTGAGTGACGTACGAATCGACACCCTGTTAGAGTTCTCCAGCCCCAGCTACTTCCGGGCCTTCGTGTCGATCTTTGTTCGGTGTCACTGCACAGCCACGCTCGGCTGTGAGTTGAAAAAGGATAGGGAATGATCGGCGAGACTTTCGATGACTATCTGGACGAGCACGGCAATATCAGGATTCCGGCCAACCAGACCATGATCGACCTGGTCGACAAGCACACGGTGGCGGCCGGAGACGAGCTCGCCTACCGCTTCGTTGACTATTCGCGCGAACGCGACGGCGAGCGTTCCGAACTCACCTGGAACGAGTTCGGCGTCCGGCTGCGTGCGGTGGCCGCCCGGCTACAGCAGGTCACGCAGCCGGGCGACCGGGTCGCCATTCTGGCGCCGCAGGGCCTGGAGTACGTCGTGGCCATGTACGCCGCGGTGTACGCGGGCAATATCGCGGTGCCCCTGTTCGATCCGGACGAGCAGGGCCACTCCGACCGATTGCACGCCGTCCTCGCGGACTGCACGCCCTCGGCCATCCTCACCGTCGGCTCCGCCGCGGCCGGGGTGCGCGAGCTGTTCAAGAACCTGCCCGCGCCGCAGCGCCCGCGAATCATTGCGGTGGAGGCGATTCCGGACAGCGTGGGCGCGACCTGGGTGCGGCCGGACATCAATGTGGATTCGGTGGCCTACCTGCAGTACACCTCCGGGTCCACCCGCACGCCGGCCGGTGTGGAGATCACGCACCGCGCGGTCGGCACGAATCTGCTGCAGATGGTGAACGCCATCGGCATCACAGAGAAGGCGCGCGGCGTCACCTGGCTGCCGCTGTTCCACGACATGGGCCTGCTCACGGTGATCCTGCCGACCATCGGCGGCAAGTTCATCACCATCATGTCGCCGAGCGCCTTCGTGCGCCGCCCGTACCGCTGGATCAAGGAACTCGCGGCACAGGAGGACGGGGCCGAGATCTTCGCGGCCGCACCGAATTTCGCCTTCGAGCACGCGGCGGCGCGCGGTCTGCCAAAGCCGGGCGAGGAGCTGGACCTGTCCCGGGTGATCGGCCTGATCAACGGCAGCGAGCCGGTGTCGGTGACCTCCATGCAGAAGTTCAACGACGCCTTCGCGCCGTACGGGCTGCCCAAGACCGCCATCAAACCCTGCTACGGCATGGCGGAAGCGACGCTGTTCGTCTCGGCGACCCGGCGCGACGACGAGGCGCGGGTGGTCTACGTCGACCGCGGCGAACTCAATGCCGGGCGCATGACCGAGGTGACCCCGGACGCGCCGAACGCGGTGGCCCAGGTGTCCTGCGGCTATGTGGCGCTGTCGCAGTGGGCGGTGATCGTGGATCCGGAGACCGGCGCCGAGAAGGCGGACGGCGAGGTCGGCGAGATCTGGCTGCACGGCAACAATATGGGCGTCGGCTACTGGGGGCGGCCGGAGGAGACCGTGGCCACCTTCAAGAACCGGCTGGTCACCCGGCAGCCGGCGGGCAGTCACGCCGAAGGCGCCGCGCCGGACGCGATCTGGATGCGCACCGGGGATTTCGGGTCGTATCTGGACGGCGAGCTCTACATCACCGGCCGGGTCAAGGATCTGGTGATCGTGGACGGGCGCAATCACTATCCGCAGGATCTGGAGTACTCCGCGCAGGAGTCCAGCACCGCGCTGCGGCCGGGATTCGTTGCGGCCTTCTCGGTTTCGGCGAACCAGTTGCCGACCGAGGCGTACGCGCCGAACGGCGTCTCGGTGAAGCCGGATCCCGGCGATGCCGCCGAGGCGCTGGTGATAGTGGCCGAACGCGGCACGGGCGCGGCCAAATTGGATCCGGAGCCGATCACCGAGACCGTGCGGGCGGCCATCGCCAAACGGCACGGGGTGCAGGTGCGCGATCTGCTGCTGGTGCCCGCGGGTTCGATTCCGCGCACCTCCAGCGGGAAGATCGCCCGGCGGGCCTGCCGGACGGCGTATCTGGAGGGCACGCTGCGCGGCGGATATCAGCAGCGCGACTTCCCGGACGCGTCGGACTGAGGCCGGTGTGAGCGCCGGGCCGATTGCTGCGATCGGCCCGGCGCTGACACGGCGTTCGCGTGGAACGCGCGAGAGCAGACCGGTCTGTACACTCCTGCTCCGTGTGGAAACTCGCCCGGATCGGGCTCCTCATCGCGATGAGCGCAGCGGCGGCGCTGCTTTCCGGGCCGGTGGCCCTGGCCCAGCCGGCGGCCGGCTCCCCGGCGCCCGAGACGGTCTGCGGTTCGCCCCTGTCGGCGGCCGAGCTGGACACCATTGCGCGACTATCGAATACCGGTGATCTGACCGGAGACGCGTTGCAGCGCTTGACCATCGCCGTCGAGCGCAATCACGAGATCACCGAAATCCTCATCGCGCACCGGGATCGGCGGGGGCTGTTCGGCATCGGGCTGGACGGCGTCGAGCAGGCGGCGGTCATGCCCCTGCAGAACGATCCGGGGGCCTTCCACGATCGCGAGTACGCGCACGCCATCAGCCTGGAACTGCTGAGCCGGTACCTGAACAATCTGCACGCCGCCTTCACCGGCGGCACCGTGGAACCGCACTGGGCGCGCTACTTCGAATTGGCCGGGGACTGCACCGTTTCCGGCGCGCAGGCGGCCATGGCCGGATACAGCGCGCACCTGGCCGTTGACCTCGCCTACTCCATCGCCGCGGTGCACACCCGGCCGGACAATGCCGACGACTACTTCAAGATCGTCGCCGCCATCGCGGGCGCGGGCGAGGTGATCGTGGACCGCACCAAGGAGGTCTATCAGGCCGACCTCGGGCCGCTGTGGCGCTTCTACTTCTTCGGCGAGGGCCTGGATCTGCTGCTCGGCAAGGGCGTCGCGACCAAACCGCTGCTGGTCGCGGCCGACCTCGGGGCGAATGTGGTGATCTTCGGAAACGGCCTGGCGCTGCAGGATCCGGTGCTGCACGATCCCACCGTGCTGGAGATCCAGGCGCTGACCGCGGCGGCGGACGTGGCCTTCCAGGTGCTGGCCCAGCTGCGCGCGCTCTGACTCAGGGCCGGGTCCGGGACGGCCCGCGCCCGATCGCCTTGGCCAGATACATCTCGTAGTCGGCGGCCTGCAGCAGATCGTCGGCCGTGGTGTCGCCCGCGCGATCGGCCGCGATGCCCACGCTCGCGGTCACCGTCAGCCGCCGGCGCGTCACCTCGAACGGCCGGCTGAACGAGCGTCGCACGCAGCGCGCGATACCTTCAACGGTCCCAACCGATTCCGGCTCGGTGGCCCCGGAATCCGGGATCAGGATCACGAATTCGTCGCCGCCCATGCGCGCCACCAGCTGGCCGGGGCCGGTGGCGCAGCCGGTCAGCCGCGCGGCGGCTTGCACCAGCAGCTCGTCGCCGACCGCGTGCCCGAAGGTGTCGTTGATGGCCTTGAATCGGTCGAGATCCACGTAGCAGAGCCCGATCCGGGCCTCCGGATCGGTGAAGGCTGCCGCCAGCGCGTCGAAGAAGCGGGAGCGATTGGCCAGCCCGGTGAGCTGATCGTGGTGGGCGCGATAGCGCAGCCGCTCGGCCAGCACCCGCTGCTCGGAGATGTCCTCCACCAGGATCAGCGTGTACTGCGGCAGGCCCTGATCGTCGCGGATGAGCGAGACGTTGATCTTCGTCCAGACCGTGCGGCCGTCCTTGTGCGGATAGGCCTTCTCCATGTGCACGTTGTCGACATCGCCGCGCAGCACCGACGCGTACAGGCCCCACATGTCCGGATCGTCGGCGGGATGGCCGAGGTCGGTCACCGACAGCGCGCACATCTCGGCCTGGGTGTAGCCGAGCATGTCCGCGAACGCGGTATTGACCTCGATGATGCGCCCGGTCATATCCGAGAGCCCGGTGCCGATCCCGGCCTGCGCGAACACCGCCCGGAAGCGAGCTTCGCTGGCGCGCAACTGTTCCTGCACCCGTTGCCGCGCCGCGATATCGGCCATCCGCACGCTTTCCTGTTCGGCCAGCAGCCATTCCCGGAAGGCCCGCACATAGCCGGTGGTGAACGCGCCGATCAGTTCCGCGGCGCGGGCGGCCGGAATCTCCTGCTGCCCAGCGAGATACGCAGTCAGCACCCGGATACTGCGGCCCAGCACCTCGTCGCCGACGAAATGCGCCCGCGCCAGTTCCGCGCCGAGTTCGCCGACCTTGGCCGGGGATTCGGCGCTGCGCGCCACCGCGTCCAGCTCGCGGGCGATGCGCTGCAGCAACGCCCGGGCTTCGGATCGGCTCATGGGCACCACGTGATCGCGGGCTCCGCGTGTCAACGCGGCTACCCACTCCTGCACCACTGCGGCGTGCGGGCCACCCTGCTCCGGCCCCACCCCGGGATCCGACGCCATGGAGATCGATGGTAGCCCGACCGGTCGGTGCTCGCTTCGCCTGCCCTCCTGGCGAATATTGGGATACCATTGCGGCGCTTCACGATTGGCTCTGACCACGTGCTATTTCAGCGGGAAGATGGGGATCCGATGACCAGACCGAGCTGGGCGCCCGAAGGCATCGACTTGGACCGCCCGAGCGCGTCGCGGGTCTACGACTACTTCGTGGGCGGGATGCACAATTTCGAGATCGATCGCCAGCTGGCGCGCATGATCGAGCAATTCACCCCGAATGTCGCCGAGACCATGCGCGCGAACCGGGATCTGCTGCGCCGCTGCGTCCGGTATCTCACCGATGCCGGCATCGATCAGTTCCTGGATCTGGGGTCGGGCATCCCGACCGTCGGGAATGTGCACGAGGTCGCCCAGGCCCGCAATCCCGAGGCGAAGGTCGTCTACGTCGATATCGACCCGGTCGCGGTGGCACACAGCCAGGCCATCCTGGCCGACAATCCGCTCGCCCAGGTGGTGCACGCGGATGTGGCGGATCCGGCGGCGATCCTGGCCGATCCGGCGGTCACCAAGCTGATCGACTTCAGCCGGCCGGTGGCGGTGCTGCTGCTGGGCGTGCTGCACTTCGTGCCCGACGACGCCGATCCGGCGGGTGCGGTCGCGCGGCTGCTGGAAGGGTGCGCGTACGGCAGTTACGTGGCGATCACGCACGCCACCGCCGACGGGCAGCCGCCGGAGGTGCTGGAGGCGCAGAAGCTGTCGGGGCGGACCTCCACCGAGATCGTGCTGCGCAGCCGCGCGGAGATCGCGACCTATTTCCTGGACTGGACCCTGGTCGATCCCGGGCTGGTGCATCTGCCGCTGTGGCGTCCGGACAATGCCGCCGATGTGGGTGAGCATCCGGAGCGGTCCGGGGCGTACGGCGGGCTGGCGCGCAAGGACTGACCTCCTACGGAGGCGGAGAGCAAAGGTGGCGTCGTGCTGAGGCACGACGCCACCTTCGTTGTGTTCGATTGTCCGGCAGGGGATCACGCGGTGGCAGGCACCTCCGATCGGGCGGGCCGGCGGAAGGTGAGCACCGCCAGGAGCGCAGCGACGGCGGCAATGACGGCGGCCGTGCGGAACGCGGCGGCGAAACCATCGGTGAGCGCGAGCACGTCACCGAGGTGTTCGGCCCCGGCCGCCGACGCGATGGCGGTGGCGACGGCCAGGCCGAGCGCCGAACCGATCTGGTACCCGGTGTTCACGATGCCCGACGCCAGTCCGCCCTCCTCCGGCGCGGCGGCCGAGATGGCCGTCTGCAGGGACGGGACGAAGGCCAGGGACATGCCGAGCGCCGCGACCAGCGAACCGGGCAGCACGTCGACCCAGAAATTGCCGTCGGCGCGGATGAACGACAGCCACACCAGCCCGGCCGCCAGGATCAGCAAACCCGAGATGATCATGGTGCGGGCGCCGAAGCGGGCGAACAGCTTCGGGGACAGGGCGATCATTCCGGCCATGATGAGCGCCGTCATGGGCAGCAGCGCCGCGCCGGACGGGAAGGCCGAGTAGCCGAGCACCTGCTGCAGGTACAGGTTCAGGAAGAACCACATCGGCACCCACGCCGCGCCCAGCAGCACCTGGGCCAGGTTCGCCGCACCGAGATCGGGGGCGCGGAAGATGGCCAGCGGCATGAGCGGTTCCCGGCGCCGCCGCTGAATCACCACGAAGGCGGCCAGCAGGACGACGGCGAGCGCGAACACGCTCAGGGTGGCGGCCGAGAGCCAGCCGCTCTCCGGCGCGCGGACGACGGCGAACACGGCCGCGCCCAGACCCAGGGTGGCGGTGAGGCCGCCGAGGATGTCCACCGAACCGTGCGGGGCGAGCGCGCCCTCGGGCAGCAGGGCGGGCGCGGCGAGCAGGGCGATCAGGGCGATCGGGATATTGATGTAGAAAACCCAAGGCCACGAGGCATATTCGGTGATGAGACCGCCCAGGAAGACACCGGCGGTGCCGCCGGCGGGCGCGGCCGCGCCGTAGACCGCGAACGCCTTGGTCAGCTCACCCGGGTTCGATCCGAACAGCATCATGAGCAGGGTCAATGCGGACGGTGCGATGAGCGCCGCGCCCGCACCCTGTACGCCACGGCCGATGAGCTCCAGCGTCGCGGAGTTCGCCAGCCCCGCCACCAGTGATCCGGCGCCGAGGACGGCCCAGCCGAGCTGGAAGATGCGCCGGGCGCCGACGATGTCGGAGAACTTGCCGCCGAGCAGCAGCAGGCCGCCGAACACCACCACGTAGGCATTGAAGACCCAGGACAGGTTCTCCTGCGAGAAGCCCAGGGAGGTCTGCATTTCCGGCAGGGCGACGCCGATGATCGAGGTGTCCATGATGACCATGAACTGGGCCAGGGCGATGAGGGACAGGGCGACCCACCGTCGTGCGGACGGTGGCGCCGAAGTGCTGGTGGACATGGGGATCACTCCTCGGGGGCGGCGGCCACAGGCGCTGTGCCGCTGGGCAATTCGGACCCCCCATGTATACCCATGGGGGGTACCTGAATTGAAGACCTCGGCAGAGTGATTGATTTCATACCCCTGGGGGGTACTCAAACTGGGCGAACGTGTGCGATGAGCGCCTCCAGTGCGGCGGAAAGCCGTTCCCGCGTCTCGGCATCGGTCACCAGCCCGTCCGCGCCGACCATCTGGCTCAGCACGGTGATGCGCCCGCTCGCGGCCTGGACCAGTTCCGCGCCGACATAACCCAGCACTGTGCGCAGCGTTGCCACCGCCTCGTCGCCCCGGCCCTCGAACGCGACATTCACATAGGCGACCGGCTTTTCGTGTAGATCGGCCGCACCCACCGTCCATTCCAGAAGGTTCTTGAGACTGCCCGGAATCATCCCCGCGTACTCGGGACTGCAGATCAGCACCGCATCGGCCGCGCCGAGCTGCTTGTGCAAGTCCTGGACGACGGGCGGCTCGGGCTCCTCGCCGGGCACGAACTGCGGCAGGTCTCGCAGTCCGTCATAGAGCAGGGCCTCGACCCCCTCCGGCGCCAGTGCCGAGATGGTCCGCAGCGCGGCCGTATTCGTGGATCGATCCCGGGTGCTACCGGAGATCAGCAAGATGCGCAGGGGTGTACTCACCATTGCGGGAACGTACCCGGCCGAGCTGCTATTTCGGTGCGCTGATCCCGCCAGATGGGGGCCCGGGGGTCACACCCCCGGACCCCCTCTTCCTTCTTGGGGGCGGAGCCCCCGGAACTCCCGGTCCCAATGTGTGGGAGTAGCTGCGACATAACCTGTCACACTCTCTCATTTTAGGTATCGTGGCTTCATGCCGCGCTGTCCGAGACAGTTATGACGATTCGGATTCGGTTGCGCGACAAGTGCATAGCAAGTGTTTGTGCTGAAAGGGCAGGCAACGATGACTGCGAACACCGATCCGGGCCGGCTGCTGTCGGCCAAGCCCATGTCGGCGAAGATGCTCCCCGGATTGCGGCTTCCGGCCCGCGCCTGGCGCATCGAATACACCTCCACGGACGCGCACGGCGAGCCGAACCGGGTGACCGGGACGGTGCTGGTGCCGCGGGCGCCCTGGCGCGGTGCGGGCACCCGCCCGCTCACCGGCTACGCCGTCGGCACCCAGGGCATCGCGCATAAAGTCGCCGCCGCGTCCTGGCAGCTGCGCTGGGGTCTGGAATACGAATCGCTGTTCATCCGCGCCGCCCTGCGCCGCGGCTGGGCGCTGGTCGTCACCGACTATCCCGGCCTGGGCAATCCGGGCACGCATCCGTACGTGATGGGCCGCGCCCTCGGTCCCGCCGTCCTGGACAGCATTCGCGCCGCCCGGCGGCTGAACGCGGCTCGCCTCGACCCGGACGGCCCGGTCGGCATCTACGGCTATTCCGAGGGCGGCTGCGCGGCCGGCTGGGCGCTGCAACTGCAGCCCACCTACGCGCCGGAACTCACCATCGCCGGCGGCGTGGTCGGTTCCGCCCCGTCCGATCTGGCCGACATGATCGCCTTCCTGGACGACAGCCCGTACGCCTTCCTGCTGTTCTACGGCGTGCTCGGTCTCGACGCCGCCTATCCGGAACTCGATGTCCTGCAATACCTCAAGCCCTCCGGCAAGGCTCTGGCCGCACTCTTCCGCCGCACCCACGTCATCCCCGCCGCGGTGCTGGGCGTGGGCGTCGGCGCGGTGCTGCCCAAGAAGGTCACCACCTACTGCCACCGGCTGCCGTTCGAGGTGCCCGCGGTCAAGCGCAAACTGCGCGAGAACTCCCTGGGCGCACTGGCTCCCGCCGCCCCCGTGCTGGTCGCGGGCGGCACCGCCGAGCAGATCATCCCGTATCCGCAGGCGGTCAAGCTGGCCGAGGACTGGAAGGCGCTCGGCGTGGACGTCACCATGCTGAGCATGCAGGGCCGCGAACACATTACCGGCGCAATGGCTTTCGCCGGGCCGGCGATGCGCTTCCTCGCGGAGTCCTTCGAGCAGTCCAGAACCACCGCACTGCCCAAGGGCGCGTAAGCCCCGGGGAGGGAATCAGGTCGGACGCTGCGCGCGCCGATACGCTGCGGGCGTCGTTGCTGTCCAGCGTTTGAAGGCGTGGATGAACGGCGTCGCTTCGGCATAGCCCAGGCGAATCGCTATGTCGTCCACCGAGAGTGGGGTGGCGGAGAGCATCTCCTCGGCCAGGGCTTGGCGGACCTCGTCGAGCAGGGCGCGGTAGGAGGTGCCTGCCGCTTCCAGGTGCCGGCGCAGGGTGCGCTGGCTGAGGTTGAGTTCGCGCGCCACCGCGTCGAAGGTGAGCGGGGCGGCGAAACCCGTTGTGCCGGAACCGGGTAGCAGCCGATCACGCACCTCGGCGGCGATACCGGTGCGTGCGCTGCGCCGGTGCAGCAGGTCGCGGCACTGCGCCACGCACACCGCCCAGGTGGGCTGATTCGCCTGGGGGAGCGGCTGGGTGAGCAGATCCGGGTCGATGCCGAACATGGTGTGCGCCCGCTCGAAGCGGGGCCGCACGCCGAACAGCGATTCCAGCCGCCCGGCCTGATCGCTTGCCGGATAACCGAATTCGGCCCGGGTGAGATCGACGCGCGCGCCGATCAGATCGCTCATCACCCGATGCATGGCCACGATGTCGCGCTCCACCAGGAACTGCTGCACATCGACCGGCACGGTGTCGTGGTGAATCCAGGTCACCACCTCGCGCGGCCGCGATTCCACGATCGGCGTGCAGAAGGCGAAGCCGAGCCGGTAGTAGCGCAACGCGAGCGAAATCGCTTCCCGCAGCGTGGGACTGGTGACGCACGCGTACCCGAAGATCCCGAAGGTGCTGATCCGGTAGCGCCGCCCCACCTCCACCCCGAGCGCGGGCACATGCGCCAGTTCGCGCACCAGATTGCGCACCACGGTCAATTCGGTCTCGGCCGGTATCTGGGCATCGGGATCGCTCAGCACCCCCGCGCTCAGCCTGGTGCCCGCGAGCACCCGTTCGGCGGCCACCCCGTGCTCGGCGGCGAACTCGGCCATCACCGCCACGCTGGCGGTGCCGCGCGGGAAATGCCAGGTCCGGACGTCGGGTTCCTCGACCGTACTCATGCGTCGATTATGGCCGAATCTATGGATTTTCTGGCCGTCTCGCTTTCCCGCCGCGATATCCGCAGGTCGTAGCGTCATTGTCGACCACAGCGCAGTGAGGAGACGACCATGAGCGGCACCGGTTCCGGCCCGTCGATCATCATCATCGGCACCGGGTTCGGCGGCATCGGCATGGCCATGGAGCTGACCCGGGCCGGATTCCACGATTTCGTGCTGCTCGAACGCGGTACGGACGTGGGCGGGGTGTGGCGGGAGAACACCTACCCGGGCGCGGAATGCGATGTGCCGTCGCCGCTGTACTCCTTCTCCTTCGAGCCGAACCCGGACTGGTCCAAACGCTGTGCGCCGCAGGCCGAGATCCAGCGCTATCTGCGCGGGCTGACCGAGAAGTACGGGCTGCTGGACAAGATCCGTTTCGGAGCCGACGTCACGGCGGCCGAATACGACGATGCCACGGGCGAATGGACCGTACGTCTCGCCGGGGGAGACGTACTGACCGCGGCCGTGCTGGTGTCGGCGGTAGGCCAGCTGTCACGCCCGGCGGTACCGAACATCCCCGGCGGCGAAAGCTTCGCGGGCGCGGCCTTCCACTCCGCCGCATGGGATCACTCGGTCGAGCTGACCGGCAAACGCGTCGCCGTCATCGGAACCGGAGCCAGCGCGATCCAATTCGTGCCCGCCATCCAGCCGCGGGTGGCGAGCCTGACCCTGTTCCAGCGCAGCGCCACCTGGATCCTGCCCAAGCCGGACACCGACTACGACGCCACCCGCCGGGCCCTGTTCCGGCGCCTGCCGCCGGTGCTGCTGGCCGAACGCCTGGCCTGGTGGGCGCTGTGCGAGACGGTGTCGCTGAGCATCGTCGACATTCCGGCCATCCGCCCGCTGGTCAGCGGCATCAGCAAGCGGCACCTGGCGAAACAGGTGGCCGATCCGGACCTGCGCGCCAAGCTGACCCCCGACGCCCCGCCCGGCTGCAAGCGCGGACTGTTCTCCAACGACTATTTCCCCGCGCTCACCCAGCCCAATACGCGGGTCGAGACCACCGCGATCACCGAGATCACGCCGACCGGCGTCCGCACCGCCGACGGGACGCTGCACGAGGTCGACGTGATCATCTACGGCACCGGGTTCAAGGGCACCGAATTCCTCTGGCCGATGACCGTGACCGGCGCTCAGGGTCGCAAATTGCACGATGAATGGTCCGGCGGCGCAAAGGCTTTCAAGGGCATCACGGTTTCCGGTTTCCCGAACATGTTCCTGCTCTACGGCCCGAACACCAATCTCGGCGCGGGGTCGATCGTGCACATCATCGAATCCCAGACCCGCTATATCCGTCAGGCTGTGGCCCTGCTCGCCGACCGGCCCGGGCACGTGCTCGAGGTGCGCCCGGAGGCGGAAGCGGCCTACGACAACCGGATTCAGGATCGCCTGGGCCGTTCGGTGTGGAACTTCTGCACCAGCTGGTACCGCAATGCCGCCGGGCGCATCACCAACAACTGGCCGGGCACCGTCACCGGATACCGGCTGGAGACGCGACGACTGGATCCGGCCGACTACCGCCTGACGCGGGTCGGCTGAGCGACAACGGATTTCGAGGAGTGCACATGCGTTTCGACTACGACGTCATCGTCATCGGCTCCGGATTCGGCGGCAGCGTGAGCGCGCTGCGACTGACCGAGAAGGGCTACCGCGTCGGCGTGCTGGAGGCCGGCCGCCGCTTCGCCGATCACGAATTCGCAAAGACATCGTGGCGTGCCCGGCAGTTTCTGTGGGCTCCGGCGCTGGGCTGCTTCGGAATTCAACGCCTGACCTTGTTGAAGGACACCTTCGTCATGAGCGGCGCGGGCGTGGGCGGCGGTTCCCTGGTCTACGCCAACACCCTCTACGAGCCGCCGGAGAAGTTCTACGCCGACAAGCAGTGGGGCCATATCACCGACTGGAAGGACGAGCTGGCCCCGCATTACGACCAGGCCAAACGCATGCTGGGCGTGACCGTGAACCCGGCCACCACCCCCACCGACCGGGTGCTGCGCGAGGTCGCCGAGGAGTTGGGCGTCGCCGGCACCTACCAGCGCACCCCGGTCGGCGTGTTCTTCGGCGGGCCCGGGCGCAAACCCGGTGAGGACGTGCCCGATCCGTTCTTCGGCGGCGTCGGCCCGGACCGGCGCGCCTGCACCCATTGCGGCGAGTGTATGACCGGCTGCCGCCACAATGCCAAGAACACCCTGGTCAAGAACTACCTGTACCTGGCCGAAAAGGCCGGGGCCACCGTGCATCCGCTGACTACCGTGGTGAACGTGCGCCCGCTGAACGGCGGCGGCTTCGCGGTCGAGACGGTGCGCACCGGACGCTGGATTCGTAAGCAGCGCAAGGAGTTCACCGCCGAACAGGTGATTTTCGCGGCGGCTTCGCTCGGCACCCAGCGCCTGCTGCACCGCCTGCGCGACCGTGGCTCGCTGCCGCGTATCTCGGACCGGCTCGGCTACCTCTCGCGCACCAATTCCGAAGAGCTGCTGGCGGTCCGCAGCCGGAACGCCGCCAACGATTTCACCAAGGGCGTGGCCATCACCTCGTCCATTCATCCGGATCCGGACACCCATATCGAACCGGTGCGCTACGGCAAGGGCAGCAATGCGCTCGCCGCCATGACCACGGTGATGGTGGGCGGCGAACCGCCGCGTGGGCGGGCCTGGCTGCGCGAGCTGGTGCGCAATCGGCGGGACCTGTTCCACCTGCACGATCCGCGGCGCTGGTCGGAGCAGATGATCGGGCTGCTGGTCATGCAGTCGGTCGACAATTCCATCACCACGTACACCAAGCGCGGGCTGTTCGGCCGCAAACTGACCACCCGGCAGGGCGAGGGCGACCCGAACCCGACCTGGATTCCCGCCGGGCACGAGGTGGCGCGCAAGGTGGCCGCGAAGATCGACGGGATACCGACGGCCAGTGCCAGCAGCAGCATCTTCGATATCCCGATGACCGGTCACTTCCTGGGCGGCTGCGCCATCGGCGATTCCCCGGAGACCGGCGTGGTCGACGCCTATCACCGCCTGTACGGCCATCCCGGGCTGCACGTGATCGACGGCTCGACCATCTCGGCCAATCTCGGGGTGAATCCGTCGCTGACCATTACCGCCCAGGCCGAGCGCGCGATCGCGCTGTGGCCGAACAAGGGCGATGCCGATGCCCGTCCGGAGCCGGGCGCCGGGTATCGCCGGATCGCCCCCATCGCGCCGAAGCGACCCGTGGTGCCGCCCACCGCTCCGGCGGCGCTGCGGCTGCCGATCGTGGGGATCGGCTGAAAGGTTCAGTCGGAGTCGGGGGCCCGATGCCGCCCGCCGTTCGGTAAACCGGCCGGACTGGGGAGTTCGAGGGTGGGCGGATCGGCGTGGTCGGCGCGCAGGCGGGCACAGAACGCCTCGAGGCTGCCGTAGCGGTGCAGTATCTCGGCTAGCAGACGCTGAGTGGTCGTCACCATTCTCGGTTCGTCACCCGGTGGCGGGTGGATGTGACAGATTGTGCCAAACGCCAAGTCGGGCAGTTGGTTTCCCGCGGGAAGCTACTGATCGAAGACAATCCGGACATCGTCCGATTCGGGCAGGGTCTGGCAGGCCAGGGTGAGTCCCATGGCGATCTCCTCGTCGATGAGCGCCTCGTTCATGATCATGCGGGTGCGGCCGTCCCGCACCCGGCACACGCAGGTGCCGCAGGCGGATTCGCGGCAGACGTACGGGGCGTCGATGCCGTTGTCCAGCAGGACATCCAGCAGTTTGCGGTCGCGCGGCCAGGGCAGGGTGTGGGTGGAGCCGTCGATCTCCACCCGTACAGTCCCCGTACCGTTCGCCGTGACGGCGGGTTCCTCCCGGCGGGGCGGGGCGCCGTCGGACAGCTCGGACGGTGCGACCGCGACCGGACGCTCGAACGGATTGTCGGTGAGTGACCGGTACTCCTCGCGATGGATTGCGCGAGCGGGCACGCGTAAGTAGGCGAGTGCCCGGGTGGTCACCGTGGCGAAACCTTGGGGGCCGCAGAGAAATACGTCGTACTTCCGGTACGGCCGCAGCATGGTGGCCAGCCCTTGCGTACCGGGCAATCCGCGCTCGGATTCCAGCCAGTGCAGTACCACCAACCGGCGCGGATACCGCCTGGTCAGCTCGCGCAGCTGCCGCTCGAAGATGATCGACGCCCGATCCCGGTTCGCGTACAGCACCACCACCCGCCCGCGCCCCGTCGCCAGCGCCGACTTGGCGATCGACATGATCGGCGTGATCCCGCTGCCCGCCGCGCACAGCAGGAAATCGCGATCCAGGGAACGCGGCGAGAAGTTCCCCGCCGGTTCCAGCACGGTGAGTATCGACCCCGCGGAAACGTTGTCGCACAACCAGTTCGAGGCGTACCCGCCAGCCGTCCGCTTCACCGTGACCGCCGGCCGGTCGTCGCAGTGCGGGCTGCTGGAGAGCGAATAGCAGCGCGCCACCGATCCGGTGCGCTCGCTCGGCACCCGCACCGTCAGGAATTGCCCGGGCGCGTAGGCGAATCGGCCGCTCAGATCGGCGGGCACATCGAAGATCAGCGAGACCGCGTCGGCGGTCTCGCTGACGACTTCGCGCACCTTGATCCGGTGTGCGCGTGCGCTCATCCGGCCCCGCCCCGGCCGAGCAGCAGTTCACCCACGGCCTGGATGCGATCCATCGAAAGCGGTTGCGTCAGCCGTCGATTCACCCCGGGCGCGAGCCGCATGAGGAAGTACCCCAGCCATGCCTCGGTGCGCACCGGCACCACCGCCAGATCGAAGCGGATGGCCCGCTCCACCGCCCGCGCCACCAGGTCCGGGCTCATGGGCGCGACCGGCAGCCGTTCGGCCAGCTGCTGCAATTGCTCGGTGATCCACTGCCCGCGTTCCAGCAGCGCCGGATCCACGCCCACCGCGACGGCGTGCCGCGCGATATTCGTATTGATCACGCCCGGGCAGATGGCGCTCACGCCAACGCCTTTCGGCGCAAGTTCCAGCCGCAGGCATTCGGTGAGCATCTTCACCCCGGCCTTGGACACCGAGTACGCCGACATCACCGGGGTGGGCGTGAACGCCGCCGCCGAGGCGATGTTCACGATGTGCCCGCGCTGCCGCGCCTCGACCATCTGCCGTCCGAAGGTCCGGCAGCCGTACACCACGCCGAGCAGGTTGACGCTCAGCTGCCGATCCCAGTCCGCCGGCTCCAGGTCCAGAAAGGCCCCGCTGACCAGCATTCCGGCATTGTTGACCAGCACGTTCGCCACGCCGTAGTCCGCGCACACGTCCCGGGCGAACAGCTCCCAGGCCGCCGGATCGGTGACGTCGAGCTGCATGGCCACCGCCCGCCCGCCGGCATCGGTGATCCCGGTGGCGGTGGCCACGGCGGCCGCCTTGTCGATATCGGAGACGATGACCTGCGCCCCGCCCCGGGCGAAGCGCCGCGCCACCGCGCGCCCGATGCCGCTGCCGGCGCCGGTCACCACCACCAGTTCGGGGTTGATATTGTTGAGCTTCAACGGATTACCTCTCAGCCGATCCGGTCCAGCAGTTCGCCGTCCGCGCCGAACAGCTCCTGCCGCCACTGCTCGAGGAGGTCATCGGTATCGATATCGTCGGGATGGAAACCCGGTCGCAGATAAGGCCGCATCTCCTTCAGCAGTCCCCGCACGATCGGCCCGCGCACCAGCGCCACCGACTGCCGCGCCACTTTCAACGGCCGCCAGCTGCGCGGATCGCTCAGGATCGAGGCCAGAATCCCCACGGACACCGCGGGAATGGTGAGGTAGTACATCCCCGCCATCACCCCGATCCGCACGGCTTCCGGCCCGCCCCGGTCCCGGAACACGTCGAAGGCCACCGACTTGTGCTCGAGCTCCTCGAAGGCGTGCCAGTTCAACAGGTTCCACACCTCCGGATCGCCGGGGATGTCCTGGATCTCCTGGGTGCCCAGCACCCGCTTGGCCAGCGTCGCGGTGTAGTGCTCGGCGGCCGCGGTGAAGGCCAGGTGCACATGCCGCGGCACCAGGTTCTCCACCATGATCACGCCGCGCTCGCGCAGCGCGCCCGGTCCGAAGGTGAACAGCCGGACGATGGGAAAACCGTTGTGTATCAACTGATCGTTGAGCGCGCGATGCTGCTGCCCGTGCACGGCTTCCTGGCCGATGAAGCCGGCCACCCGCTTCTTGAGCACCGGATCGGTGATCTCGCCGGAGAACTTGCGCACCGAGCGGATGAACGATTCCTCGCCCGGCGGGAAAGCCCCCGACAGCACCGCGATCAGATGGGTGAGCGGAATATCGTCCTGGACGAAATGATGCGCCATCGGCTCGGGCTGCCCGAACCGGAATCGCATGCGCCGCACCTTCGGGTACGGGTCGAGGGACGTGCTTGCCTGGTTGCGACCGATCGCCATTGGTCGGTCCTTTCTCTCTGGAGTTATGGCTATTTCAAGTGGTCGTTGAGGACGCCGTTCTCGCCGAAGAGCTCACGCTGCCAATGGCCGAGCAGGGCGGAGGTGTCGATATCGTCGGGATGGAAACCGGGCCGCAGATACTTCGCCAGCTCCGGCATCAGCCCGCGGAACAGCGGACCGGTGAACAGCCGGTACGCCTCGCGCGCCACCCGCACCGGCTGCCGTCGCGCCGCCGGATCGCGGGCCAGCGAAACCGCCAGGCTCGCATAGGTCAACGGCAGGGTGAGCGCGTACATGGCGGCCATGACGCCGATCCGGGTGCGCTCGTCGCCGCCCGCGGCGCGGAAGACGTCGAAGGCCACCGATTTGTGCTCGAGTTCTTCCAGCGCATGCCAATTCAGCAGATTCCACACCTCCGGATCGCCCGGAATGGCCTGCAGTTCGGGGCTGGACAGCACCCGCTGCGCCAGCACCGCGGTGTAGTGCTCGGCGGCGGCCGTCATGGCCAGGTGCACCACCGCGGGCAGCCGCTGTTCCAGGCGCAGCATGCGCTCCTTGGCGCGTTCGGAGTCCAGCCATTCGATGGGATAACCCATTTCGACGAGTTTGTCGTTGAGCCGCCGGTGTTCCTGGCCGTGCATGGCCTCCTGGCCGACGAAGCCGGTGACGCGTTTCTTCAGGGTGGGATCGGTGACGAGTTCGGCGACCCGGCGGACCGAGCGGATGAACGATTCCTCGCCGGCCGGGAAGCCGCCGGACATGCCCGCCACGAAATGGCTGAACACCATGTCGTCGTCGACGAAGTAGCGATCGCCGGAATGCTGTTGTCCGAAGCGGAAAGTGATGCGCCGGGTCTTGGGATACCCGGTCGCGGGAAGGGTATTGACCATCTGGACCATCCTTGGTGCAACACTGAGTACCTAGTACTGAGTGTTCGATGTGAGGTCAGTGTAGGATTGTCCCAGACAGTCTGCAAGGGGGTTCGCCGTAACGGATCGAATTACAATCTGGCGCATGGCCTCCCATCCACCTCACGAGCGTCCGGGTGAGCTCAAAGGTGATGCCAGGCATGACCGCTGGCACTCGCACCGCGCCACCGTGCGAGCCGAACTCATCGAGGCCACCATTCGCGCCATCGACGCGCACGGGCCCGAGCTCTCCATCGACGATGTGGTGAAAACCGCTGGTATACCGCGCCCCAAGCTGTACCGGTTCTTCGGCGACAAGGTGGAGCTGCTGGCCGCGGTGAGCGGGCGGGTACAGCAGCTGATCGTGGAACGGGTGACCCCGCACCTGGATCCGGCCGGACCGGTGCGCGACGGCATCCGGACCGCGCTCATCGCCTATATCGAACTGGTCGCCGAGCGCCCCAACCTGTTTCGCTTCATCGTCAGCTCGCAGGTGGTGACCGCGTTCGGCGCCACCCGGCTGCTCGAGGACGGGCGGCCACTGTCCGATACGGTCGCGGACTTCTTCTCCGGGCTGCTGCGGCTGCGCGGCGCGAACGGTGATCACACCCAGTACGCCGTGGACGCCATGCTCGGCGCGATCGGGCTGGGAGTGCTGCGCTGGCTCAACGAACCGGTCATCACCGCCCGGGAACTGGCCGAGGAGCTGACCGCTTTCGCCTGGGGCGCGATCGCGTCGACGGCCCAATCCCGTGGTCTCACACTGCATCCCGACGAACCGCTGACCGGGCGGCCGGCGCTGAGCGAACCGGCCGAGCGTTAGCCGTGCAGTTCGCGCTGCACGGTCGCGGTGATCTCGCTGGCGGTCAGGATCATGGCGCACAGGAAGTCGATCAACTGGGCGCGTTCGATGGCGAGGTCGCCGCGCAGCCATTCGGTGAGGATCTCCAGGCCGCCGAAAGAGACGGTGCGGGCGGCCAATTCGGCGTACACGCCGGTGACCGCGGCCGCGCCGAGCAACTCCCGGCCCTGGTCGAGCATGACCGTCGTGGCGGTGCCGACCAGTTCGGCCCGGCGGGCGCGCAGCTCCTCGGTCGTCTGTAGTTCCAGGAACAGCCGTCGCCGCAGCGGATCGTCGGCCACGATGGCGACCACGGTCTCGATGACGGCGCGCAGCCGCAGCCGGGTATCGGAAGGAGTGGCGGCCAAGGGCGCGAGCATCTCGGCGGTGATGGCGGCCAGTTGCTCGTCGAGCAGTTCGCGGAGCAACTGGTCGGTATCGGTGAAGCTCTCGTAGAAGTACCGATCGTTCAATCCCGCGCGGGCGCACAGGGCCCGCACCTTGAGCCCGGCCGAACCCTGCTCCGCGATGAGTTCCCCCGCGGCCGCGAGCAGGCGCGCCCGCCGTTCCCGCCGCCGCTGGTCGGCGCTGAGTCCGGCGTATCGACCCGTGGCTGCCGTCACATCTCCGCCTCGTTCATTGCCCGCCCCCACACTGTGGTGAACACTATCACCAGATTTTGTTCACCACCGCAGCAAGGACCGATCCATGACCCTGCCGTCCATCCTGTCCGCGCGCCTGCGCCTGCCCGCCGTCGCCTCGCCCATGTTCATCGTGTCCGGGCCGGAACTGGTGATCGCGCAATGTCAGGCCGGGATCGTCGGATCCTTCCCGTCGCTGAATGCCCGCCCGCAGTCGCAGTTCCGCGAATGGCTGGTGCGGATCAACGAGGAACTGGCCAAGTGGGATGCCGATAATCCCGAGCAGCCGGCCGCGCCCTACGCGGTGAACCTCATCGTGCACAAGAGCAATGACCGGCTTGAGGAAGACCTCGCCACCGTCGTGGAATTCCAGGTGCCGATCGTCATCACCTCGCTGGGCGCGCGGCCGGACGTGAACGAGGCGGTGCACTCCTACGGCGGCATCGTGCTGCACGACGTGATCAACGACTTCTTCGCGCGCAAGGCCGTCGAGCGCGGGGCCGACGGGCTCATCGCGGTGGCGGCGGGCGCGGGCGGGCACGCCGGACCGCAGTCGCCGTTCGCGCTGGTGCAGGAGATCCGGGCCTGGTTCGACGGGCCGCTGCTGCTGTCGGGGTCCATCGCGCACGGCCGTTCGATTCTGGCCGCGCAGGCCGCCGGGGCCGATCTGGCTTACATCGGTTCGGCTTTCATCGCCACCGACGAGGCCAATGCGGTGCCGGGCTACAAGCAGATGATCGTGGATTCGGCGGCGGGGGACATCGTCTACTCCAACTTGTTCACCGGGGTACACGGGAACTATCTGCGCGGCAGCATCACCGCCGCGGGCATGGATCCGGACAATCTCGGCCAGTCCGATCCTTCCGCAATGGATTTCGGCACCGGGGAATCCGAATCCGCCACGCCGGGGGCCAAGCCCTGGAAGGATATCTGGGGTTCGGGTCAGGGCATCGGCGCCGTGGACGCGGTGGTGCCCACCGCCGCGATCGTCGCCCGGCTGACTCGGGAATACGCCGCGGCGAAGGAGCGGCTCGCGAGCCTGTAGCCGAAGTGCGGGCGGGATATTCGTTCCGAATGCCCGTTTCGGTAAGATCGGTGTAATACTATCGGTCGGCATCGAAAGAGATTGCACGGCAATTCTTTCCGATGCCGACCGTTTGTGTGCGCCGGTAGGGGGTGTGCGAGAACAGAAGACAGGCACTTCATCGAAGACGTCGTAGCGCAGGGGCAATTCGTCGATACGGTGTGGGTGTTGGATGCGACCCGAACGCGCTGCGGGTCATACACGCGCGGATGACGCCGCCGGAGTCGTCGTGCGCGCGGTGGTGGCCACTGTTGATTCCGCAGATTTGAATGCTGCTCGCACATAAGGAATCTCGCGTGTACGACCCATTCCCCGATCACCCCGCCGAGCTTTCCGCGACTCCGACCGACCTTTCGCTGCTGCTCCGGCCCGCCCCGCCCGGCACCCCCACCGATCGCATCCGACTGCACGGCGGCAAGGGCTACATGCTGTGGGCCGATGTGCCGCCGGCCTTGGTCATGGGCAGTTCCGGCGGTTCCGGAGCGACCACCACCGCGCTCGGAATCGCGGCCGCCGCATACGAATCCGGCGGTCATTCGCCGATCGTGGTGGACGCCACCGCCACCGGCGGCGATCTGGCCCGGCGCGGCTGCGACACCGTCGATCCGGCGGGCACGGTGCAGTCCTGGCTGAATATGACCCACCGCAATCTGGTGTCAACCGTGCTGGACAGCTGCGGTGAGAACAGCGCCAATGTCGGCGTGCTCCCGCGCGGCCCGGAAGCCCTGCCCCGCCGCGAAAGCTACGCCTCGGTCCACCGCGACCTCAGCGGCGCGGGCTGCCTGCCCGTCTACGACGGCGGCGCGCCCATCACCAATCGCGCGGTGGCCCCCCTGCTCTGCGACCCCCGCATCGCCCTGGTGATCACCATCGCCGCCCGCCCCGACGCCGTGAACCGCCTGAAACCGGCCCTGATCTGGCTCGACGACAACTACAGCCAGTACCACCTGGCCGACGCCGTCATCGTCGTCACCAGGCAACACCCCAAAGACGGCCCCCTCATCGCCGAACACACCCGCACCTACCTGGGCGAAGTGGTCCGCGGCGTCACCGAAATCCCCTACGACCCCCACCTCGCCTCCGGCGGCCCCGTCAGCTGGAAGAAGCTGGCCCCGCCCACCCGCGCCGCCTACCGCCAGGTGGTGAGCCTGCTCAGATAGCCCGCACGGCGCGCCCCCAGGTGCCACACGACGGCGTAAATCGCGAAACCGACAGCGCCCCACCGAATAGCACCCACGAGCGCAGCCCGCACGAGATCGTAGCCACCGGACCGGACGTACGCGGTGAGGGCATGCGTCACCCCGAAGGCCACGAAAACCAGCACCCACCGCCGCGGCCCCCGCCCGAGCCCCGGGCGCGGCGGCCCCGGCAGCGTCCGGCGATCAGTCCCGGCAGCGGCAGGCAGTGGCGTAAGGGCAGGGCCGCTGCGGGGTGGGCGAGGGTGAACGGCACCGTCGCAGCATGCCGTGCGCGGGCCTGTTCGGACGGGATCGCACGGTATCGCCACAAAGAATTTTCGATCCCCGCGTAAAACCGTCTGACATGGGATGATTCCCGGGATTCGGGGTCCGAGGGGGCGCTGTTCGGGGGTGGCGGGTCGTTCGCATGAGTAACGCCGGGGCGGCGGGGTGCGACGTCTCCCCTGACATGACAGGCGTCGGGGCCCTGTCCATCCACTTGCGGCTTTTTCTCGAATGGGGTTCTGGGCATGGCTTTCGGCGAGTTCGTGCAGAGACAACGCGCCTTGCTGGCAAAAAACAAGAAGATCACGGCGTCCGCTTCGGCACTCGGGGTGCTGGGCGTGGCGACCATCGTGGCCGCGTCGTGGTCGCTGACCGCCTCGCACACCACCGAGAGCGCGGACCCGGCACTGCGCGCTTCGGTGACGGAATGCCATGACATGGTGACCATTTCGGTGGCGGGGCGCGGTGATACGCCGGTCGCGGGCACCACCAGGATGCTGGTGGACGCCAACGGCAACGAGCTGCCGGCCGCGGTGTCGGGGGATCACTCCAGCCAGTGGCTCGATCCGGTGGTCAATGCGCCGCGCGCCGCCGAGGGCGAGGACTCCTACCAGGCCGTCTATATCGCCTACCCGGCGAACATGGCCAGCTACGAGGACGCCGTGAACACCGGTGTCGCCAATACCCAGCAGGTCATGCGGGATATCTCGGTGGCCTGCCCGAACACCAAGTTCTCGATCGTGGGCTACAGCGAAGGCGCGGACGTGGTGCGCCGGGTGGCCATGAAGATCGGCAATGGCGAACCGGACGCCAACGGGCGCTACGAGACCGTCAATCCCGACGATGTGGTCGGCGTCGTCATCCTCGCCGACTCGGGGCGTTCCGAGGGCGAAGGGCCGTTCATCGGGGCCAAGAACCCGTACGGCAACCCGGACAACTTCGATACCAAGTACCAGAACGGCACCGGCTCGGCGAGCGGCTCGGGTGCGCTGCCCGGCAACTCCGGCGGGTTCGGCAAACTGGGCGGCAAGATCGCGTCCTTCTGCTCCGACGGCGACCTCACCTGCGCCGCGCCCAAGAACATCTCGCTGCTGCAGCTGGTGGTGAACGTGGGCCGGCAGATCAATGCCGACCAGCTGGAGAAGGAAGGGCTGAACCCGGTCACCGGCCAGGACGTCGCGGTCAACCTCGCCAATATCGCCATGAAGGCGTTCGCCGACATCCAGTCCCAGAAGAACTGGATGGCCTCCGACGAGACCTTCCTGTCGGTGCTGCTGCGCGTCTCGGACCCGAACTACAAGCCGGGTGAATCCAAGCCGCAGACCCAGCAGGCGGATTCCATTGCCGCCGAGAACATGTCGCCGCTGGCCTACCTGCCGCAGAAGGTCTTCAACGAGATCATCGGGCTGATCACCACCAACCAGAACACCATTCCGGTCATCCTGAGCGACCCGTACAACCTGACCCTGGGCCCCAACGGCACCGGCCATCACTTCGACTACTGGCGTGACGCGAAGCCCGAGGACGGCAAGCAGCTGACCTCCGCCGAATACGCCGCCGCCTGGCTGACCGAACTGGCCAAGAAGGCGCAGGCCGGGGAACTGAAGACCACCACCACGACCAAGCCCGCCGAGAAGGCCGCACTGGCCGCCAGCTCCTCGGGTCAGCCGAGCACCACCACCGGCAAGCCCAGCACCACCTCAGGCACCACCACCTCGGGCGGCACCACGTCGGGCACCACGACCACCGCGCCGACCACGACCACGACCACCACGACCCCGGCCCCGCCGACGACCACCGTGGAAGCCGTGGCCCCGGCCACCACCACGCCGGAGGCGGTCAAGCCGACCACCACCGCACCCACCACCACGACGGTGCCGGCGACCACCGCGCCCGCCACCACGACGGCCGCGAAATAGCAACTGTCACACGGCCTTCCGTCCCACTCACCGGGGGACGGAAGGCCGTTCGCTATTTGGGCGCGGCTCCGGGGCCGCGGTCGCGGCCCGGAACGCCGCGGCGGTCTGCGGCACCAGCAGCGCGGCCACGATGCTCAGCGCCGGCCCGACCGCCATGGACTCGAAAGCCGTCGTGTACGAGGCGTGATCGGTCACCACACCGAACAGCAGCGGGCTGAGCACCCCGGCCAGCTGCCCGCCGAAGATGATCACGCCGGTGGCCGCGCCGATATAGCTGCTCGGCAGCGCGCGCAGCGGAACCGCGAAGGCGGGCATGAACGCCAGCCCCGCCAGGAACGTCATCACCGATCCGGTGAGCACGAACAGCGGGAAGAACCCGACCCGCGGCAGTACGAACAGCAGTATCGAGGTCAGCATCATGGCCGGCACCACCAGCAGCCGCGGATGCCCGCCCAGCCGATCCGACAGCCGCGCGCCCAGCACCACGCCGGCCGCCGCGGCCAGCGTGGACGGCACCGCGGCGATCGCAACGACGGTCATCGACAGCCCGCGATCCTCGTGCAGGAAGGTCGGCAGCCACGCGGTCACGCCCCACACCAGCACGTCGTAGCCGAAGAAGATGACCGCGAACCCGAGCAGCGCGGGCGACAGCAGCACCCGCCGCCGGGCGGCGGCGTCCACCCCGGCCATCGGATGGACGCCGTCCTGCGGCAGCGGTTCCGGCATCCAGCGCCGCCAGGCCAGGATCACCGCCACGCCCAGCACCGAGATGATCGCGAACATGGCCCGCCACCCGACGGTCGGCAACAGGATGCTGGCGATGACCGCGGCCAGCAGAATGCCCACCGCGTTCGAGGCATTGGTCCAGCCGGTGGCGGTGGTGCGCTGTTCGGGCGTGCTGCGCTCGGCCAGCGCCTTGATGGCCGCCGCCGGGAACACCCCCTGCACCAGGCCGAACAGGAAGCGCATGGCCAGCAGCGCCAGGAACGACCAGGCCACCGCGGTCAATCCGGTGAAGATCGACCACGCGATCAGGCCCACCACCCCGATCCGCACCGCGCCGTAGCGATCGGCGAGCAGTCCGCCCGGCACCTGCGCGGCGGCATAGGAGATGAAGAACACCGAGACGAGCAGACCCTGCTGGGTGTGATCGAGGCGCAGATCCTCGCCGATGTACGGCAGCGCGAAATTGATGACCGTCCGGTCGACGTAGTCGACGACCCACGCCGCGAAAAGCAGCACGATGGTCAGCCGGGTGGTGCGTGGCATCCTTGCCCCTTCATCGAACGCGAGGCAACGTGTCCTCTGGCAGGGTCGCGGATTGCGGGCCCTTCGGAATCCGCAGATTACCTACCGGCCGGGCACGTGGCTTGCCCTCAAACGTATGGGCCGGACGCCGCCGGCGCATCGGAATCGCGCCCTCCGGCGGGCGGCGCCTGCTGCCCGCCGTAGCCCGCCAGCGCCCGCGCCACGATCTCGTCGAGGCGGGCGTGATGCGCTCCCTTCCAATAGGTTTGGCCGCAATCGGCGCAGCGCGCGAAGCTGTCGTAGGTGCGGCCGGTGCTGTCGGGCAACAGCTCTCGCACCGATTCCTTGTCCGCCGGGCGCAGCACCCCGTTGCAGGAGGTGCAGCGCGTCCACGGGGTGAGCGGCGGGGCGAAACGCGACAGCACGTCCTCCAGCTGCTCGGCCGGTCGATGGCTGTAAATGTATGCGCCGGAGTAGATTTCGCGGCGGCGCAGCAGGCCCCGGTCGCGGGAGAGCAGCACCCGCTGCTCGGCGGCCGAACGGGCGGCCAGCGCGGCGTCGCCGATATCCGGGTTCTCGTAGGCGGCGTCGATGCCGAGCAGCCGCAGCCGCCGGGCGAGCGTGCCCAGGTGGATGTCGAGCAGGAAGCGCGGCGGTTGCGCGAGGGTCAGCGGCCGGGCGACCGCCAGTACGGTGACGGCCTCCCCGTCGACCGGCACATGACCCGGCCCGACCGTGCGGCCGTCGACCCGCAGCTCGCCCACCTCGGTGAGCGGCACCCCCAGCGACTCCACCACGTGCCCGAGGCTTGACACCCCGTCCACCCGCACCGCCCCGGCCGCGCGCTGCCCGACGAACACTTGCAACTCCGGCGCGACGGCGACCCTGATCTCCCCAGCGTTCACCCAGCCAGCATGCCAAAAGTCCAGGCCCGGCGGGCAACTCGTTTTCCCGGCGATTAGGCCGTGCCGGTCCGGGTAGAGCCAGGAACGGGCCGACGTCGCGGCCCACGGCAACACCCGGCTACTGCGAAAGGATTGATCGGCCATGCCAGATCCCAAGAATTCCGGACAATTCGGCAATCGGCCCGATACCGCGGAGCAGGCCAGCAAGGGCGGGAAGGCGAGCAGCGGCAGTTTCGGCAGCGCACGCGGCGCCGACCCGCGCGAGGCCGGCAGGAAGGGGGCGCAGGCCCAGCCGACCGCGGCCAAGCAGAAGGGCGGTCAGCGCAGCCATTCCCGCTCGGATTCGTAATCCGCGCCCGGTCGTGGGAGGGATCGCCGCCGGCGATCCCTCCCACGGGTTTTTTCCCGGAAGATCCGGACAATGTGAATTGACGTCGAATTTCAGCTGTGCGTGGCCTGGCGCACATTGAAGAGCCGCAGAACATTTCGTTAACCATTTGTTTGCGAGCCTGTGAGTTGCGGGGATCTGACTTTGGTGATTTTCTAGTTGCGCAGGTCGAATCGACCCACCGACGGAGCTGAGTTGTAAAACCCGTCGAGTGCCATTCCCGGCAGCGTCGCCAGCCGCACTCCTCCTCGGCCTGCCCGCTTCAAAACAGAAAGTCGCCGTGCTCCGGCGCACTCCCTGATGCAGGTTCGAAAGGACTCAGGCCGTGAACGCACCCTTTTTCAGCCGTGCCGCAACAGTTCTCGCCGGAATCGCGATCAGCCTCGCGGTCCCGGGCCTGGCTACCGCCGCGGAGGTGGGCGACGCCGCCGCGCCGCCCACCGACGCGGGCAGTTCGCAGACCGTCTTGCCGCAGCTCGGCAGCGGCAGCGCCGCACTGGGCACCGGCAGTTCCACCGCGGGTGGGGTGGCCGGGGCGCTGGGCACCGGCAGTGCCGCCGCCGGTTCGGTGGGCTCGCTGATCCCCGGTCCCGGATCGGTGCTGGGCCTGCTCGGCACCGGCAGCGGCGCGGCCAGCGGATCCGCGCAGGCGGGCGGCACCCTGGCCTCCGCGCTGGGTACCGGCAGCGCCGCGGCCGGATCCGGTTCCGCGGGTGCGAAATAGGCCGTCGAAGGCCGGATGGGTTCCCTGGTGCAACAGCACCTCTCAGCTATTAACTTCCAATTCGCCAGCACGGTTCATGGGCGCTAGCGCAATCATTCTGCGCACGATGATTTCTTTACGGAATTCGAACGCCCAACCGTAGGCACGAAATTCGATGAGGACCGTCGAGATGGAATACACCCACCTGTCCGAATTCGCCGTGCGCCCGGGAGCATTGACCCTGTGGCGACCGGAACTCGTCCCCGGCCACGATTGGACCCCGGACGATCGCCCGCTCACCAGCGTCCACGTCCGGCATTGCCAGGGCGCCGACGCCGCCGATCCGCGACCCGGGCGCGGGCGCTGGATCGGCACCATCTTCGAAATGGACGCGCCTTTCCATCCCGAGCAGTGGCGGGAAACCGTGCGGCTGTGGCACGTTCGCCACGAAGGACTGCGCACCACGCTCGCCCATCGCATCGAAGGCGAACCGGGCCGGCTGGTGTGCGCCGGGGAGGCGGTGACCGTCACCGACGAGCCGGTGCCCGGCGTCACCACGCCCGCCGCGCTCACCGCGTATCTCACCGACGCCCTCGAACTGCGGTTGTCGCCGCTGCAATGGCCGCACTGCCTGCTCGCCACCGTCGAGCACGACACCGCGGACTTCACCGTGCTGATCGCCGCCGACCATTCGGTCATGGACGCCTACTCGCAGGCCATCGTGATCCTGGAACTGCGCACCCTGTACCGCTCGGTGGCGGCCGGGGAGGCGGCCCGCGAATCGGTGACCTTCGGCAGCGCCGCGGATTTCGCCGCCTACGAACGCGCGGCCGCCGCCGCGCTCACCCCGTCCTGCGCCGGAGTGCAGCTGTGGCAGCGTTTTCTGGACGGTTCCGGCGGCATGCTCCCGCGCTTCGAACCCGCCATCACCCGCGGCAGCGACGCCCCCTCCGCCGATCCGCAGACCAGCGTCTCGCGGAAACTGCTGGAGCTGGCCGAACTCGAACGCATCGAGGAGGCCGTCACCGCGCGCGGCCATCGCCTGACCACGGCGGCGTTCACGGCACTGGCCATCGCCTATCGCCGCACCTTCGGCTATCTGTCCATGCGCGCGATCATGCCCATCGCCACCCGCCCCGATCTGAAGTGGCTGGAATCCATGGGCTGGTTCGTGAACGTCGTCCCCTTGGACATCACCCTGGCCCCCGATCTCGACCCGGACGCCTCCCTCGAATCCACCCGCACCGCGCTGCGCCGCTCCCGCGCCGCCAACGACACCACCTGGACCCGGGCCCTCGAGCTCCTGGACTGCACCGACCGCCCCCGCTTCGGCATCTCCTTCCTCGACATCCGCGTCCTCCCCGACTACCAGCTCGTCGAAGCCCTGCGCGGCCACACCCTGCGCGCCGAGTGCTACTCCGGCGACGAGGTCTTCTTCTGGATCGTCCGCGCCACCGACGGCCTCCGCCTCTCCACCCGCTTCCCCGCCGCCTTCCCGGCCGCCGAAATGGACCGCTTCCTCGCCGAATTCACCCGCGCCATGCGCGAATTCGCCGTCGGGCTGCCCACGGAAGAGCAGTCCGCGCCGCCGATCGCCACCCCGGCGGGGCAGGTCCCGGCCGCACTCACGCCATGCCCACCCGCCGCCGTCGTCCTCGGAACCGACGACCGGATCCCGGTCGAGCAGCCCGGAACCGCGGAAGCGAATCCGGCCAACGCCCCCCGGGTCTCCGCCCCGGCGCGGGTCTGAGCCATGCACGCCCTACTGGCCTTCGCGGGCAGCCGCGGTGACGCCCAACCGGGAATCCTGCTCGCACAGGAGCTCATCCGGCGCGGCCACCGCGTGACCCTCGCTGTCTCGCCGAATCTGGTCGGTCTGGCCGAAGGGCACGGCATCGAAGCCGCGTCTTTCGGCCTGGACAGCAGCGAGCTGCTGCGCGCCCAGCGCGACGACGAGCGCTTCACCGCCCGCAACCCGCTGCACCGCCTGCAAGCGGTGCTGGACCTGCAACGCCGCGGCTTCGCCGAAGCCGCACTGGATCTGCTCGCCATCGCCCGCACCGCCGACATCCTCGTCACCGGCATGGCGTGCGAGGAAGCTGCCGCCGAGGTTGCCCGCCACCGCGCAATCCCCTTGGCGGCCTTGCACTTCTTCCCGATCCAGCCCAACGGCGCGGTACCGGTCGTCCCGGCGGCTTGGGGCTCGCGGGTTCCCGCCGCTGCCAATCGCCTTGGTTGGCAGCTCCTCACCAAGGCGCGGGCCGCCGCCTTGTCACCCGAGATCACCGCGCTGCGAGCGGCGCTCGAGCGGGCGACGGCGGCCGCGCCGCGGGAGTCACGAGTGGTGCTGAGCGCGCGGTGGCCGAACACACTGGTCGATACGGTACCCGCAGCGGGCCCGCCGGTGGCCACCGACCGGCCCGGCCGGACGATGCCGACCCCGCGACTCGGATGGGCCGGTCTGCAGCCAGGTGCACTGTTCGCTTCGCTACCGGCTGCCGCTCGCGGTCTGACCCGCATCGGGGAGCTCGATCTTGTGCGCCGGGCCGCCGGTGCGAGCCATGCTGCCGCGCAGCGCGACGTCCGTGCTCCCCGTGGTGGTGTGCGCACCGTGCTGCATGCCTATGACGCCGAACTCTTTCCGGGGTTGGCGAATGAGCTCGGGGAGGCGTTCATCACCGGATTCCCGGTGGTCGAGGCGGACAGTGGGATCGGCGGGGACGCGGTGTTGAACCAATGGCTCGGGGCGGGCAGTGCGCCGGTCTATGCCGGGTTCGGATCCATGCCGGTGGCTGATCCAGCCGCTACCGCGCGGATGCTGCGGGAGGTGTGTGAGCGGCGCGGGATGCGACTGCTGCTGGCGGGGAACATGTTCCGAGGCGGCATCGACGGGGATGTTGCCGTGGTGAGTCAGGTCGATCATCAGGCGGTGTTGCCTCGGTGCTCGGTGGCCGTGCATCACGGCGGGGCCGGGACGACGGCGGCGGCGCTGCGGGCCGGGGTGCCGTCGGTGATTTGCTCGGTGCAGGCCGATCAGCCGTATTGGGGGCGGCAGCTCGAAAAGCTTGGGCTGGGTGTGGCATTGCCGTTCGCCCGGGTGACGGGGGAGCGGCTGGAGAGGGCGATGCGGCGGGCCGCGGAGCCGGAGATGGTGCTGCGGGCCGCTGCCTATGGGATGCGCTTTCGTGACGACGGGGTGGAACGTGCCGCTGCCGTCGTGGAATCCATTGCCCTGACGGGTGATTCGCCGAGCAAGATTGGAGAGATCCGATGACGGGTGAGATCGCCATCGAAACCCGGGGTCTGGGTAAGACTTTCGGTAGCACCACGGCCGTGGACGGCGTCGATCTGACTATCGAGGCGGGGACGGTGTTCGGGCTGCTGGGGCCGAACGGGGCGGGCAAGACGACCACCGTGCGTATGCTGGCCACGCTGTTGCGGCCGGATGCCGGGCACGCGAGCGTGTTCGGATACGACGTGCTGCGTGATGCCACCGCCGTGCGGTCGATGATCGGGCTGACGGGGCAGTACGCCGCGGTGGACGAGAATCTGACCGCGGTGGAGAACCTGCGGCTGTTCGGGCAGTTGCTGGGGATGACCCGGCGGGCCGCGAATCGGCGGGCGGAGGAGCTGCTCGAGGAGTTCGAGCTGACCACCGCCGCCAAGCGGCGGGTAGCCACCTTCTCGGGCGGCATGCGGCGGCGGCTGGATCTGGCGGCCACGCTGATCACGTTGCCGCCCTTGATCTTCCTGGACGAACCGACGACCGGCCTGGACCCGCACACGCGTGAACGCATGTGGTCGGTCGTGCGCCGACTGGTCGATCGCGGCGCGACCATTCTGCTCACCACCCAGTACCTGGAAGAGGCCGACGCGCTCGCCGACCGGATCGCCGTCATCGATCACGGGCGGGTGGTGGCCGAAGGCACCGCGAGTGAGCTGAAATCGTCGGTGGGGGAGGAGATGCTGCGCATCGACCTCGCCGATCCGGGACAGCGGCCGCTCGCCGAAGCAGCGGTGGAACGCATCACCGGCGTCACGCCGTTGCACGGTGATACGCCCGCCACACTCGCGATTCCCTTGCGCGACACCGATATCGCCGCCGATGTGGTGGCGGCCTGCCGGACCAGCGGCATCCGGCTGCGGGGCTTCGCCGTCGACCGGCCCGACCTCAACTCTGTATTCCTCACTCTCACCCAGCACGCGGACCGGAGGCTGACATGACCGTGCTCGCCGAATCACCCCTCGCGGTCCAGCCGGGGCCACGAATCGAACGCCGCCCCACCGTGATTCACGTGGGCCCGCGCGCCGCCCTGCGCCAATCGCTGATCATGGCCAAGCGCGGCATGCTGACCTTCCGGCACAGCCCGCAACTGCTCTACGACGCCGTGCTGCTGCCCATCATCGGCCCGCTGCTGTTCGGCAATGTGTTCGGCACCGCCATCGCGGGCAGCCTGCACGCCTACCTGCCGACCCTGGTGCCGGGCGTGCTGGTGCAGATCGTGCTCACCTCCTCGGTGGCCACCGGCGTACAGCTGTCGGAGGACATCCGCTCGGGCGTCTTCGACCGCTTCACCTCCATGCCGATCGCCCGATCCGCCTCCGTGACAGGCGCGTTGCTGGCCGGCGCCACCCGGTACGTGATCGCCGCGCTCATGGTCCTGCTGGTCGGGTTCGGCATGGGTTACCGCCCCGACCACCCCTTCGGCCTGATCGCCGGCGCGGGCCTGGTCGTACTGGCCACCACCGCCATGAGCTGGATCTTCGCCTTCATCGGCGTCACGATCGCCAGACCCGCTGCCGTACAGGGCATGTCGATGCTGGTGCTCACCTTCCTCTCCTTCGCCTCCAATGCCCTGGTCCCAGTCGAGGCCATGCCTGCCTGGCTGCGCCACGTCTCGGACTACAACCCCGTCTCGCATCTGGTGGCGGCCGTGCGCACGCTGGCCGACCACGGCACCCTCGGTTCCGACTTCGCCTGGTCGGCCGGGGCGGCCCTGCTCGTCGCGATCGTGTTCGCCCCCTTGACCGTCCGCACCCTGCGCGCCCGCTGATCGGAGCATTCGCATGGCCATCAATCGGATCACCGCCGACGACGACCTGTTCCTGAAACTGCATTCCCTCTACGGCAATGCCCTGGTCAATCAGCTCGCCTGGCGTTTCGACGAGCCCCTGGACCGGGAAGTCCTGCAACGCTTCCACGCCCACCTGACGCACGGCTTCCTGTCCCGCCGGGTCGAGCGCACCGCCGTGCCGATCGCCCGGCCCTGGTGGACCTGGTCCGGCAGATCGATTCCGCTTGTGTACCAGGAACTTCCGGTGGCGGAGGACGGCGTGCTGGACTGGTACCTGGCACAGAGCCGCGTGGATTTCGACCCGGCCGCCGGACTCGTGTGGCGGCTGTCCGCCGCGCCGACCGCCGCCGGCGGCACGCTGCTGTCGCTGGTGACCTCCCATGTCGGTGCGGACGGCGGCGCGGTGCTGTACGCGGTGGGTGATGCACTGCGGCAACTGGATTCGGGCGCGCGGCCGTCGGTGGCGCACAGTTCGGGCCGCCTGATCGGCGATGTTCCGGGGTTCGAGGCTTCCGGCGGCGGCCTGCTAGATTGGACGCTGGCTTGCTACCGCGCCCACGCCGCGGACGCCCGCGGCCAGCTGGTCGCCGCCGCCAAGGGCATTCGCGCCGCGATAGCCGCCCGCGGCGTCCAGGAACCGGCGCGCAATCCCCGCCCGGCCGACCCCGAACTACCCGTCGGCCCCGAATACACTCCCGCCGACCTGGTGGTGGAAGTCGCCCTGTCCGAATGGAATGCGGTGGCCGCCGCCCACGACGGCACCGCCAACGGCTTGATGGTCGGCGTGGCGGTCGGCCTGCTGGGCCGCAGCGAACGCATCGACGACGGCGCGACCGTCCGCGTCGATATCCCGCATTCGCTGCGCACGCCGGACGACCCGCGCGGCAATGCCACCACCGGCCTGCCCATCGCCGTCGCCTACCGCAAGGGCGACCGCACCGATCTGCGCCAGGTGCGCACCGCCGTCAAACAGGCGGCCGCCGCCTACCGCGATCCCGCCACCACTCCGGCCCTGCAACACCTGCAACCCGTCCAGATGCTGCTGCCCAAACCCGTACTGGCATGGTTCTCCCGCACCGCCAAGGCCCCCGAATGCCTGTGCACCAATCTCGGCGAGACCGGTCAGGGCGTGGCCACCATCGCCGGCGTGCGCGCCCGCTCGGTGCTCATGCGCCCGGTGGTCTGCACCGGCCCGGCCGCCACCTTCCGCCGCATCGAGGTCGGCCTGAATCTGTCCTGGTCCAGCGACGGCGAAACCGTCATCCTGGCGATCACCGGGGCGGACCCGGACCGCTTCCCGACCCGCGCCGCGCTGCGCGAACTGGTCACCGCGGAATTCGACGCCTGGGGTTTGCGGCCGGTTTTCTGGACCTGACCGGGACCGGTTCGATCGGAGATCGTTGTTGACGCCCGGCCAATTTAGGTGTAACCATGAGGTACAGTAACCTTCGCCACACCTGAGGAGGGTCTGACAATGGTGTCAGCATCCGTGACCACAGATCCCGTGCTCGCGCTCGCGCGGCAGTACGCCGACAAGCTCATGCTGCTGTCCCAGGGCTCGGTCGACAAGCATTTCGACCCGTTCACCGATATCGATTGGGACCACCCCGATTTCGAGGTGCGCGCCGACGATCCGCGCTGGATTCTCCCCGAGTCCGGCGACATGTTCGCGCGCCACCCCTGGTATCAGGCCCAGTCGCAGGCCCGCAAGATCGCCATCGGGCTCTGGCGGCAGGCCAATATCGCCAAGGTCGGGCTGCAATTCGAAACCCTGCTCATCGGCGGCATGGTGCAGCACACCTTCAAGCTGCCCAATGGCGACGCCGAATTCCGGTACTGCACCCACGAGGTCATCGAGGAGTGCAATCACACCCTGATGTTCCAGGAGATGGTGAACCGCATCGGCATCGACGTGCCGGGCATGGGGCCGATTCTCAAGCAGCTCACCTACATCGTGCCGCCGCTGGCCGCGCTGTTCCCGAATCTGTTCTTCACCGCCGTGCTCTCCGGCGAGGAGCCGATCGACCACGTGCAGAAGGCGATCCTGCGGGCGCAGGAGGACATTCACCCGATCATGCGCGGCGTCATGGCGATTCACATCGCCGAGGAGGCGCGGCACATCTCGTTCGCGCACGAGTTCCTCGAACACCATGTGCCGCAGTCGGATCCGCTGAGCAAGTTCGTGCTCTCGCTGGCCTTCCCGATCGTCATGTGGATCGGCGGCCGGGCCATCGTGATTCCGCCGCGCTCGTTCTTCCGGGAGTTCGACATCCCGCGCGCGGTGCGCAAGGAGGTGTTCTTCGGAGCGCCCGAGTCCAAGGAGGCGTTCGCGGGTTTCTACGGCGACGTGCGGGCGCTGGCCAAGCGCATCGGCCTGATGAACCCGGTCTCCAAGCGGGTCTGGAAGGTGCTCGGCATCGACGGCCCGAGCACCCGCTACCGCTCGGAACCGGATCGTCCCGGGCAGGTCCGCGCCGCCTGACCTGCGCAAGTCCTGCCCATGTAGACGTAACTTCAAATCACATGTAATCTCGGTCGCGTCCGGACGCCGGTGTCCGGACGCGCGACCAGTGAAGCGAGTACCCCCAATGACGCGGCATGTCGACGTACTGATCATCGGCGCGGGCCTGTCCGGAATCGGCATGGCCTGCCACCTGACCCGGGAGCAGACCGGGCGCAGCTACCTCATCCTGGAACGCCGCACCGCCATCGGCGGGACCTGGGATCTGTTCAAGTACCCCGGCATTCGCTCCGACTCGGACATGTACACCTTCGGCTACGGCTTCCGGCCGTGGATCGGCACCAAGGTGCTGGCCGACGGCCCGCACATCCGGCAGTACGTCGAGGACACCGCCAAGGAGTACGGCGTCACCGACCACATCCGCTTCGGGCGCAAGGTCGTGAAGTCGAGCTGGTCCAGCGCGCAGAACCTGTGGACGGTCGAAGCGCACGACGAGCGCACCGGCAAGACCGAGACCTACACCGCGAACTTCCTCGTCGGCTGCACCGGCTACTACGACTACGACCAGGGCTACCGCCCGGACTTCCCCGGCGAGGAGAAGTTCCAGGGCCGGATCGTGCACCCGCAGCACTGGCCCGAGGACCTCGACTACACCGGTAAGCGGGTGGTGGTCATCGGTTCCGGCGCCACCGCCATCACGCTCATCCCGTCCATGAGCAAGGACGCCGCGCACGTCACCATGCTGCAGCGTTCGCCCACCTACATCGCCGCGCTGCCCGCCGACGACCCGGTCGCGGTCGGGCTGAAGCTGGCGAAGGTGCCCGCCGCCATCGCCTACAAGGCCGGCCGGGCCCGCAATATCGCCCTGCAGCGCGCGAGTTACCAACTCTCGCGGACCAATCCGAAGCTGTCGGCCAAGCTCATGCTGGCGGCGGTGCGGGCGCAGGTCGGCAAGCACATCGACATGCGGCATTTCACGCCCAGCTACAACCCGTGGGATCAGCGGCTGTGCGTGGTGCCCAACGGCGATCTGTTCCGGGTGCTGCGCAGCGGTAAGGCGTCCATCGCCACCGACACCATCGAGACCTTCACCGAGCACGGGATCCGGCTGTCCTCCGGCGAGGAGCTGCAGGCCGACATCGTGATCAGCGCGACCGGGCTGAACGTGCAAATGCTGGGCGGCTCGACGCTCGAGGTGGACGGCGAAACCCTCGCCACCCGGGATCTGGTGGCCTACAAGGGCGCACTGCTGGGCACCGTGCCCAACATGATGGTCATCCTCGGCTACACCAACGCCTCCTGGACCCTGAAGGCCGATCTGGCCGCGGAGTACTTCTGCCGCATCCTGAACCTGATGCGCGACAAGGGATACACCACTGTCGTCGCGATTCCCGAGGAAGGCGATCGCTCCGAGGCCTCGCTCATGGGCGGCGCGCTGACCTCCGGTTACATCCAGCGCGGCGACGGCGTCATGCCGCGTCAGGGCACCCGCGGGCCGTGGCTCGTGATCAACAATTACTTCCGCGATCGCACCATGCTCCGCAAGGAGGCGATCGAGGACGGCATCCTCCGGTTCGGCCGCACCGCGCGGAGTGCGGCCCCGGTGGACGCCGAATCCCGCTCCGCCTGAGCTGATTCCACGAGAACGGGCCAGTGGCGCTGCCGCTGGCCCTTTCGCATGCGCGAGACGGCGCGCAGCATGGGGTGATGACCGTCGAATCGCTCCCCACCCCGCTCCCGGATCATGTGCGCGCGGCATTCGGCCCCACGGTGACGTATCTGAACGCGGCCAGTTGCGGACTGCTGCCGATCACCACGGCCCAGGTGCTGGAACGCGCGGACCGGCAGCGGGTGACCGGTGAGTTCGAGATTCCGGCGGTGGATGCCGTGGTGGCCGACTGCCGGGCCGTGATCGGCCGGTTGACCGGGTTCCAGGCGGGGCAGATCGCCATCGGGGCACAGGTTTCGCAGCTGGTCGGGGTGATCGCGGACAGCCTGCCGGCGGGCGCGAAAGTGCTGCTGCCGGAAGGGGAATTCGCCTCGGTGGTGTGGCCGTTCCTGGCGCGGCCGGACCTGGAGGTGCGGACCGTGCCGCTGGCCGGACTGGCCGCCGCGGTGCGGCCCGGGGACGCGCTGGTGGCGGCCGCCGTCGTGCAGTCGGCGGACGGCGCGATCGCCGATATGCCCGGGGTGGTCGCGGCCGCGCGGGCGGTGGGCGCGCGGGTGCTGTTCGATCTGAGTCAGGCGGCGGGCTGGTATCCGGTGCACGCGACCGGTGCGGACTGGGTGGTGGGCGTCGGCTACAAGTGGCTGCTCGCGTCGAAAGGCAGTGCCTTCCTTGCCGGTACCGATGCGGCGCTGGATACGCTGCGGCCGGTCGCCGCGGGCTGGTATGCCGGATACAACCCGTGGGAGACCTGCTACGACGCGCCATTGCGCTTGGCCGCGGACGCACGCCGCTTCGATGTGTCACCGGCCTGGTCGGCGTGGATCGGGTTGCGCGTCTCGCTGGAGCTGATCGAATCCATCGGCATCGAGAACATCCGGCGCCACGATGTCGCGCTGGCGAACCGGTTGCGCAAGGGACTCGGTCTGCCCGAAGGGAATTCGAGCATCGTGGCCATCGCGGTCGGCGCCGAGGCGCTGGAGCGGCTGCGGGCGGCGCGGGTGATCGGCTCCATCCGGGCGGGCCGGTTGCGGCTGGCCTGTCACCTCTACAACACCGAGGAAGACATCGACCGCGCCCTGGATGTGCTTGCCGGATAAGGGATTCCGGCTCAGATCGGCTGGAATCCCGACCCGATGCCCTTGCCCGCGTCCACCGCCGCCCGCACCGCCTCGAACGAGATGCCGATGACGGGGGAGTGGAAGGGGTTGTACTGGCTGGTGCAGCTGAACCGGAAAGCCCTGGTGTCGTTGATGAGCGGCGCGGACACCATGCCGACCAGGCGATCGCCCACGGTCAGCGGGCCGCCGGAATCGCCGTAGCTGGAACAGGCCTGCTCGATCACGCCGACCGGGCTGGAGGCCAGCACCGCGCCGCAGGAATGCCCGCTGGTGCGCCCGTTCTGGCACACCACATCCCAGGCGTCCGGGGTCGGCGCGGTGCCGGCGATGGTGGTCCCGCCGACCGTGCGCAGCGGATCGACCAGGGCGGGATCGAATTCGATGACGGCGTAGTCGAGCTGCTCGTCGGCGGCGCGGACCACGCCCACCACGCCGGCGTCCCGGAACTGCTCGCCCGCGACCGGCGTACCGGCCTCCGCGCAATGCCCGGCGGTGAAGCCGACCAGGCGGCCCGCGCCGTCGTAGCCGATGGTGGTGAGACTGCATTTGGTGCTGCCGCCGAGCACGATGCCCGACCCGCCGCCGAGCGGGATCTTCGTGCCCGGCTCGGCCTGCGCCGATGGTGCGGACAGCCCCAGCGCGATGATCACCGCGGCCGGTGCGATCCAGCGGTGCGATTCGAGCATGCCCAACCACCCATCCGTCTCGTTGTGTAACTACACGGTAGCTCTCCTGCTCAGCGCAGCCAGACCGGCCGCTGCGCGGCAAACGGATCGGACTGGACGCTCGGTACATCGGCCCAGATCATGGCCTCGCGCCGGTCGAGAGTGTAGCGAGGCCAGGCGGCTCCCGGGTCCCCGTTGCCGATGAACGACACCCAGGATTTGTGGATGGCGTCGGCCAGCGACTGCGGGGGATTGGGTCCGGCGATCTTGGTCACCCCGTCGGCCCGCAGCAGATCGAAGGCGAAGGGGACATCGAGGCAGTGGAAGGCCATGCCGCGGTATTCCGGGGCCTGCGAGCGCCAGGCGAACTCGTAGAGCCAGGTCGGCTGATTGCGGCCGGCGCGCGCCTCGGCGACCCGGTAGGCCGGGGCGCGCAGCAGGGCGTCGCTCTGCGCCTGGCCGGACAGTTCCGCCGCGCTCTGGCCGGGATAGGCGGCCTTGAAGCCGTCGGTGGCGGCGGGATCGAAACCCAGTGCGGCCAGCGCCATCGGGAGGGTGGCGTCGGTGACCGGAGGGGTGTCGCCGCTCAGCGCGGCGCCGTTGAACTCTTGCGTCGTGAAGCCGAGGAGCAGTGGAACGTCCACGGCGGCGCCGTTTTTCACCATATCGGTGCTGGACTGTGGAATCAGGGTGCCGTCGGCCCACGGCGCAAGCCCCAGCAGCAGTGCCGGTGAACTGTCCGGTCCGGCGGCGCGCAGTTTGTCCTCCAGGGCCTGGATCTGGTCCCGGCCGAGATCTTTCATGGCCGCCGCCGTGGCGGGCAGTCCCGTGCGCTTGGTGAACAGCGCCGACATGGCCATTGCCGTCGCCCGGTCGTTCGGCTGCGACATCGCGCCCGACTCCGAAATGCCCGCCCGGAAAAGCCCTTTCGCCGCGGGCGTCCCCATCAGCGCCCACAGCGCTCCGCCGCCCGCCGACTGCCCCGCCACCGTCACCTTCGCCGGATCCCCGCCGAACGCCGCGATATTGTCGCGCACCCATTGCAGGGCGGCGATCCAATCCAGCACCGCGCGGTTGTCCGGGGCATCCTCCAGATGCAGGAACCCTTCGATCCCCAGCCGGTACCCGACCGAAACCACCACGACCCCATCGCGATTGAACGCCGTCCCGTCGTACCAGGGACTCGCCGAACACCCCGCCACGAACCCGCCGCCGTGAATCCACACCAGCACGGGCAGTTTCGCGTCCCGCGAAGTCTCCGGCGTGAACACGTTCAAATTCAGGATCCCGTCGCCCGGAATGGTCGGCTCCGGAATAGCGGTCACCTCCGCCAACTGCTTCCGCTGTGCCGTAGGCCCGTACTTCACGCAGTCCAGGGTTTCCCGCCACGGCGTCGGTGCGACCGGCGCCGCGAACCGCAGCGCTCCGACCGGAGGGGCCGCGAACGGAATCCCCAGGAACGCGAATCCCGTATCCCGCCGCACCCCCCGAACCGGCCCATAGGTGGTGGATACGACATCCGCCTGCGTCCCCGCCTCCGACTTGGTGGAGCAAGCCGCGGCCAATGCCAGCGCCCCCGCTCCCAGCAGCAGCGACCGCCGCCCGATCTTCTCCACGCCCATTCCGACCTCGATGTTTATATATGTCAACTGTTGAAAAAATTCTCCGCCAGCATAATCTCTACCCAATGACTCCTCAACCGGCCCGTACCCTCCGCCCGCTATGACCACCGGCGAATCCACACCCGCGGACGCGGCCGCCGTCCGCCGCCGCAATCTGGGCTTGGTCCTGCGCCACATCGCCGACTACGGCCCCTGCGCCCGCACCGAGATAGCCGCCGGCACCGGCCTGGCCCACGGCTCCGTCACCGCCCTGGTCGCCGACCTCATGGACCGCGGCCTCATCCAGGAGGACGCGGCCCAGCGCAGCGGCACCCGAGGCCGCCCCGGCCGCCCGGTCCGCCTCAACCCCACCCGAGCCCTGACCCTCGCTGTCCAGATCAGCGCCGACCACCTCCGCGTCCGCGCCGCCGACCTGTCCGGCACGACCTGTTGGGAAGCGGCCGAACCACTTCGAACCCCGATCGCCCCCGAGCGCATCGCCGATGAGATCGCCGTCCTGTTGTGGCGCGCGATCGCCGCCGCGACAACCGGGGCGCCCGGATCGCCGGCGCTCGACGCGGATACCGCGACGACGGGCCGGGAAGTGAAGGGGCATGGTCGGTCCGCTGTCCGGCGCGAAGCCGGCGGCGCGTCGCAGATTGCACCGGATTCCGTTGTGGTGCAGGGCATCTCCGGGACTCCGGTGGTAGTGCGGGTGGTGGTCGCCATGGCCGGGCCGGTGCGGGACGATACGGCGCGGACCGTGGTGGTGGCCCCGGATTTCGGGTGGCGGAGCCCGGTCCGGCTGGGGGAGTTGATCGCTGCGCGGATGCCGGGGCTGGGGTGTGCGGTGGAGGTGGTGAACGACGGGAATGCGGCGGCGCTGGCGGAGTTCCATGCGCGCGGGCGGGGGCGGGAGCGGGTGGTGTTGATCGAGGCGGGGACCGGGATCGGCGGTGGGGTGGTGGCGGACGGGCGGATCGAGATCGGGAGTCACGGGGTCGCGGGGGAGCCGGGGCATATGCCGGTGGGGCTGGATGGGCCGGAGTGTGTGTGCGGGGCGCGGGGATGTCTCGTCGTGTATGCCGGGCCGGATGCGGTGCTGGGGGCGGCCGGGTTGCGAGAAGTGGTGCGAGACAACGGGGTGTACGCGGCATCGGACGAGCTGGTGGCCTTGCTCGAAGCGGGGGACACGCGGGCTCTCGCCGCGGCCGAGGTGGCGGGGCGGGCGCTCGGGGCGGCGGTGCAGTCGATCGGCGCGCTACTGGATGTGGATGCGGTGGTGCTCGGCGGCACACTGGCGCAATGGTTTCCGTGGTTGCTGCCCGGGATGGAGGCGAGCCTGGCCGGGCGGCGGGCGCTGGTGCCGGGGATGCGGCTGGACGTGGTCCCGGCCGCGCTGGGGGCGGATGCCATTCTGCTGGGGGCGGGCGAGTTCGCCAGGCGCGCTGTGCTTTCCGATCCGGCCGTGGTGCCGCCGCTGCCGCTCGGCTGACAGTTCAGGCGATCGGGGTGGCGAGCAGCAGCGCCACCAGGACCAGGCAGGTGGCGGCGGTCAGCCAGGCCATGGCGTGCCGGCTGAGATGACGATTGCCGGTGCGGATATTGGTGAGGGTGAGGGCCCGGAACTCGCGATCGGCGGTCTGGCGGCCTTCGGCGAAAGCGGGGTCGCCGGGGTGCAGATCGTGCGGGAGCCAGGGCAGGAAATGCAGTGTCCAGAGGGCCCCGGTGTCGTCGGTGACGTGTAGGCGCAGCCCGGTGCGGCGGCGGACGAGCGCGAAACGGGCGGTGAGCGGATGCGGGGCGAGGCGCGCGGCCAGGTGGACGAGGATGGCGGTGACGGCCACCCCTCCCGCCGTCACCGCCATTATCGCCCGCGACAGCGGCGGGATGCCCTCGAGCATCAGTGCCGCTGCCGCGAAGATGAACCAGCAAGGTTGCAGGACAGGCATTTCCAGTGGTGTTCGGGCGCCGGTGACGGTGCCGGTCAAACTGGATCGGCGCGGGTCCATGAGATCGTCCTCCCCGGGATCTCGGAACGGGTTGCCGGATAACGACTTCGACGACTCAGGCGCAGGGCACCGCGGCGGTGCAATGGTCGCAGTGCCGGATGCCGCGCGGCGGCCGCCGGCGGGCGCGCCCGGCCCGTCGCCGATCGCGCTGTTCGACCCGCTGTGCCAGGCGCACAACGACTTCCCGCAATTCCATGCCGAGTTCACCGGCGCGGAACTCGGCCAGTTCCAGGGCGGGCCCGGCCCCGGTGAGTTCGGGGTCGCTGAGGATCTCGTCCAGCACCATGCCGCTCTTGGCCTGATCGAAGGTGAGCACCCGCGCCGGCAGCCAGCTCAGGATCCAGCCGTCACCGGAAGTAGGTGCGCACACGGCGAATTCGGGTGTGCGGTCGCTCGTAATGGTCCAGGGAGTCGTGTAGAGGGCCACGGGCGTACACCTCCTCGAAGGAAGCAGGGACCACTCGACGGTGGTCTGTGACATCAATGCTAGGTCATGGCGTCTATGTAGAGAAGCGATAGTTTGTGTCCTGTAAGGCATTTGAAAAAGCAATCAATGCCACTGAAATATCAAAACGCACAGCAAGTATCGAGAAAATGTCCGAAACTAGGCGAGATTGCCTGGAGTGCAGGCGAAAACCAGTCATGGAGTGGCAGCAATGCTTCCCATGCGGTATCAAGATTCTCGCTGGTCGGCCCCCGAAACCCGCTCCCGGCCACCGCGAAACTGAAAATCAGAAAACCCACTCCAGTTGCCTGGCATACATGACACATCGTGCTTAGGATGGGGCACGCACGATACGTTCTGGGCACCGCAATGCAGAACACGATGGGAGACAAGACATGTCTCGCTCCGCCCAAGAGGGCGAGCCGGTCGGCACGCTGGTGCGCCGACTCCGCAAGGAACGCGACCTCACCCAGGCCCAGCTGGCCACGCGGGTGGGATGCTCGCGCAGCCTGGTCCAGCAGATCGAAAACAACACGCGCATACCGCCTCTCGCGCTGCGCGAACGGTTGAGTTCGGTGCTGGGCGAACGCCTGCCCACGGGCATCGCGGAATCCGAGGACGATATCGAGACCAGCGAACTGCGCATGCGTTTCAATATCCTGCTCGGCAAGGATCCCGCCGTGGTCTCCCGCGTGCTGGCGGTGGCGCAGAGCCTGGTGGACGCGGCCGGCGCGCGCGGCGAAGTGGAGCCGCTGCGGTCCATCGCCGAACGTCAGCTGGAACGCGCGGAAGAGGTCTTGACGCAAATCCCGTCCGGCAGCGCCACCGTCTGGGAGTGGAACACCATCAACGACTGGCTCACCGTGCTGGGCCGCGCCGCCACCGCCATCTGCGCCATTCACACCGCCGACCTGGGCACCATCGGCGGTGACGTGGGCGACGAATACCACCAGGAGATCCTGCGGCTGGCGGGCGCGGGCGTGACGGTGCGCCGGCTCTACGTGGTGGACGCCATCGAGGACGTCGTCCCCTACGAGGACAAACTCTGGCAGCAGGTCAAGGCCGGGGTGGAAACGGTGCTGATCAATCGCGCTTTCGCCAGCAACGCCCAGAGCATGCTGATCGTCGACGAGAGTTATGTGGCGACCGGGGAATACGATATGGGCCGCCGGGAACGGGTGGCCACCCGCTTTTCGGCGCTGAAGCACGACGTGCAATTCTCCCAGCGCAGATTCAACAAACTCTACGAACTCAGGAGTGCCGGAATGGCTCTCGTGGTCAACGACGTCGCCGCGCGACCGGAACTGGCCCGGTATCAGCGACTCGGCCAAGACGACTGTCGCGCCCTGTTCCGCGCCGCCCTGCGCCAGGCGTGGGGCGACGGCAACGGGGAGCCGCCGGTCGAAGGCGCCGCCCGGTGACCGAACCGACCGCGCTGTGGTCCCGCGCCAAGCGGCTCAGCTTGGCCAATCGTTCCGACGAGCGCAAGAAGACCGCGCGCGCCTTCCTCGGCGAGCATCCCGTCTTCCGCGGTACGCACGGGCGGATGTATCAGGGCGTCATCGACGCCTATCACGGCGAGACCGAGCTGGCGATGGACACCGCGGCCGCGGCGGCCCTGGACGCGGCCTGGCGGGAGTTGATGACCGCCGCGCAGCCGCGGGAGTACTGGAACGGCTGGCTGTACGACAAACGCCAGCCCACCCTGCTCCGGAAACTGGCCGCCGAGCGGCTGTTTCAGCGCCTGCACCGGCCGGCCGCGACCGTGCCCGGGGTCCGGGTGGCGCCCGAGGAGGTGCTGGTCTGCCCGTATTCGAGCACCATTCTGCTGGAGGAGGCGGTGGCCACCATCGCCCGTCCGGGCGGGGTGCTGGTCGCTCCCGAGGGCTATTACAAGAGCGCCGAGGAGCACATCGTCAAGTTCGGCCTCGCGCTGGTCACCAGCCCAGCGACGCCCGACGGCTCCTTCAAGATCGACCCGGATGCGCTCGCCCGCACCCTGGAACAGCATGCGCGCCAGGGTGATCTGTGCGGTGTCATGCTCACCCTGCCCGGCAATCCGGTGGTCGGCGACTACACGGTCACCGAACTGACCGAGATCGCTCGCGTCCTGGTCGCCGCCGAGGTCCCCATCATCTGCGATATGTCCTTCGATCTGCTGATCGACGACCATCTACCCCTGGCCGCGCTCACCGTGGACACCCCAGCGGGTCCGGTCCGCCTCTACGACCGCATGGTGAGCATCACCGGAAACTCCAAGGCCTTCAATGCCTTCGGCCCCTGCAAGGTCGGCGCCGTCTGCTCCGGTGACCTCGACTGGCTGGCCGCCATTCGGGATCGCCTCCGGGTGTCGTTCCAACGTGAGACCACCCACCTGGTCCGCGCCACCATCGAACACACAACCGAGGCCTACCTGGCTGCCAACCGCCGCCACCTCAACGATCAAGTGGAAGCGGCCTACCGTCTCCTCACCGGCATCAACTCCCGCTGCGGTGCGGAACTGCTCCGCCCCTTGGGCAGTCGCCAGGGCATGTTCATGACGATCGAATTCGATGCCGATCTGATGGCCAACGCCGGCGTCCGCGAACCCTACGAACTCGAAGACCTCCTGCTCACGGTCGCCGGTATCGACTCGGTAGCCCTGGACCGCACCGGTTCCCGCCGCCTGGGCGTCCGCCTCAACGTCGCCGCCCCTCGCCGCCACCAGGACAACGACCCGGGCGACCTGCTCGCCGAACTCTTCGACCGCCTCGAACACCTCCTGCACCGCCTCCACGCGGGCATGTCCTACCCCGAAGCCCTGGGCGAACTGCGCATCCCCACCATCCCGGTCGCCTCATGATCGTCGGCGTCCCCCGCGAAACCGCCCCGGGCGAACGCCGAGTGGCCCTGACCCCTGCCGACGTGAAAACCCTGGTCGCGCAGGGCATCCCAGTCCTCGTCGAACAGGGTGCGGGTTGGCGAGCCGACTTCACCGACGCCGCCTACCGCCGGGCCGGAGCGACCCTCCTCCCCGACCAGACCTCGATCTTCGCGACCGCCGACGTGATCGCCTGGGTGAAACCTCCGGCCCGCGACCTGGATTCGCTGCCCCTGCGGCCCGGCCAGGTGCTGATCGGATTCCAGGATCCGGTGCACCGCCACACCCGCCTTGCCGCCTTGGCTGCACGCGGCGTGAAATCGATTGCCTTCGAACAACTCCCGCACCGGCCCGACCCCGGCCACCCGGACCCCCTCTCGGCTATGAGCCGAATCGCCGGCGTGGTTGCCTACCTGGGTGCTCGCGCCCTGCTCCCGGCCGCCCGCAACCCCGCCCAGGTATCGAACCCCGCCGCCGCGCAACACATCCCGCAGCCTGGCGAAGTGAGTGGAACGCCACCGCAAGGTACCGCGATTCGCGTCCTCGTGATCGGAGCGGGCCAGGCCGGTCTGGCGGCTGTCGCGGCTGCGGTGGCGGAGGACGGCGGCCCACCTACCGTGATCGGCAACCGTCCGGCCCAGCGCGCCGCCGCGCTGGCCGCCGGTGCGGGTGACTTCCACGTCGCACATACCGCGGACGCTGTCACCGGACTGATCATCCGCATCCAGCCGGACCTGGTCCTGTGCGCCGCCGGGCAGCGGGGGAGCGCCGCGCCGGTCTTGCTGGATCATGCTGGCCTCGCGGCACTTCCGCCCGGGGCGGTCGTGGTCGACCTGACCGCGAAGGCCGGCGGCAATTGCGCCGCGACCGTCGCCAACACCACGGTCCAACTCGCCAACGGCGTCCAGGTCACGCACCGCTCCAACTTCCCGGCCGCCCGCCCGCACCTGGCCAGCCGGGCCTACGGCGCGGCCACCGCCGCGCAGATCCTCTGCCTCGCAGCCGCCTGGCGGACCGCCGCGTAAGTCCCTTCCGGGGCCTGGGCTGGGGCTGGGGTTGCGGGCCCGCCGCGGGTGCCGGCGGCGGCAGCGCCGACCGGAAACCGTTGAATAAACAATCGCCGGAGATTCGCTGGATCTGACTGTTCAGGTGGTTCGATGGTCGGATGGAACTGCGGACGGATCTTCCCGGCGCCATCGATGCGCTGCTGCCCGATCTGACGGGGCTGCTGGAGCAGCTGGTTTCGATTCCTTCGATCGCGTTTCCGGGGTATCCGAAGGAGAATGTGCAGCGGGCGCACGATCTGGTAGCCGATGAATTGCGTAAATCGGGTGTGGGTGACATCAGGGTGCTGGAGCTGCCGGATACCTCGCCGGTGATCTACGGGCGGATTCCGGCTCCGGAGGGTGCGCCGACCGTGTTGCTGTACGGGCATTACGACGTCCAGCCTTCGGGGGACGAAAGTCAGTGGCACACACCGCCGTTCAAGGCGATCGAGAAGGACGGCGCGATCTACGGGCGGGGCGCGGCCGACTGCAAGGCCAATGTGATCGCCCATATCGGCGCGTTGCGGGCTTGGAACGGCAAGCCGCCGGTCGGCGTCACCGTGGTCATCGAGGGGCAGGAGGAGTACGGGTCGGTCTTCGACGACTATCCGGCCGAGCATCCGGACCTGTTCCGGGCCGATGCACTACTCATCTGCGATGCGGGCAATATTCGCGCCGGCACCCCGACCTTGATCACCGCGCTGCGCGGGGTGGCCGATGTCTTCGTGGAGGTTCGCACCCTGGCCGCGCCGGTGCATTCCGGGCAGTTCGGCGGTGCGGCACCGGACGCCCTGCTGGCACTCATGGCCGCGCTCGCCACCCTGCACGACGCCGACGGCAATGTGGCGGTGGCGGGGCTGCGGCGCGACCAGTGGACCGGGATGAACTACACCGACCAGGAATTCGCCGAGGCCACCGGCATGGAACCGGGCATGCCGCTGCTCGGCACCGGCCCGATCGGCGAGCGCATCTGGTACGGCCCGGCCATCACCGTCATCGGCTTGGACGCCCCGCCGACGAAAACCGCTGCCTCGGCGGTGGTTCCGTACGCGAAGGCCTACCTGAACGTGCGCGTGCATCCGGAACAGGATCCGGCCGAAGGGCAGCGCGCGGTCATCGAGCACCTGAAGCGGGTCAAGCCGTTCGGCATCGAACTCCAGGTCACCGGCGGGGACGTCGGAGCCGGATTCGCCGCGGGCACAAGCGGTCCCGCGTACAAAGCCATGAGCGCGGCCATGAAGAAGGCGTGGGGGACGGACGCCGTCGACTCGGCCATGGGCGGCTCCATTCCGCTCACCAATTCCATGGCCGCCGCCAACCCCGGCGCCGAGGTGCTCATGCTCGGCGTCGAGGACTCCGAATGCAATATGCACGGCTTCAACGAGCGGGTGCTGCTGAGCGAATTCCGCAATATCGCACTCGCCGAGGCCGAATTCTTCCAACTCTTCGCGGACGGGACGCGCAAGTGACCGAGGCGGTAGACACGGCTCCGAAGCCGGCGCAGCACAAGAAGAAGCGCGGCTTCCCCTCCACCTACACGATTCTGGCCGGCGTCACCCTCGCGGTGTGGCTGCTGGCCTTCGTGATTCCGCCCGGCGTGTACGAGATGGACGAGCAGGGCCATCCCATCGCGGGCTCGTATCACCGCATCGATTCCACCAAGAGTTTCGTGGAACGGCTGCGGGACCTGTTCCTGGCGCCGATCAACGGGCTCTACGGCATCGAGGACAAGACCGGTCAGGTGGGCCCGGACCTGTCCGGCGACCTGTACGGCGCGGCCGCGGTGTTCATGTTCGTGCTGGCGGTCGGCGCGTTCATCACGGTCGCATTCGCCACGGGCGCACTGGATTCCGGTATCGGCCGGCTCGCCTACAAACTGCGCGACCGCTCCTTCCTGCTGATCGTCGGCATCATGGTGGTGTTCGCGGTGGCGGGCACGGTGGAAGGTTTCGCGGAGGAGACGCTGGGCTTCTACGCCCTGCTGGTGCCCTTGATGCTGGCGCTGGGCTACGACCGCATGACTGCGGTCGGCGCGATCATCGCGGGCGCGGGCGTCGGCGTGTTGTGTTCCACCGTCAACCCTTTCGCGACCGGCACCGCCTCCTCGGCGGCGGGTGTGGCCATCGGCGACGGCATCGTGCTGCGCGTCGCCATGCTGATCGTGCTCACCGCGGTCACCGTCGCCTACGTCCTCTGGTACGCCCGCCGCGTCAAAACCGATCCGGACAAGTCCTGGTCCGGCTGGCTGCCGGGCGACCGGGAGGTGAAAGCCGAAGACCACGAACCGGATCCGATGACCAAGCGCCAGGTCGCGGTGCTGTGGCTGGTCGGCCTGACCTTCGCCTTCATGATCTTCTCGATCATTCCGTGGGGCACCGTCATCAAGGGCCCGGACGCCCAGAAGTATCCGTGGGAGCTGGACTGGTTCTTCCCGGAACTGACCGCCCTGTTCCTGGTCGGCGCGGTGGTGGTGGGCCTGGTCGGCGGCCTCGGCGAAGCCAAGATGAGCGAGCAGATCGGCAAGGGTTTCGGCGATTTCGTGGGCGCGGGCATCGTCATCGTGCTGGCCCGCGGCGTCACCGTCATCATGAACAACACCCAGATCACCTCGACCGTGCTGCACGCCCTGGAAGGCGTGGTCACCGGCACTTCGTCGGCGGTGTTCGCGGTGGCGGTGTTCCTGGTGAACGTCCCGCTGGCGTTCCTCATCCCGTCCACCTCCGGCCACGCCACCCTGGCCATGCCGATCATGGCCCCGCTCGCCGATTTCGCGCATGTGCCGCGTTCCTTGGTGGTCACGGCCTGGCAGTCGGCCTCGGGCTGGGCCAACCTGGTCACCCCGACCACGGCCGTGGTGACCGGTGGTATCGCCCTGGCCAAGGTCCGCTACGACCGGTACGTCAAGTTCATCGCCCCGCTGATGGGCATCCTGTTCGTGCTGATCTGTGTGTTCCTGGCGGTGGCGGCGCTGATCGGCTAGCCCGCGGTGAAACGCTCCCAGGCGAGTCGCAGGTGCGCGGTCATATCGATGCTCTTGTCGATGAGCCACCGCGACTGCAATCCGTCGGTGAGCGCGAGGAAAACCGTTGCCATGGAATCGATATCGACGTGCTCGGGCAGCCGCCCGGCCGCCCGCATACCGCGCAGCACCGTGGTCATCCCCTCGGCGCTGCGCCGGTAGTGCTCGCGCATGTACTCGTGCGCGGGATGGCGCGGGTCGGCCGCGGCGGCCTGCATATGCGTGAACAACTCCACCAGCCCGGGCACTTCGATATTGCGGCGGATGAGCTCGAGCAGATCCTCGGGCTCGTCGTAGTGCGCGGCCATGGCGGCCCCGTCGATATCGTCGCGCTTGCGCAGCACGGCGACGAACAGCTCCTCCTTGGACCCGAAGTAGTGCAGCAATCCGCTCTGGCTCAGCCCGACCGCCTCGGCCAGTTCCGCCACCGAGGTCGCCAGGAACCCGCGCTCGGCAATGGTCCGCAGCGCGGCCTCGAGAATCTGCTCCCGTCGTTCGATGCCCTTGCCATAGGGCCCGCGTTTCGCCACCGCCCGAGTGTATGCGCTGCTGGCGGGCCACCTTGCCGTCCAAAACCGAGCACTGTACGGTTTTCGTTATGCGATTCCGCCGCCGCACTCTCGCCCTGCTGACCCTGGCCGCCACCGCCGCGCTCGCCCAGACGGCCGGCCCGGCCTTCGCGCGCCCGGAGCCGCCCGCCCGGGTCGCACCGCTCGGCGACGACTTCCTGTGGGGTGTGGCGGCCTCCGGGTACCAATCGGAAGGGCATGCGCCGGACAGCAATTGGTCGCGCTATGTGGCGGGCGGCAAGGTGTCGGACCCGTACCACGATTCGATCGACTTCTTCGAGCGCTACAAGTCCGACATCCAGTTGGCAAAAGGGTTGGGCGTGAAGGTCTATCGCATCGGCATCGAATGGGCGCGGGTACAGCCGCAGCCGGGCGTGTGGGACGAGCAGGGCCTGCGCTTCTACGACGATGTCATCGCGTCGATCCGCGCCGCCGGCATGCGGCCCATGCTCACTATCGACCACTGGGTGTACCCGGGCTGGGAGGTGGACCGCGGCGGCTGGAGTAATCCCGGCATCGTCGCCGATTGGCTGGCCAATGCCCGCGTGGTGGTCGATCGTTTCGCGAACGCCGACCCGCTGTGGGTGACCTTCAACGAGCCCCTCGCCAATATCGCCCTGGAGATCGGCTTCGGCGGCATGCCCGCCACCTCCTACACCGCCATGCAGGATAAACTCGCGCAGGCGCACAACGACATCTACGACTACATCCACGCGAAGCAGCCCGGTGCGCTGGTCACCAGCAATGTCGCCTACATGCCCGGTGCCGAGGAGGGCGCCAACGGCCGCTTCGTCGACAGCATCGCCGCCAAGCTCGACTACGTCGGCATCGACTACTACTACGGCCTGTCCCCGGACACTCTCACCTCGATGGCCGCCGTCAAGGACATGTGGACCCGCCCGCTCCAGCCGGAGGGCATCTACTATGCGCTGCAACACTATTCGCGCAAGTTCCCCGGCAAACCGCTCTACATCGTGGAGAACGGCATGCCCACCGAGAACGGTCAGCCCCGCGCCGACGGCTACACCCGCGCCGACAACCTCCGCGACAATATCTACTGGATTCAGCGCGCCAAGGCCGACGGCATGAACGTGATCGGCTACAACTACTGGAGCCTCACCGACAACTACGAATGGGGTTCCTACACACCGCGTTTCGGCCTCTATACCGTCGACGTGCTGACCGATCCGGCCCTCACCCGCAAGCCCACCGACGCGGTCCCGGCCTACACCGAGATCACCCGCGCCGGCGGCGTCCCCGCCGACTACCGCCCCACCCGCGCCCCGCAGGCCTGCTCGCTGGTGGACGCTCTCGACAGCTGCACCGACCCGGTGACGGTCCCGCGCTGACCACCGCGTCGCGTCACGAGCGGTGCGTACCCGGCCCGCCCTGTGCGGCGTCGCGCACCAGGGCGGTGTCCACGAACTGCTCGAAGCGCACTATCTTGCCGCCGCGCACCGTGAAGTGGTGGGCCACCCGAACATTCAGCGGATTGCCGGTGGCCTTGTGGGTGGCGGTGTAGCGGGCCAGGACCACGACGTTCTCACCGTCGGCGATGTAGGTGTCGTCGTGCGCGGTCCAGTCGTCCCATTCCGCGCCCAGCCGCTCCATCACGTTCGAGGTGACGCCCTCGGGGGTGCGGTAGGTCCCGGCGAGCGGGAAGCCCGCCATCTCGGTCCATTCCACGTCCGGCGCGAGGGTTTCCCGCAGCGCCGCCAGATCGCCCGCCGCGGAGGCGAGGTACTGGCGGCGCACCACGGCGGCCGGGGACTCGTCGATCCCGTTCAGCCCCATGTCATCTCGCCCTTCGCGACCTTGGTGCCGAGGTTGGCGGCGATCTTCAGCCCGTAATCGGGGTACGCCTCCAGCAATGCGGCCTCGGCGGTGGCGGCATCGGGGGAGTCGGCGACGACCTTCTCGAAGAACCACAGGTAGTCGCTGGTCTGCCGGATCGCGGTCTGATCGGTGGGCGCGCCCGCCGCCCGGTGACCGGCCACCACGAAGGTCGGATCCAGGGCCAGCAGCTCGTCCAATACGGCCCGCCAGGCGGCGCGCTGCTCCGGCGTGGCGGTGTCCGCGGTCCACACGTGCAGGCCCTCGAACAACAGCACTCCGCCGAACAGCGCGCGGGCCACGGGTTCGTAGACGTACCAGGCGCGATCGCCGAGCGCGTCGGTGGCGCGGCGAACCTCGAGAACGGTGCCGTCCACGCTGACGGTGTCCGCGGTGAGGGTGTCGATATTCACCAGCCGGGTGGGCAGGTTCGCGCCGAGGTGCGCCCACGCCTGCAGCTTGCCCTCGTAACTGGCGTGAATGTGCTCGATGACATCGGCGGGCGCGAGGAACTTCGCCTCCGGGAACGCGTCGGCGATGACCTCCGCGCCGAAATAGAAGTCCGGATCGCCCGCGGTGATCAGCACCGTGGTGAGCCGCTTGCCCGCGTCCAGCACCTCGGCCACGATGCGATGCCCATCCGCCCGGGTGAACCCGGCATCCACCACGAGCGCCTCGGTCGCACCGGTCACCAGCACGCTGGTCTTGTTCAGCGAGGCGTCGGCGGAGTCGAAAATCCGGTAGTCCAAGCTCGTCATAGCGATCTTCCCTTCGGGTCATCTCGATTGGCTATGCACGCAGCCTATGGCGATGAACTGGCCTTTTCACGGTTCCGGCAGGACGTACCATGGTGAAAATGGGACACCCCGCCATCCGCCCGGTCAGCTACGAACCGCCGCCCGGCGTCACCGGCGAGATCGAACTGACCACCCTCGCCCGCATGCGCGAACGCGCCGGGCCGCACGGCTTCCGCACCCCGCAGCGCCTCGACTTCGACATCCTGCTGCGCATCGACGCAGGCACGGCCTCCCACACCGTCGACTTCACCGATTTCCCGCTCGGACCGGGCGACGTGCTCTGGATCAGGGCGGGCCAGGTGCACCAGTGGGGCGCGATCGCCGCGATCGACGGCCCGGTGGCACTGTTCACTCCCGCGGCGATCGACTCCGGCAGCCGCGAGCGCATCGGCGCGGCGGGTGTCGGCACCCCGAACCACTGGCCCGCACCGCTCTTGGCCGGCATGCCTGCCCGGATCGCCCTCGCGGCCGTCTTCGCCACCGATCCCACGCAGACCCCGTTGCCCACCGGCACCGGTCGGCCGAATGCTCTGACCGGCGGCTCAACCGCCCCGGACGTCTCGGTCGCCGTCGCACCCACGCCACTGGTTGTGAGCACTGCCGAGCCCGCGACCACCGCACCCGGGCGCGGAAGGGCTGGAAGCACGCCGGATTCTCTGAGCGGCAACGCCACTCGGGATGCGGCTCGCGCCCATTTGCTCGCGGGAGCTTTGCTGCTGCTCGCGCTGGCCGCCACCGCCGGTGATGATCGCGCGGCCGCCCCGACGCGGGAGGCGTTCGTCTGGTTCCGGGACGAGGTGGAGAAGACCTTCGCGACGCGGCACAAGGTGGCCGATTATGCTGCGCGGCTGGGGTATTCGACGCGGACGTTGAATCGGCTGGCGCGGGAGAACACCGGGTTGAGTGCGAAGCAGCTCATCGACGAGCGCATCGTGCTGGAGGCCAAACGGCTGCTGGTGCACGGGAAGGAACCGGTGGCGCGGATCGCCGAACGCCTCGGGTTCGACGATCCGTCCAATTTCTCCAAGTACTTTCAGCAGCGCGCCGGTGTCACGCCGCTGGGGTTCCGGGAGCGCGCGGTCAGCGCAGCGCCGGAATGACCTCGCGTTCGAACAGTTCCACGCCGGAGGTGTCGTAGGCGGTCTCGGGGAAGACGTGGATCGAGTAGCCCAGGCCGAGAGCCTTGACGACGGAGAGCTTTTCGACGATCTGCTCCGGGGTGCCCACGGCGGGGGAGGTCCGGAACAGATCCTTCACGTGCTGCTGTGCCCCGTCCGCGCCGACGAAGGGGGTCAGCCGCGCCTCCAGCGCCGCCAGCCGGTCCTCCACCTCGGCCTCGGTCGCGCCGACCAGGGTGTTGAAATTGGAGCTGCGGGTGATGGCGTCGAAATCGGTGCCGACGTCGGCACAGTGGGCGCGCAGCAGTTCGGACTTCTGGGTGAAGGTTTCCGGATCGCCCGCGAAATTGGTGTACGAGGCGTACTTCGCGGCAATGCGCAGCGTCTTCTTCTCCCCGCCGCCCGCGACCCAGATCGGAATGCCGCCCTCCTGCAACGGCAACGGCCGCACGATGGCCTCGTTCACCTGGTAGTGCTTGCCGTCCAGGGTCGCCTTGCCGGTGGTCCAGGCCTGCTTGAAGATCTGCACGCCCTCGTCGAGCCGCGCGAGCCGTTCACCGGCGCTCGGGAAGCCGTATCCGTAAGCGCGCCATTCGTGCTCGTACCAGCCCGCGCCGATACCCATCTCGACGCGCCCGCCCGAGATCAGGTCGACGGTCGCGGCCACCTTGGCCAGGTACGCCGGATTGCGGTAGCTGATGGCGGTGCACATCTGCCCGAGCCGCACCCGCGAGGTGACCGCCGCGAAGGCCGACATGAGCGTCCAGGCCTCGTGGGTGGCTTCCTCGGTGGGCACCGGGACGGTGTGGAAATGGTCGTAGACCCAGATGGATTCCCAGGCGTCCGTGGCGTCGGCGCGTTGCGCCAGGTCCCGCATCACCCCCCACTGTGCCGCCGGGTCGATACCGACCAGGTCGAGTCGCCAGCCCTGTGGGACGAAGAGGCCGAAGCGCACGTGAATCTCCCTTCGAGATGTACTGATCAAGCACACTGTCACGGTTTCGCGAGGACGTCACAATGTTTCCGCGCCGCCTGCGTCGAAAAACAAATTGTCCCAGACGGGTTAGTCTGGATCGGCGGCGGCCACCGGGGGACGCCACTCACGGAAGGCGCTCGACGATGAGCACGATCGACCTGACCACGCCCGACGGCACCATAGACGCCCTGCTGGAACGCCCTTCGGGCCCCGGACCCTGGCCCGGGGTGGTGGTGCTGCACGACGGTCTCGGCATGAGCGCCGACACCCGCCGCACGGTGCGCCGCCTCAGCAACAACGGCTACCTCACCATCGCCCCGAACCTGTTCGCGCGCGGCCGCGTTCGCTGCGTGCCCACCCTGCTGCGCGAGGTCGTGACTGCCGCACCCGGCGTCGGCACCCGCGACATCCTGGCCGCCCGCGAACTGCTGGCCGCCGACCCGGACTGCACCGGCAAGATCGCCGTGGTGGGTTTCTGCCTCGGCGGCGGCTTCGCACTCCTGGTGGCCCCCAAGGGTTTCGACGCCGCCGCCCCGTTCTATCCCTCCGGCAGCGGCAAATACGCCGACTTCCTGCGCGGCTCCTGCCCGGTCGTGGCCAGCTACGGCAAACTCGACCCGGCCAACCCGGGACGCGGCCCCAAACTGGAGCGCACGCTCACCGAATACGGTGTGGCTCACGACGTCAAGACCTACCCCGGCGTCACCCACTCCTTCGCCAACGAGACCCCGGCCGAACCCCTGCTGCGGGTCACCGGCCTCGGCTACAACGACGAGGCCACCGAGGACGCTTGGCGGCGCATCTTCGCCTTCTTCGGCGAGCACCTGGCCTGATTCAGTCCCGGCCCCGGGTGAGCAGGGCCAGCGAGCCCGCGGCCAGTACGGCCAAGGCGCCCAGCATGATCGGGTAGCCGAGACCGAGATGGTCGTGCAGCAGGGCCATCACCACCGGGACGCCGAAGCCGAGATAGCTGACCGCGTAGAAGACGGCGTTCAGTCCGGCCAGATCGTCGGGACGGGCGATGCGCTCGATTTCCAGCAGCCCGGCGACCAGGCCGATGCCGAAGCCCATGCCGAGCAGGATCGCGGTCAGCACGGCCAGCCACAGCTGCAGCAGCCCGGAACCGATTGCGGCCGCGATCATTCCGGCGATGATCAGCGCGAGCGCCAGCGCGGGCAGCCGCAGCGTGCCGGGACGGTCGAGGCGGCGCGCCACCGATTGGATGCCGAACCCGCAGCCCAGCGTGATCACGGTGATCAAGGCGGAGAACGCGATCGGCGCACCGTGCACCCTGGGCATCATGAGCGTGGGCATGATGGCGTAAGCCGTTGCGGACGAGGTGAAAAGGAAGATCGAGACGGGCAGCGCGATCCACCGGAAGCGGCGGTGACCGGCGGCCGGGACCTTCAGATCGTCGAGCAGTCGCGACCGGCGCGCCTGCGGTGCGGCGGTTTCCGGGGTCCGCCAGATCAGGGCGGCGGCCAGCACGCAGAGCAGGGCGTTGATCAGATAGGCGAGGCTGTCCGGCAGCGGCCCCCACTGGGCCAGCACGCCCGCGACGCCCGCGCCCACGCCGAATCCGCCGGTGAGGCTCATGGCCGAGCGGCGCGCGCCCGCACCCGGGGCGGTTTCCGGCGCGTACGGCGGCTGCGAGAGCTCCTTGAGCCAGCTGCTGCCGACCGCCATGGCCAGGCCCAGCGCCACGCCGCACAGCACCCGGCCGGCGGAAAGCATGGGCACGGAATCGGATCCGAAGGCCAGCAGCAGAGCGCCGGTGGCGGCGATCAGCGGCGCGGGACGCATGAGCGGGCGGCGGCCGTAGCGGTCCGACAGCGGCCCGCCGATGAGTAGCGCCGGAATGATGCCCAGCACGTATTCGAACAGCAGCAGATCCACCGTGGTGACCGGCAGTCCGTCCCGCTTATACATGACCAGCAACGGCGTGAATTCGTTTCCGCCCCAGGCGATCGCGAAGATGGCGAGCGCGACGCCCAGCCACGCTTTCGCCGCGGTGCGGGTGCCGGTTGCCGGAGCGCCGACGGAGGTCAGCGTGGCCATCACAGTCCTCTCAATTTCACGCGATGCACGTCCATCAGGTGCTCGGCCAGTGCGGCGGCGAAGCCCGTGGGGTCCCCGGCCTCGATGAGATCGGCCAGGCGCGTGTGTTGTTCGATGATCAGGTCGGTATCGGTCTCGCCGTGTCGCAGCGCGACGCTGTTCATCCGCCGCTGCCGTTCGCGCAGCGAGTCGTAGAAACCGGTCAGCAGTGGGTTGTCCGCCGCGACCACGTATTCGCGATGGAAATCGGCGTCCACGACGGCGAATTCGTCGAGGTCGCGGGCCGCGGCGAGGGCGCGCTGGGTGTCCAGGGAGGCGCGCAGGCGCGGCATCAGCGCCGTGCGATCGGTGTCGGCGAGCGCGCGCACGGCGCCGGTCTCGACCACGTACCGCGCGTGGATCACATGCTCGGCTTCGTGCGAGGGCACGGGCACGATGAGCGCCCCGCGCTTGGGGTAGAGCCGCATCCAGCCCTCGGTCTCGAGCCGCAGGAAGGCTTCGCGCACCGGCGTCCGGGAGGTGCCGAGCAGGGTGGCGATCTCGCCCTCGCTGATCAGCTCGCCGCCGGGCAGTTCGCCGGTGAGGATGCGTTCCTTGACCTCACGGTAGGCGCGCTCGGCGGATGAATACGTCTTAGACACAAGTCGCAGCCTAGGCGACCGACCGGTTGGATTTGCCGGGTTGTGGCTGGCATCACCGGCTCGCACGCAACGGCATGCAGCTGCCCTCACTTGCGCTCACGGCGTGCGGCCAGGGATGATTCGCGTGTTGGCATGCTGCCAGTAGGAGACAGGGAGGTCTGCAATGGCGAACGACGCCACCACGCCGCTGAAGGACGTCGTCAACGGGGCGCTGGAATTCACCATTCCGATCGCGCACAAGATGGGCGTCGAAGCGCTCGAGGTCCGGCCGGGCTATGCCGCCAACCGGGTGCCGATCGAGGGCAATGGCAATCACTTCGGCGTCATGTACGCGGGCGTGCTGTTCACCGTCGCGGAGATCCTCGGCGGCGGCATCGCCATCGCCACCTTCGACACCGCCAAGTACTTCCCGCTGGTGAAGGATCTGCAGATCTTCTTCAAGAAGCCGGCCAGCACCGATGTGACCGCGGTGGCCGAACTCTCGGACGAGGAGATCGCCCGGATCGCCGCCGAGGCGGACGAGAAGGGCAAGGCCGACTTCACGCTGAAGGCCACCGTCACCGACGCCAATGGCGTGGTCGTCGCCGAGACCGTGGGGCTGTACCAGCTGCGCGCGCACGGCAAATAGGACGCGCGGTGCGGCGGGCGGGCCGGAATCTCCTGGCCGCCCGCCTTTTCCGTGCGATCAGGCGATGATGATGTAGCCCTCACAGCCGGTGCCCACGCTGCCCGGCCATTCCGACCCGCTCACCTTGAACGGGATCGCGCCCGGCCCCGGCACGCCCAGATCGACCTGGGTGGTCACCGGCTTGTAGGTGTCGGGCAGGTTCACGCGATTGCCCTGCATCTCGATGCGCGCGTCATCGGTGAAATTGTCGGAGGTATTGATCTCCAGCGTGGTCGGCACCCCGGACCGCGCCATGATGGTGGTCTGCCCGCACTTGCCCTTCGAGTAGTCGAGGGTGAGCTTCTGCGGTTGCGGGGCATCGGCGAACGCCGACACCGGCGCGAGGAACAGACCGGCAACGCCGAGCGCGGCGAGCAGGGTGACGCGGCGGAGGTAACGCTGGGACTTGGTATTCACGAGCAACCTCTCCAGTAGTCACGGACATCGGGTCCCCCCGGAGCGAACGCCGCAGATCATGCCAGATCAGGCGCAGACATTGTCACGCAGGCAGGTCAGCAGCAGCAGTGTCACATCGGCTTTGGGCGGTGCGGTCGAGCGCGGTCGCTCCGCCAGCGGAATGCGCTCGAAGTCCGCGGCATTGGCCGCGCCGAGCTGGGTGGCGGACCGGAAACCGTACTTCTTCCAGGCGATCTGCTGAATCTTCGAATCCTGGAGCGCGGTAATGAGTTGCTGTGCCTCGGCGGTCAGAGCGAGCACCGGATTGCTGTTGAAGATGGTCGGCTCCGGGTACAGCATGCGGGTTCCGGCCAGCAGCGCGTCGGTGGCGGAAGCGTTGTCGCGGTAGGCGACCAGCTGTTGCAGGATCTGGTTCTCGTAGCCGGCGTACAGCGAGGCCGCGCCCTGGATCAGCCATTCCCGGAAGCCGCCGTCCGAACTGTCCGATTGCAGGCCCTGCGCGTCGTAGAGCCCCCGCACCGTGGTCAGCCCGGCCTTGGCTTCGGCGAGGGTCGGCGGCTGGTACACGTCACCGGAGGCGACCACGGTGAGTTCCAGTTGCATGAGCGTGAATCCGGAGTTGGAGGTCTTCGGATCGGTGCTGGTGACGCGGATCGGCCCGGCCAGGTTCTGGGCGCCGATCGACTCCCACTTCTGTTTGGGCAGCACGTATTCCAGCAGCAGTCGTTTGAGATCCATGATGTAGTAGGAGTTCTCGCGCTTGCCGACGATGCCCGCCTTGACCAGCGCGTCGGTGGCGGCGGGTCCGGCGTAGATCACCTCCGGCGATTCCAGCACCGATTCCGCCCGGTAGTCCGGGAAGTCGCTCATGGTGTGCTTCTGCTCGAATACGCTGCGCGCGCTCGCCGAGGACGGCCACAGACAGCCGATGCGCTGGGACCGCAGCTGATCGGTGGGCACCTGTGCCAGTTCGTAGGAGCCGCGCTTGTCGAAGCGCACCTCGAGCCCGTAGTCCTCGCGCAGGATGCGCGTCACCTCCGGATCGGCCATGAGCGCCGACTTCTCGGAGCCGCCCAGGCAATTCAGCTTGGTGACGGCGGCCGGGGTCTGCTGCGCGCCGCGGATCACCACGACGCCGATCACGATCACCACCACGGCGAACACGACGGCGATCAGTACCGGTAGACGAGACTTGTTCATCGCTCCTCGCTCGGGGGCAATCGGGTGGGGAAGATCAGTTCGAGGTGCGCGAGATCGGTGAAGAAGCCGGTCAGGTCCGCCGCGCCGAATTGCTCGGCGGCGTGCGCGGTGAAGCCCTCGAAGCCGCGCAGCACCTCGCGCCCGCGCGCCAGCAGGGTCTCGGCCTCGGTGTAGGCGTCGGGGTGCGCCTGGATCTCCAGATAGCGTTCCAGCGCCGATTCGACGCCGGTGAGTCCGCCGCGGAGATGTTCGGAAACGGTGGAAAGACCGGCCGGATCCAGCTTTTCGGTGCGTTCGAGCACGCGCGGCACCGTGTCGCAGGCGCGCAGCAGCGCCGCGCGGGTGGGTGCGTCGGTGACCCGCCCGGCCAGCGCGGCCACCCGCACGGTGGCCTTGTGCACCTGTCGCGCCAGCTCTTTCCGCTGCCGCGCCGCCGCGATCGGTTGTCCCGCAACGACTGTCAGCACCGCGAGCCCGGCCGCGACCAGGGCGGCCCCGGCGACCGACCCCAGCACCGCGTAGATGCCGAGGAAGGCCGCGACCAGCACCGCCAGCGCCGTGATCAGAACCGTATTGCCCGGCAAGCGAACTCCTTACCGGTATCCGGTGGCCTGGCGCAGCGCCGCCACCATATCGCCGGAGGCCAGGAACGAGCCGCCGGTGCGCTGCGCGATCTCCCGCAACGCCTTGGTATTGGTGCCCTCGCCGAATCCGATGGCCACCACCGGGATTCCGGTCTTGGCGATATCGGCCAGGCCATTGCCGCCCTGGGTGTCGTCGCCGTCGGTCATCAGGATGACCAGCCGCTTGCGATCGGGCGTGGCGGCGTCGAACTGGCGGGCGGCGCTGGACAGGCAGTTGTAGATGCCGGTGTTGCCGTCGGGTTTGCGCTTGCGGATGGCGTCGTGCAGCGTGTTCAGGCCCGGAGTGCTGTTGCCTTCAACCCATTTCATGCTGTCGGTCGCGGAACTGAACACCAGCACCGCGGTGCGGTCCTTGGGCCCGGTCTGCAGCAGGTACTTCTTGGATTCGACCGGATCGAAGAGCAGGTTCGCGGCCTGCCGCACCCCGTCCCAGCCGCCGTTGCCGTCCATGCTGCCGGAGGCGTCGATGCAGTACACCAGGTCGGTGGGGGTGCGGTAGACGGTCTGGTAGTTCTCCAGCGCCGCTTCGATGACCGGACTCGCCGGGTAGGTGATGGGCTGTCCGGTCAGCGTCGCCTTGACGCCCCACGCCGGATCGAACACGTCCTTGGGCGCGTCCGGCAGCGAGAGGCCGATGCTGGTGATGGGCCGCCGGCCGAGCGCGGTCAGCCGCTTCTGGGTGTCCGCGGTCAGCAGGAAATCCTGCAACTTCTGGAAGTTGCGCTGCTTGTCGGCATTGTCGCCGTGCGGCAGGAAGCCCAGCGGGGCGTCCGAAATCGCCAGCACGCCTTTGGGATACACCACGTGCAGCGGTTCCTGGCCCTGCTTCACCAGTTCCTGGTTCCGCTCGATCACCAGGTCTTCGTAGGTGAACAGCGTCTTGCACTGCTGCGGGGCGGCCAGGCATTCGTCCATGAGCAGGCCGGTGGACGGCGGCGTCTTGGCGAAAGCGCGAGCGAACCGGGTGATGCCGGTGCGCACCGGTTCGGAATCGAGCTGCTCCTTGGTGAGCGCCACGCCCGGGCCATTGCCGGCGAAGTAGTTCAGGAAGCCCAGCAGCACCGTCGCGCCCGAATTCGATTGCGTCGGATTGGTCATCCACGCCGTCGTCCGCTTGGCCTCGACCGCGGTGAGGATCTCCTCGATGCCCACCTCGCGGTCGGTGAAGCCGAGGGCGTCCAGTTCGGACTTGCGGCCCGCGTACACCAGCGGTGTGGAGAACATGGGCTGCGCCTGTTTCAGCCGCCGCCCCGTATCGCCCAGCTGCTGAAACACGCTGGAGGCGAACCAGAACGCGTCATAGGGCGGGGTGTCGCCCTGCTGCAGCAGCCGGGCCTGATCCACCGACCCCAGCTTGGTCATGGTGCAGGTGAGGCCCTGGTCCCGGCACCACGGTCGCACGATCTGCTCGAACACCGCCTCGTGCTCGGACCCCGCCACGATATTCAGCACTTTCGCATCGCCGTCGTAGGCGGTGACGGACCCGGATCCCGGCTTGTCGGAACCACATCCGGCCAGCAGCCCGCAGACGGTGAGCAGCGCCGTGACAAGCACTTTCGTGCGCCGGTCTCGCAATTTGGCGCATCCTTCCCCTCGGTTACGAGAGCTTAAGCACCCGGTACGGATGGGAAGGTGAACTGACGATGTCGTATCGGCGAAACCCTGGGGCGAAATTCGCCATGGCGCAGGGGATCCGGTCGATCCCGCTCAGACGGTGAGACCGTCGACGGGCAGCGGCAGCGGGCGTTTGGCGAGCCGATTGTCACCGGAGGACCGGCCCTGTACGCGCTTCACGGCCCACGGCACCAGCGCGACGCCCGCCCAGCGGAACTCGGCGGCGATGGCCTGCACCAGGTTTCGTTCCGGCAGCTCCGGGAACAACGGCCGGGTCCAGGCGTCGTCGCTGCCGGGCAGACCCAGCGCCTCGGCCAGCGCGTCCGCGATCCGCTGATGGCCGAGCGGGCTGGCGTGCAAGCGATCCGGGCTCCACAGCCGGGGATCGGCGACCACGGCGTGATGCGCGGCCTCCGCGACGATCACTCCGTACCGCGCCGCGGCTTCCCGCACCCGGTCGTTCATGGCGGCCACGCGCCCGCGCACCGCCCGGGCCATCGGAATCAGGCGTCCCACATCGGGAAACGTCAGGGTGGCCACCACCGCTCCGGTGCTTGCGAAGGCCGCGAACATGGCCTCCACGTGTCCTGCCACCTCATCGACCTCGAAGCTGGGACGCAGCAGATCGTTCATGCCCGCGAGCACCGTCACCAGATCCGGTTCCAGCGCCAGCGCCGCGTCCAGCTGCTGCGCGCGGATCTGCCGTGCCAGCTTGCCGCGCACCGCCAGATTCGCGTACTGCAATCCAGGGTTGGCCAGTGCGACCTGCGTGGCGAGCCGATCGGCCCAGCCCCGCAACCCGGTCACATCGTCGCCGTCGCCGACGCCTTCGGTCTGGCTGTCGCCGATTGCGACGTAACGCGTGAAGTTCCCGACGTTCATGACGGACCGGCCTTTCGGTGCGGGTAGCCGGATCATCTCAGGAATAGCCGCCCGCGTCTGTACGCGTTCGAACTGTTCACCCGCGCGACCCGCGCCCGCTACGACCTGCTCTCCTCGTCATTCCGGCGTGCGTTCGGGCGGAATCTCACTGGTCGAACAACCGATCAGCCACGGCGGTCCCGGATTGCGCGCCGGGCGGGACTGCGAAGAAGGCGCTACCGGTGTGCTGGATGACCGCGTTGAGCCGATCGGTGGCGGCCAGCGCGGACTGGGCTTTGATGAACTGCTCGGGCGGATTGTTCATGTAGGCGGCGAACAGCAATCCGGCATCGAGCTTGTCGTGGCCGCTGTGCGTGTGCTCGGGTGTGCCGGGGGCGTGGGTGTGCTCGGTTTCGCCGGTGGCGGCGCCCGGAGCCGTGGACAGCAGCGTGCCGTAGTCGTAGTTGTAGCCGCGGCGCAGCATGGTGATGCCGTTGACGAGGCGGACGTGGGCATCGGCGGGGATGGCGAGTTCACCATTGGGAAGGCGCTTGGCGAGGTCCACGGCGTCGGTCTCGGTTTCGCCGCTGAGCGGCGCTCCGTCGCTGCGCCGTCGCCCGATGATGTTGTTCTGCTCGGCCAGCGCCAGCATGTCCCAATCGGCGGTCTTCATGCGGATCTTGCGGAATACCAGGTAGGTGCCCTGGTGGAACCAGTCCGGTTCGTCGGCGGCGTCCACCCAGACGGCCTTGTCGAATTCGGCGGTCCCGCGCTTGGGGTTGGCGGTGCCGTCCTTGTGCCCGAACATGTTCCGCGAAGTACCGCCATCGACGGGCTGGCTCAGGAAGCCGTGTTGCGTCCAGCGGATATTGCCCAGGCCGGGCATGCGGGCGCGCAGGGCCCGGAACGCGTGGCTGACCACCTGATGGTCCTCGGCGCAGATCTGGACCATGACGTCCCCGCCGCTCCAGGCGGATTGCAGTGCGTCCCCGCTGAATTCGGGCAGTTGGCGCAGGTGCTTCGGCCGCCGCCCGGCCAAGCCGAAGCGCTCGTCGAACACCGCCGGACCAAGTCCGAAGGTGATGGTCAACCGCGCCGGATCCAATCCGCTGGCGAAGTCGGTGCGGACGCTGAAACCCGGTGCATCGGCGGGATTCTCGGGCGCATCCGCCCCGGTCGTGAGGGCGGCGGCGGTCTCGGTCCACACCGTCAGCAGCTCCCGCAGCACCCCGCGATCCGCCCGCGCGATATCGGCGGCCAGGAACATGGCGTTCGCCTGCGGCGTCGTCGCGATCCCCGCCTGGTGCACGCCGTGGAAGTCCTCGACCCGTGCGGGTTTCGCCGCCTCGCTCGCGGTGCCCCGCCCGATCGCCACCCCGGCCGCCGCCACCCCCGCGGCCGCCAGGCCCGACCCGAACAATGCGCGGCGCGAGACCCGTCCGCCAGCTGTACTACCCGTCGTAGTATTTTCGCTCACTCGCGCCAGGGTAGCCACGTTCCGGCTACCCTGGCGAGTGCGCTACGTCACGTAATCAGCTGTGCGACAGCCGAACCAGCATCTTGCCGGTGTTCGCCCCGCCCATCATGGCGGTGAAGGCGTCGAACGCGGAATCGATGCCGTCGTACACCGTCTCCTCGGCGCGCAGCGAGCCGTCGGCCAGCCAGCCGGCGGCCTTGCCGATCCATTCCGGAATCTGGTGGTAGTGGTCGCTGACGTTCATGCCGCGCAGAGTGATCCGCTTGCCGATGGCCAGCGGCAGATGCGGCGGCCCGGCCGGCAGTTCCACGTCGTTGTACATGGAGATGGCCCCGCACAGGGCGATCCGCCCGCGCAGGTTCATGTTCATGATGGCCGCGTCGAGGTGATCGCCGCCCACATTGTCGAAGTACACGTCGATGCCGTCCGGCGCGGCCTCGGCCAGGCGCACCGGCAGATTGCCCTCGCGGTAGTCGATGGCGGCGTCGAAACCGAAGTCGGACAACAGCCGTGCGGCCTTCTCCGGTCCGCCCGCCGAACCGATGACCTTGCTCGCGCCCAGCTGCTTGGCGATCTGCCCCGCGACCGAACCCACCGCGCCCGCCGCGCCGGAAATGAACACCACATCGCCCGGCTGGATCGGGGCGACCTCGGTCAAGCCCGCGTAGGCGGTGAGGCCGGTGGTGCCCAGCACGCCCAGGTATGCCTGCGGCGGAGCCAGATTCGGGTCCACGACCTGCACGGCGCCGGCGTCGAGCAGGGCGTACTCACGCCATCCGGCGAAGTGGGTCACGGTCGCGCCGACCGGGATCGCGTCCGCGCCGGAGGCCACCACGGTGCCCACCGCACTGCCGGTCATGGCCTCGCCGAGCACGAAAGGCGGGATGTAGGACTCGACATCGTTCATCCGGCCGCGCATGTACGGGTCCACCGACAGCCAGTCGTTGCGGACCAGGACCTGGCCGGGGCCGGGATCGGCGACGGTGGTGGTGGCGAATTCGAAATCGGTGAACTTGGGTTCGCCGACGGGGCGGGCGATCAAACGCCATTCACGACTGGTCACGGTCATCGGATTGTCTCCTGGAGGTTCGAGTTTCATTGGGGGAGTGCGGCATCCACCGCGCGCCGCAAGAGCTCCGGACGCCCGGTGCCGATCAGGCCGACGGTGAGGGCGAGGAGGATATGCGCGGCATCGCCCGGATCGCCGGTGTGCGCATCGGTGAGCACCCGGGTCAGCAGGCTGTGCAATTCCTCGGTGAAGCGACGGCAGATATCGCCGCTCAGCCGAGCCTGTTCATCGAAAATCTCGGTGGCGTGTGGTGATTCGGCGAACGGCCCGGCGGCCAGCGCGACCTTCGCGGCCAAGATGCCGTACACCCGCTCCGCGAGCGCGCCCTCGGACGCCGCGGCTTGCCGCGCCTGCGTGAGCGCCTGGTCGTGCAGGCGTTCGGCCACCCGCCGCACCGCATCGTCCTTGTTGCGCACGTATTGGTAGACGGCGGACCGGGAAACGCCTGTCTCCGAGGCGATATCGTCCATGGTGGTACGCCGCGCTCCGTACCGCAGCAGGCACCGCAGCGTGGCGTCGAGTACATCCGTGGTCCGGTCCGCCATCGAAATCACAGCGCTTTCAACAGCTCCGCGGCCAGCGGGGCGGAGGACGCCGGGTTCTGCCCGGTGAACAGATTCCGGTCCACCTCGACGTGCGGCGCCCACGGCTCGCCCTCGCGGTAGTCCACGCCCAGCGCGACCAGGCGGTCCTGCAACAGCCACTTGGCCTTGTCCGCGAGCCCGGCCTGGGTCTCCTCGGCATTGGTGAACGCCGCCACGCGGTACCCCGCGAACGGCGACTTGCCGTCCGCGTCGGCGGTGGCCAGCAGTGCGGCCGGTGCGTGGCAGACCACGCCCAGCGGTTTGCCCGACGCCAGGGCCGCATTCAGCAGTGCGCCCGAAGTGGCGTCCACCGCAAGGTCTTCCATCGGCCCGTGACCGCCGGGGTAGTAGACGGCGTCGAAGTCGGCGAGGTCCACGGCCGCCAGCTCGATCGGCGAGTTCAATTCGGTGGCCTTGCTCAAGGTATCGGCAATCCGCTGGGCGCCCTCGGCGCCGCCGTTGGCGTCGGCGGCGAGGCTCCCGCGATCGACCGCGGGCACCACTGCGCCGGGCGTGGCCACCACGATCTCGTGCCCCGCGCCGGTGAAGGCCTCGTAGGGCGCGACGAACTCCTCGGCCCAATACCCGGTCGGGTGCTTTGTCCCATCCGCGAGCGTCCAATAGTCGACCCCGGTCATGACGAACAGAATTTTCGCCACTGCATGCTCCTTCATACGGAACGGTCTATTTACCGACGATCTGACATTCCGTACCCGATCTGTCAGTCCGTCACCGATCTCAACGTAGGCGCGTAAATATCGTCTGACCAATAGACTCGCCAATATGAGGCATAGGCAAACCGATGGTTCCCTCGATCTGACGCAGTTGCGCACCTTCCTGGCCGTCTACCGGTCCGGCTCCATCACCGCAGGTGCCAGCCGTGTCGGCCTGTCTCAGCCGACGGTCACCACCCAGCTCCAAGCCCTCGAACGGCAGTTGGGCGGTCCCCTCTTCGAACGCCTCCCGCGCGGCGTGACCCCGACCCCCGCGGCCCACGATCTGGCCGCCCGGGTGGCCCCGCCGCTCGATGCCCTCGAGTCCATCGCCGGCGGCTCGGCGGCCGATGTGACGACCCCCGAACCCCCCGTCCTGCTGGGCGGCCCCGCCGAACTCCTCGCCACCCTGGTCCTGCCGAAGGTGGCCCCGCTCATCCATGACGGCGTCCGCCTGATCGTCTCCACGGGTCTGGCCGACGATCTCCTGGCCGATCTCCGCGTCGGCAAACTAGATCTGGTGCTGTCCACCATCCGCCCGCGCGGCCGCACCGTCCTGTCCGAACCCCTCGCCGACGAAGAGTTCATCCTGGTGGCCGCCCCCGACCTGGCCGCCCGCATAGACCTCGACCGCCTGCGCGCCAGCGACCTCACCGGCGTCCCATTGATCTCCTACGCCCCGGACCTGCCCATCCTCCGCCGCTATTGGCGCCACGTCTTCGAAACCCGCCTCGAAGCCGAACCGGCACTGGTCATTCCGGACCTGCGCGCCGTCCTGGCCGCCGTAGCAGCGGGCGCCGGCATCAGCGTCCTCCCCAGCTACCTCTGCGCCCGCGAACTAACCGCCGGCACCCTGATCCCCCTACTCCGCCCGGCCGATTCCCCCATCAACACCGTCTACCTGGCCCGCCGCGTAGGAGGCCCCACCCGCCCACACACCGACCTGGTACACGCCCGCCTCCTGGAAGCCGCCGAAACCTGGCGCACCTGCGTGGATTGACCCGCGGCGAAACCGAAAGTCATTTGGCTATCGAAAGATCGGCACGGCAGACTGGGGCTTGGGGGGAGCCTCCCCGTGCGTTCGAAGCAAGGAAGGCATGCAATGAAGATGTTCAAGATCGCAGTTATCGGTGGGGTCGCCGTCGCGGGGCTGATCGGGTTCGCGGGGCCGGCGGCTGCGTCGACGCCTATCGCTCATACGCCCTGTACGCGGAGTGAGATGATGAAGCCGGATTGGGATGTGAACACGGGGGAGCCTGTTATCTGTGTCAGTACCGGTGGCACCGGGTTGAAGTGGGTTCCTGACGCGACTCGCTGATCGCGCGTAGCTCGAGCGAGAAGGCCCGGACCGTAAGGGGTTTCGGGCCTTTTTGCGTTGTGTCCCGACTTGGTGTTGGGTCAGCTGGCGGCGGGGAGGACTCGCCACATTTTGCGCGAGCGCGGGCGGGGGCGGGGCGCGGCGTGTTCGATGCGGCGGCGGGCTTCGTGGGTGGTGATGCGCAGTAGGTCGGTCAATAGGTCGACGGTGTCGCGGTAGCCGGTGTCGGCGGCGAGGCCGCGGCGTTCGGCTTCGGCTACGGCGGCGCGCATGGCGGCGTCCAGCCGGCGTCGGCGGCGTTCGGTTTCGACTAGGGTGCGCAGCAGGTCGACATCGGCGAGTTCTGGCCATCCTGAGGCTGGAGCATTCGGCGCCAGCGCGGTCGAATGTATGTTCACGCGAGGTAGCCTACCGCAGAATAGAACATATGTTCGACTAATGTTTCGACGGGTTGATCGATAGAGGATTGTGGTGACTGCGGGTAGGCCCCGTGCCGCGAATGATGGCACTGTTTCGTCCAGCCTGGCGCGGTTGGTGTCGGGGGTGGTGGCGGAGCTGGGGATGGATCGGGGGCAGTTCGCGCACCTGCCGGATCTGCGGCCGGAAGTGCTGGCCGATGATCTGGCCCGGGTGTCGACCCCGACCATGATCGCGTTGTGGGAGCAGCTCACGGTGAGCGATGCCGGGACCGCGATCGGAGTGCATGTCGCGGAGCGGGCGCCGGTGGGGACGCTGGGTTTGTGGGATTACCTGTACACGACGGGTGCGAGCCTGCTCGAGACGACGCCGCAGGCGCTGAGCTATCTGGACGTGATCGGTGATCCGGGCGCGGATCGGACGCGGGTGCTCGAGAGCGGCAGTCAGTTCATCGTCGGGCACGCGACGGGTCCCGCCGTGCCGGATGTGGTCGAGGCGATCGAGATCTTCGTGCTGGCGCTGTTCTTGAAGCGGTCCCGGGAAGCCACCGGGCGCGCGATCGTGCCGCTGCGGGTCAGCCTGTCGCATCGGGCGCCGCGCGAGCATCGGCGGCTGGTCGAGTTCTTCGGGACCACGCGCATCGACTATGAGGCCCCGGCCAATTCGATCACCCTGCTCGAGCAGGACGCGCACGCGCCGCTACCGCAGTCCCAGCCCGGCCTGGACAAGATCCTGCGTCATCACGCGGATCTGACCTTGGCCGCCGCCAAACCGGTGCTGCGCTGGTACGACGCTTTCCGGGTGGCGCTCGACATCGTCTTCGAGGCCGATATCGTCTCGCTGGAAGCGGTCGCCGAGCGGCTGGTGATGAGTCCGCGGACCCTGCAACGCCGGCTCGCCGAACACGATACGACCTGGCGCACCGAGGTCGAGCAGGTGCGGCAGGAACGCGCCTTGGCGCTGTTGAAGGACCCCGAACTGTCCATGCGGTCGATCGCTCGGCGCGTCGGCTACAGCGATGAACGGGCGCTGCGCCGGGCGGTGCAACGCTGGCATGGACTGTCTCCCTTGGCTGTTCGCGACGGACTAGTCGCGGGTTGAATCAGGCTGCGTAGTCCTTGGCGGCGATGGTGCGGGCGACCTTCTGGGGCGCGCCGCCGATGAGCCCGCGCCAGGGCAGGTAGGGGAGTAGCCGAACGTTCAGGTTGCGGAAGCGGATCATGGCCTTGCTGGCCGGGGCGTACCAGGCGCCGGTGCCGTCGGCGAACCGCTGGCAGGCCTCGACCATGGGGCGCATCTGCTGTTCGTAGGCCGCGAAGGCGACTGTGTGATCGCCTGCGGCGGCGGCCAATTCGCCCGCCAGCAGGTAGGCGCCGACCAGGGACAGGTCCGCGCCCTGGCCGGACAGCGGGGAGGCGCAGTAGCCGGCGTCGCCGACCAGGGTGACGCGGCCCTTCGACCAGGTGTCCATGTGGATCTGGACCATGGCGTCGAAATAGAAGTCGGGGGCGGGGTCGAGGTGGGCGAGCAGCTCCGGCACCTTCCAGCCTTGACCGGCATAGGTCTCGGCCAGGATCTTCTTCTGCTGCACCACATCCCGGTAGTCGTAGTCGATGGGATCCGACGCCCAAGCGAAGATCGCCTTGGCTTCGGTGTTCTCGCGGGCGCTGTAGGAACCGGCGACCGTGCCCGGGGTGTTGTAATCCAGCTCCCAGTGGTCCAGTTCCAGGAGGTTCGGGATCGTGTAGATGCTGATGTAGTACCCCATGTGCCGCGCGAAGTCGGCTTCCGGGCCGAAAACCAGTCTGCGCGTGTGGGAATGGGCTCCATCGGCGCCCACGACCAGGTCGAAGGTGCGCGGCGCGGCATGGTCGAAGGTGACGTGAACGCCGTCGTCGTCCTGGGTGAGAGTGGCGATCGAGTCGCCGAAGATGTATTCGACGTCGTCACGGGTGGCCTCGTACAGCACCCGCGCGAGATCGCCGCGCTGAATCTCGGTGTCCCCGTTCGCGCCCACGCCGTTGAAGAGCTCACTCGAAATGCTCGCTCGCGCTTTACCGTTCGCATCCACATACGAGGTGCCCCGCTTGCCGGTGCTCAATTCGTGCACCCGCTCGAGCAACCCCATCCGCCGCACCACCTCGGTCGCGGTACCCAGCACATCGATGGCCTGTCCGCCCTCGCGCAGCGCCGGCGCCTTCTCCACGATCGTCGGCTCGAACCCGTACCGCCGCAACCAGAACGCCAGGGCCGGTCCCGCGATGCTGGCGCCGGAGATCAGGACCTTGCGATTGCTCATCTGCTCCATATCCCAAACCATAAGACGATTTGCGCAACTGCGCAAGACAAATGTCTTAGGCGATTGCGCTACACTTCCGGCATGGGAAATCGCGAGGATCTGCTGACCGGCGCCCGGGCCTGCCTGTTCGAGAAGGGCTACGCGCGTACCACGGTCCGCGACATCGCCACCGCGGCCGGCGTGAGCATGGCGGCGATCGGCTACCACTTCGGCACCAAGGAAGCCCTGCTCACCGCCGCTCTGGTGGAGGCCACCGAGGACTGGGGCGCTGATCTGGAGCGGGCATTGGCTGAGGTCCCGGCTGAGGAAACCGACCCCTGGAAACGATTCGCCGCCCGCTGGGACGCCGCGCTGACCACCATCGCCGCCCACCGCGGCGTCTGGTCCGCCACCTTCGACGCCTTGGCCCACCCCGAAGCCCGCGCACAACTGGCGGGAAATATGGAAGAAGCCCGCGCCGGCCTGGCCCGCCTCTTCGACGGCACCGCCGACACAGACACCGCCCACCCCGCCGGTGCCCTCTACCAGGCCCTGCTCACCGGCGTAGCCGCCCAATACCTGATCGCCCCCGAAACCGCCCCCACCGGAACCGATCTCGCCGAGGCGCTGCGCCGAATCACCGACACCCCAGCGTGATTCGGCGCTCCGGCTTCATCTCAGCGGAGGTAGGGCGTGAGTGCGCCCTGCTCGCCGAACAGTTCGGTGCGCCAGCGCTCGAGGAGTGCGGCGTTGTCGGTATCGGTGGGGTGGAACCCGGGGCGGTTGTATTCGCCGATGAGCCGCCACATCCGGCGGTCGATGAACGGCAGGTGGCGTAGTTTCAGCGCGCTGCGGATCAGGCGGATCGGGTTGTAGGCGGCGCGATCCCGGACGAGCGAGACCGCCGTGCCGAGGATGACGCCGATGATGAAACCGGCGGTGACCAGGCGCATGCCCCAGACGCGGCGGCGCTCGCCGCCGCCCATGGCGCGGTAGACGTCGAAGGCGACCGACTTGTGCTCGGATTCCTCGTAGGCGTGCCAGAGCAGCATCGTCCGGACTTCCGTTTCACCCAGCAGCGCTTGGGCTTTCGGGTCGGTGAGCAGGATTTCGGCGACGGTCGCGGTGTAGTGCTCCAGCGCGGCGGTGAAGGAGAGCCGGGTGAGCGGCGACAGCAACTGATCGATGCGCGCGAAGACCCAGGTGACGGCGCGGTCGGCATTGTGGGTCGGATAGCCCATGTCCTGCAGCCGGTCGTTGAGTTCGCGATGCTCGCGGCCGTGGGTGAGTTCCTGGCCGATGAAACCCGCTACCTGGTCGAACAATTCGGGATCGGTGATGTCGGCGCGGTAGTGCTTGACCGAGCGGATGAAGAAGTCCTCGCCGGGCGGGAAGACCGCCGACAGGAAGGCGACGGCGTGGCTGAGCACCAGGTCGTCGTTCGCGTAGTGGTGCCGGTAGGTCTCGACGGGATACCGGAAGCGGATGCGCCGCGGCTTGATCGTGCGTTCCCGGCGAGTCGGTGGATTTTCGGTCATGAGAGCGTCCCTAACCTCAATAATGCGACACCGTGTCGCCATTGATGAGGACAAAACTACACCGCGCTCACCGGCCGAACAAGAGAAAGTGCGACACGATGTCGCAATAGTTTGGGTGGGTCAGGCCGGCCGGTTCAGGGCCGCGGCCACCAGGTCGTCGATCGGCACATCGACATCGATGCTCACACCGCGCAGGGCGGCGTGCCCCTGGAGCAGGATCAGGAATGAATCGGTCAGCATCCTGGCTACTCCAGGTGCGTCCCACCCCTCGGGCATATCGCGCAACCACCGCGTCACCGCGCCGTCGATCATCGACACCATGGCGAAGATCCCGACGTCCAACCCCGGATCGGTCTGCCCGAGCAGTGCCGCGATCGGCGTGATGAACGACGAGATCTGCCGCGCGATAGCGTCTTTCGCGGAGATGACGGCCGTCGATCCGGTGAACCCCTCGTGCGAGGCCAGCTCCATCCACTGATACAACCGCGGATGCTCGGCCACCAGATTCACATAGTTGTTGACCGCTATGGACACCGTCTCCCGCACGGTCTCGGTCGGATCGAGGACCGGCATCACCGCATCGAGATACATCTCGACCACATGCTCCCGAGCCTGATTGTCCAGATCCATCCGATCACTGAAATGCCGATACAGCACCGTCCGGCTGATCCCCGCCCGATTCGCGATGTCCTGAAACGAGATCTCCGCACGCGGCTCCGACTCCTCCACCAGCTCGATCAGCGCCTCGATGACCGCACGCTGACGCTCGGCGTTGCGATCAGCCCAACGCCCCTCCGTGCTCTTCACCCTGCGCGACACCACGCCCACAGCATTCCATCCCGGCCGGGTCGCCTCGAACAGCCACCCGGCCGGGCCTGTCGGGAGCGCTCAGTTGGCCTGTTGCGCGCGGTATTCGGTGACCGGCAGGCCGCCGACGCCCCAATCCTCGAGTTCGACCTCGTCGATCACGACGAAGGTGGTGCGGGGGTCCTTGCCCAGTACGTCGACGAGGACGTCGGTCATGCGGGCGATGATCTCGGACTTCTGGGCGGGCGTCACGCCCTCGCGGGTGACTTTGACGTTGATGTAAGGCATTTCGTGGGCCTTTCAGGGGCGGGCGGTGACGTAGCCGCCGTCGGCGGCGATGACGGTGCCGGTCAGGAAGGTGGAGTCGGTGAGGTGCAGGACCGAGTCGGCTATTTCGGCGGGTTCGGCGACGCGGTCGAGGACGGCGAGGGCGCCGAGGGCGTCCACGTCGGAGCCGGAGTGCAGGGGTGTGCGGACGATGCCGGGGGCCACCTCGTTGACGCGGATGCCGTAGGGGGCGAGCTCGGCGGAGAGGGAGACGGTGAGGGCGCGGACGCCGCCCTTGGAGACCATGGGGGCGGTGACGGGGAAGCCGGTGATGCCGTGGGAGAGCAGGACGGTGGTGATGTTGACGATCGCGCCGCCCAGGGCTTGGTCGATCATGCGGCGGGCTACGGCCTGGGTGATGAGGTAGGTGCCGCGCAGGTTGCCGGTGAGGAAGTGGTCGAGGTCGGCGGGAGTGACGTCGACGAAGGGAGCGGAGGCGAAGGTGCCGGCATTGTTGACCAGGATGTCGACCGAGCCGAAGGCGTCCACGGCGGTGTCGACCAGGGCCTGGCCCGCCCGCTCGTCGGTGAGGTCGGCGACGAGGTGGCGGAGACGGTCGCCCGCGCCGAGTTCGGTTGCGGCGGAGGCGAGTTTGGCGGCGTCGCGGCCGCTGATCACCACATTGTCGCCGCGCTTCAGCAGTGCCGCCGCGACCGCGTAGCCGATGCCGCTGGAGCCGCCGGTGACGATCGCGGTGCGAGAAGTCGTTGTTGTCATGCTTCGAGCTTCGGGCCCGGCGGTATATAAGTCTACGACGTGGATTTACGCGTATTACTAGACTCAGCTTATGGATCTGGATGTGCGTGATCTGGAGCTGCTGGACGCGCTGGCCGGTGGCGGGACCTTGCAGCAGGCGGCGGACCGGCTGTACGTGAGCCAGCCGGCGTTGAGCCAGCGCTTGCTGCGGATGGAGGAGCGGCTGGGGACGGCCGTGTTCGATCGGGTGGGACGGCGGCTGGTGCCGAACCAGGTGGGAGTGCGTTTGCTGCCGCGCGCATCGCGGATTCTGGCGGACCTGGCGGCGGCCGAACGCGAGGTGCGGGAGGTGGCGCGCAGCGGGGATCGGCATATCCGGTTGTCGACCCAGTGCTCCACCACGGTGTCGTGGCTGACGCCGGTGATGCGGGAGATGCGAAAAGCCTGCCCGGACAGTGTGATCCGGATGGTGAGCAACGCGGACGACGATCTGTCGGACGCGGTGCTGGCGCAGGTGGTGGATGTGGCGGTGCTGACCAAGATGACCCCGGCGGCCGAGCAGGTGCGGCTCACGCATTTGATGGACGACGAGATGCTGGCCGTGGTGGCGTCCGAACATCGCTGGGCGGCAAGGAAATACGTGACCGCGCGGGACTTCGCCACCGAGAACCTGATCCTGTACGACAGCTACGACCAGAGCCGCCCGAACGCCTTGCCGCTGCCGATTCCGCCCGGGGCGCGCCCGGATCAGGTCACCATCGTCCCGATGCTCACCGAACTCGTGGTGGAGCTGGTCGCGGCCGGGGAAGGGGTCGGTGTGCTGCCGTCCTGGGTGATCGCGCCGTACCTGGCTCGCGGTGAGGTCGCCACCGTGCGGATGGGGCAGCGCGGGGAGACCAGGGCCTGGTACGCCGCGACCCGGGTCGATGACGAGCGGCCGCACGTGCTCGACTTCGTCGGCCGGTTGCGGGCCCATTTCCGGGACGATCCGGTGGATTAGGCGGCCATCCTGCCGGGAAATGCGCCCTGCGAATGCAAAAGGCCGGCCGGTACACGACACGCGTGCACCGACCGGCCCGACCGAATCTCAGCTCTGCGCAGGCACCGGATTCAGTTGTGCCGCCAGGGCTTCGGCGGTGGCGGGGAACCGATCCAGCAGCCCCGTCACCTCGCGATTGCCCGCCGGACCCGCCTCCTGCCAGCCGCCCTCGACGCCCAGCAGAGCGGCGAGCGCGTCGCAGGTGTCGGGATGGGCCGCCAGCAGATCGGTGGCCGGTCCGCGGGGTGCGGCAGCCGCCGGTATCGCGGGCGCGGTGTGCTCGGCCGACCACGGCGGCACGAAGGCGTCCACGGCCGGGAGCGAACCGGGGAAGGTGCGTCCCGCTTCCCGCACCAGCGCCGGAATCAGATCGCCCGCTTGATCTTTCAGCGTGGTGATCAACTTCGGCAGCCAGGGCAGCAGAACGGTGTCCGGCAGCCGCCCGAACGCCTTCGACAGCAGTTCCACGACGAACGGCTTCAAGCCCGGAGCTGGATCGATGGCCTGCACGAACCCGCTGACGTACTGCGGAACCGTCGGCAGGACAAGAGGATTCGACAGCATCCCGTCGCACCGCTCCCGCAGCTCCGCCATGGTCAGCAGCCCGAGCTGGAACCGCGCCGCCCACAGCAGCGCCACCTTCGACGGCGCTTCCGGATGCGATTGCAGCACAGCCAATTCCAGCTGAGTGTGATCGCAACCGAGCGACAGCGCCAGGTTCTCCATGCCGAACAGGAAGCCCAGCATGGCCGCCACCTGCGCCGAACCGGTCTCGTCATCGGCGAAAGCGGTCGGCAGCAGCGTGCAGTAGTGCGAGTAACCGGCCGTCACGAACCGCCCGCACCAGGCCGGTAGACCGCCCTCGGTGGAGCGATAGTAGTTGAGCAGCAACCGGATTCGCCGCAGCACGGCGGGCGCGCCGTCCACCGTCCGCTCGGCCGCGAGGAGTTCGATGGCACGATTACCGAGCTCGTCGGCGAGCCGCGCCGAACCCAGGAACACCAGCGCGTCCTCGACGGCTTCGAGCGCGATGGCCGCCGTCGCGGTCGGGGCGGCAACCGACCGGCGCAGGCGCTGCTCGAGCACCTGCTCCACCGAAACGCCCTCATAGCCCAGCTCCACCAGCGACCGCTGATACTTCCCGAGCCCGATATCCCAGCTCTCCTGGATCGAACTCTCACCCAGCCCACGCGAACCCATGATCGGCCGCAGCGCATCGGCCGGCAGCAGCTTGCGCAACAGCCACAGCAGATCCGAGCACGGCCGCAAATCCGGATTCGTTTTCAGATCCAGCAGCGCCCGTTGCAGATTCCGTTTGTTGAGATCCAGCCCGAGCGGCTGCAACCGGTCGAGCACATCGCGCGCCAGCGGCGGCAGCGCCTCGTATCCGACCTGCCCGATGCGGTCGCCGCCGAGCAGGATCTCGCACAGCCGGGCCACATCGCGGCGGCCGGGCACCTTGTCCTTCTCGATGCAGGTGACCGCCGCGTCCTGGAAGTCGTACGGGGTGGGCCGGGCGCGATTGCGCATGCCCGCCAGCAGGATCGACGTCTCGAACACCGAGATGGCGTCCGCGGTGCTGGCCAGGTAGCCGTTGCGCCGGGCCAGCCGCACGATATCGACCGACCATTCCAGCAGTTCGGCCTCGTCCAGGGCATCCAGGACCGGCGGCCGGGACAGGAAGCCCGAAAGCTGGTCCGACACCGCCGAATCCGGCGTGACGGGGCCGAGCGGCTTCTTGGCCTTGGTCTTGCCGCCCTGCTGCCCGGCCAGCTGGAAGGTCTGCAACTTGCCGCGCCGCACCCCCTTCGACCAGGTGGCGGCGGCGATGGACACCGCGCCGCCGGCCAGCCCGAACTGCGCTTCGATGGCCGAATGGCTGGACGGGATCAACCCGTAATGCCATTTGGTCGCCGACCGCGGCGTGATCTCGAACGGCGCGTCGCTCGCCAGCCCGAACTGTTCCACCCGGCTGGCGGCGTGCGCCGCACCGCAGATGTACAGCGCCCGTTCGGGATCGGCGCCGGTGGCGGTCAGGTGCTCGCGCATGCGCGTCCACATGTACCGCTCACGGTCCTCGTCCTCGGTGGTGCTGCCGCGCCGCAGCCGCCGGAACAGGCTGCCGATCATCACCATGACCTGGCGGTAGGTGTCGTAGTCGGCATCGGCCAAGGGCTGTTCGACGTACTGATCCCACCATTCCGACCAGTGCCGGACCTTGCCGTGGTGCAGCAGGTATTCCTCGAGTTCGGCGAAACGCGGTCGCAGATCGCCGATTTCGATGCCGACCGCTTCCCCGTGCAGGCCGTCGGGCTTGGTCTCGGCCTCGGCCTTGTCTTCCCTTGGCGCCCACTGGAACACGTGATCGGTGGACCGATCCACCAGCACCAGCTCCACGCCCGGCGTATCGAGCGCGTAGGCGATGGCCTGGTATTCGGCCGAGGATTCGGTGATCGGCGCGACGATGGACAGCGGCGCCCAGTCGATCGGGAAGTCCGCGGTCTCGGTGGCGAACGCCTGCAACGCCACCGGCAGCCGGCAGTTGCGCAGTTCGTCCAGCAGCGGCCGCAGATCCTCGCACAGCTCCAGATAGATGACGCTCGGCTGCTTTTCGCGCAGCCGCCGCACCATCGCCAGCCCGGAGGCCGGCGAATGATGGCAGACCGGGAAGATCTCCAGCTGCTCCGACAGCGCCCGATCGACATCGTCGACGATGCCCGCCAGGATGTCGCCCGCCGCGCCGGGCGCGCCCGCGAAGGTCGCGGCCGCGTCCACCAGCTGATCCCGCAGCGCCGCGAAAGTATCGGGCGCGGAACGAATATCGGAGACGGTCACGACAGTCTCGCGATCGCCGCCCGGCCGCCCTCCAGGAATTCGGCCCATTCGCCGCCCTTCTTGTCCTTGCTGCGCGGTTCCACCACGCCGTGCAGGTACTTGTTCAGGATGGCCAGGTCCTCGGGCTGCCGGCGCACCAGCGAACCCACCAGCGATCCGGCCAGGGTTTCGGCCTTGAGCGCGCGCTCGCCGAAGAACTGGCTGTGCAGGATGGCGTCCTCGAGCACGCCGATCTGCTCGGCCGTGGACAGCGCCGACTCCAGCTTGTCGTCGTCATTGGTGGAGGCCGCGGCGGCCGCGCGCAGGTCGGCGAAGCTGTCCAGCAGGATGTCGAGCAGTGTGGGCGGCAGTTCCAGTTCGATCTGGTGGCGGCGCAACAGTTCCGCGGTCCGGAAGCGCACGATCTCCGCTTCGCTCTTCTTGTTGGACACCACCGGGATGCGCACGAAATTGAAGCGCCGTTTGAGCGCTGAGGACAGATCGTTGACGCCGCGGTCACGGCTGTTGGCGGTCGCGATGATCGAGAAACCGGGCTGCGCGAACACCACGTTGTCGTCGTCGAGCTCGGGAATCGAGACGTACTTCTCGGACAGGATGGAGATCAGCGCGTCCTGCACGTCGCTGGTGGAGCGGGTGAGCTCCTCGAAACGCCCGATCACGCCCTGCTCCATGGCGGTCATGATGGGGGAGGGGATCATCGACTCCCGCGACTGCCCCTTGGCGATCACCATGGAGATGTTCCACGAGTACTTGATGTGGTCCTCGGTGGTGCCGGCCGTACCCTGCACCACCAGCGTGGAATTGCGGCTGATGGCCGCCGACAGCAGCTCGGCCAGCCAGCTCTTGCCGGTGCCCGGATCGCCGATCAGCAGCAGTCCGCGGTCGGAGGCGAGGGTGACGATGCTGCGCTCGACGAAACTGCGGTCGCCGAACCACTTCTGCTCGACCACGCGGTCCAGCCCGTCGGCGCGTTCGGAGCCGAGAATGAACAGCCGCACCATCTTCGGGCTCAACCGCCACGCGAAGGGCTTCGCCCCGTCGTCGATGGACTCCAGCCAGTCCAGTTCCTCGGCGTACTTGGTCTCGGCGGGGGCGCGCAAAACGTCGTTCATGGTGTTCTCCTAGTCGATGAAGTTCTTGAGCTCGTGCACGAGCTTCTGGATGCGGCCCGAAAGGACCGGGGTGCCGAGCTGTTTGAAGCGCTCGCGGAACCACGGGTTCACGCTCTGATGGCCGGAGCTGTTGACCGAGCCGACGGGGATGAACTTCACCCCGGAGCGATGGACGGCCTCCATGCTCTCGTACAGCTCCTGGCACTCCCATTCGTAGAAGTCCGAGATCCACACCATGACGGTGTTGGCCGGATCCTCGATCTTGGGCTGGGCCAGGGACATGGCGACGCGGCCGTCGGTGCCGCCGCCGAGCTGGGTGCGCAGCAGCACCTCGAACGGATCGTGCACCCAGGGGCTGAGATCCAGGGCATTGGTGTCGTAGGCGACCAGGTGCACGTCCACCTTGGGCAGGCCCGCGAAGATCGAGGCCAGGATGGTGCAGTTGACCATGGCGTCCACCATGGAACCGGACTGGTCCACGACCACGATCATCTTGGCGGGAACGGTGCGCTTGGCGGTGTGCTTGTAGTACAGGCGGTCCACATAGAGGCGCTCGTCCTGCGGGTTCCAGTTGGGCAGGTTCTTCCAGATGGTCTTGTCGACATCCAGATTCCGCAGAATGCGCTTGGGCGGCACGGTGCGGTCGATGGTGCCGACGCTGGTCTGCGCCACCTGGGTGCGCAGCACCTCGGCGACCTCGTCCACGAAGCGCTTGATGAGCGCCTTGGCATTGGCCAGGGCGACGCCGGACAGATTGTGCTTGTCGCGCAACAGCTGTTCGACCAGGGACATGCTCGGGGTGAGCTGCGCCGCCAATTGCGGATCGGCCAGCACCTCGCGCAAGCGCATGCGGTTGACCAGATCGGCTTCCAGGTCGGCCAGGACGCCGCGCACGGCTCCGGCCTGCTCGTCGCCCAGGCAGTGCTTCAGCCATTTGGCATCGGACTGCCAGCCGGCCAGCTGACCCGCGCTGACCGCGCCCGCACCGGTGGCGAAGACGTTCAGCAGCAGCTTGGAAACGATTGCGGCAGTGCGCACATCGTCCGCGCTGACACCAGGCTCCGTCGCAACCGCGGCCTGCTCGGCCTCCGCCCGATCCGTGGCCTTGTCCTCGGTGAAGTCGAGGCGTTCGAACTCGCCGCGCATCTCCGGAAAGCGTTGCACCACTGTATCTATCGACACGCCGGGATCCAGGACGGCGAGGGGCAGTCCCAGGTCTTCGACGATGCCCGCGCTCGCGGACTCCAGCGTGGGCTGTTGATCCCCGCTGAAGACACCGGCCAGTAGACGCCAGTACAGGATCTGGCGCCGCGTCTCATGATTTGTCATTTGCGCAGCAACCGTCCCGCGCGTTCGCGCAGCACCGCAACCGCATCGCCCGACTTGGCCTGCGCCTTGGCGATTTTCGGATCGGTCGGGCCGAGCGCCCAGTCACCGCCGTGGATCACGGTGAGCGCGCCCTTGACCTTGCGCTGCACCGCCAGCGGACGCACCGACCAGCCGGCGGCGTCCCAGCGCAGCAGGCCGATCATGGCGCTGGAGTTGGTCACGGCGACCGCGGTGAGCGGGCCGCTGGTGGGCAGGGCGTGCAGTTCGACGCAGAGCCGGTGACCGTCCAATTCCATTGCGCCATCCTTGAACCGGTACCCCTCGAGCAAAACCGGTTCGGCGATGTGCACGGGATCGCGGTCCAGCGGCGCGACCGCGGGGGCCTGCGCCTCGTTCAGGAGCACGGTGGCGGTGACGAACGGATCGGCGGACTCCCCGGCCTTCGCCCGGACGTCGTGCCACACCAGATCACCGGTCGCCGTGAGCGGCATATCGGTGAGCTCCAGAACTCGATGCCCGGCCAGCGCGGCGAGCAATTGCGGATGGCCGCTGAGCAACTGCCAGACGGCCGGGCCGACAATGGTGTCCACCTTGGCGGCGCTCACCGACACCCGCACCCGTCGCGCCGGCGCCCCATTGCTTTCCAGCACGCCGTACACCTGCGCCTGCACCGCGGTGCCGTGCTCGTGCACGTCCACGCCGAGGATCAGCAGGCGGCCCGAAACCGTTTCGGGCGCAGGCGATTCGGTATTGCGCCAGGACAGCAGCAGGGCGCGGGTCCACAGGTCGGCCCAGCGGCGCGCGGGAATCCGGTCCATGGTCGCGACGGGCGAGGAGGCGCCGAGTTCGGCGGTGAAACCGTCCAGCAGCACCGCGAGCCGCCGCAGCGCGGGATCGGCCAGCAGGGCTTCCACGGTTTGATCCGCGGCGGCCACCAGGTCGTGATCCACGCCCCGCCAGCCGGCGATGGCCAGTTCGCCCAGCCAGGCTCGCGAACCCACCGCGAGCGGGCTCGGTGCGGCCGTCGCGGTCGCGGCTTCCCAGCCGGATCGATTGCGGCCCAAGGCCGTATCCAGCTGACCGAGCAGGGCGTCGTGCACCGCGCCGAGCAGGGCGGCGCGGGCCGCGGCCAGTGCGGACAGCTGATCCGCCCCAATCGCTCCGGTGCCCAGCTTCGCCGCCGCTTCGGCGACCGGCGCGGCCAGCGGCGAACCCGCCACGGATCCGGCCAGGGCGGCCAGCGCGGCGGTCTGCCGTTCGGAGACCCGGGCGAAACCGTCCACGAGCGCGGTGTCGAAACCGTTCACCACGTCGAGTGCCGCCGTCACGCCCTCGGGCGAATTCTCCAGCAGCGCAGTCAATTGCACGCTTCGCATCAGCGACCCACCCCCGCCGGGAACCATTGCAGCTCGGGAATCGCGGTCTGCGTGCCCGGCAATTCCAGATACGTCAGATGCCGCAGGAACCGGCTGAACACCGCCGCGGCGGGCGCGGGATCGCGAGATCCCTTGAGGCAGTGCGCCAGACGCGAGCCCTCCGGCACCTCGACGCGCAGGAAACGCGCCACCCGGTCCTGCCCGTACTGCAGCACCGCTTCCTCGATCAGCGAGTCCAGATGCTTGCAGGCCCAGCCCTGATTCAACCCGCCGCACGGCCGATTGTTATTGGTGCTGCAGCTGAGCCCGTGCGTTCCCGCCGTCACCGAGGCCACGTAGACCCGGGCGATATCGGACCCGCTCGACACCACGCCCTGCAGCCGGCCGTCGGCCAGCTCGACGAAGGGCACCTTGTTCAGCTTACGCGGGGCTACCGTCGGCGATACCCGCACTACAGAAGTACTTTCCCACTCCGGTTCATCCGGTGTGGCGCTCGGATTCGAGACCATCGTTCTCCCTCCCGGTCGATCACGATGGCCATAAGGTATGCGACGGCACCGACAAGTGCCGCCCCACCCTCGAATTCGCTGGTAGGACCGGTCGAATCCGCTGCGGCGGAAGGCTATTGCAGCGCCTTGTCCGCCCCGCGATGCAGCTCCACCGGCGCGGTGTTGCGCGCCGTCGCCCGGTCGATCCCCTTGGCCGCCGGGTTGGCCAGCTCGAGCTGGGCCTTGCGGTCGAAGAGCACCTTGGTCAGCACGCAGGCGAGGTTGGCGTCCAGGTCCTCGCGCACCAGCAGCAAATTGGGTACCACGATGGTCCGCACATCGGCGGGCAGGCCGTAGGCGGCGGCGGGGATGACGCCCTGCTCGTACACCGGGTTCACGGTGCGCATCTTGTCCAGCGTGTCGGCGATGTCGAGGAACTTCACCTTGTCCTTGGCCGTGGTGAACAGGTCGGTAATGCCCGGTGTGGGGAGGCCGCCGGACCAGAACATGGCGTCGATGGAGCCGTCCTTCAGGCCGTCGACGGTCTTGGTCAGGTCCAGGCGCTGTGCGGACACGTCGGTTTCCGGGTCCAGGCCGGCGGATTTCAGCAAGCGCTGTGCGATTACTTCGGTGCCGGATTTGGGGGAGCCGGTGGAGACGCGTTTGCCGCGCATATCGGCCAGGGAATCGATGCCGGATCCGGTGCGGACGATCACCTGGGTGTAGTTGGTGTAGATGCGTGAAATAGCGCGCACCGGTTGCTTTTCCGTGAAGCTGCCGGTGCCCAGGGTCGCATCGGCGGCGGAATCGGCGAGGGAGAATGCGAGTTGATAGGTGCCGGAGACGAGCTGCTGAATGTTCTGCACCGAAGCGCCCGTCTCGGAGGCGGTGGCTTTCACCTTTCCGCCGGTGGCATCGGAAATCTGTTCGGCATAGGCGTTTCCGAGCGCGAAGTAGACGCCGGTGGCATTGCCGGTGGCGATGCCGATGCGGGTTTCCTGGCTCACCTCGCAGGTGACCGCACCGCCTTGGTCGGCGGTGGGAGTGTCCCGCCGCCCGCCGCAGCCGGTGAGCAGGCCCGCTGAAACCAGCACGGCCACAGCGATAGTCGTGAACTTCCTCATGTCATTTCTCCTGTTCCGCCGGCACCCCCGCCGGACGAGTACCCAGCCGGGTGAGCGCTGCCGCGACCGCGAGCAGGGCGACCCCGATGCCGAGGGTGATCGGCGAGGGGTAGAGCAAGGCCAGCCCGGCCGCGCCCGCCGCCAGCCGGGCTGTCGTATTCGCCTGTCCCGCACCGAGAATCCAGCCGCCGGTGGCCATGGCGAGGGCGGCGACGCCGAGGGAGACGAGGGCGGTGACCGCGATGATGTCGATGGCTGATCCGCGGCCCAGCAGCCGTTCGCCGGAGCCCGTGAGGACGAACACGATCGGCACCAGGAAGGCGGGCAGGGCGTAGCGCAGCGTCTGCCACATGGTGGCCATCGGGCGCGCCCCGGTCACCGCCGCGGCGCCGACGGCGGCCAATGCGGTGGGCGGCGTCACCTCGGACAGGACCGAGAAGTAGAAGACGAACATGGCGGTGGCGGGCGCGGAGACGCCGAGCGTGAGCAGGGCCGGGCCGATGATGGCCCAGCCGATGACGAACGACGCGGTCACCGGAATGGCCAGGCCCAGCAAAGCCAGTGCGACGGCGGCGAATACGACGGTGAACGCCAGAACTACGGTCGCGTTGTCCGAGATCGCCGAAGCGGCCCGCACCAGCAGGGCTGCCAGTTGCGACCCCAGCCCCGTCTTGGTGGTCATCGCGGTGATGATTCCGGCGGCTGTGCACACGGCCACCACCGGCAAGGCGGCGCGAATTCCCATGGAGAGTGCCGTGAAAGTGCCCAGTGCGAATTCGCCGAGCGTTCCCCGCTCCGGCGAGTTCCGCTGGCGGGCAAGCCGATCGGCAATGGCGAGCAGGAATGCGAGGACGGTCGCGTAGACCACTGCGCGCGTGGCGCTGACCCCGATGATCAGCAATACCACAATGGCGATCAATGACAGGAAGTGATACCCGAAGCGCCCCAGCAATTTCCAGGCAGACGCGGGCTGCTCACTCTCCGCGCCGGGGTCGACCGTGCGATGCGGGAACCGCCGGGCATCGATCTCGACCGCCAGCAGGATCCCGAGGTAGTAGAGCAATGTCGGAGTTGTCGCCCACACCAGCACTCGCAGGTACGAAACATCAAGGTACTCGGCGACAATGAACGCTGCCGCCCCCAATGTCGGCGGCGACAGGATCGCTCCCACGCCCGCCGCCGCCAGCATCCCACCGGCCTGCTCCGGCCGATACCCGGCCCGACGCAGAATCGGCCAGGTGACAACTCCCGTGCTCACCGCGGTAGCGGTGCCGGACCCCGAGACCGTTCCGAGGAGGAACCCGGAAGTGACGGCGGTGCGTCCCGCCGCGCTCCGTGACCGCCGGAACAGCGACACCGACAGATCTACGAAAAACTTTGCCGCACCGGAGAAGTCGAGCACCGCCCCATAGATGGTGAACAGCACGATGTAGCTGGCCGCGACATCCAACGGTGTGCCATAGAACCCGCTCCCGGAGTTGTACAACGCGTCCACGATCTGATCGAAATCCAGCCCCGCATGCGCGATGGACCAATGCTGCGGCAGAAATCCCCCGTAATACCCGTACCCGAGAAATGCCAAGCACACCACCGGCAACACCCACCCGGTGGTCCGCCGGCAAGCCTCCAGCACCAGCAAGAGCGTCACCGCCCCCATCGCCACATCCACCGGATCCAGCAACCCCTGCCGATCCAGGAAGGCGTTGTATCCACCCCCGCCGGACCCGACCTGCCACGGCCATACCGGGTACAGGCACACCGCCAACGCGATCGCCGCCAGCACCCAGTCCACCGCGGCGGGTCCGTCCATCCGGTCCAGCCACCGCACCCCGATGCCCGAGCTGTAGCTCAGAAACACCAGCGGCAGCGCACACCCCAGAAAAACAACCAGAAAATACTGACTCCCTTGCGGCAACGGCCGGAACACCTGCCACAACACCAGCACCGCGATCGCGAACGCGCACAGGGCAACCAGCCGCCCCGCCCACCCCGGCAACTGCCGAGCCGGCCGCTCCTCGTCATCGACCACCAGCTCAGCGGGCACCGCCGAATCCGGTCTCTCACCTTGCAACCCGGACATGCGCGAAACATACCGCCGTCCCGGTTGCCACACCGCCTATTCGATCAACACCGGATAAACGCCCGCCCATGCCGGTCCGTGCTAACGCGGACGACTCACCTCGTATGTCCCGTCCGACTTGGTGACCTCGATCGTGACGGTCTTGGGCACGCCGTCCCGGGTGAGCGTGCACTCGTACCTGGCCCCGACGACCACCTGCATCCGTTCGGGACACCGGACATCGGCGACCTCGGTAATGCCGTAGCTGTCCCTGAGCACCCGGGTGATCCCGTCGGCGACGCTCGCCTGGTTGAAGTATTCGGTGGGCTGGAAGGAACCCAGGTCCAGTCCCGGGGTTTCGCCGGCCGCCGGTCCGGACGTGAGACATGCTGTGAGAGTGGCGATCCCGGTGAGGATGCCGAGCGCGACGGTGCGGCGGAGGGAATTCTTCACAGCCCGCATGCTAACCGGCGGGTGAGGTATCGGGAATCTCGTGGATCCAAGGCCAGCCGGCGGCTGCCGCGATCTCCATGAGCTGCGCCCGGGCGCCGCAGGCGGCGGGCGTGGTGCCCTGCCCCGCAACGCAATTCCGGTGGGGGAACATCAATGCCTGGACGGATCTGGAGTATGTCAACGCTTGCGAATCCTGCGGAAGGCGTTCGTGCCGAATGCGGGAAACCGTGTAAACCATCGCTTTTCACCCGGCTCGGTGTTGGGCGTGCTGGCGGTGTCCGGCTCGGCGGGAATTGGCCGGAATGTCGATGTGTCCGCCTCCGGTGAGGGAGAGTCGGAGAAATCGGGCATCACCGTCCGACCGGTTGTTTAAATAGTCGCCGATGAATATCCAAATCGAAATTGCGGCGCAGAACGCGCTGAGTGCGACGAGTGCCCATGTCTCCCAATGCATTACGACCACTCCTTGCTGGTGAAGGTTCATTGACATCTCCTAGTAGACACCCAGCTTCGAGGAATTGGAACGTTCACAACGCGATCTCAACGAAATATGATGGAGGCCCAATGCGGAGCATTCACCAGGGAGCATCCCGGATAGCGAGGCTAACGATATGGCCGGATCTACTATCCCGAGAAGGGCATTCGGTCGGCTTTTGCGGACATTTCGAGAACGTGCAAAACGGCCATTGCTGGCGGCCGGAACGCGTATCGAGATTTCTCCGCAGACTTTGGATCGTTTGGAAAACGGACAACAAACCAAGATCACCACTCCGCAGATCTCGGTGCTGCTGGATCTGTATCAGGTGACCGACGGCGAGCGCGCGGAAGCACTCGAGCTGTGGGACGAGATACGGCGGCAGGCCGCGGTGGCGAAAAAGGAAGGTACGCACAAGGGCTGGTGGCAGCAGTACAGCGATCTGTTCGCACCGCATCTTCAGCACTATCTGCGGCTGGAGGATGGGGCCGACCATATGACCACGCATCAACTCGTGATGGTGCCGGGCCTACTCCAGGCTCCGGAATACCGGCGCGCGATCATTCGGGCGAACGATCCGTCGTTGTCACCGGTCGGTGTGGAGCGACTGCTGGAACTTGCCATGCGCCGCAAGGCCAGGCTGGACGATCCCGGGTTCCGTCTCGAAGCCCTGCTGTCCGAGGCCGTGCTGCATCATCAGCCCGGCGGGCCGCGTGTCATGTCCGAACAGCTCGGCTATCTGGCCGAAGCCAGTGCGCACGAGCGGATTTCGATACGGGTCGTCCCGTTTACCGTAGGCATGCATCCCGGGCTCGTGATTCAATCGTTCTCCCTGCTCGAATTCCCCCGGCTGCCCAGGAACCTGGTCGATCCACCCGTCGTCTACCGAGAGGGCGCCGACGGAGCGCTGTACCTCGAGCGCGACGACGTGATCCAGCGTTGCCGCGCGGCGATCGCGGGTATTCAGCAGGTGGCACTGAGTGAGGAAGACACCCGGGAACTGGTGTCCGCCATGGCGAAGGAGTACGCGGCGTGAGCATCCATCCACCCATCCGGACCTGGTTCAAGTCGTCCAGATCGGCGACACAGAGCGAGTGTGTGGAGGTCTACCTCGACGCGGAAGCGGTCGGCGTCCGCGACTCGACGCAGGTGGGCCACGGCCCCGAACTGTGGTTCACCGGCGAGCAGTGGGACGTCTTCCTGCGGAGCGGCATCTGGCAGCACTGACCATCTGGAACATGGAGTTTTGCTCCACTAGCACCCCTCCACCGTCGGTTTCCTGACAGGATGGCTCGCAAAGTGGAGCAAAAATCCACTCCGGCCCCCACGGAGCGTTCGTAGATGTCACAACCGGGCTATTACCCGACTCGCTATCCGGTTCCAGCGCAGCGGCTTCCGCAGCAGGTGCGCCCGTCACTCTGGTGGGTCGGCGCGGGGGTGGCGGTGATCCTGGCCGGGATCATCGGGGCGATGGTGGTCGCCTTCACCGGGCTCACCGGAATGGACGACCGGGTCGTCAGCTTCCAGCGGGTCCCCGTGCCCGGTGTCGGAGATCTGCATCTGGCGGCGGGCCGGGACTACACGGGGTACTACGAGTACACCGGTGCGAGCGAGTCGAATCCGTTGCAGCAGGCGGTGGTCACGCTGACCGATCCGATCGGCAAACCCGTCGAATTGCACACCTACGAAACCAATTTGAGCTACCAGGTGAACTCGCACGAAGGGCGCGCCACGTTCACCTTCCACGCCGACAAGGACGGCACCTACCGGCTCACCACGATCGGCAGCGACCGCGTGACCGTGGCGGTCGGCTCGGGCATCGGCTCCTCGCTCGCGTGGAGCGTGCTGATGCCCTTCGCGTTCGTCGCCGGCGGGCTGATTCTCGGCTTGGCGATCGTGGTGACCGTTGTCGCCCTTCGTGATCGGGACCGGAAGCGAGCGGCTACCACGCCACCGGGCCCAGGCGGTCGATGAAGATGCCCGATGGGCCGTCGGGTTCCAGGGTGGCCAGGCGGAGGAACGAGTCGGTGCCTTCGGTGACGGTGAGGGCGCCGGTGTTGTTGTTCATATCGGTGGCGGCGAACTTGCGGTTCGCCACCTCGCCGGGGGTGGCGATATTGAACTTGATGCCGGGCAGGGCTTGGGCGTAGCGGACGGTGACCATATTGAGCGCCGCCTTCGACGAGCTGTAGCCGAGTTCGTGGATCTTGGAGAAGGCCTGGCTCGGGTCGGTGACCACGGCGAACGAACCGCCGCCGCTGGAGACCATCACGACACGGGGGTTGTCCGAGGCCTGGAGCAGGGGCAGGAAGGCGTTGGTGACCCGGATCGGGCCGTAGACGTTGGTGTTGTAGACGGCGTGGATCTCCTCGATGGTCACCTCGGCGGGGTTGGTGCCCTTGCCGGGGGAGCCCGCATTGTTGATCAGGACGTCCAGGCGGTCGGTGTGCTGTCGCACCAATTCCACAGCGGCGGCCACGGATTCGTCCGAGGCGACGTCGAGCGGGACCAGGATGGCGGTGAGGCCCTCGGCTGCCAGCTTGTCGACGGCCGCCTGTCCGCGCGCGACATCGCGGGAGCCGAGGAAGACCGTCCAGCCCTGGGCGGCGAGCCGGCGGACCGATTCGAGGCCGAGGCCCTTGTTGGCGCCGGTGACAAGTGCGGTGGTGGGGTTCGTGTTCGTCATGCCCACCAGACGTACGGCCGCCGCCGGGCGTGACAGGATGTGTCCGGCGTCACAATTCAGTGGATGGCGAGGGGGATTTCGGCTTCGAGGCGAGTGAGCTTCTCCGGATTGCGCACGAAGTAGAGGTTGACGATGCGGTCGCCTTCGACCCGGGCGGCCAGCACGCCGTCCAGTTCGCCGTTCACGCGGAAGCGCAGCGCCGGACCGCCATTGAGGACGATGTGGTCGATGGTGATCGCCGCCGCGGTCTTGGCGATCCCGCCCAGCAGGAACCGAACCACATTGTCCGCGCCCGTGATCGGCCGCAGCGCGGCCTGTCTGATCCCGCCGCCGTCGCTCATCGACACCACGTCGGGCGCGAGCACATCGAACATGCCTTGCAGGTCCCCGGTTTCCAGGGCCCGCTGGAACGACTCCAGCACCGTCCGGGTCTGCGCCGCCGACACCGTCGCCCGCGGCCGCCGGGCATCGACGTGCAGGCGGGCGCGGCGCGCGATCTGCCGTACGGTCGCGGGCGTCTTGTCCACGGCGGCGGCGATCTCCTCGTACGGCACATCGAAGACCTCGCGCAGCACGAACACCGCCCGTTCGGTCGGGGCGAGGGTCTCGAGCACCAACAGCATTGCGGTGGAGAGACTGTCGGCCAGCTCGACGTCGTCCGCCACGTCGGGCGCGGTCAGCAGCGGTTCGGGCAGCCACGGCCCGACGTAGGTCTCCTTGCGGCGGCCGAGGCTCCGCAATCGATCGAGCGCCTGCCGGCTGGTGATCTGCACCAGGTACGCCCGGTGATCCCGCACGGCGGTGAGATCGACGGTCGCCCACCGCAACCAGGTCTCCTGCAAGACGTCCTCGGCATCGGCGGCCGAACCGAGCATCTCGTAAGCCACCGTGAACAACAGATTCCGATGCGCCGAGAACGCCGCCACCGCGACATCCCCGGCAGCCGTCTCCGTCATCGGTGCTCCTCCTGCTCGCCCGCCGATCTCCGCAACCACCGTACTTCGATGTCGTGTCAACGGGTACCGGAGATCGGCGCCGCTCGCGGGCTTCAAGCGCGAGCGGCCGCCCGCGCCTGGGCGTATTCGATGACGTCGGAAGCGAATTCGGGGGTTTCGGCGCAGCTGCGGAGGAGTTGGTCCACGGCGTGCTCGAGGTCCGGCCCGGGGCCTTCGTCGGCGAGCAGGACGACGATCGCTTCCCAGGTGCCGGTCTGCGGATCGGGTAGGGCTTGTAGCTCTTCGAGGTACCGGCCGGGTTCCAGGAGGCGCAGGGCACGGCGCGCGTAGGCGTGCACCCGGCGCGGGAGTTCGGCCCGGATGGATTCGATATCGCTCGGGCGGACATGGCCCTGCTGGACCGCGTCCAGGCGGATGGACCACCATTCGGTGGTTTCCGGGGGCAGGGCGTCGGGGAGCAAGCCGGGTCCGGTGGCGGACTCCACGGGGGTGGGGGAGAGGGCGAGCTGCTCGTTGCGCCAGTTGCAGTACTCCCACCACGGAGTGGGGGTGGCGTTCAGCTCCAAGCCGAAGCGGAGGAGTTGCTGGCCGCCGGTCCAGGTGCGCAGGGTGCGGGTGCGGCCCACGGTGGCCACGCCTTCGGGCTGGATGCAGACCCAGGTCGGACCGTCGCCTTCAAATCCGTACGGCTCCAGCAGCTTTCCGGTGTCGCGCATCAGGCGGCGCAGGGCGGATTCGGGTCTGACCATGTCGGCAGATTAGCCGGGGGCGGCGACAGAATCGGGTAACACAAGATCGCCAGGCGTGCCGGGGCGGGTGCGGCCCGGTCCGCTGTGGACCGGGCCGCACGGGTGCTATTTCTTGCCGCCGATGACGCCGTACTCGGTGAGGAGTTCGCCGATCTCGGTGGTGTCCAGCTTGTCCAGCAGTTTGCGGCGCAGGAACTCCGGGCCGGGAATGTGGACCGGTTCGCCGTCGCGCAGGCGGGTGGCGGCGGTGAGCAGACTGCGGACGTCGTAGGTGGAGGCGAAGACCTCGGGGACGCCGCGTTCGATGTCCAGGAGCTGGTAGGCGGCCTCCATCCCGGTGCGGACGGAGTATTCGGTGGTGAAGATGCAGTCGCGGGTGGTTTCGGCGAACTGGCCGATAAAGGCGAAATTGACCGAGCCCTCGGGGACCACCTGGGGCCGGTCGCCGGCCTTGCGGGGCATGAAGAAGGCGGTGACGTAGGGCATCATGACCGGCACCGTCTTGGCGGCGTTGGCGGCCATCTCCGGGATGTCCTCGACGGGGACGCCCAGGTGGTACAGCCACTCCTGGGTGATCTCCTCGCCGGTGCATTCCTGCATGGTCTTCTTGACGTAGTCGCCGGGCTTGTCGACGAACAGCGAGTACACCCAGACCACGATCTGATCCTTGGGCTGCTGCTTGAAGTGCGGCTGGCGGTTGACCGTCCAGCTCATCAGCCAGCTGGAGTCCTTGACGGTGACGATGCCGCCGGTGACCACCTTGCCGCTGAACGGATCTCGCTTACAGATCTTCTGAATGTATTCGGGGATACGCTGATCCAGCGTGGTGACGGTGGCCGATTCCCATTTCGTCTCGGGGATATGCGATCCGAACACCTCCGGGCGGCCGAACGCCGGATCCTTGGCGGCGATGCGGCGCCACAGATCCCAGGCCGGAGCCGGACCCTCGTTCAGCACGGCCGCGGTGTGATGGTCGCCCTCGTCGGAGTTCTCGGTCAGCGAACCGATGGTCATCAGCAGCAGATCGTCCGGACCCAGGTCGACGCCGCCCTCGACGCCCTCGGACACCCAGTGAATCCTGGTGGCCTGCTTGCGCTTTCCGCTCAGCTCGAAATCCACGTCGGTGACCGTGGTGTCGAACTTGAACGTCACGCCCTGGTCCAGCAGCCACCGGTACAGCGGCAGCACCAGCGACTCGTACTGGTTGTACTTGGTGAACTTGAGCGCCGAGAAATCCGGTAGCCCGCCGATGTGGTGCACGAAGCGATGTAGGTACAGCTTCATCTCGAGCGCCGAATGCCATTCCTCGAAGGCGAACATGGTCCGCCAGTACATCCAGAAGTTCGACTTGAAGAACTCGTCGGTGAAGACCTCGTCGATCCGCTTGCCCTCCATCTCCTCACGGGTGGCCAGGAAGATCTTGGTGATCTCCTTCTGGGCCTTCTCGCTGAGCGTGAAAAGGTCCTTGGTGTGCGCGCTTTCACCGCGATTCACGGTGGCGCGCTCGAGCGAGAAGTTCGGGTCGTCCTTGTTCATCCAGTAGAACTCGTCCAGCACGCTGGCCCCGTCGATCTCCATGGACGGGATGCTGCGGTACAGGTCCCACAGGCACTCGAAATGGTTCTCCATCTCGCGCCCGCCGCGAATCACGAACCCCTTCTTGGGTTCCTTGATCCCGTCGAGCGCGCCGCCGGGCAGCTTCAACTCCTCCAGAATGGTGATTTTGCTGCCCGGCAGCTGGCCGTCCCGGATGAGGAACGCCGCACCGGACAGCGAGGCCAGCCCCGAGCCCACGAACCACGCCGTCTTCCGGTCCACTCCGGCCGGCTTGCGGGGCCGGGCGAAGGCTTCGTAATTGCCGTTGCTGTAGTACATGAGACTCCTATCCGATGATTGGTTCGAAGCGCCTGTCACACAGCCGTTTTCAGTACTTGTAGAACCCCTCGCCGGTGGCGATGCCGAGCTTGCCCTGATCGATGTAGTTGGCCTTGAGCCATGCTGCGAGCGGCGCGGCGGCCGGATCCGGGCTGTTGGCGAGAATGTTGTACGGGGTGGTGAGCCCGATGACGTCGAGAATCTGGAACGGCCCCATCGGTGCGCCGGTGCCGATCCGCCAGGTCTTGTCCACCGCGTCGGGTTCGGCGTATCCGCCTGCGGCCAGCGCCATTCCGGCGTTCAGCAGCGGCACCAGCAGCGAGTTGAGGACGTAACCCGCCTTCTCCTTGTGCAATTCGATGGGCACCATGCCGATGGCCTGCGCGAAATCCACCACCGCCTGGAATACCGCCGGATCGGTGTCCGGGGTGCCCATCACCTCGGCGGTGTTCATCTTCCACACCTGGTTGGCGAAATGCAGCGCCAGGAACCTGTCCGGCCGACCGGTGAAATCCTTCATGGCGCTGGGCAGCAGGGTGGAGGAGTTGGTGGCGAAAATGGTGCGCTCCGGGGCGAGTTCGCCGAGTTTGCGATAGGTCTCCTGCTTGAGCGAGAGCACCTCGGGCACCGCCTCGATCACCAGATCGGCGTCCTTGACCGCCGCCCCCAGATCGGTGGTGAGCGCGATGCCCGCCGCCACCGCGTCGGCCTTGTCGTCCGCGCCCGGCATATGGTCGTTCTTGTAGGCCGCGGCCAGCCCTTCGAACCGCTTGCGCGCCGCGCTCAATGCCTCGTCACTGATGTCGTACGCGGTGACGTCGAAGCCGTGAAACGCTGTCTGATAGGCGATCTGGGAACCCAGTACGCCGGTGCCCAGTACGGTCACCTTCCGGATCTCGATGCTCATGCCTGTCGTTCCTCTCCTGATGTGAGGTGGTATCCGAGCTCCGCGCGGAACCCGGCGACAATCTGAAGTACTTGCGCGCAAACGTCTTTCACCGCGTCCGCGCCGGCGTGCGCGCCGGTGGCGGGTTGGGCGAGGATCAGGTTCAGCACCGCGAATGCGCTGCGGCCCGCCAGCTGAGCCCGTCGCTCCAGGTCCGGCGGCGCCGCGCCGTGCGCTCGCGCCTCCGCGGCCAGCCGGTCGGCGATCATGGTTTCCAGCTGCGCGATCATGGCCAGCCCCTGCGCCCGGTAGGTGTCGGTGGGCGACCCGAACAGCAGTTCCCGCTGGTAGACGACGGTGTTCTCGGCATTGTCGGTGGCGACGTCGAGAATCGTCCGCATGATCGTCAGCGCCGCCGCGCCCGCGTCGCGTTCGGCCCCCGAGCGCCGCCCGGCCAGTTCCAGCGCGTGCCGGAAGCGCTCGTTGTAAACCATCAGCAGCAGTTCGCCTTTGGAGGCCGCGTAGCGGAACAGGGTGCCCGCCGCGATACCGGCGCGATCGGAGACCTGCTGGGTGGTGACCTGCCCGTAGCCGTTTTCAGCAAACAGGGTGGAGGCGGCCTCGAAGATCCGGGACCGCTTGTCCTCCACCTTCTGCACGCGCCTGCCGACGACGCTGTTTTCGCTGGAAATCGTCACCTGCCACCTCCGAAATCGAACAGTTTTCTGAGTGGGCTCATTTCTGAGCATACTCAGAGCAACCGTTCGCGCAACCCCGGTGGTCAGGCCGCCGCGAGCACCTCGTCGCGGGCCAGCAGGTCGGCGTAGAAACCGTTGCGGGCCAGCAGTTCCCGATGGGTGCCGCGCTCCACGATCCGTCCCCGATCCAGCACCACGATCTGATCGGCCTCGCGAATGGTGGACAGCCGATGGGCGATGGTGATGGTGGTGCGCCCGGCGGCCAGGGCGTCGATGGCGGCCTGCACCTCGCGTTCGGTGCGGGTGTCCAGGGCGCTGGTGGCCTCGTCCAGCACCATGACCGGCGGATTGCGCAGGATGGCGCGCGCCACCGCCAGGCGCTGCTTCTCGCCGCCGGAGAAGCGGTAGCCGCGTTCGCCGACCATGGTGTCGTAGCCCTCGGGCAGCGACTCGATGTGGTCGTGGATCTGCGCGGCGCGCGCGGCCGCGTGCAATTCCGCGTCGGTCGCGTCGGGTTTGGCGAAGCGCAGATTGTCGGCCACCGAGGCGTGGAACAGGTAGGTCTCCTGCGACACCACGCCGACCGCCGCGGCCAGATCCGCGAAGGACAGCTCACGGATATCGATGCCGTCCAGGGTGACCCGTCCGGCGGTGGGGTCGTACAACCGCGCCGTCAGGTAGCCGAGAGTCGTTTTCCCGGAACCGGTTTCGCCGACGATGGCCAAGCTGGTGCCCGCCGGCACGGTCAGGTCGATATCGCGCAGCGTCTGCCGGTCCGCCGGATCGTAGGCGAACCCGATGCCGTCGAACCGCACCTCGCCGCGCACCTGCGCGGGCAGCGGCACCGGATTCACCGGTTCCGCGATATCCGGCCGCAGATCCAGGTATTCGAAGATGCGCCCGAAAAGCGCCATGGAGCTTTGGATTTCGACGCCGGTGGACAGCAGCATCACCGCGGGCCGCAACAGCCCGGCCTGTAGCGTGGTGAAGGCGACCAGCGTGCCGATGGACACCAGCGGATGCCCGGACGCCGAGGTCAGCCCGGCCGCCCAGTAGATGATCGCGGGCATGGCCGCCATCACGATGCCGATGGTGGACTGCCGCCAGCGCCCGGCCATCGAGGACCGGATCTCCAGATCGACCAGGCCGCGCGATTCCCGGGTGAAATCGTCGATCAGCGCGGGGGAGCGCCCCATGGTGCGGGCCAGCAGAATGCCGCTCACCGACAGCGACTCCTCGACGATGGCCGACATGGCCGCCAGCTGCTTCTGCCGCTGCGAGGTGATGCGCCGGCGTTCGGAGCCGACCCGGCGGCTGATCCACACGAAGACCGGCAGCATGGCGAGGGAGACCAGGGTGAGCCGCCATTCCAGGGCGAACATGGCGATGACGGCCGCGATCACCGAGGTGGCATTGGAGACCAGCGAGGTGGCCGTGGAGGTGACGGTGGACTGCATGCCGCCGATGTCGTTGGCGATGCGCGACTGCACCTCGCCGGTGCGGGTGGCGGTGAAGAACGACAGCGGCATCGATTGCAGCCGGGCGTACACCGCCGAGCGCAGATCGTGCATGACGTCCTGGCCGACCGCGGTCGAGATATAGGTCTGGAGCACGCCGAACACGCTGGTCGCGATGGCGACCACGATCATGCCGGCGGCGAGGACGGTGAGCAGGCCGGTGCGCCCGTGCGGCAGGGCGTCGTCGATGATGCCGCGCAACAGGAACGGGGAGGCCAGGCCGGCCAGCGAGGAGAGGCCGACGAGTGCGGCCACCAGGGCGAGGCGGCCGCGATACGGGTGGAACAGCCGGACGATCCGGCGGAGCTGTGGTTGGGAAGCCATAGGCGCCTCCTTTCGAAGGAACTACGCGCTATAACTGAGCTTGGCTCATAATTCTTCCCGAAACAATGATCTATGCTCAGAATCATGGCGAATGCCCCGGAACCCGACCTGCCCGAGCTGTTCCTGCGCACCTCCAAACGCATCCGGCGCAATCAGACGGCCCGGCTCGCACCGCTCGGCCTGACCCCGTCGCAGGCGCGGGCGCTGCGCATCCTCGGCCATGCCGACGCGCCGCTGTCCATGTCCGCGCTGGCGGGCTACCTCGGCATCGTGCCGCGCTCGGCCACCACCGTGGTCGACGGGCTGGCCGCCGCGGGTCTGGTGTCCCGGGCGCCCGATCCGGCCAACCGGCGGTCCACGCTGGTCACGCCGACGGAGGCGGGAAGGCAAGCGGTGCAGGCGATGTCGGCGGCGCGGCGCGCGGCCGCCGCGGAGATCTTCGCCCCGCTCTCGGCTGCGCAGCGAGAAACCTTGCGGGACTTGCTCGCCCGGCTCGTCGAGGACTGATCCGTCGCATCTGTGCCAGCTTGTGCACAGGGTGGCGCAGACCACGTCTTGCTATGTGTTGTGGCACAAGTTACTGTCCAGTCAGTTTGGGAACGTTGGGGTTCCCATGATTCGACTCGGGGCATCGAATGCGATTGAAGAAGGCCGGCCGTCGCGCGGCCGGGGCACTGGCCGCCGTCTCGGCCGCGGTGGTGGTGGGCGGATTGCTCAGCCCGGTCACCGCGGCCACCGAACCGGACGCCGGATCGCTCGGCGCGGCGTGGACCGCCACCCACGACGGCGCACCGCAGTATCCGGGCGTGCACATCGACTGGGACGTGCCGATCACCATGAGTGACGGAACCGTCTTGAAGGCCAACGTCTATCGGCCGATGGACGCCGCCGGCAATATCGTCGATACGCCGCTGCCGACCATCGTCAACCTCACGCCGTACACGAAACTCGTGTCCATGGTCGCGGAGTCGGCGCTCTCCATCCCGGGCCTGTCGGATGTGCTCACCGGATTCCTGAACGGATTCGATCTCTCCGGCGTCGGGCTGGGCGGGCTCTCCGAACTCACCAAGGTGGTACCGGGCGGGGCCGCGCGGCTGTTCGCCGCCGATCGCAAACTGGTGCAGAGCGGCTACACCCAGGTGGTGGCCGATGTGCGCGGAACCGGTTTCTCCGAAGGGGTTTGGCAGGTCTTCCAGGAGCGCGAACAGCTCGACAGCGTCGAGGTGATCGACTGGGCGAGCAAGCAGTCCTGGTCGGACGGCAAGATCGGGATGAGCGGGATCTCGTACTCGGCCATCAATCAGGTGCACGCCGCCGAACGGCAGCCCGCGGCGCTGAAGGCGATCTTCCCGGTCGAGCCGGGCAGCGACCTGGTGCGCGATGTGCTGGCCACCGGCGGCGCGCTCGGATTCGGTTTCATCCCACCGTGGTTGCTCGGCGTGAACGGGCTGAAGTGGATGCCGGATCTGGTGTCGATCTTCGGCGGCAACTTCGACTGGAAGTGGCTGGGCGATCGCCTGACGAGTCCGCTGACGTTCTTCGACTACGTGATCCAGGCGCTGACCATCAATTCGGTGCCGGAGATCCCCGACACCCTGAAGTCGTTGCTGGAGACCGACAGTCCGCTGCGCACCGCCTGGCTCGGGCATCCGGAGAACGTGCGGGTCCCGACCTTCGTCTACGGCGGCTGGCACGACATCTTCACCTACTCCGAACCGCGCATCTATGACGCGATTCCGCTGCCCGCCGGGCAGAAGCAGCTGATCATGGGCGATACCTACCACGCCAATCCGGGCAGCGGGTTCGGCAATCCGGGCGCGCCGCCGCGGCTGGACGTCTTGCAGCGCGCGTGGTTCGACAAATGGCTCAAGGGCATCGACAACGACATCGACTCCTACGGCCCGGTCACGCTGTTCCAGCAGGGCGGCGGCTGGACCAGCACCGGCCAATTCCCGCGTGCCGAGGTGGATTACCGGCGCATGTACCTCTCCGCCGAGCCCAGCGGCACCACCGCCACCAGCCTGCACGACGGCAGCCTGAGCGCGGAACCCGGTGCGGCGGCACGGCTTACGGTGGGGCCGGGCATCATGAGCCTGTGCTCGCGAGACAGCGCGCAGATCACCGCCGGCGTCACCGCGATCCTGGATGCCTGCGCCAAGGACGCGCGGCCCATGGAGCTCAACGGGCTCACCTTCACCAGTGCGCCGGTGAGCGAGGCGACCTTGATCTCCGGGGCGGTGAACCTGCACCTGAACACGGTGCTGGACGCCACCGACGGATACTGGAGCGCCACGCTCAATGACGTTGCGCCGGACGGTAAGTCGACCGTGCTCACCTCCGGTCAGCTGACGGCTTCGCTGCGTAAGGTGGACGAGTCCCGGGCGACCCGGTCGGCCAACGGCGACTACATCGATCCGTACCCGTTCCTGACGCTCGCCGACCGGGAACCGCTGGTGCCGGGTGAGCGGACCGAGCTGGATCTGGGATTGACCGCCACCGACGCGGTGCTGCAACCGGGGCATCGGCTGCGGGTGGACGTGTTCGCGTTCAACTTCCCGCGCGGGCTGCCGTTGCGGCCGCTGCTCAACGAGAGCGGGCTGCTGCCGCAGCACGTGGAACTCGATCCGAGCGCGCCGAGCTGGATCAATGTGCCGCTCAGTCGCGCGTTGTGAGCGGTAACGCGGTGGGGGACAGCACTTTCCGGAGTGCCGAACCCATCGCGTCGAGTTCGGCGTCGTCGAGATTGCCGGCGAACCGGCGTTGGATACCGGCCAGATAGTGCGGGGCGGCTTCGCGAAAGCGTTGCCGCCCTTCGGCTGTGATGGCGACGAACGCCGAACGGCCGTCCTCGGGATTGGCTTCGCGCTGCACCAGGCCGTGTGATTCCAGTTCGGTCACCAGGCGGCTGACCCGGGTGCGGCTGAGCACGACGCGTTCGCCGAGGTCGCTCATCCGCAATCGAGTCGGGCCGTCGAGTTCGAGCAGGACGTCGTACCAGCTCAGCGGCAGGCCGGTGGCGCGGCGCAATTCGGCGTCGAGTTCGGGGACGAGCTTGGCGTGCACCTGGAGCAGGGCGGCCCAGGCGCCGACGGCGGGATGGTGGCGAGCGGGAGGTTTCGGCACGGGCCCAGCCTAGCCTATTGCGTGCGCGCGCACATAAGTAGTAGCGTGCACACGCACATAAATTTCGGTTCGGAAGGAAAACCCATGACCGCGTTGATCACTCGTGACGAGCTCGTCAAGGAAATCGAGGCCGGGAGCGTGATCGTGCTCGACACCCTCGGCGGCGAGTACTACGCCAAGGCGCACCTGCCGGGCGCGGTGGCGCTGGTCGACGACGATGTGGAGGCACAGGCGCCGATCCTGCTGCCCGATCTCGACGCCGCCATCGTCACCTACTGCTCGAATCCCGCGTGCGCGAACAGCCAGCAGGTGGCGACCCGCCTGGAGGGGCTCGGCTACACCAACGTGCGCAAATACCGCGAGGGGATTCAGGATTGGAGCGAAGCGGGACTGCCGATCGAGTCCTGACGCCCCGGGGCTAGAGGGTCGGGTGCGGGCGGGCCTGTTCGAGTTGGGCGGCGACCGGGAGGATGGTGGTTTCACCGTTCGCCGGGGCGATGAGCTGGACCGACAGCGGCAGGCCGTCCGTGCCCAGGCCGGCGGGGAGGGCGGCGGCGGGATGGCCCGTCACGTTCCAGAAGCTGGTGTAGGCGATCATCGGCAGCGCGGCCAGCATGGCGCGGGCGGTGCCGCCGCCGTCCAGGACGCCCAGCCGGGGCGGGCGGCCGGTAATGGTCGGGGTGAGCAGCAGGTCGTAGTCGCCGAAGAGGGCTTCGGCCTTGCGCGCCAACGCTTCTCCGTGCCGGATGGCCCATTCGATCACCGGCTGCCGGGCCCAGGCGCCGAGGCGCACGGTTTCGCGGGTGCGGCGCTCCAGCAGCGCCGGATCGTCGACCGCGGCGGCCTCGGCGCGGACGCCGCCGAAGAATTGGGGGAGGAAGGCGGCGGTGGCGTCGGGGAAGGCGGGGTCCACTTCGAAGACCGAATGTCCCAGGCGGGCCAGGAGTTCCGCGGTCTCGCGGACCGCACGCACGTTCTCCGGGTGCGGTTTCGTCAGCGCCGCAGGAGCTTTCGTTGTATAGCCGATGCGGAGCACGCCCGGATCACGCCGGGCGGCGGCCGTGAAGGACATGATCGGCTCCGCGGCCTGGAAGCGATCCTGCGGTGCGCCACCGCGAATCACGTCGTAGACCAGCGCCGAGTCCGACACGCTCCGGGTCAGTGGGCCGGCGACGCCCAAGGCCCACCAGAGGTGTTCGTTGGGTGCGACCGGCACCCGCCCGCGCTGCGGTTTCAAACCGAACAATCCGCAGCAGGCCGCGGGAATCCGGATCGATCCGCCGCCGTCGCCACCCAGCGCCGCCGGTACCAGCCCCGCCGCCACCGCCGCGGCCGAGCCGCCGCTGGACCCGCCCGTGCTGAACTCCCGATTCCACGGATTGCGGGTCACCCCATAGGTGCTCGATTCCGTGAACGGCCACTGCCCGAACTCCGGCATGGCCGTCTTGCCGACGATCACCGCGCCGGCCGCGCGTAGTCGGCGCACCACCTCGGCATCCGCGCGCGCCGGGGTGCGGTTGGCGCGGGTGCCGAAGCTGGTCACCACGCCCGCCACGTCGATCTCGTCCTTGATCGCGATCGGAATGCCGTGCAGCGGGCCGAGTTCCGCGCCCGCCGCGCGTTCCTTGTCCCGTTCGGCGGCCTCGGCCAGCGCCGCCTCGCGCAGCACCCGGGTGAACGCGCCGAGATCCGCCGCGGCCTCGATGCGGTCCAGCGTGGCCGCCACCAGTTCCGTCGCCGATACGGCCGCGCCGTCGAGGGCCTCGCGCTGCCGTGCGATCCCGGCGGCGGCGATCTCGTTCACTCCCATACGTCTGGATTCTGGCAGCATTCGCGGCGGCGCGAGCGGCCGCCGCGAATTTTCAAGCGCTGGCTTTCCACTCGCCGGAGGTGGCGGTGGGCGAACCGTTCGCGGCCTTGCAGTACACGGCCTTCCCGTCGGCGGTCGCGCCCAGCTTGTCCTCCTTCGGATTGCAGGATTCGCCGACCTCGTGCTGCCCGCTGGCGACGCGCTGGTTCGGCACGCTCCACGCGGACGCGTCCGTGCGCTGGGTGCGGGTGCACAGCACCCGGGTGCCGTCGGCGGTGTAGCCGAAATACCCCACCTGTTCCGCGGAGCACGGCGCGCCGGCGCTGATCGGGTTCAGGTCCTGCCAGCGCAATCCGGAATCCCCGGCCGTATCGCAGGTCAAGGGCGTGAGATTGGCGCTGTAGCCCGTCTCGCCCGCTTTCGTGCACTTGTCGCCGGCCTTGATGACGGTGGGCGCGGCGGATGTGGTGGTCGTGACGCCGCCACAGGAGTAGGCCTTGCCGTATTCCTTCGACGTGGTCTCGCCGAGGCAGCCGAACACCATCGCGCCCGCGGAGTTGAGCTGGATCGCGGTGCTGGCCTTCTCGTTCACGCACACCAGCCCGGATTCCTCCATGCGGCAGTCGTAGTCGTCGAAGGTCACCCGGCTGCCGTAGGTCAGGGTGTCGCCCTTGCCGAGCAGGAACTGACCGGGATCACCGGCGTTCTTGCCGATGCCGAGAGTTTCGCCGGGGAAGTCGACCCAGCTGGCGACCCAATTGCCCTTGGCCAGCGCGGCCGGACGCTGCGGCGGGTTGTCCCAGTTCACCAGGCACGCCAGGCCTTCCTTGCCGCGGGGACCGCCCTTGGGCGTCATGCACTGGATCTTCCCGGACGGGCTGACGAAGGCCACCCCCGAACCGAGATTGTTGGTCTTGCCGTCCGATTCGCTGGTGGCGCTGTGGAATTTGGAACTGTCGATCTGCTTGCCCGCCTTCACCCAGGCGGCCACCGAGGCCAGTGGCGCTCCGGCGACCGGAGCGCTGGGCCCGGCGGGCGCAGCCGAGGTGGTGACGGCGGCGCGCGGCGTGGTGGTCACCACGGCCTCGGCGTCGACCGCCGAACTGCCGAAATGCCGCGCCGCGAAGAAACCGCCCACGGCCAGCACCCCGACCAGCACCACGGCCAGCCCCATCAGCGCGTATCGCACCGCGCCGGAACGCTTCCCGCCGCTGCCGTCGCCCGGCGCCGCCGCCGGGGCATCGCGGATCGGCTCGAACACCTGCGTGGGCTGATCCCACAGATAGTTCTCGTCCCCGTACTCCGGAAACTCCTGCCGCCCGGGCCCGGACGAATCCCGCGCGCCGTACCCGGATCCTTCGCGCGCACCGAACACCGAGGTTTCCTGCGCGCCGTATCCAGATCCTTCGTGCGCGCCGAATACGGAGGTCTGCTGCTCGCCGTACCCGGGTGTTTCGCGTGCGCCGAAGACGGAGGTTTCCTGCGTGCCGTACCCGGATGTTTCGTGCGCGCCGAATACCGAGGTTTCCTGCGCGCTGTAGCCGGGTGCTTCGTGCGCGCCGAACACGGAGGTTTGCTGGGCCTCGGTTCCGGAGGACCCGGGCGCATCTAAAGCGGTGGTGGGCTCGTGCGACCCGTAACCCGGCTGCGGCCGCTGCCCGTATCCGGGCGTCTCGTGCGGCTCGTATCCGGGAGTCGGCCGGGGGCGATAGCCCGGCGACTCGTGCGGCTCGTATCCCGGAGGCATCGGCGCCCTCCAATCCCTATGACGCGCAGGCGGATCGGACGCTCCGGTCTACCTCGCGGACAGCATACGGTCGGGTGTCCGTTTTCGCGCAGCCGTGTGATCGGGCGGGATCGGTCATTCGATCGGTTGCCGTGTTTGCCGGGGCCGGGTGGACTCCGGCCGGGATGCGGGTGGCCGGACGATCGCCCGCTTACGGTGGGTGAATGGATTCTCCAAAGGCCGGGCGGCCGAGTTTCGCCAGTGCGCGCGCCATTCCGGGGCTGCTGCGGTTGATGCGGGTCAACCGGACTTTCCTGGACGCCGATCGGGCGCGGAAACATCTGCGGGAGCGGAGCGTGCGCCCGCGCCCGTACGGACCGCCGCGGCGGTTGCGATCGGATGTGGAGATCGCGGTCGGGCGGCGGGACGGGTGGCCGATCTACACGCTCACGCCGAAGCGCGGGCGGGCGCGCGGTGCGGTGGTGTACACGCACGGCGGGGGCTGGGTGAACGAGATCTCGCCGCAGCACTGGGGGCTGTGCGCGGATATCGCGGCCGAGGCGGGGCTCGCGGTGACGGTGCCGATCTATCCGCTGGTGCCGTTCGCGACCGCCGCCGAGGTGGTGCCGGTGATCGCGGAGATCGCTCTCGAACAGCGGGAACAGTACGGAAATGTGTGTCTGGCAGGGGATTCGGCGGGCGGGCAGATCGCCTTGTCGGCCACGGTGCTGTTGCGGGACGCGCACGGGGTGCGATTGCCGCGGACCGTGCTGATCGCGCCGGCGCTGGATCTGTCCATGAACAATCCCGAGATCGATATCGTGCTGCCGACCGATCCGTGGCTGGGGCGGCACGGGATTCAGGTGTTCATCGAGCACTGGCGGGGCGAACTGCCCCTGGACGATCCGATCGTGAGCCCGCTGTGCGCGGAGTTCGACGGGCTCGGGCCGCTCACCGTGTTCTGCGGATCGCGCGACATCGTCTATCCGGACACCAAACTGCTGGTGGACAAGGCGCGCGGGGCGGGCGTGGACGTCGAATTCCACGACGGCGTCGGGCTGGTGCACGTGTACCCGCTGACCCCCACACCGGAGGGCAAAGCCGCGCGAAAGGTCATTTGCGAGCGGTTGAGCAGCACGTTCAATCAATGATTGAAATATTGTTTGAAACCTGTTTCACTACTCGGCATGGTCGAGAAGGTCGCCGCGGGCACCCGCGAACGGTTGCTGGCCGCCGCTGAGCGGTTATTGCTCACCGAGCCGTACGACGAGGTCTCGGTGCGGGGCATCTGCACCGCGGCCGGGGCGAATCCGGCTGCGGTGCACTATCACTTCGGGTCCAAGGAGGCTTTGGTCGGCGCGCTCATCGAGGATCGGCTGGGCCCGCTGTGGGCCGACCGGCTCACCGATGTGACCACCGCGCACGCCGATTCGCCCGCCGCGGTGCCGGCGGTGGTGGACGCGGTGCTCGCGCCTTTCGTGGAGCTGGCCGCCGACCCGGTCGGCCGGCTGCATCTGCGGCTGCTGGCCCGCTTCGTCATGCGGCGGCAGCTCACCGCGTGGCGGTTGCCCTGGTTCCGCATGGACTCCTGGGTCGGCCTGCTGCCGGAGCTGGCCGAGCTGGAGGCGCGCCGCCGCTGGATGCTGGCCTTCGACCTGATCATCACGCAGTTCGGCAGCACCGGGGACCGGGAGCTGTCCGAACGAGCGGTGGCCACCCTGCGGACCTTCGTGGTGGCCGGACTGACCGCGCCGACAGGAGAACAACAGTGACCGACGTCTTCGCCCCCGCCCGGCTGGGGCCGCTCACCCTGCGCAATCGGGTGATCAAGGCCGCGACCTTCGAAGGCCGCACCCCCGATGCCCTCGTCACCGACGAGCTGATCGAATTCCATCGCGAGGTGGCGGCGGGCGGGGTCGGCCTGACCACCGTCGCCTACTGCGCGGTCGCGCCGGGCGGGCGCACCGACCGCCATCAGATCTGGATGCGGCCGGAAGCCGTTGCGGGACTGCGGAAGCTGACCGATGCCGTGCACGCCGAGGGCGCGGCGGCGAGCGCGCAGATCGGGCATGCCGGGCCGGTCGCCAATGCGGCGTCCAATCGGCTGCCCGCGCTCTCGCCGAGCCCCATGTTCAGCCCGTTGGGTATGCGGTTCATGAAGGTGCCCAACGCATTCGAGATCCGGGAGCTGATCGACGCGCACGTGCGCGCGGCCCGGCTGGCGGAGGAATCGGGTTTCGATGCCGTCGAAATCCATTTCGGGCACAACTATCTGGTGAGCGCGTTCATGAGCCCGCTGCTCAATCGCCGCAAGGACGACTACGGCGGATCGATCGCCAACCGGGCGCGGCTGGCGCGGGAAATCGCCTGTGCGGTAAAGGAAGCCGTCGGCGGGCGGCTCGCCGTCACCGCCAAGCTGAATATGGAGGACGGGCGGCCCGGCGGCCTGACGCTGCCCGATTCCCTGCAGATCGCCGCCTGGCTGGAGGCCGACGGCGCGCTGGACGCCCTGGAATTGACCGCGGGCAGTTCCCTGCTCAATCCCATGCTGCTCTTCCACGGCGACGCGCCCCGCAAAGCCTTCGCCAAAACCCTGCCGGGCCCGGCGCGCTGGGGCTTCCGCCTGATGGGACGCGCCTTCCTGAAGGAGTACCCGTACCAGGAGGCCTATCTACTGGAGCGCGCCCGCCAGTTCCGGCGTGAGTTGTCGATGCCGCTCATCCTGCTGGGCGGCATCACCAACCACGACACCATGCGCACCGCCATGGACGAAGGCTTCGACTTCGTCGCCATGGGCCGCGCCCTGCTGCGGGAGCCGAATCTGTTGCGGCGCATCCAATCCGATCTCACCACGCAATCGGCGTGCGTGCACTGCAACGAGTGCATGCCTACCATCTACACCGGCACCCGCTGCGTGCTGCGCCCGGTGCGCTGACCGCTCACTCGCCTTGCGACAGATGGGTTTTGGCCTCGTCGTACCCGGCCGCCGCGGGCGCTTCGGCCGGACCGTAGATCACGTGGATGACCCCGGACGGGAACGGCGTGGCCGAGATCAGCCGCAGCGGAACGGTCACGCCGTCGTCGAACAGCCGCTCACCCTTGCGCACCGCGATCGGATGCACCAGCAGGTGCAGTTCGTCGAGCAGGCCCGCTTCCAGCAGCTGCCGCACCACCGAGGGCGAACCGCTCATGGCGATATCGGTGGCGCCCGGCTCCCGCTTCAATTCCTCGACGGCCTTGGCCAGGTCACCTTGCAGGAGTTCGGAATTGCGCCAATCGGAATCCAGTTCCCGGTGTGACACCACGACTTTGCGGGCATCGCCGAGGGCCTTCGCCATGCCGGCGTCCGGGCCGCCGGCCGCCTCGCGGCCCGGCCACGCGCCCGCGAAACTGTCGTAGGTATTGCGGCCCAGCAGCAGCGTGTCGGCCGAACCGAGCTGGGCGTTGACCGCCTCGCCCATGGCGTCGTCGAAGTAGGGGAAGTGCCAGTCCTGCGGGTCGGCGATGACGCCGTCGGCGGAAATGAACAGTCCGGCGGTGAGTTTGCGCATGATCGTGCTCCTTGTTTCGAGGTGAGGGTCAGTTGGCCGCGGTGAGGAATTCACCCGCGGGCGGGGTCAGCAGGTCGATATTCGGGTTGTGGCTGAGCTTGGCGATTTCCACGTGCTCGGCATCGGGCAGCACGGCGGTGATGGCGGCCGCGCCGGTGCGCAGCAGCTTGCCGCTCTTGCCGCCCGACAGCACCAGCACGGGCACCTTGACGCCGGACCAGTCCGCGGGGCGCAGGGCTTCGCCGCGCATGAACGGGTTCATGATCGCCCAGTCGTGCGCGGTCGCTTTCGCGGTGCGCCGCAGGTCTTTCCACATCGGCGTCAGTGGCATGAGCGCGGTGAAGAACTTCGGCATGCCCATGCCATTGATCATGTAGAACTTCACGACCTCCTTGTCGCGACCCGCCGCGATCATCGGATGCAGGGTGTCGGCGAGGTCGGCGGCGGGGACGAAATCGTCGTGGTTCACCACGAACGGCGGCTCGAACGCGATCACCCGGGTGAGGCCGGGGATGCGGCCGGACGCGGCGGCCCGCAGCGCCAGGCCCGCGCCGGACGACCAGCCGAACAGGGCCGCTGCGCCGCCGGCCGCGTCGACCAGGGCGGCCAGATCGTCGATCTCGTTCTCCACGTCGTAGACGCCGGGGGTATCGCCGCTGTCGCCGCGCCCGCGCCGGTCGTAATTGATCACGGTGAGGCCGTAGTCGGCGGCCAGGCGCTGCGCCAGCTGCACCATCTTGGCGAAGCCGCGGTGGCTGAACGCGCCGCCCACCAGGATCACCGTGCCCGCGTCGCCGCCGGCGTAGCGGTCGTAGGCGATGTCGATACCGGCGGGGGTGGTGATCTTCTCCATATCGGAGCCTTTCGTTTCGAGCTGCGGAGCGGCCGTCGCGGCGCTGTCGGAGGTGTTGACGGCGGGCCCGCCGGAAACTAATCGGTCGTTCGCACGGGAATCGATTCCGGCCGCACGCGTTGGGTCCGGATATGAACTCGGCACTTCAGGACGTGCGCTTCTCGATCCTCGACCGGTCCCGGGTGCGGGCCGGGCAGAGTTATCCGGACGCGCTGCGGGAGACGGTCGAGTTCGCGCGGCTGGCCGAGGAGTGGGGGTATCACCGGTTCTGGGTGTCGGAGCATCACAGCGTGCCCGGGGTGGCGGGATCCGCGCCGACGGTGCTGGCCGCGGCGGTGGCGGGGGCGACCTCGCGGATTCGGATCGGGACCGGCGGGGTGATGCTGCCGAATCATCAGCCGCTGGTGGTGGCCGAGCAGTTCGGGGTGCTGGAGTCGGTGTATCCGGGACGCATCGATATGGGGCTGGGACGGTCGGTCGGGTTCACCGACGGGGTGCGGCGGGCGCTCGGGCACGGCAAGGACGATGCCGAGGATTTCGACGCGCGCCTGACCGAATTGCTCGGCTACCTCGAGGCGGGCCGGAACGGGGTGCACGCCTGGCCCGCCGAAGGGCTGCACATTCCGGCGTACCTGCTGGCCACCGCGTCCGGGGCGGATCGCGCGGCGCGGTTCGGGCTGCCGCTGGTGATCGCGGCGGTCTCCGGGGTGGAGCCCATGGTGGAAGCTATCGCGCGCTACCGCAACGACTTCCGGCCGAGTTCACAGCGCGCGGAACCCTATGTGATGGTGTCCGCGGCGACCGTCATCGCCGACAGTGTCGAGGCCGCGCACCGGCTGTTGCTGCCGGAGGCGTGGTCGGCCGCGTATTCGCGCACGCGCGGGGAATTCCCGGCGCTGATCGCACCCGAGCAGATCGAACGCGAGCCCATGACCGAACGGCAGCGCAAGATCTTCTCCGAGTCGCTGCGCGGGCACATTCACGGCACCGAGGAGACGGTGATCCCGGAACTGGAGGACCTGGTCGCGCGCACCGGTGCGGACGAAATCCTCGTCCACACCAGCACTTACGATCGCGCGGCCCGCCTGGAGTCACACCGCCGGCTGCTCAGCGCAGTGCGGCGCGCGCCCCGGCGGCTTCCAGTTGGATCCGGGCGGCCTCGGCCACATCCTTGTCGACCTTCTCCAGCACCGCCTTGGGGGCGGCCTCGACCAGATCCTTGGCCTCCTTCAAACCCAGCCCGGGAATGATCTCGCGCATGGCCTTGATGACCTGAATCTTCTTGTCCCCGAACGACTCCAGCACCAGATCGAATTCGCTCTGCTCGTCCGGGGCCTCCACCGCCGGGGCGTCCTGGACGCCGGGCGCCACCACGGGCGCGGCAGCGGTCACCCCGAACTCCTGCTCGAACGCCTTCAGAAACTCCGAAAGCTCCAGCAGCGTCATGGATTTGAAAACGTCGAGCAACGCTTCGGTGGTCATCTTGGCCATAATCTTTTTCCCTCGAACGCCGACCGGGCGGTGCCTCCCATGATAGGTCAACGCAGGTCACCGCCGCCGAAGATATTTGCTGATAGTTCACATTTCGGTCTGGCTTCCGGCCTTGCTCAGCAGGGTGGTGAGGGTGGACAGGTCGGTGGTGCGGGAGCCGCCGGCGAAATCGAGGGTGGCGTAGGCTCGTTCGGCTGCTTCGGGGTGGCCGGCGCCGCAGGCGTCGGTGACCATGATCGGGAGGTAGCCCAGGTCGGTGGCGTGGCGGACGGTCGGTTCTATGCCTACTTCCAGTGCGATGCCGGCGATGGCGAAGCTGTCGATGCCCAAGTCGCGCAGGGCGATATCGAGGGGGGTGCCTGCGAAGGCCGACATGGTGATCTTGTCGAAGACCACCTCGTCCGGGCCGGGGGTCAGTTCGGGGATCAGCTGGTAGTGGGGCGAGCCCTGTGGGAAGGCCGTGCCGAGTTCCGCTGGGTCGTCCACGTGCTGCCACTCCATGGCGGTGCGCAATTGCGCGACGCCGGCGGCGGCGGGCGGAATCGACATGTGCCGGGTGTAGAAGACGCGAAAACCGTTGGCCCGGGCCGTATCCCGCAATTCCACGCAGGCCGCGGCGATGCGCTCACCGTCGGGGATCTGGCTCACGATGCCGACCTGCATGTCGTAGATGATCACCGCCAGCCGTGCCGGATCGCACGCGTCCTCGACGGTCTGCGGAATGCTCAGGCCGTATGCGCTCCGCATCGCGGCCTCACGCGGTCCGGTCGTAGGGTTCGGACACGTCCACATCGGCGGCCATCAGCGCCTCCAAAGGCAATGGCGCGGTGACGGGTACGTAGGTCCACTCCAGGAAACCCTTCTTGGTGAGCGGGAAATCCTCGATGTAGCGTCGGGCTTCCTCGACGCTGTCCACCTCGAACACGATCACCACGCCGGGTTCGTCGGCGCGGGCGTAGTTCTCCCGCACGATCCCGGCCTTCCACAGCCGCCACACATTGGCGACTTCCTCGGGCAGGTACGGGGTGATGGTCTCCAGGGTGACGCCGGGCTTGAATCGATCGAATGTAATCACCTTCATGAGAACCCATGGAAGCGCGATGATTACAGTGTTACAAGAACGCACTTTTGGGTAAGTACCGGAGGCGAGGATGCCCGCGAAGCGCTACTACTGCCCGGTCGAGGTGACCGTCGACCTGATCGGCGGCAAATGGAAACCGGTCATCCTCGCGCATCTCAAGGAAGGCGTGCGGCGCTACGGCGAACTGCGCCGGCTCATGCCGGGCACCAGTGAGAAGATGCTGGTGCAGCAATTGCGGGAGCTGGAGGCCGACGGCCTGGTGCGCCGCACCGTGTATCCGACCGTGCCGCCCCAGGTGGAGTACGACCTGACCGAGGAAGGCTGGAGCCTGGTCCCGGTGCTGACCGCCCTCTACGAATGGGGCGAGAAGCGGTGTGCGCGAACGGGAGTCGTGATCGACGAACCGTAACCCCCGTTCGCGTGGGCGATTACGCGGCCTTGTCGCCGCGCTCGAGGTGCTCGTCCCGCAGCTTCCGGTGCATGGCGCACCGATGCACCGGTCCGGGCTTGACGAATGCGGGATCCAGGCGTTGGGCGAAGGTGAGGTTGTCGCGACGCCAGCAATCCATGCAAACCGGCTCGTCCATGATGTCCTCCTCGGGGTTCTCCGCGTTGAAAGCCTCGCAGCGGTGGAGTTCCCCTTTTTCATGGAATCAGCCGGTCGTGTCCATCACCTCACCGGATTGTTACGAGCGATGGCGTCAGGTCGCGGACGGGCTCAGGGCGTCGGCCGACAGCGCGGTCAGATAGTCGCGTTCGGCGGGGGTGAGCGGGCGGGACGCGCCGTCGGCGATGGCGACCAGGACCGAGGTGGCGGTGAGGTAGACGGTGGCCGCGTCGCGGATCTGGTGCGCCAGTGTGAAAGACGAGGTGCCGATGTGCTGCACCACCGTCGTCACGGTCACCGGGTCGCGGCGGAACACCAGCGGGGTGCGGTAGCTGAGGCTTTGTTTGGCGACCACGACACGCCATGCGGCGTCCGGGGATTCGTGCGCGGCCAGCAGGTCGGCGCGGGCCTCGTCCAGGTACTGGGCGAACACCACGTTGTTGAGGTGCTGCAGCGCGTCCATATCGGTGCGCCGCAATTGGATCTGGTAGGTGTGCATCAGGCGGTCAGCTCCTCGAGCATGCGGCGCTCGGCATCCGGGATCGGACGCGATTTCTGGGTGGCCTGATCGAAGGCGACCATGACGCACACCGCCTTCGAATACACCACGTCGTCGTCGCGGATCTCCTGTTCCAAGGTGAACGAGGAGCCGCCCACCCGGGTCACCCAGGACTCCACCCGGACCGGGTGCGCGCGGTAGCGCAGCGGGACCAGGTAGTCGATGTCCATCTGGGCTACCACGCTGGAACCGGAGAACTCGCGCGACCGGAACAGGTCGATCCGGGTTTCCTCCAGGTAGCGCAGATGTTCGGCATTGTGCACGTGCCCGTCGGCGTCCATATCGGACCACCGCAGGGGGCAGAGGAAGAGGTGTCGAGCCACCCGGCATTCATACCAAGCGGGCGCTGGGGGTCGTGCGGGGCTACCCCGTGCCGGGCCGGGCGAGCAAACGCAGGAAGTGCTCGACCTCGGCCTGAATGGCGTCCCGGCCGGGGCCGAGATACTTGCGCGGATCGCTGAGCTCCGCATCCCCGTCCAGCACGCCGCGCACCGCCTCGGCCAGCGCCACGTTCAACCGGGTCGCGATGTTCACCTTCGCCATCCCGTGCCGCACCGCCGACCGCAACCCGGCATCCGGCACCCCCGACGACCCGTGCAGTACCAATGGCACCGGCAACTTGGTGGCGAGCCGCGCGATCAGCTTGTCGTCCAGGCGGGCGTCCCGGCGGTGCATGGCGTGCGAGGACCCCACCGCCACCGCCAGCGCGTCCACGCCCGTGGCCGCCACGAACGCCACCGCCTCGTCCGGATCGGTCCGCACCCCCGGCGCGTGCGCCCCGTCCTTGCCGCCGACCTCGCCGAGCTCGGCCTCCACGTGCACGCCGCGCTCGTGGCACCATTCGGCGATGCGCGCGGTCTGTGCCAGATTCTCCGCGTAGTCCAGGGCCGACCCGTCGAACATGACCGAGGTCATCCCCAATCCGACGGCCTCCCGGATCAATTCGAAGGAGGTCGCGTGATCGAGATGCACCGCCAGCGCCGCCCCGCTGCCGCCCGCGACCTCCAGGCAGGCGCGTGCCAGCGGCCGCAGACCCCCGTGATACCGCACCGTGTTCTCCGAAATCTGCAGCACCGCGGCCTTCTTCGTGGCTTCGGCGGCCGCCGCGATCGCTTCGGCGTGCTCCAGCGCGATCACATTGAACGCGCCCAGACCGCCCGGCCGGGCCGCCACGATCAGATCGAATATGGGTAGCAACGGCATCCGCGTCTCCAGCAGCTAGCAGTTCTCACGTACGCCTCTCCCGCGCACTCGCCCCCAGTTCGCTGACCACCACCGCGGGCAGCAATCGCGCCCGCAAACAGGTGTCGATCGCCCCGGCGATCGGAACCACCACGGCCGCGGCCGAAGTGGCGATGGCATCCCGCAGGATCTCGGGCCAGTCCGGTGCGCCCCCGGCCGCCAGCCCCGCCGCCACCGCAGCCGCGGCGGCATCACCCGCGCCGGTCGGATTGCCCGACAACGGTTCTCCCAGCCAAGCGGCCCACGCGCCGGACGTGGTCACCGCCACCATCCCCGCCGCACCGCGCGTGGCGATCACGGCTTTCACGCCGCCGTCCACCAGCGGCCGCAGCCGGGCGGCCAAGGCTGATACGCTCTCGTCCGGGGCGGCGGGCCCGATCAGCCGGACGAGTTCCTCGCTGTTCGGCATCAGTACGACGCCGGGAACGGCCGCGGCGAGCAGCAGCGCCGGTCCGTCCACATCGCAGATGACCGGCACTCCCGCGGCGAGCGCGGTCCGCGCCAGATCGGCGGGCACCGAATCCGCCACACCCGCGGGCAAAGAGCCCGACACCACCAGCCCGCGCAGCTCGGGCAGCAGCGCCCGTACCCGATCCAGCAACCGGTCCACCGACTCCCGCGGATCGTTCACCCGGGCCCCCGGCTCCCACAACCCGGTAGCGGTCCCGTCCCCGGACTCACTGACCACCAGCGTCCGCCGCACCCAAGGCAGCGCCGGCACGAAGTCCGCCGCCAATTCCGCCGCCACGGCCGCCCCGAACTCCAGATCCGCGAATCCCGTGGCGCGCACCGGCTTCCCCAACTGCGCCAGCACCCGCGCCACATTGATCCCCTTACCCCCGAGCCGCTGCTCGACGGTCAACACCCGCTGCGCCCGCCCCCGCGCCAACCGCTCGACGCGATAGGTGACGTCGTACGCGGGATTCATTGTGACGGTGAGGATCACGACGACCTCCGGTCCGAACTCGGCCCACCACGGTCCCGACCCGCCGCCGGCTCGCGACCGTGTGGGTGTGCGGCCGCCCATCCTCGAGCCGAATACCGGTCGGTGGTCATGACAGCCACCGGCCGCGGCGGAGTACCCGGAGTAGTCGCAGGTTGTCGTCGAGGATCAAGGCGTCGGCGTACATGCCGGGGCGGAGGTCGCCGAGTTCGGGGAGGGCGGTGGCGGCGGCGGGGGTGGCGGTGGCGGCGGCTATCGCGTCGATGAGGGGGATCGTGCAGTGGTGGACGGCCCAGTGGAGGCATTGCAGGAGGGTGGCGGTGCCGCCGGCGATGGAGCCGTTGGGGACTCGGGCGGTGCCGTCGGTGACGTGGACGGTTTGCGGGCCGAGTTGGTAGGTGCCGTCGGGCATTCCGGCGGCTTGCATGGCGTCGGTGATCAGGGCGATGCGGCGTGGGGCGGTGGCGAAGGCGAGGGCGGCGAAGCCGGGGTCGAGGTGGACGCCGTCGCCGATGAGTTCGAGGGTGGCCTGGTGGGCGGCGGCTGCTACCAGGGCGGCGGCGATGGGGCCGGGGTCGCGGTGTTGCAGGGGGCGCATGCCGTTGGCCAGGTGGGTGACCAGGGTGGCGGGGCCTTCGGGTGGGAGGGCGGCGCGGAAATCGGGGAACGCGGCGTCGCTGTGGCCGAGGGCGACGGTCACGCCGTTCTCGGTGAGCAGTTTCGCGGCGGCGGCGAAGCCCGGGAGTTCGGGGGCGAGGGTCATGACGCGCAGCGTGCCTGCGGCCGCTTCCAGCAGGCGTTCGATCAGGCGCGGGTCGGGGTGCCGGAGGAGAGCGGGGTCGTGTGCGCCGCACCGGGTTTCGGACAGGAAGGGGCCTTCGATATGGATACCGGCCAGGGTGCCGTCGGCGACCAGGCCGCGCAGGGTGGTCACCTGGGCGATCAGGTTCTCGGGCGTGGCGGTGACGATGCTGGCCAGCACGGAGGTGGAGCCGGCGCGGTGGTGGAAGGCGGCGGCCGCGGCGGCTTCGGCGGGGTCGACGGTGTCGAAGCGATGGCCGAAGCCGCCGTGATTGTGAATGTCCACCAGGCCGGGCACGATGGTGCCGAGGAACGCTGGGGGCGATTCGCGGGGCGTGGCGGAGCGTTGCGGGACTTCGTGAATGGCGGTGATGCGTTCGCCGCGCACGGTGATCACCGCGTCGTCACGGACGCCGGCGGCGGTGATCAGTCGGCCGCGCAATTCCATACGGACCCGATCCTCAGGCGAGCGCACCGGCGCGGGCCAGCTTCGCGGCGCCGACCAGTCCGGAGCGGATACCGAACTCGCCCAGGGCGACTCGCGGCACGGGCGCGACGCGCAGCAGCGCGGACAGCCGCGAGTGCAAGGTGTCGGTGAGGACCGGCCCCGCCCCGGCCAGGCCGCCGCCCAGCACGATCAGTTCCGGGCAGGTGGCGTGGATGGTGCCCAGCAACGCCTCGGCTATGGCGTCGATGGCATCGTGCACCACCGCCCCGGCATCCCGGTCGCTGCCCAGCGCCGCGAAAACCGCTTCGGCTCCGGAGATTCCGCGTCCGGTGCGGCGGGTGTACGCGCGGGCGATATTGGGTCCGGACGCGACGGTCTCGACGCAGCCGATATTGCCGCAGGGACAGGGCAGGCCGTCACGGTGCCGGACCGGAATGTGGCCGAACTCGCCCGCCTGCCCGGCCGCGCCGCGCACCAGCCGGCCGCCCACCGAGAGCATGCCGCTGATGCCCGTGCCGACGATGAGCACGCACACGTCGTCGCTGCCGCGGCCCGCGCCGTAACGCCATTCGGCCCAGCCCGCCACGGTGACATCGTGGTCGATGAGGACCGGTATGCCCCAGCGCTCGCCGAAACGGTCGCCCACCTTCACATCCCGCCAGCCGATATTGCTGCTGAACACCGCCAGCGAGCGCGCCGGATCCACGATGCCGGGCAGGATGACGGCGGCCCGGGCCACGCGATCGCGGCGGGCGGCGGGCAGTTCGCCGAGCAGCCGCGCCCCGAGATCCTCCATGGCGTCGAAAGCGGCCACACCGCGCGGGGTGTCGACGGTGGCGGTGCTGACGACCGCGCCCGCGCCATCGGTGATCTCACCCTTGATGGTGGTACCGCCCACATCGATGCCGAGCACCAGATCCCCGGCAGCGACTTCGTTCACCATGTTCCCCTTACCCGACCGGAATCATTGCAGCACAACCGAACGGCTCAGACCGCGCGGATGATCGGGATCCAGTCCGAGTTCGGCCGACCGCAGCAGGCACAGCCGATGCACCCGCACCAGCTCGGCCATGGGGTCGATGCCACGATGCTCGAAATTCGCTCCGGTGCGGACGATCTCGTCGGCGAGCCCGGCGGGCAGCGCACCCAGCCCCCACACCGCCCGGCCCGGCGCGGCAATGCTGATCGGTCCGTGCCGGTATTCGGCGGCCTGGTACGACTCGGCCCAGGACTGGCAGGATTCCCGCAGTTTCAAGGCGGCTTCGTCGGCCAGCGCCGCCGCGAAACCCATACCCACGAAGGAGATCTGCGCGGCCCCGCGCACCCCGGCGAGCGAGATAGCCGGATCTTCGCCGAGTACCGCGCGCGCCTGTGCGATCACCGGATTCAGGTCTTCGCCGAGATGCCAGCGCAGCACCGCGAGGGCCGTCGTCGCGAACCGCGTCTGCACCACCGAGCGCTCGTCCGCCCAGTCGATCAGGATCGGATCGGCCGAATCCAGCACGGGGGTACCGGGACTGGAGCAGATGACGGTGCGCGGCACCCCGGCGGGCAGCGCGCGCAGGGCGTCGATCACCTCGGTGGTGGTCCCGGACCGGCAGATCACCAGGTACCGGTCGTACTCCCGGGTCCGCACCGCGCTGGCGGGCCAGGCATCGGTGAGCCCTTGACCGGCGGCTTCTCGCACTGCGGAAACGGCGCGCGCCATGAACAATGAGGTCCCGCAGCCGATCACCGCCACGCGTTCCCCGGCGGCGGGCAGCAACTCCCGATACTCGGCGGCAACCGCGGCGGCTCGCACCCAATCGTCGGGCTGGGTGGCCACCTCTGCGGCCAAATGGGTTTCGGGAATCCGATCGATCGAGCTCGGCACTCACCCAGCATCAACCCAGTGATCGTTCATGTCAATTTTACAGTCCAAACGAGCACATTCGATCAAGAACGGCAGTAGATTCAGGCCACTCGACTGGTTCGGTCCGCATCCGTGGTTCGTCACGTCGGGTGTGAACTTGAAAGGTCCCGATCGTGAAACGTCCACTGCGCGGCGCGCTTTCCTCGATGGCGTTGCTCACCGGCCTGGTCCTGACGGTATCGTCCTGCGGGTTCGGGGGGAACAAAACGGACGACTCGGACCCGAATCACCTCACTTTCCTGGCGCCGGTCTACAGCGACGGCACCAAGGGCGCGTGGGACGCGATCATCGCCGACTTCCAGAAGGCCAATCCCGATATCCACGTCGAATTGCAGATGGAGTCCTGGGATTCCATCAACGACGTGGTCCGGACCAAGCTGCAGTCGAAGTCCACCACCCCCGACATCCTGAACATCGACGCCTACTCCACTTTCGCCACCGACGGCCAGCTCTACCCGGCCACCGAGATCGTGGACGCCGCGGTCATCGCCGATATCCAGCCGGGTTTCGCGCGCAATGCCTCGATCGACGGAACCCAGTGGGCGCTGCCGCTTTTCGCCTCCACCCGCACCCTGTTCTACAACACCGAACTGTTCGCCAAGGCCGGCATCGCGAGCCCGCCCAAGACCTGGTCCGAGCTGACCGACGACGCCAAGAAGATCCAGGCGCTCGGCGGCGGGGTGTCCGGCTACGGCCTGCCGCTCGGCAGTGAGGAAGCCCAGGGCGAGACCTCCATCTGGACCTTCGGCGCGGGCGGCAACTGGTCCGACGGCGGCAAGATCACCGTCGACAGCCCGGCCAATCTGGAGGGCGTGCAGGCCATGAAGGCCATCGCGGAAGCCGGTGTGACGCAGGCCAATCCGGGCGCCACCAATCGCGCCGACGTGCTGAATGCCTTCTATCAGGGCAAAATCGGCATGATCGAGGGCCTGCCACCGACCATCAGCCAGATCGCGGCCAAGAACCCGGGCCTGAAGTACGCCACCGCGCCCTCGCCCACCAAGACCGGCGATCCGGTGACCCTCGGCGTGGCCGATCACCTGATGGCGTTCAAGAAGGACGGCGCGAAGGCCGCGGCGGTGAAGAAGTTCCTCAGCTACTTCTATTCCGCGGCGGTGTACGCGAAATTCGTGTCCGGCGAGCACTTCATCCCGATCACCGAGAGTGCGGCCAAGGCGCTCGCCGACGATCCGGTGACCAAGGCGTTCGCGGCGACCCTGCCGGTGGCCAAGTTCTACCCGAGCAACAACCCCAAGTGGGGCGCCGCGCAGGGCGCGATCAAGCAGCAGATGGGCACCATCGCGCAGGGCAGTGATCCGGCCGCGGTGCTGGCGAAGATCCAGCAGGCGGCGAATTGAGCAGTGGCCGGGGCCGATTCGCGCCGACGCTGCGGGCGTTGCCGTGGATCGGCCCGGTGCTGGTGCTCATCGCGGGGGTGGTGGCGTTCCCCGCCGGGTACATGGCGTGGACCTCCACCCGGGACCTGAACGCGTACGGCCAGGATCGCGGATCGGCCGGATTCGGCAACTTCCGCAGGCTTTTCGATCTGGAAGAGCTGGGCGGTGTGCTCGCGCACACGGTCGTCTGGGTGGTCGCGGTCGTGATGATCACGCTGGTGCTGTCGGCGGGGCTGGCGCAGTTCCTGAACAAGGACTTCCCGGGCCGCACGGCGGTGCGGCTGGCCATCCTGGTGCCGTGGGCGGCCTCGGTGGTGATGACCACCAGCATCTTCTATTACATGCTGGATCCGGACGTCGGCATCGCCAATCGTTTCCTGGTCGATATCGGCGTGCTGGACAAGGGTTTCGGCTTCACCAAGCAGCCCGGTCCGGCGTTCGTGGTGGCGATCGGGGTGGCGGTGTTCGTCTCGATTCCGTTCACCACCTACACGATTCTGGCTGGGCTGCAATCGATTCCGGGTGATATCGACGAGGCCGGGCGGGTGGACGGCGCGGGAGCCTGGCAGCGCTACCGGCATCTGACCCTGCCGCAGCTACGCCCGGCCATGGCGGTGGCCACGGTCATCAACATCATCAACGCCTTCAATTCGCTGCCCATCCTGCAGGTGCTCACCGGCAGCATCGCGGGCTTCTCGGCGGACACCACGACCACGTTGACATTCAAGCTGATCCGGCAGAACCAGCAGGTCGATACCGCCGCGGCGATGAGCGTGCTGAACTTCGTGCTGATCATGACCATTATCGCGATCTACGTGAAGCTGATCCGCCCGGCGGGGGAGGAGGCGCGATGACCCGGCGGCGCTGGGGACTGACCGCGATCGGGGCGCTGCTGGCGGCGGTGTTCCTGCTGCCGTACCTGGTGATGGTGCTCGGTTCGCTGAAACCGCGCGCGGAGATCCTGCGCATTCCGCCGACCTATCTGCCCGAGGAATGGCGGCCGGGCAATTACGGAAGCGTGTGGAGCGCAACCGAAACGCCGCTGCCGTTCAACCTGATCAGCACCCTGGTGATCTCGATCGCGGCCACCCTGCTGGTGCTGGCGGTGGCCGTTCCCGCCGCGTATTACACGGCGCGGCGGCGGTTTCCGGGCAAAGCCGTGTTCCTGGGCCTGGTGCTGATCACCCAGATGCTGCAACCCGTGGTGCTGGTCACCGGCCTGATCCGCGAGTTCTTCGCGCTCGGCATCAACGACACCTGGGTGGCCATGATCCTGGTGAACGCCGCATTCAATCTGTCCTTCGCGGTCTGGATCCTGCACAGCTTCTTCGCCGGGGTGCCGGTGGAGGTGGAGGAGGCCGCGCAGCTCGACGGCCTCAACCGCTGGCAGATCCTGACCCGGGTGAGCCTGCCGCTGGTGTGGCCCGGCATCGTCACCGCGACCGTGTTCGCCTTCGTGTCCTGCTGGAACGAATTCGCCGCCAGCCTGGTCATCCTCACCACGCCGGAGAACCAGCCGCTGTCGGTGGCGCTGACCAAGTTCATCGGTCAGTACGACACGGCTTGGCAATATGTCTTCGCCATCTCTACGGTCGGCATCGTGCCCGTTGTCATTCTGTTCGCGCTCATCGAGAAGCGCCTGGTCGCCGGCCTCACCGCCGGCAGTGTCAAATGACCGCACCCGCCGATCGGTCCCAGCGCTGGAATCGCCTGCTGGAACTGCTCGCCCAAGGGGGACGGCTGTCGGTGGAGGAGGCCGCCGAACGGCTCGCCGTCTCCCCGGCCACCATTCGCCGGGACTTCACCGCGCTGGCCGATCAGCAATTGGCGACGCGGACGCACGGCGGGATCGTGGCCACCGCCGTCGCCTACGACCTGCCCGCGCGGTATCGCGGGGGCGGCGGCGAGGCCAAGCAGCGGGTCGCGGAACACGCGGCGGGACTGGTGCGGCGGGCCGAAGTGGTCGGGCTCAACGGCGGCACCACCACGACGGCGGTGGCGCGGGCGCTGGCCGGGCGGCCCGACCTGACCGGGCCGGACGAGCTGACCATCGTCACCAACGCGCTCAATATCGCGGGGGAGATGGTGTTGCGGCCGCATCTGCGCACCATCTGCCTGGGCGGGATGGCGCGGCGGGAATCCTATGAACTGCACGGGCCGCTGGCCGAACTGGCGCTGGCCGAATTACGCTTGGACACCGTGATTCTCGGGGTCGGCGCGATCTCCGCGACCGCCGGGGCGCAATGCCGGCACCTCGACGAGGCGGGCGTGAACGCGGAAATGGTGCGGCGCGCCGAACGGGTGATCGCGGTGGCGACCGCCGACAAGCTCGACCGCACCGCGCTGGCGCGGATCTGCCCGATCGAGGCCATTCACACCCTGGTGATGGACGAGGCGGCGGACCCGGCCGCCATTGCCGCGATCCGCGAGGCCGGGGTCGAGGTGCACCTGGTCTGATCCGGCGACCCGGCGGGCTACCGTGGAGGCGAACCGTCGAGAAAGGGGCTGCTGATGCGGGAACTTCGGGTCGCGGTAATCGGATTCGGGCTGGCCGGGGCGGTGTTCCACGCGCCGTTGATCGCCGCCGAACCGCGGCTGCGGGTCGCGGGCGTGGTGACCGGATCGGCCGAGCGGGGTGCGCAGGCGCGGCGGGAGCATCCGGGCGTACGGGTGTTCGCGACGGCCGACGAACTGTTCGCGGCGGCGGGCGATTTCGATCTCGCCGTGATCGCGACGCCCAATCGCACGCATGGCGATCTCGCCGTGCGGGCCCTGGAGCACGGGCTGCCGGTGGTGGTGGACAAACCGTTCGCGGTCACCGTCGCGGCGGCCGAACAGGTGGTCGCGGCCGCCGACCGAGCGGGGCTGGCGTTGTCGGTCTTCCAGAATCGGCGCTGGGACAATGACTTCCGGACCGTGCGGGCGCTGATCGACGCCGGCCGACTGGGTACCGTCCGGCGTTTCGAATCCCGCTTCGAACGCTGGCGGCCGGTCACCAAGGGCGGCTGGCGGGAGACCGGCGGCGCCGAGGACGGAGCGGGCATTCTGTTCGACCTCGGCAGCCATCTGGTCGATCAGGCGCTGACGCTGTTCGGCCCGGTCACCGAGGTGTACGGCGAACGGGATCGGCGTCGCGACGGCATCCGGACCGACGATGACGCGTTCCTGGCCCTCACCCACGCGTCCGGTGTTCGCTCGCATCTGTGGATGAGTGCCGTTGCCCCGCAACTGGGTCCGCGCTTCCGGGTGCTCGGCTCCGAGAACGCCTATGTCAGTTACGGTCTCGATCCGCAGGAAGCCGACCTGCGCGCGGGCCGGCGGCCGGACGACGGAAAGCCCTGGGGCGTAGTGGAACCCGAGCATTGGGGCCTGTTCGGAACCCCGGACGACACGCATCCGATTCCCTCCGAACCGGGCGATTACCCGGCCTTCTACCGTGCCATGGCCGCTGCCGTCGACGACGGCGGCCCGGTGCCGGTGGACCCGCGCGACGCCATCGAAACCCTGAAGATTCTCGAAAGCGCCTGACCGTCAATTGATTCGGAAGCGGTTGCGGTACTCGGTCGGAGTGGTATCGAGGGTGCGGCGGAATGCGCGGGTCAAGGTGTCGGTGGTATTGAACCCGCAGGCGGCGGCAATGCGCTCGAGGGTGTGGTCGGTGGTCTCGAGCTGATTGCGCGCCACTTCGACGCGCGCGGATTCGAGATACGCGGCGGGCGTCATGCCCAGCTCGGTCTTGAAGATCCGGGTCAGCTGACGATCGCTGACATGCGCGTGCGCGGCCAGATCGGCCACGGTGATCGGTCCGGACAGATGCCGGGTTATGTACTGGCGCAGCACTTCTACCCGGCGCGTGGTGGAGACCGGTTCGAGATTGACGCTGAACTGGTTCTGGCCGCTCGGGCGCTTGAGGTACATGACCAGCTGCCGGGCGACGCGCAAAGCCGCCTGCTCGCCGAAGTCGTCGGCGACCAGCGCCAGCGAAAGATCGAGGCAGGCGGTGAGTCCCGCGCCGGTCCAGACGCCCTGATCGACGATGAAGATGGGATCGGCGTCGACCCGCACGGCCGGATGGTCGGCGGCGAGCTGCTGTGCGGTGGACCAGTGCGTGGTGGCGCGCTTGCCGTCCAGCAGCCCGGCGCCGGCCAGAATGTGCGCGCCCACGCACACCGACGCCACGCGGCGGGTCTGCGCGGCCAGGCGTTTCACCCACTCCACCACCATCGGATCGCAGAGCGCGCGGACCCGGCGCGCAGCGTCCACCTCGACCGCGCCCGGCACCAGCAGGGTGTCGATGGCGCGCCCGGAGATCTCCTCGAACGTCACGTCGGGCAGCACCCGCACCCCGGCCGCCGTGGTCACCGGGTCCAAAGTTTCAGCGGCCAGCACCACCCGATACCCGGTCGGCTCGTCCATTTCCCGCTGCAGCAGCGCGAAGACCTCCGGCGGTCCGGTCACGTCCAGCAGATCGACGCGATCGAAGAGGACCACGACGATGAGCCGTTCCAGGGCGCCCACACTGATCTCCCGTCGGTCGGCGATGTCGGTATCTGCATGTTGCATGACATTGCCGACATATGCGAACCGCCCATAGCGTCGAAGGCGGCCACCACACGGTGGTTCCGGACTATCGAGAAGGGCATTTCATGGCTACCACCCTGCGCGACCTCAACGGCTTCGACCAGACCCCGGCCGCGCTCGCCGATTCGACGCTCATCCTGGTCGACTACCAGAACACCTACACCCGCGGCGTCATGGAACTCGCCGGCTGGGAGCCCGCGCTCGAAGCCGCCGCGGCGCTGCTGGACCGGGCCCGCCGGGCCGGGGCGAAGGTCATTCACGTGGTCAACGACGGCGGCGCGGGCACGCCGTACGACATCACCGCCGAGATCGGGCAGATCCATCCGGCCGTCGCGCCGATCGCGGGCGAACCCGTCGTGGTGAAGACCGTGCCCAATGGTTTCGTCGATACCGAGCTGGGCGCGCAGGTCGATGCCGCGGGCAATAAATCCGTGGTCATCGCCGGTTTCATGACCCACATGTGCGTGACCTTCACGACCGAGGGCGCGTTCCTGCGCGGCAATCTGCCCACCGTCGTCGCCGACGCCTCCGCCACCCGCCCGCTGCGCACCGCGGTCGCCGAGGTCCCGGCCGAACAGTTGCACCAGGCCGCGCTGGCCACCATCGGCGACCTCTACGGCATCGTGGTCCCGTCCGCCGCGGCGCTGAACTAGCCGAGCAGCCCGCCCAGCATGCCGCCGCTCTGCCCGGCCTCCTGACCGCCGCCCGTGCCGCCGATGAAACCGCCCGGCGGCAGTTCGGAGGGCTGCACGATGACGAACCCGCGACCGGAGAACGACAGCGTCACGCCCTCGCCGGTGGAGCGGCCCATGAGGCGGCTGAAGCCGAACGAGTCATTGCGCTTGATACCGGTCTGCAGGCTGGAGGACCAGGCCACCGCGGCCTGCGGGTCGGCGTAGGTGGGCTGATCGACATTCAGCACGACGGGGGAGCCGTGGGTGGTGATGGCGATCCGGCCGCGCCCGGTGAAGACGCAGTTGAACAGGCCCGCATTGCTGGCGTAACCGGCTGCGCCCTGCACCCTTTGGATGTTGTAGCTCAGGCTGGTGTCGAAGGCGAGGACGTTCGCGCCGTTGATGGTCAGGCCGTCGGAACCGTCCAGATCCACCGTGTGGACGTCGGCCGCGGCATTGGCGAGGAACAGATCGCCGTGACCGGACACGCGCATGAGGGGTACGCCCTCGCCGGTCAGCCGCTGCTGGATGGCGCGGCCGATACCGCCGGACCCGAGCGCCTTGAATTCCAGATTGCCCTGGTAGGCGACCATGGAACCGGCGCGGGCCAGGGTCTCGCCGTTGACGGCGACGCGAATCATCTTGCCGCCCTGCTTCTGAATGCCGGGACCGTTGACCTCGGCGTGGCTGGGATTGAACAGATCGCTCTGCATCGGCGGCATTCCTTGCTGGGACGGGGTCGAGGGAACCGGTGCGTACTGTGGCGCGGGCGCGGACGGCTGCGGGGACGGATACTGCTGCGGCGGTGCGTAACCCGGCGGGGGCGGCGGCGGTGCGGCCGGTCGCGGCGGCGCGGATTGCTGCGGTGCGGATTGTTGCGGCGGGGATTGCCGGGGTGGGGATTGTTGCGGCGGCACGGACTTCGGCGGCTCCGGCTCGTCGTCGATATTCACGCCGAACGCGGCCGCGATACCCGCCAGACCGTCGTCGTAGCCCTGCCCGACGGCGCGCACCTTCCAGCCGTCGCCGCGCCGGTAGATCTCCACGCACACCACGCCGGACTCGGTGGTCAGGCCGGTCATCTGGAAAGTCAATGTGCCCGAGTCGGATCCGATGGTGGCCAGCAGCGGGCCGGCGGCGGCGAAGGTGCGCGGGCCGCTGCCGTCCAGGCTGGCGGTGATGGCGACCTTGTCCACATCGGCGGGCAGCGCGGAGGTCTGCACGTCGACCATGTCGCCGGCGCCGCGGCCGTGCCGGTACACCACGCCGGGACCGACCGGCTGGTTGAAGAACACGAAGTCAGCGTCCGAGCGCACCCGCCCGTTCGCCGCGAGCAGCAGCGCGGACACGTCGACCCCGGCGCTGGATCGCACGGTCACCGTCATCCGGTCCCCGGGCGCGGGCCGATTCTCACCGCGCGCCAGCCCCGTCACCGCGCACCCACCCGACTCGACAGCTCTCGCACGCCCTCCAGTCTGTCGTGCGCACGCCGCCGGTGCCAGCGACCCGGCGTGGCGCGCTCAGTCCAATGGCACTGTCGGCCCGAAGAACCCGACAATCCTGCCGATCCGACCGTCGTCGGTGAGCTCGGCCAGATCCAGGCCCTCCGGCAGCGCCGACCCGTCGGCCTGCACCACCCGCCAGGCGAAACGCGCCACCTCGTGGTGCTGATCGACCCGGCTGGTGCGCACCACCCGGGCGCCCGGCCGCCGCGCGATCATGGTCTCGATGTGCGCGAGCAGCTCCTCCGGGCCCACGGTCTGGATCCGCGGATCGGTGTAGGTGGCGTCCGGCGCCCACACCTGGCCGAGGAAGGTCCGCCGGCGCGCCGGATCGGGATCACTCCACGCCCGGCAGTAGGTGTCGATCAACTGCTCGAGCGGTGTATCGGAATCGGCCATGGGTCATCCTTTTCGGCGTCCTCAGCGCACCACTTCGATGATGTCGCCGGGCCACAGGTAGTTGTAGAAGGTCTCCGCGCCCTCGGGCGTCATGCGGATGCAGCCGTGCGACTGTTCCTCGGTCGGGCCGATGTGGGTCGCGATATCGCCGTCGAAGAACACCGCCCACTTCATCGGCACGTTGTGCAGCGTGCTCCAGTGGTCCTCGCGTTTGAAGTCGACGTCGAACACGCCGACATTGGTCTCGTACCCCGGCCGCCCGTGCGAGATGACGGTCGGGCCGTAGGTCACCTTGCCGTTGTCCATCAGCCACGCCTCATTGGTGGACAGGCGCATACAGCCGCGGGCGTTGGCCGCGGTGCACGGGGCCACCACCGGTGCGGCGGGCGGGCTGGGAATCAAGGGCGCGACGCCCGGAATATCGGGGCCGCCGGGCCAGAGTGGATCGGCGTGCGCGGGCGTCGCGAGCGCCAGTCCGGCCACGGTGATCGCGGCGAATGCCAGGGAATGGGTTGCCGAGCGGAGAAAACGGTTGTCACTCATGGAGATCCGACCTCTCTGTGCCTTACCTGGCTCCTAATTGTGAACCTGTCCGGTATGGAATCGGGGCATAACCGGCCCGACCCGCCGTCGTTCACCCTCGGATACCGCGTTTTCCGGCCCGGCGACCGCCCGATTTCAGCGCAACGGCACGCCCACATCGCTGCCGCCCTCGGCGGTCAGCCGGGTGCGGACCTTCACCAGCGCGGGCGCGGGCACGAAGCCGCCCGCGAAGAGCGCTTCGCCCTGGCGGAACCACGGCGACTGCGCCAGCAGGGCCGCGGGAGCGTAGCCGAAGTAGGTGCCGAGCTCGTCCAGATCCAGCGGCGAGGTCATCTTCATCAGGGCGAGGTTGTCGCACTGGGAGATGATGCCGGGGTGCACCTTCGAGGGCCGTTGCGTCGAAAGCAGCAGCCACAGGCCGAATTTGCGGCCCTCGGCGGCAATCTGGATGAGCCGCTCCCGGACCGCCACCGCGATCGGCGAATCCAATTGCGGGGAGGCCAGATTATGTGCCTCGTCGATGACCAGCAGCACCGGGCGGCGTTCCTCGCGGCGCGCCCACAGCTCGTCCAGCAGCGCCAGCGCCACCACCAATTGCTGTCCGGGCGTGGCGAATCCGCCGAGGTCGAGCACGGTGGCATCGGGGCGTTCGGCGACGATATCGGTGACCGCCGCGCCGTCGCGGGCCCAGACCTCCCAGTTCAGCAGGCCCAGATTCTCGATCCGCAGCGCCAGCCGCTGCTGCGCGGCCACCCCCGCGCCGGTCAGCACCGGCAGGATGTCGGCCAGCTCGCCGTTCGCCAGCAGCGGCGCCAGGCGCAGCAGTTCGTTGAACTCCTCCCGATCGGCGATCGGATCCAGGCGCAGCACAGCGGCTTTCGAGGCGAGCGGCAGATCGGTGAACCGGGCGCGCAGCGGCGTGCCGCCCTCGCCGCCCGGGCGCAGCACCCGGATATCGCGCTCCCGCAAGGCATTCGCGGTCGCGCCGGTGGCCTCGGGGCGCACCTCGCCGAGCCGGATGAAATCGGAATTCGGGTCCAGGATCACCACCGGCAGCGCGGTGTGCGCGATCAGCTGCTCCAGCACCACACCCAGCGCGTAGGTCTTGCCCGAACCGCTCTGCCCGCACCAGAAGGTGTGCCGGTTGAATCGCTTGGGCAGCAACCGCGCCGGGCCGCCGGGCGGGGTGAGCGTCGCGCCGACCTCCAGCAGTGCGCCCGTGGTCTCGTGCAGGGTCTGCACGGTCTCCTCGTCGACAGGTTCCAGCAACCCGCGCCCGAAGGCGTGGCTGGCGCGGGTGTCGATGCCCTCGCCATTGAGCACGCCGATCAAGCGGCCGCGCAGGCGCACCGGCGCGGACTCCGAGCGCTCCTCGATCAGGCCGAGCTGCCGATGCCCGTCGGTGCTGATCACCACCAGGGAACCGGCGACGAACGCGCTGTCGGCGGCGTCCGGAACCAGGAACGACCGACCGTCGTCCGAGCGCGCCGCGAGTTGTGACCGGCCGATCGGCATATGCTGCCACCTCCAGGTATCGCCGCCTGCCCGGTCCGGGCCGAGCTGCGCGGCCGGGAATAGCGAACTGTCAGCGACCATTCTGCCAACGAAGTTTGTGGTATTCCGTAAGCTGAGCCCTCTCGATCGGTACGGAGCAGGAGTTTGCAGGGGTGAACGGCACAACACTGGTCGATCGGATCGAGCTGCGGGGCGGTGGTGACGAACGCTCCGAGCGGGAATGCCTCGAACAATGGGAGGCGCTGCTCAGCGAGACCTATGTGCCGCTGGCCTTCGATCCGCTGCCCGCCCCGGCCTTCCACGGGCGGGTGGTCTCGGGGCGCTACGGGGAGCTGAGCCTGTCCACCATCGGCTCGACCCCGCAGATCGTGACCCGCACCTCCGGGCTGCTGTCCGCCGCCACCGACGAATACCTGCTCACCACGATTCAGACCCGCGGCCAGGCCCGGCTGCATCAGGACGGGCGGGTCGCGGACGTGGTGCCGGGCTCGATGGTCTGCTACGACAGCACCCGCGAATACCGCTGGGAGGGCACGGCGGACTGGGAGATGCTGGTGGTGCAGATCCCGCTGAGCGTGCTGCGGGCGCGGCCGGACTTCAGCGACGACGACATCCGCACCGCGGTCCCGTTGCCGCAGCTCGGCCCGACCGGCGTGGTGTCGCGCTTCTTCCGCGATCTGGCCGAGGTGCAGGCCGAGAACCCCGAGGGCGCGGCGCTGCTGGCGACCCCGGCCGTCGACCTGCTCGCCGCGGTGCTGCGGCAGACCACCGACGGCCGCCCCGCCGAGCTGGCCCGCGACGCGCTGGAACGGCAGCGGGTGCTCGACTACATGCGCCGCCACTGCGCCGATCCGGGCCTGACCGTCGACCGCATCGCCGACGGCTGCCGCATGTCGCGCCGCTCCCTCTACCGCGTCTTCGACGAATTCGAGGACGGCCCGGCCACGGTGCTGCGCCGGATGCGCGTCGACCACGCCTGTGATCTGCTCGCTCGCTACCCGAACCAGCCCATTTCGATGGTCGCCTACTCTTCCGGGTTCCTCGGCGAACGGCAGTTCTACCGTGCCTTCCGCGAGGAGAGAGGCGTCACCCCGTCTCTGTTCCGCGCGGGAGGCGCAGCGCGCCTGGGGGATTGAGCCCGCTCCCGGTTTCGGGTCGCGCCCCCTCGTCATCCCGGCATGCTTTCAGCCGGGATCCATCGTCGGCGTGTGGATTCCGGCTGAAAGCATGCCGGAATGACTGGGGGCGGGGTCCTGCTCAGACCGCGCTGCTCAGTTGCACGCTGTGGGCTCCCGCGCGGCGGCCGCTGAATACGCAGTCCGCCAGGGAAAGTCCGCTCACGTACGAGTTCGAGCAGACGCCGACCGCCGCCCGGCCCGCGGCGAACAGGCCGGGGATGGTGCCGCCGTCGGTGGTGCGCACCGCGCCGGTGTCCTCGTCCACCAGCAGGCCGCCCAGGGTGAGCATCGGCGTCGGGTAGGTGAGGCGCTCCTTGAACGAAATGTCCAGCAGCGCGAAGGGTCCGGTGCGGATGGGCTTGCGGATGTCGTCCGGTTTGCCCATCGGGTCGGGGCGGCCCGCGTCGATGGCGGCATTGTGCGCGTCCACGGTCTTGCGCAGCGCCGCCGGTTCGATCCCGGCGCGCGCCGCCACGTCCTCGACGGTCGCGCCGGTGATGCCGAGCCGTAGCAGCCGCTCGCCCTGCATGCGCTGGAACCACACCGACTGCGGCCCGAGCTGCCGTTGCGCCTCGGCGGCCAGCGGCGCGTCGATCAGCAGCCAGGCCCGATTGCCCGGACTGGCGGCGATGGCCGCGCCCAGCGCCGCGCCGTACCGGGATTCGTCGACCATGCGGCGGCCGTCGGCGTCCACCGCCAGCGACGCGAACAGCGCGCTCGGCGGCGCGATGAACCGCCAGGTGGAGATGGCGTCCATCTTGCCGGTGGCCGCGCCCAGCGCCTCGGCCATCCGGATGCCGCTGCCGTCGTCGCCGGCCGTGCCCAGCGGAAGTCCTTCGGCCCAGGGGTAATCCGGCGCGTGCCGCGCCACCATGGCGCCATCGGCGATGAACCCGCCGGTGGTCAGCACCACCCCGGACTTGGCCCGGATCCGCACCGGCCGCCCGTGCTTGCGCTCGATGCGGTCCATCAGCACCTGCACCGCCTGCCGCAGACCCTGGTGGTACACACCGGGTTTGGCCGAGATCTTGGCCAGCGCCGCGAACCGCCGCCGCACCCCGGCGGGCGCGCCGCTCAGCGTCGTCGCCTCCACCCCGACGACCCGGCCGTCCTCGACCACCAGTCGCGTTGCGCGCGTGCCGGTTTGCACCCGCACCCCGCGGTGCGCCGCCGATTCGGCCAGCGGCCCGAACACCTTCTTGCCCGACACCCCGCGCCCGTGCGCGCGATGCCCGCGCTGCGCCGGTTTCGCCAATTCCCGGAAGCCGCCGGAGTTTTCGCTGCCCGAGTAGTACAGGTAGTGGTCATCGGTCGGGTAGGAGGTCTTGTACGGGCACAGCGACGGCTGGAACGGCACCCCGTGCCGGCTCAGCCACTCGATCAGCTCGGCCGACCCCTCGCAGAACCGCCGCAGCGTCTGCTCGCTGACCGCGTCGCCGACCTCGGCGCGCAGATATGCCAGCATGTTCTCGACATCGTCCTCGACGCCCGCGGCCCGCTGCACCCAGGTGCCGCCGCCCGCGTACACGATGCCGCCGGAGAGCGCGGTCGCGCCGCCGCCCAGGAATCGATCGAGGGCCAGTACGTCGGCCCCGGCTTCACGGGCGGCGAGTGCCGCCGCGACGCCCGCGCCGCCGTAGCCGACGACCACGACGTCGGCCGAAGAGTCCCAGGTCCGCACCATTGCGACACACCTTCCCGATTGCCACCGGCCCACTTTGCCGAATCCGGCAAAACTATAACGTGTTCTCGTTTGCAATGCCGGGCGCGCCGGGTGCAACGGCACGGGTTCGTTGCCGGGCGTCAATACCGCTGTGGCCGTTGCGAGTTGGTGGTCGTACAGCGGTCTGCCGCCCGAAATGTCGCTTATTCTGGTTCGCACACAGCTGAACGGATACTCATGAACGAGAACGATCTACGGCAACTGGAGATCCCGCTTCCCTTCCAGTTCGAACAGCATCCGCAGGCACACCAGGCCCAGCAGGCCGCCCGCACCTGGGCGAGCCGTTTCGAACTGCTCCGCGACGCATCCGCCGCCCGCAAGTTCGACGACCTCGGTTACGGCCGCTTCGCCGCCTACTGCTCCCCGACGGCCAATTTCACCGATCTGGTGCTGCTGACCGAATGGATCGCGCTGTTCTTCGTTTTCGACGATCTGCAAGGCAAGGCCGTCACCGCCGGGCGGCTGGACGAATACGACGACCTGCGGCACGCGGCGCTCGGCGTGGTGCATCAGCGCGGCCTGGCCGAACCCGCCGAACCGGTGCTGGCGGCGCTGTCGAACCTGTGCAAGCGCACTTTCGATCGCAATTCCCAGGATTGGGCCCGGCGTTTCGAGCTGAACCTGCACATCTGGCTCACCGGCCACGCGCGCGAGAACGCCTTCCGGCACTCCGGCGCCACCCCGACCGCGGCGGAGTTCGTGCGGGTGCGCCGGGACGCCAGCACCATGCAGCCCATCCTGGATCTGATGGAACTGGTGGAGCACACCGAGATTCCCGACCCGCTCTACTACGGGCCGAGCTATCAGCTGATCGTCGCCGCCACCACCGACATCATGTGCTGGATCAACGATCTGCATTCGCTCGCGGCCGAGGTCGAGGCCGGCGACCCGATGAATCTGGTGATCGTGCTGCGCCGCACCGCGGGACTGGATCTGCCGCAGGCGGTGGCCGAGGTGCGCCGGATGATCGACGAGCGGATCGCCGAGCATCAGGCCGCGACCGACGGCATCGTCGCGGAGATGGATGCGCTCGGGCTGCCGGCGAATTTGCGCAATGGTGTCCGGCGCTGCCTGCGCGACGGCCGATCGGCAATTGCCGGGATGGAACTCTGGGACCGGACCGATACGGTCCGGTTCGCCGCGTCGGCCGCGCAGCATCGAGATCTGGACTACGACAGGGACTTTCTGCTCGAGTCCTGAACGGCGGTCACTGCCCGCCGTTGCGCACCTTGTCCCGGAACTGCCCGGGAGTCAGACCGGTCTCGTCCCGGAAGGCCCGGAAGAAGTGCCGGTCGGTGGCGAACCCGGAGGCCGAGGCGATGGAGGTCATGGAGCGCGTGGAATCGGCCCGGATCAGGCGGCGGGCGTGCTCGATCCGCATGCGCCGCATGATCGTTCCCGGTTCCCCGAAGCCCTCGCACACCCGGTACAGCGTGCGGCGGGAGATGAGGCAGGCGCGCGCGATCTCGTCGACCGTCAGATTCGGTTCGGTGAAATGGCTGCGGATATAGCTCAGCACCTGCCGGCGGGTGTAGAGCGAATCCGGCGGGGCGGGCGAGCTGTTCCCGGTGGCCAGCAGCACCGCCGAGGACAGCATCATGGCGGCGTCGCCGCGGAAGGCGGTGACCGCGCGATTCACCTCGGCCGGCGGCAATTCGCCCAGGCCCCGGAAGAATCCGGCGACCAGGCCCAGTGCGCCGTCGGCCGGCATGGCGGTGGCCACCGGGAGCTGGTCCCGGGTCAGGCCGGCGTGGTCGAGCACCAGTTGCAGCGGCGCGCGGACCAGCGTGGACACCGCGTGATCGGTGCAGCGGCTCTCGAACGGCTGGCCGGAATCGAAGAAGGCGATGGTGCCGGGCTTGGACACCGCGGTGCGCCCGCCCTGTTCGGACCAGTTGGTGCCCTCCACCACGATGTTCACCAGCAGGAACTCACCGGTGGACTGGGCGATCATGCGCTTGTTGCGCAGCGCCCGCTGCCCGTCGGAGTGCATCTGCGATACCGCGAAACCGTCGAACTGGGTGCTGACCACCCGGCCCTGCCAATGCCCGTGGGACAGTGGTTCGATCGCGGTCGGGATTATCGCGTCCGCCATCAGGGCTTCCCACTGCTCGAAAGCCTGACGTGGCGAAACCGTCGAGGACGAGGACACCTCGACAGAGCCCGTAACGGCTTGCTCCATGGTGGCTATCTTCCCACTGCAACCAGCACCTGAACCACCTTTCGAACGAGTTATCCGATTGCCCGCCCTCGCGCTGCGGAGCCGTCGCGGCACCCGGATGATGAATGTCGCCGATCGCCGGGCGATTTCGAAACGGAGAGTGTCAATGCAGATCGAACAGGTATCCGACTCGGTGCACGTGGTCACCGGAACGAACGTCAACTGGGCGCTGATCAGTGACGATTCCGGGGTCACCCTCGTCGATGCCGGATATCCCGCCGATGCCGCGGACGTGCAGGCCTCGATTCGCGAAATCGGCCACGACATCGCCGATCTCGCCGCGGTGCTGGTCACCCACGCGCATCTCGATCACATCGGCGGAATTCCGCCGCTGGTCGCGAAACTCGGCGTGCCGGTGTACACCGGCGCGGACGAGGTCCCGCACCTGAAACGCGAATACCTGCAGCAGATCACTCCGCTCGAAGTCGCCGCGCAACTCTTCGTACCCGGCGGCCTGCGCTGGGTATTGCAGACCGCCCGCGCCATCGATCCGCTGAAAGGCGGCCTGGGCACCAAGATTCCGTCCGCCGTCGCCGCCGAGCCGGAAGTCCTGCGCGAACTCCCCGGCGGCCTGGTGGCCATCGCGACGCCCGGCCACACCACCGGCCACACCGCATATCTGATGCCCGCGGAGAAAGTCCTGTTCACCGGCGACGCCCTGGTCACCGGCCACCGCATCGCCCGCACCGAAGGCCCCCAGCTCATCCCCTCGGTCTTCCAGCACGACGAACCCGCCGCCCTGGCCTCGGCACGCGCCCTGGCCGACTACGACGCCGAAATTCTCGTCCCCGGCCACGGCAAGCCGATGCACAGCCCCATCTCGGTCCTCGTCGCCGACCTCTGACCCACGGGAAATTCCGGCGCGACCGCGCGCGAAACCCCGGACATAATGCGGCATGGGAGTTTTCAGTCCGCGCTGCCCGGTCGGGGAATTGGAGCGGCTCTGGATCGAGGAGATGATGAGCTGGTGCGCGGCGCAATTCGGTGACCGGACGCTGCGCACCCCGGTCATCCTGCCGACCGGCGACTTCTTTCCGGGGGACTATTCGGGGACCGAATCGCAGGTGCGATCGCTGGTCGAGCGGGTGGCGGGATACATGGGGGTGGAACGCGATCGCATTGTGGTCGAGGTGCATCCGGATGGTCTTTCGCTGCCGGAGGCGCTCGGTTATCCGGAGGGGTCGGCGCGCGGGGAGGCCGGGCATTACCGGCTCGAGCACGGGCGGGCGGTGGTCTCACTGGAGATGTCGCAGCTGCGGGCGCCGGTGACGCTGGTGGCGACCGTCGCGCACGAGCTGGCGCACGAGCGGCTGCTGGGGGAGGGGCGCATCGAGCCCGATCGGCACGACGGGGAACAGCTCACCGATCTGCTGACGGTTTTCCTGGGGCTGGGGGTCTTCAATGCCAATGCGGCATTTCAGTTCTCCCAGAATCAGCGCGGGTGGCAGTCGCAGCGGCTGGGCTATCTGCCGCAGCCCATGTTCGGCTATGCGCTGGCCTGCTGGAGCTTCATGCGCGGGGATTCGAAACCGGTGTGGGCCGGGCATCTGGACACCAATCCGCGGGTGTACATGAAACAGGGCCTCAAGTACCTGCGGGCGAATCCGGACGCGCTGCCGGGCTGGCGCGATCGCGTGCGCTGATCTCGATCCGGCCCGGGTGTTGCGCCGCGCGTACGGACCGAATGCCCGTTATGGTCGGACGGGTGGCCAGTAAGTCGGTGCCGCCCGCCGTGGAATTGACGGTCGGCGCGCACACGGTACGGGTGTCGAATCCGGATCGGGTGTACTTCCCCGACACCGGAGCGACCAAACTCGACCTGGCGCGGTACTACCTGAGCGTCGGCGACGGCATCGTCAACGCCCTGCGCGACCGGCCCTGCATGCTGCACCGCTTCCCGAAAGGCTTGCCCGGCGGCAAGGTTCACCAGAAGCGGCTACCCGGCGGCGCCCCGGACTGGATTCCGACCGTGCAGCTCTACTTCCCGCGCTACGGCCGCACCGCCGACGAACTGTGCGTGGAGAAACTCGCCGACGTGATCTGGGCGGTGCAGATGTCGACGGTCGAGTTCCATCCCTGGAACTCCCGGCGCTCCGACACCGAACTGCCCGACGAATGGCGCATCGATCTGGACCCGATGCTGGACTGCCCGTGGTCGCGGGTGCAGCGGGTGGCCGGGGTGGTGCACGAGGTGCTCGACGAACTGGGCGCGGTGGGCTGGCCGAAAACCTCCGGCGGCAAGGGTTTGCACATCTACGTGCGCATCGCGCCCAACTTCGGATTCCAGGAGGTGCGCCGGGCCGCGCTGGCGTTCGCGCGCGAGGTGGAGCGGCGCGCGCCGGCGGACGTCACCACCACCTGGTGGCGCAAGGACCGCGATCCGCGGCTGGTGTTCGTGGACTACAACCAGAACGCGCGCGATCACACCATCGCCGCCGCGTATTCGGTGCGCGGGGTACCCGCGGCGACCGTGTCCACGCCGGTGCGCTGGGACGAGATCCCCGAGGTGGATCCGCGCGACTTCACCATGACCACCGTGCCCGCCCGCTACGCCGAACTCGGCGATCTGCACGCCGGCATCGACGCGGCGGTCTTCGATATCGACCCCCTGCTGGACTGGGCCGACCGTGATCCGGTCGATCTCGACAGCGGTGACGACTGAGCCGCCGGGGATCGGGAGGCGGTGGCGAAATCCCGCCGCATGAGCGCCCGCTGCGCGACAGGAACTCGAAACCTCCTGTTCGCCACCGGGTGGCACGCTCGCCGCGGCCGGATTCGGTCGCAGGTCGGCATCGCCGCTGGGCGATGCGAGAGAAGTGGGTTTCGAACGTGCGGGTTCGCTCGGCCGGACGCGGCGCGGCAGTACTGACCGTCGCGGGCATGCTCGCCGCCGCCCTCGCGGCGCTGCCGGTGGCCGCGGGCGAACCGGGGACGAACGCGACCGGGCCGGGGGCCGCGGCGGTTTCGGCGGACGGTTCGCGCATCGTGGATATGCACGGTGACGGCCGGTACCTGACGCTGACCGTGTTCTCCGCCGCGATGAAAAGCGAATTCACCGTGCACGTACAGCGCGCGGCCGACACCTCCGTACCGCGGCCGGTGCTGTACCTGCTCAGCGGCGGCAGCGGCGGCAAGGGCCCGGGGTCGTGGGATCAGCAGACCCGCGCCGGGGAGTTCCTGGCCGGGAAGAACGTGCACGTGGTGCAGCCGATCGGCGGGGCGGCCTCGTACTACACCGATTGGCGATCGCCGGACCCGCGGCTGGGCATCGTGAAGTGGAAGACCTATCTGACCGAAGAACTGCCGCCGCTCATCGACGCGGCGCTGCACACCAGCGGCGTGAACGCCATTGCGGGAGTGTCGATGTCGGGCACCTCGGTGCTGCAACTGGCGATCGCCAAACCTGGGCTGTACCGGGCGGTGGCGGCCTACAGCGGGTGCGCGCGGATCGCCGATCCGATCGGGCAGGCGTATGTGCGGCTCACCGTGGCCTACAGCGCCGGCGACGCGGGCAATATGTACGGGCCGCCGGGCGATCCCCTGTGGGCCGCCAATGATCCCTACCTGAACGCGGCCGGACTGCGCGGGGTGGAACTGTTCCTCTCCAGCGGCAATGGCATTCCCGGCCCCTACGATCGCACCGGCGATCACCGGCTGGCCGGCGGCGGTGCGGTCGCGCTCGCCAATCAGGTGCTGGTCGGCGGCATCATCGAGGCCGCCACCGAACAGTGCACGCGCAGCATGGCGGATCGCTTGGCGGACTTGGGAATTCCCGCAACCGTGGTGCTGCGTTCCTACGGCACGCATTCGTGGGGCTACTGGGAGGACGAGCTCGCCGAATCCTGGCCGGTGCTGGCGCGCGGTCTCGGACTTTAAGCGGCACAAGGTTTCTGTCAGAATCTTGAAAGTCCAGGCCCGTAAACATATGGGCGTAAGGCCTGGAACGCACAGCCGCCCAAAGGTATCCGCATCACGCAGCCTGTGATGCAGAGGGGGAACACATCATGAAGTCGTCAGTCGCCGCCCGGATCGGTCTCGTCTGCGCTGCCGTCGTCACGCCGGTGCTGCTGGCCGCGCCCGCGCAGGCCGAACCGCATCCGAACGCCTGCCTGGTGATCGAGAACAATACGCCGCGGGTCGCCACCATCACCCTGCACAATCGCTCGTTCCAGGGCTCGCGCTGGGATGTGAAGCCGTGGGACAACACCATTCTGACCAGTGGCGACCGGGCCATCGCGACCTCCGACGGCGACTGGAACCTGAACGGCCCGTCCGGCTCCTGGCGCTACGAGCCGGAGCTCAACAATTCGCGCTGGGGCTGCACCGGCTCCTGGGTGTTCACCATCAACTGACGCGGTGGCCGCCGGGACCTCAATGCCGCTTACCGTGCACATTGAGGTCCACGGCTTCCCGGATGAGTTCGCCCAGCGCCCGCTCGTCGATGACGTCCTGCTCGGTGATATCGATGGCGCGCCGGGCGTTCCCGTCCAGACTGGCATTGAACAGCCGCCCCGGATCATCCAGCGCCGCACCCTTCATGAAGGTCAGTTTGACCGCGCTCTTGTAGACCTCGCCGGTGCAGATGATGCCGTCGTGCGACCAGACGGGCGTGCCGGGATTGCTGGCCTTCGCCCATTTCCACTCCTCGACCACCTCGGGATCGGCCGCGTGGATGACCTTGCGCACCTGGGCCAGGGTGCGCCCGCGCCAATCGTCGAGATCCCGGATCCGCTGGTCGATCTGTTCCGAAGCGCTCTGGTCGTGGTCCGTCATCTACATCTCCTTCGGCGAGTGACATAGAGCGTGCGTCCAGGTCCAACCATACGGCCGTACGGGCTGGGGCCCGGCAGCGCCGCGCCCCCGCCCGGTAGGGTCGGCGCGGTGAACGAGGCGATCCGGGGACTGCGCTCGGTGCGGCACTTCCGGCCCGATCCGGTGCCGAGGGCGACCGTCGAGCAAATCATCGAGGCGGCGCGGTGGACCGGGTCGGCGCGCAATCGGCAGCCGTGGCGGTTCGTGGCGGTGACCCGGCCGGAGATCCGGCGGGAGCTGGCGGGGCTGGGCGGGTACGCCGTGCATCTCGCCGACGCGCCGCTGGTGCTGGTGCTGGCGGCGCACGACAATGGTTTCAGCGATACCGAATTCGATATGGGCCGGATCGCGCAGTCGGTGTGCCTGGCCGCCGCCGGGTTCGGGCTGGGCAGCTGCCTGACGACCTTCCATCCGGCCGGGAATGTCACCCGGGCGAGCGAGACGGTCGGGCTGGCATCGGACTGGTTACCGCGCCACGCCATTGCGATCGGCTATCCCGACCCGGCGAAACCGACTGCGCCGAACGCTATTCCGCGGGGTCGTAAGCCGGTCGCGGAATTGCTGACCTGGGTGTCGTAACCAGGGCGGCTGGTCTACTTGGGGATCGGCGGGCCCGGGTCCAGGCCCATGGCCTCGCGGGCCTTGCGAATGAAATACAGCCCGCCGCGCGCGGTTTCGCGCGCCACCCGGACCTGACCGAGGGTGGTCGCGGCGGCCAGCTGGGTCCGGGCGACATTCATGCGATCGGCGGCTTCGCCGAGCGCGTCCAGGGCCTCGGCGTCCTCCGGATCGAGCAGCACCAGTTCACTGCCCATCCGGTCCAGATAGCCGCGGACCTCGGTCTTGGCGTCGGCGACCCGTTCCACGTCGCCGGTCCATTCCCGGGAGATCCACCACGCGGCCACGGCCAGCGCGGCCAGCACGAGCACGAGGAACAACAGTCGACCCACGCCTCCAGCTTACGGCGAGCGGACCCGCTGCCCGGTCGCCGCCGGGTCGCGTTTTGGGCAGTGTGCTGCGGCGGGCCCGGTGATTTTCGTGCCATGTCACCTGTTCGGGATCGGGTTGCGCTGGCAGCGTGCAGGGCATGAACAGGGTGGTTCGGGCGGGGCGGCGTGCCGCTCGCACGGGTGGGACGAAAAATATTGCGCGCACGCGGAATTCGGCCGCGTGGCTGGTCGCCGCCGTGGCCGCCGCGACCATCGCGCAGGCCGCGCCGGCGGCCGCCGAGCCCGAACCGGTGAGCGCGGCGAGCGATCGGCAGGAGGAGCAGCTCTCGGCCCGGGACGGCATCGCCGTATCGTATGTGAGCCTGGCGCTGCCGTTGCCCGCCGGTGCGCCCGCGCATCCTGCGAGCTGCGACCGGGTCGGGTTCCTGCGCTACCGGGCCGTCGACGGGCCGGCCGCGTCCGCCGACGCCGACCGGGTCGTGATCCAGCAACAGGGCCTGCACGGCGGCTCGGTCAACTCCGACAGCGTGGCCTTCAATACCGTGCACTCGGCGCTGGCCATGGGGCAGCACATCGAGTACTGGGCGCTGGCCCGGCGCAGCACCTGCCTGGACGAGACGCTCGGCTTCGATTACGCACTGCGGACCGGCAACTACCTCGACGCCGTCGACTACTACTTCAACGGCATGCCCATCGACGGGGTGCGCTTCGCCGGGTTCAAAGCCTCGAACGAGCTGGGCGTGCTGGATTACATGGGCCTCGAGCGTGTGGTGCGCGACCAGTACGAGGTGATGCTGCACGAGATTCCGGAGCAGGCGGTGCGGCAGCGCAAGTTCGTGTGCACCGGAATCTCCCTGGGCGGCTTGGTGACCGGGTTCTTCTCCGATTGGGAGTTCGACGGGCGACCCGGCGCGGATCAGTGCGCCGCCTTCGCCGCACAGGATTCCATGGTCTCCTCCGATCCGGTCGCCCTGCAGAACACGCCGTTCCTCAGCGCCATCACCAATGCCATTGTGAGCCCAGTGGATTCGCTGCTGCAGACCGGATTCCGCGCCGATGTGCTGCCCCGCACCTTCGGGTCCGCGCCCGGGCTCGGCACCCGCGCCTTCGTGCTGCTGCGCCTGGCCGGGCTCGCCGCCCACCTGGATCCCGACGGGGAAAGCCGGCTGCTGGCGCATCTTCCGCACGATGCCGATATCGACGGCACCCTGAACACCTTCTTCGCGCCGACCTGGGCGGCCTGGGTGACCAATGGCGCGGACGGTTCCGGGACCATCCGCGACTTCCGGTTCACCAATACCGCGCTGCTCGGCGTCCTCATCGACAACAACTCGTCGAACTTCTCGCTGTTCCAGCAGGGGCTGGGCGCACTGGACGGCGGACCGGTGCAGGACAAGTCCTTCCCCAATCCCGGTGAGCTGACCCAGCTTCCGTTATTGGGCAACTTCCTGCGCATCACCGCCGGGCCGCAGCGGCGGGTGGCCCCCACCGATCGCACCGCGCTCTACACCTGGCGCAACTACGACGACGTCATCGGCGTGCCCTACACCTCGCCGAACCACGAGGTCGCCGATATCCGGGATGTGGCAAGGCAATTGGGCACCGGCTACCCGAGCGCCTACTGGGAGACCTACTTCCCGCTCCGTCTGGTGATCGATATCGGCGCGGGCTACGGCGGCACCCGCACCGGTGACCTCGCGGCCCTGCGCTATCACGGTATGAGCCGCCTGAAGCCGAACTTCGTGGCCTGGGCGGGCGACAGCCCCGTCCCGCCCGCCACCGGCACCTTCTTCCCGACGCCGGCGCTGGCCCGGGTGGTCACGCTGCCCGGCTACAACCACATCGACACCATCGGCGCGGCGGCCACCCAGAACGACGGGCAGCCCGACCCCAGCGGCTGGCAGCTCGCCCTGTTCCTGCGCAGCCTCGGCTGAGACGTGCGGGTCGATCAGGCGGCGTGCCCGATGTAGTTCACCGAACCGCCGATGGCCCCATCCTGTTTCGGGCCGATCAAGGTGTCGATGAAGGCGTGCTGGGCGCGCAGGCCCGCACGCGCCTGCCGGACCCGCCAGCCGGGCAGCAGTATGCCCGCGCCGGAACGCGCCAGGTTCACCGGGAACTTGGCCACCGGATACCAGGGCGGCATGTAGTCCGGCAGGCCCAGCTGGCGCATGCGGCCCCGGCCCAGGAACGCCGTGCTGATCGAAAGGTGCTGCGCCCAGGCGATTCTCCGGCGCAACCCGGTCAGGTGCTCGTAATGCCAGGTGAGCGGATCGTCGGTCATCGGGCGGGCCAGCTGCGCGCTGGTCTCGTCCGGGGCGGTGAGCGCGGCCAGGTAGTGGTACAGCTGGCGGGTGGCGTCGACGAAACCGTTGGGCAGATAGCGTTCCTCGATGCCCATGACCCAGCCGACGTACCGGGTGAGGTGGGCGATGGCGTCGAGTTCCTTGGGCGTGAACAGGTTTCCCATCATCATGCCGGTGAGGGCGGGTGCGAAGAGCGCGCCCAGCATGGTGACCGCCATATCGGTCTGATTGACCGGGACGCCCCAGTCCTCGGCCCGCCACTCCGGCCGCTGCGCGACATGCCGCCGGACGAAGGTGTGAATCAGGCGCACGTGCAGGGTGGAGCGAAAACCCTTGCCGCCCGGGCGCATTCCGTCTTCCGAGATCACATCCAGGGCCCAGCGCAGGGTTTCGGCGAAGCGCTGCCCGCCGCCGGTCGCCCCGCTCTTGCCGGTATTGGTGAGCATCAGCGTGCGATTGATGCCGGAGGCCACGAATCCGCCCAGGAACGGCACGTCCCGCGCGAGATAGATGCCGTCGAGGCCGGCGGACTGAAAGGTGATCTCGCCCAGCTTGATTCGATCCCAGTCGACCCAGTCCGGGGTGGTTTCCACCCGGGTGAAGAACTCGCGCAGGGGTTCCGGGGCGTCCGGGACGCTGTCGATGCCGTGTTCGAGCGCCTGATCGAAGAGCGGCCGCACCTGGCCCATACCGGCGGTGTACATCCAGTCGACCAGCGCGTCCATCGGGGCGTCGCCGACGGTGAGTGCGGTCCCGATGGCCTCCCATTCGGTCTCGGTCGGCGGCTTGATGCCGAGCAGTTTGACCGTCGGGCCGAGCACGGGCACGCGGGCCTGTTCCCGGGGGTGGCGCGTCGGAATGGATCGGGTGCGCGTCATCGAGCAGCTCCTTTGCCACTCTGGTGATACTCATCACCAGATATCTGGCAATAGTCTCCACCAGAATCAAAGGCATGACAAGACCCGACTGAAAATCTCTCACTCACTCACGGGTAGGCGGCTCAGACCCGGGGGACTACTTCGTGTCGGTGGTTCGCGTGACCTCGTAGCCGAGCAGCCGTTCGGCTTCCTCGATACCGCCCTGCAGATCGCCGACCGCGTTCATCTTCGACAGATCCAGGCCGATGGTGACCAGCGTCAGGGCGATCTCCGACGACAGCCCGGTGATGATGACGTTCGCGCCCATCAGCCGGGACGCCTCCACGGTCTGCACCAGATGGTTCGCGACCGTCGAATCGATGGCGGGCACGCCGGTGATATCGATGACCACGACCTTGGCCCGGTTGCCGCGAATCGCGGACAACAGCTGCTCGGTGAGCTGGCGCGCCCGTTGCCCGTCCAGCACCCCGATGATCGGCAGAATGAGCAACTGCTCGCGCACCTGCAACACCGGCGTCGACAGTTCGCGAATAGCGTCCTGCTGCTGGCGAATGATGCGCTCGCGCTCCTCCACGAACGACACGCCCACGGTATTGGCGATCCGGTTGGCCGCCGGCTCGTACACGTCCAGCATCTGGTTCAGCAACTCGAAATCCGTCTGATACTTCTCGAACAGACTGCGCGCCAGCACATCTCGCAACAGCAGCACGATCCCCAGCACCTCGTCGGTCTCCACCCCGCGCGGAATGATCCGCTCGGACAGATTCCGCGCGTAGTTCTGCAGCGCCTCCACCGACCCGGTCTCGAGCACCTCGACGTAGTTGTCGTACACCGACGTCGCCTCGGAGAAGATCTCGTCGTCGGTCATGGCCGTCAGCAACTTCGCGTCCGTGATGCGCAGCGCCCACTTCTCCCGCAGCTCGGTCCGGTTCCGGCGTAGGTGATCGACCAGTTCGGCGAGCAGGGCGGTTCGCACGGCGATCACTCCGGCATCCGGGAGCAGGTCGATGGGAAGCAGGCTTTGCGACACGTCCGACATGCGAGTTCGTCTCTCTGTTTCGCCGTCGGCGATATCACGGGTGCGGTGACGTCGCCGGCGGCAGGGGCGGAGCTCGGCGGTGGAAGCACGGCACTGTGCTCGCAGAGTTGAGCGTCGGCCGGCCGGGCCTGCCGGCGGGCGCGAGACGCGCCCGGAACCGGAGCAAATTCCTGGTCAGCGGCGGACGCTGAGCATGGTAGCCCGATCCGCCCCGCCCCGCTGCCGTTTCGCCCGCTCGAGGCGGGATCGGCGCGCGGGAGGCGAGAAGGTACTACCGCGGGCAGTTGGAAGGCGCGGGGCGGCCCGCGAAGCGGTCCGCGGCCCAAGCCGGGAAGCGATCCGCCGCGGTGGGAACCACGGTCTCGTGATCCTGGCCGGGGAATTCGTTGTACTCGACCGGGACCCCGGCCTTGCACAGGGCGGTGCGTTCGCGGCCGGTGAGTTCGGCCGGGGTGGTGATGTCGTCGGCGCCCTGATAGACGGCGAAGGGCATGGCGCCGGCCGGACGCCAATCGTCCACGGCGGTAAGGGCGTTCCACCAGGTGCTGCCCGGGGTCAGGGCGGTGGGCTGGTAGGAGTCGCGCAGCGGGGCCGCGGCATCCCAGATGTCGAAGCAGCCTTCGGCCAGGGCGGGCAGCATCTCCATGGCGGTCGGGGTGAGGAAGTCCTGGTAGCGCAGGTCCGGATGGGCGGCCTTGATGCCCGGCAGGGTGGAGATGACGTAGCCGGCGTTGGCGGGACCGCGCATGGAATTGGCGGTGAGATCGCGGATCCGGACGGCGGGGGCGATGAGAGCCGCGCCGACGCCTTCGAATTCGGGCGCGTAGGAGCGGGCGATGGATTCCACGCGCATGGTGGTCTGACCGCCCTGGGACCAGCCGTACTCGACGAAACGCTTGGTGGCGTTCAATTCCGGCAGCCGCTGAACCGCGCGCAGCATGTCGAGTGCGGCCCGGGCATTCACCTCGCCGACCATGTAATAGGCGGGCCCCGGCAGGCCCTGGCCCGGATAGTCGCTCATGGCGACCACGTGCCCCGCCTCCAGCATGGCCTCGATGGCCGGGACGCGCGGGCGGTCGCCGTCGTACATGCTGCGCCGCGAGGGCGCGCAATTGTCGGCGAGACCGGTGGTTTCGTGATTCCACAGCACCATGTCCCGGGGCTCGGAGCCGCGGCCGAGGGGTGCGTAGATCTCGCCGGACACGTACCTCTTCACGCCCGGCTGGATCTCGGAGACGTAGACGACATTCCAGCCCTGCGCACCGGCCGGGGCGTCCGAACGCGGCTGCACCCGGAAGATATCGCCCGCCTTCGCATCGGCGGGCGGCTGCTCCTCGACCGCCCAGAAGGAGGTGCCGGCCGGTCCGGCGGGCGCGCTCAGCGAAACCGGTTGGGGCGCTGCGTCATCCTTACCGCAGCTGGTCAGCGTCAGCGCGGCGGCCAGCGCGGCCGCGCCGATCACCGTCGTACGTCTCGTTCCGGGACCCGGCATGTCGTTCTGCTCCATATCTATCGGGGACACGCCCGAGTGAAGCAGCGCGCCGGAGCGTCGTGGGCCGCCCTTTCATTCAATGAGAGGGCCGTAGTGCCGGGCGTGGTCCGGAGCCGATTCTGAGCGCACACCACCCGCACAGATGAGGAGTTCGGAACAATGCGAACCCGAGTCGCGATCATCGGATCCGGTCCCGCGGGGCTGCTGCTGGCGCAGCTGCTCGATCGCGCGGGCATCGATTCGGTGCTCGTCGAACGCCAGTCCGCCGCACACGTGCAATCCCGGATCAGAGCCGGGATTCTGGAGGCGGGCACCGTCGAGCTGCTGCGCCGGGCCGGGGTGGGGGAGCGGCTGGACCGCGAAGCCATCGAACATCGCGGCATCTATCTGCAATGGCCCGGCGAGCGCCGGCACCTGGACTTCACCGAACTGGCGGGCCGCGCGGTCTACGTCTACGGGCAGACCGAGGTCACCAAGGATCTGCTCGCCGCCCGCGAAAAAGCCGGGCAGGCAGCGTTTTACGAAGCATCCGAGGTGGCGCTGCACGATGTCGCCACCGAGCGCCCGTATGTGACCTTCCGCGATGCCGACGGGGCCGCCCGGCGGATCGACGCGGACGCCGTGGTCGGCTGCGACGGCTACCACGGACCCAGCAAGCAGGCCATTCCCGCGCAGCTGCGGCAGACCTGGGAGCGCACCTACCCCTACGCCTGGCTGGGTGTGCTGGCCGATGTCGCGCCGTCGACCGACGAACTCGTCTATGCCTGGCATCCGGACGGATTCGCGCTGCACAGCCTGCGTTCGGAACAGGTGAGCCGGTTGTATCTGCAGGTCGATCCGGCCGAGCGGATCGAGGACTGGAGCGACGACCGGATCTGGGAGGCGCTGGCCACCCGCCTGGGGCTGGACGGCTGGACGCTGTCGACCGGGCGGATCACCGAGAAGAGCGTGCTGCCCATGCGCAGCTTCGTCACCGCGCCCATGCGCTACGGCCGCCTGTTCCTGGCCGGCGACGCCGCCCACATCGTCCCGCCGACCGGGGCCAAGGGCCTCAATCTGGCGGTCGCGGATGTGGCGGTGCTGGCGCGGGCGCTGACCGCACTGCTGCGGGACGGGTCGGCCGAACTCGCGGATGCATACTCCGACACCGCATTACAGCGGGTGTGGCGGTGCACGCACTTCTCCTGGTGGATGACCAGCATGCTGCACCGGCACGGGGACGACTTCGACGCGCAATTGCAGCTCGCGCAATTGCGGCGGGTGGCGAACTCCCCGGCGGCGGCGCGCGAACTCGCGGAAAACTATGCGGGATTGCCGATTCCGGGAGGGCTCGATGGCTGAGTTCCGGACCTTGCGCGCGGCCGTCGCGGAACTGGTGACCGACGGGTCGACCGTCGCGCTGGAGGGCTTCACGCATCTGATTCCGATGGCCGCCGGGCACGAGATCGTCCGGCAGGGCAAACGGGATCTGACCCTGGTGCGCATGACCCCGGATCTGGTGTACGACCAGCTGATCGGGGCGGGCTGCGCGCGCAAGCTGATCTTCTCCTGGGGCGGCAATCCGGGCGTCGGCTCGCTGCACCGGTTCCGGGAAGCGGTGCAGCACGGGCGGCCGCATCCGCTGCAGATCGAGGAGCACAGCCACGCGGGCATGGCCAATCGCTATGTCGCGGGCGCTTCCGGACTGCCGTTCGCGGTGCTGCGCGGTTACGCCGGAACGGATCTGGCGAAGGTCACGCCGAGCATCGAATTCATCACCTGCCCGTTCACCGGGGAGCGGCTGGCGGCGGTGCCCGCGCTGAACCCGGACGTGACGGTGATCCACGCTCAGCGCGCGGACCGGCACGGCAATGTCCAGCTGTGGGGGCTGCTCGGGGTGCAGAAGGAAGCCGTGCTGGCGGCCCGGCGCAGCCTGGTCACGGTGGAGGAAGTGGTGGACGAGCTGACGCCCGTTCCGGGCGCGATCGTGCTGCCGCAGTGGGTGATCAGCGCCGTCGCGGTGGTGCCCGGCGGTGCGCGGCCGTCCTACGCCCAGGACTACTACGAGCGCGACAACGACGCCTACACGCGCTGGGACCCGATCGGCCGCGACCCGGGCCGGTTCCAGGACTGGGTGAACGAGATCCGGGCGCAGGAGGTTTCGTCATGACCACGGCGGCACAGCAGGCGGAGTACACCGCCGACGAGATGATGTCCATCGCGGCGGCGCGGGCCCTGGGCGGTGACCGGCGGGTGTTCGTGGGCATCGGATTGCCCTCCACCGCGGCCAATCTGGCGCGGCGTACGCACGCGCCGGACCTGGTGCTGATCTACGAGTCCGGGGCGATCGGCGCGAAGCCGGGACGGCTGCCGGCTTCCATCGGCGACGGCATCCTGGCCGAGACCGCGGACGCGGTGGTGAGCGTGCCCGAGATGTTCAACTACTGGCTGCAGGCCGGGCGCATCGACATCGGGTTTCTCGGTGCGGCGCAACTGGATCGGTACGGCAATATCAACACCACCGTGATCGGCGAGTACGGCGATCCGAAGGTGCGGTTGCCCGGTGCGGGCGGTGCGCCCGAGATCGCGGCCTCCTGCGGGGAGATCTTCGTGGTGACCCGGCAGAGCCGCCGCAGCTTCGTGGACCGGGTCGACTTCGTGACCTCGGTCGGGCACGGGCGCGGGCCGGGGGACCGGGCGGCGCTGGGGCTGCGCGGGGCCGGGCCGACGACCGTCATCACCGATCTCGGTGTGATGCGGCCGGATCCGGAGACCCGGGAACTCACCCTGACCGCCGTCCATCCCGGCGTCACCGTCGCGCAGGTGATCGCCGCGACCGGCTGGCCGCTGCGGGTCGCCGCCGACCTCGGCGTGACGCCGCCGCCGACCGCCGCGGAGCTGGCGGCGCTGCGTGCGCTGGAGGCGGCGCGATGAACGACGTGTTTGTGATCGACGGTGTGCGAACGCCTTTCGGGCGCTACGGCGGTGCGTTGTCGGCGCTGCGGCCGGACGATCTGGCGGCGCATGTGCTGGGCGAGCTGGGCCGGCGCACCGGGCTGGATCCGGCCGAGGTCGGCGATGTGGTGTTCGGCGCGGCCAATCAGGCCGGTGAGGACAATCGCAATGTGGCGCGGATGGCGGCGCTGCTGGCGGACTGGCCGACCACGGTGCCGGGCACGACGGTGAACCGGCTGTGCGGGTCCAGCCTGGACGCGGTGTTCCAGGCCTCGCGCACCATCGCGGTCGGTGACGCCGGGCTGGTGGTGGCGGGCGGCGTGGAATCCATGAGCCGCGCCCCATGGGTGATGACCAAGCCCGGCAAGGGTTTTCCGGCCGGCAACGAGACCCTGCACTCGACCACGCTGGGCTGGCGGCTGGTGAATCCGCGCATGCCGGGACAGTGGACGATCTCGCTCGGCGAATCGACCGAACTGCTCGCGGAACGGTACGGGATCGATCGCGCGGCGCAGGACGAGTTCGCGGCGCGCAGTCACCGCAATGCCGCGCGCGCCTGGACCGAGGGGCGGTTCGCCGGTGAGGTGAGCGTGCCGCCGGGTGTCGAGCTGACTCGGGACGAATCGATCCGGGCCGATACGACGACGGAAAAGCTTGCGGCGCTGCGGGCTTCGTTCCGGACCGACGGTACCGTGACCGCCGGCAATGCTTCACCACTGAGTGACGGCGCGGCGGCGCTGCTGCTGGGCGACGCGGCCGCCGCCGACCGGCTCGGGCGGAAACCCCTGGCGCGCATCGCCGGTCGCGGCGCGGCGGGCGTGGACCCGGACGTGTTCGGCATCGGGCCCACCCGGGCGGCCGAAATCGCCTTGCGCCGTGCGGGTATCGGCTGGGCGGACCTGGTCGCGGTGGAACTGAACGAGGCGTTCGCCGCGCAATCGCTGGCCTGCCTGGCGGACTGGCCGGAGCTGGATCCGGAGCTGGTCAATGTGGACGGCGGCGCGATCGCCATCGGCCATCCGCTCGGGGCGTCGGGGGCGCGCATCGTCACCACCCTGGCGCGGCGGTTGCGCGAACGCGGCGGCGGTTACGGGCTGGCGGCCCTGTGCATCGGCGTGGGACAGGGCCTGGCCCTGGTCCTGGAAGCATGACGATCGGAAGAGAGCAATGACGACACCCTTGCGGATCCCGCCCGGCTATCGGCCGGATCCGGCGGAAACCCATCCGCCCCTGCACTTTCCGGACTATCGCGCCACCGAACTGCGGCATCCGTCCCAGCCGCTGGTGCTGCTCCCGCAACTGCTGACCGAAGTGACCGGCCCGCTGCTCGGACCCGGGCGCATCGCCGCCACCGACAACGATCTGACCGCCCAGCACGCGGGCGAGCCGATCGGCCAGCGCATCCTGCTGTTCGGCCGCCTGCTCGACGGTGACGGCCGCCCGGTGCCCGACGCCCTGCTGGAGATCTGGCAGGCGAACGCGGGCGGACGCTACCGCCACACCGGCGACCGCTGGCCGTCGGCGCTGGACCCCAACTTCTCCGGTGTCGGCCGCACCCTCACCGACGCCCAGGGCCGCTACGAGTTCACCACCATCAAACCCGGCGCGTATCCGTGGCGGAATCACGACAACGCCTGGCGGCCCGCGCACATCCACTTCTCGGTGTTCGGGCGGGCGTTCACCCAGCGCCTGGTCACCCAGATGTACTTCGAAGACGACCCGCTGTTCGCGCAGGACCCCATCTACAACTCGGTGCCGGAAGCCGCCCGCCCCCGGCTGGTTTCGCGTTTCAACCTGGAACGCACCCGCCCGGAATGGGCCCTCGCCTTCGAATTCGACATCGTGCTGCGCGGCCGCGTCGCCACCCCCTTCGAGGAGCCGCACGATGACTGACTTTTTCCCGTCGACCCCGTGGCAGACCGTCGGACCCTACCTGCACATCGGATTGACCTGGCCGGACGGCGCTTTCGTAGTGCCGGAGGGGACGCCGGGCGGCTTCTGGCTGCGTGGGCGGATTCTGGACGGCGCGGGCCAGGTCCTGCCGGACGCACTGGTCGAAACCTGGCAGGCCGATCCTGCCGGCCGCTTCACCCACCCCGACGATCCCCGCGAAAACGCCACCGGCTGGCGCGGTTTCGGCCGCAGCGACACGCGCCCCGGCGAATTCGCCATCTACACGGTGCATCCCGGCGCGCTCCCAGGCCCGGGAGAAGCCGCTCAAGCACCACACCTGGACATGTCGATCTTCGCCCGCGGCCTGCTGCAACGCGTGGTCTCCCGCGTCTACTTCCCCGACTTCGCGTCCGCGAACGACCTCGATCCGGTGCTGAATTCCGTTCCGGCACAACGTCGCGCCACCCTCCTCGCCCGCCCGGACGGCGACGACTACCGCTTCGACATCCGCCTGCAAGGCCCGGACGAAACGGTGTTCTTCGATGTCTGACCTGTTCGGCCCGTTGCAGACGGCCGGTCCCGCGGCGCGGGCCACCGGGGACGCCGCATGGCTGCAGGCGTTGCTGGACGCGGAGGCGGGACTGGCCTGGGCGCAGGCCGATACCGGGCTGATCCCCCTGGAGCATGCCGCCGCGATCGCCTCGGTCTGCCGGGCCGACCTCTACCATGCCGCCGAAATCGGCCATGCGGCAACGGGTATCGGCAACCCCGCGGCGCCGCTGGTACGGGCTCTGACCGCTCGCGTCGCGGACCGGGAAGCAGCCGGCGCGGTCCACTTGGGCGCGACCAGCCAGGACATCATGGACACCGCCGCCATGCTGGTGGCGGATCGTGTCATCGACGCCTGCTGGGATGATGTGACCGCCTGCCGCACCATGCTGGCCGGGTTGACCGAACAGCACATGTGCACGCCACAGGTCGGGCGCAGTCTGCTCCAGCAGGCCCTGCCCGTCACCTTCGGTCTCACTGCGGGCGGCTGGCTCTCGTCCCTGGAATCCGCCGCCGACCAGCTCGGACGGGTGCAGCGCGAGCGCCTGGCCGTCCAATTGGGCGGAGCGGTAGGGACTCTCGCCGCCCTCGGCCCGGCCGGTCCCGACGTCCTGACGGCCTATGCCCGCCGTCTCGACCTCACGGATCCCGGCCTGCCCTGGCACACCGACCGGGTCCGCATCGCCGAACTGGCCGCGGCCCTGGGCGCGCTCGCGGCAGTCGTGGCGAAGGTGGCCCGCGACCTCACCTTGCTCGCCCAGACCGAGATCGGCGAAGTCTCCGAAATCGCGGAGGGTGCGGGCGGATCCAGCACCATGCCGCACAAGCGCAACCCGATCGCGGCGGTGAGTGCCGTTGCCGCCGCCGCGCAGGCCCCGGGGCTGGTGGCGACACTGCTCGCCGCTTCGGCGCACGAGCAGCAACGCGCGGCCGGGAGCTGGCACGCCGAGTGGCGCCCGCTCACCGAGCTGCTGCGCTGCACCGGATCCGCCCTGCATTGGCTGCGAGTCAGCCTGTCCCGCTTGCGGGTTCATCCCCGCACCATGCGCCGGAACCTGGCCCGAACCGGTGGTCTGCTCATGTCCGAGCAGGTCACCGCCGCACTGGCGCCCGTGGTGGGCAGGCTCGCCGCCCACGACGCGGTGACGGCGTGCGCCCTCCGTGCCGCGGACGGCTGCGGTGCGTTCGCCGATCTGCTGCTGACTCACCCGCTGCTCGCTCCGCACCTGGATCGCACCCGGGTCGGGGCACTCCTCGAACCGTCGTCCTATCTCGGCAGCGCTCGCGTCTTCGCCGAACGCGCCCTGGCCGCACACCGGCGGCGCGGCATCGACTCCACCGCCCGTTCCGGTCGTTCGCACGGGGGCGATTCCGGTGGTGGGGATGCCGGAGTGCGGGCGCGCGCTGTCGAGGTGCGTGCCGATGTTCGCGGTGAGGCCGGGGGAACGCCCGTCGTTCTGCTGAATGCGCTCGGCAGTGATATGCGGATTTGGGATTCGTATGTGCAGCCGCTGGTGGACAACGGGTTTCGGGTGATTCGGTTCGATGCTCGCGGACATGGGGATTCGCCGGTACCGGCGGGACCGTATCGGCTCGCGGATCTGGGGGCGGATGTGGAAGCGCTGTTGGATTGGCTGGGAGTCGAATCCGCGCATCTGGTGGGGGTTTCGCTCGGCGGCATGACCGCCATGTGGCTGGCCGCGCACCGCCCGCATCGGGTGCGCGGGCTGGTCGCGTGCTGCACCTCGGCCCGGCCGGGCAATGCCGCCGGATGGATCGAACGCGCGGCCAAGGCGCGGGCCGAAGGTATGGGTGAGATCGCGGAAGCCAGTGTGGCGCGCTGGTTCACGCCGCAGTGGCGCGCCGCTCATCCCGAAATCACCACGCGGATGCGGGAATTGACTATGGATACGCCGCCGGAAGGCTACGCGGCCTGTTGTGAGGCGCTGGCGGGGCTGGACCTCAGCGCCGAGCTGGCTCGGATCGGCGCGCCGACGCTGGTCCTGTCCACGGAGCAGGATCCGGCCTTCCCGCCGGAGCACGGCCGGGACATCGCGGCTCGCATTCCCGGCGCGCGGTTCGAATCGATCGACGGCGCGGCTCATTTGGGCACCGTCGAGCAGCCCGAACGTTTTCTTCCCCTGATCATCGACCAACTGAGGCGGATCCCATGACCGACGAATCCCCGAATACCGAGGCCGGCATGGCGGTGCGCCGCGCCGTCCTGGGCGATGCCCACGTGGACCGCGCGCAGGCCCGCACCAGCGAATTCACCAGGCCCTTCCAGGAATATCTCACCCGGGCGGCCTGGGGTGAGGTCTGGACCCGGCCCGGTCTGGATCGCCGCATGCGCAGCGCCGTCACCTTGGCGCTGCTCACGGCGCTCGGCTGCGACGAGGAACTGGCCATGCACGTGCGCGCCGCCGTCCGCAACGGCCTGACCGAGGCCGAGATCAGCGAGGTGCTGCTGCACACCGCCCCGTATTCGGGAATCCCCAAGGCCAACACCGCTTTCGCGGTGGCGGAACGGGTGCTCGCGGAAATCTCCGCCGGCGCCGAGTGATCCCGCTCCCGGGCACGAACCCGGGACCGGCGATCGGCATGGCAATGCCCGGCCCCTACCCGGGGCCGGGCATTCCGCGAATCAGGAACCGAAGGAACCGGTGCTGGGCTTCGGGTCCGGCGTCGGATCGGTGGGCTTCTCGGCCACGTTCACGACCTTGGTGGTCGAGGACCCGGCCACGCCGCTGCGCCCGGAGAAGATGGCGCCGATGGTGTACGCGCCCGCCGCGCCCGGCGTCCACACGAAGGTGGCCTTGCCGTTGGCGTTGACGGGGATGTCGCCGAGCACATTGTCACCGGCCTTGAACTGGATGGTGCCGCCCGCCCCGGCCGGCGTCACGGTCGCCTCCAGGGTGATGGACTGCCCGACCTTCGCCCCGGTCACATCGGTGATCACGGTGCTGGACACGGCATCGCTGGACACCGTGATGTTCGGGCCCTTGTTCTGGTAGGTGCCGTCACCGAGCGACCCGCCGTAGTGCATGGAGGTCGGCAGCGGGGTGTCGCGGGCGCAGTTCACGCCCACCTTGTACTGCACCTCGAAGGTCTGGGACTTGGGGTTGATGTTCGGGTACACCGGGTATTTGGTGATGCCGAACTCCGCGCGCACCCAGTCCGAGGACGAGGTGTCGAGCTGCACCTGATCGCCGCCCATCTTGGCGGAGCCCGCGACCGGGGTCAGGCAGGCGGGGTGCAGATCCTTGACCGAGTAGATGTACTCGACCGGAATGCCGGTGCGCTCGAACGTCGTCGTGACGGTGATGGTGTCGCCGACCACGGGATTCACGTTCGATACGGTCCGGGTGAACTTGCTGTTCCCGTCGCTCCAGGTGATCGTTCCGGGCGCGGCCGCGGCCGTACCGGGGAACGCCGCCACCGCGAAACCGGCCGCCACCGCGAACGCGGCCACCGTCCCGGCCATACGCTGCATTCTTCTGTCCGCCATCGTTTCTCCCACGTACTGCGGGTGCCCCTCGACATCGTCATCGAGGCGCTGATGCACCCGAGTTGGCGCGATTAGATCATGGTCAGCCGTCCAGTGGACACGATTCCGAAATGAACGCATGTCAGATCATGGGCGAGGTGGGCAGCGCCGAAAGCCCGGCGGCCACGGCCGCCGGGCTTCCCCTCATGCGATTCAGCCCGGGAACGGCAACTGCTCGGTGGCCACGGTCAGCCAGCGCAGGTTGGAGAACGCGTCGATGCCCCAGCGCCCGCCGAAGCGGCCGTAACCGGAGTTCAGCGCGCCGCCGAAGGGGGCCTGCGGTTCGTCGCCGACCGACTGATCGTTGACGTGCACGATGCCGGTGCGCAAACGCTGGGCGACCCGCAGGCCGTGGGTGGCGTTCTCGGTGAGAATCCCGGCGGTGAGGGCGTGTTCGGTGTCGTTCGCCTTGGCGATCGCCTCGTCGTCGGTGGCGAAGGTGTCGACGACGCACGCCGGGCCGAAGATTTCGGCGTAGTGGATATCGGCGGCGGCCGGCACCTCGGTGAGGACGGTGGCCGGGTGCACCGCGCCCCGCGGCGCGCCGCCGCCCGCCCGGACGGTCGCGCCCTTGGCCACGGCATCGGAGACCAGGCCCGAAACCCGCTGGGCGGCGGCCTGGTTCACCATCGGGCCGATGACGGTGTGCGGGTCGGCGGGATCGCCGGTGGGCAGCGCTTCGACCACGGCGGTCAGCTTGTCCAGGAATTCCGCCGCCAGCGACTCGTGCACCAGGACCCGGTCGGCCGACATGCAGATCTGGCCGGAATTGGCGAAAGCGCCGAAAACCGTTGCGCGGACCGCATAGTCGATATCGGCGTCTTCGAGGACGATGAGCGAGTTCTTACCGCCCAATTCCAGCACCGCGGGCTTGAGATGCTCGGCGGCCAGGGTGCCGATGATGCGCCCGACCGTGGTGGACCCGGTGAAATTGACGGCGCGCACGCGAGAGTCGGCGATCAGCGTGCGGGCGAGCTCGGGCGCGTCGGCGGGATCGTTGGTGATCACGTTCAGCGCGCCGTCGGGCAATCCGGCCGCGCGCAGCACATCGGCGATCAACAGGCCGCTGGAGATGGGCGCGGCCTCACTCGCCTTGAGCACCACCGTGTTTCCGGCCGCCAGGGGCGCCGCCACGGCGCGCGCGGACAGGATGATCGGGGCGTTCCAGGGGGCGAAAGCCGCCACCACGCCGAGCGGTTCGCGGACCGCCATGCCGAGCACGCCGGGCTGCCCGGAGGCGAGCACATCGCCGCGCGGGGCGGTGCAGGCGGCCGCGGCCTCGCGAAAGACATTGGCGGCCAGGGCGACATTGAATCCGGCCCACGGCGCGGCCCCGCCCACCTCGCCCGCCATGTGCGCGATGCCCTGTGCGGCCCGTTCCTCCAGCAGATCGGCGGCGCGGGTGAAGACCGCGCGGCGTTCGAACGGCGCGAACGCGGCCCAGCCCGGGAACGCCGCCTGCGCCGCGTCCACGGCCGCGGTCGCATCCGCGGCGGACGCGGCAGCCACGGTGGCGTAGACCGCGCCCGTGTAGGGATTGACCACATCGGTGGTCCGGCCGGAGCGGGCGGGGGTCTCGGCGCCGCCGATGAGCAGCGCGCGTGCGATTGCCATGGGATTTCCTCGGTTCCAGCGATCGGATGAATCGTCCGAGGATGGTTCGGCTGTGGCCCGCGCCACTACCTCGCTTTCATTGAATGGAAGCGCGGCCCGCCGCGACCCGGAGTCGCCGCCGCGCAGTGCGAAGATGGCCGGGTGACCGGCACGCTGGACGATGACGAAGAAGCGCGGCCCTCGACGCTGTACCTGATCAAGCGTCTGGAGCTGGCGGTGCGCGCGCTGATGGACGACGCGCTGCGCCCACTGGGCCTGACCACGCTGCAATACACCGCGCTGACCGTGCTCGAACGGCGCAGCGGGCTGTCCTCGGCGCAGCTGGCGCGGCGCTCGTTCCTGCGCCCGCAGACCATGAACGTCATGGTGCAGACCCTGGAGGAGCGCGGGCTGATCCAGCGCGATCGCGATCCGAACAATCGCCGGGTGCTGGTCGCGACCCTCACCGGCAAGGGGCGAGAGGCCTTGCGCGAGGCCGCACCTCGCGTCGCCGGCATCGAAGGGCGGCTCCTCGACGGGATGAGCGCTCAGCGCGGCGAGGCGTTCCGCGGCGCGCTGCGGCACGGCATCGGCGCGCTGGCCGATGAGCTGGCGCAGCGGCAGATCGCCGAATTGCCCGGCGACTGAACGCCTTTCCATTCAACGAAAGGGCCGATTGACGGTCCCGGCACGGCTGCGGTAGCTCTATCCCATCAATCATCAGCAATACTGATAAAGGAGTGGTGATGGACAGCCGCACCGAACCCTGGGGCAATACCGTCACGGTCGAATTCGACGAGGGCATCGCCTGGGTCTCGCTCAACCGCCCGGAGAAGCGCAATGCCATGAACCCCACCCTCAACAACGAGATGGTGGCGACCCTCGACTATCTCGAGGACGACGACCGCTGCCGCGCCCTGGTACTCACCGGCGCGGGCGAGGCCTTCTCCGCGGGCATGGATCTCAAGGAGTACTTCCGCGAGGTCGAGGCCACCGGCAGCGTCGCGGCCCAGCTGCGCGCCCGCCGCACCGGCGTCGAATGGCATTGGCGGCGACTGGCTTTCTTCTCCAAGCCGACCATCGCCATGGTCAACGGCTGGTGCTTCGGCGGCGCGTTCACCCCGCTGGTGTCCTGTGATTTGGCCATCGCGGACGAGAAAGCGCAGTTCGGTCTTTCCGAGGTGAACTGGGGCATCCCGCCGGGCAGCCTGGTCACCAAGGCCATGGCGGCCACGGTCAATCAGCGGGACGCGCTGTACTACATCATGACCGGCGAGCCCTTCGACGGCGCGCGTGCCGCCGAGATGCGCCTGATCAACGAGGCCGTGCCCGCCGACCGGCTGCGCGCCCGCACCCGCGAGCTCGCGCTCAAGCTGGCCGCGCTCAACCCGGTGGTGCTGCACACCGCCAAGGTCGGCTACAAGTACGCCGCCGAGATGACCTGGGCGCAGTCCGAGGACTACCTGTACGCCAAGCTCGACCAGTCCCGCATCCTCGATCCCGAGCGCGGCCGGGAACAGGGCCTGAGCCAATTCCTCGACGACAAGAGCTACCGGCCCGGCCTCGCCGCCTTCGACCGGTCCAAATAGGCTGCGGCGCGACCTGAGGAGAGAGGTGAACGTGCGCAATCGAGGGATGGGCTCCTGGCCCGCACGCCGGGCCCGGATGACACCCGACGCCGTCGCCGTCACCTGCGCCGGCGAATCCGTCACCTACGCGCTGCTGCACGAGCGCGCCACCCGAGCCGCGTGGGCACTGCGCGGGCTCGGGGTGCGCGCGGGTGACCGGGTCGCCTACCTGGGTCCCAATCATCCGGTCTATCTGGAGGTGTTCTTCGCCGCCGGTCTGCTCGGCGCGGTCTTCGTACCGCTCAACGGCAGGTCGACGGCGGCGGAGCTCGAGTACGCGCTGTCCGATAGCGGGACGGCGGTGCTCGTGCACACCGGCGAGCACGATGCCCTGGTGGCGGCCCTGCCCGGCACCGTCACCCCGGGCATCGTGCGCGTCGGCGGGCCCGGCGGCTATGCGGATCTGCTGGCCGCCGCGCCGTGCGAGCCGATCGACGAACCGGTCGGCGAGGGCGACGACTGCCTGATCATGTACACCTCCGGCAGTACCGGACGGCCCAAGGGCGCGGTGCTCACCCACGGCAACCTGACCTGGAACAGCTTCAACGTCATCATCGAAACCGATGTCGCCTCCGATGAGGTGACCCTGGTGGCCGCGCCGCTGTTCCACGCGGCGGCGCTGGGGATGGTGTGCCTGCCGACCCTGCTCAAGGGCGGGCGGGTGGTGCTGCTCGGTAAATTCGATCCGGGCACGGTCCTGGATATCGTCGAATCCGAGCGCGTCACCTGGATGTTCGGCGTGCCGACCATGTTCGATGCCCTCGCCGCGCACCCGCGCTGGCCCGAGACCGACGTCTCCAGCCTGCGCATTCTGCTGTGCGGGGGATCTCCGGTGCCGCACAGCACGATTCGGCGCTATCTGGATCGCGGGCTGAGCTTCGTACAGGGCTACGGCATGACCGAGGCGTCGCCGGGGGTGCTGGTGCTCGATCGCGAGCACGCGGAGTCCAAGCTCGGATCCGCCGGTGTGCCTTCGTTTTTCACCGAGGTGCGGGTGATCGACGGGGACGGCGAGCAGGTGGGCGCGGGGGAGCGGGGCGAGGTCATCGTCAGCGGCCCGAATGTCATGCGCGGCTACTGGAATCGACCCGAGGACACGGCCGCCGCCCTGCGCGACGGCTGGTTCCATTCCGGCGATATCGCCACCGTGGACGCGGACGGCTATGTCTACGTGGTGGACCGGCTCAAGGACATGATCATCTCCGGCGGGGAGAACGTGTATCCCGCCGAAGTCGAGAACGAGCTGTGCCATCACCCGGCGGTCGCCATGTGCGCCGTCATCGGCGTGCCGGACGAGCGCTGGGGCGAGGTCGGCAAGGCGGTCGTGGTGCCGGCCACCGCCGATCACCCGGAAGCCGCTGTGCTGCTGGGGTTCCTGCGCGAGCGGCTGGCGGGTTTCAAGGTGCCCAAGTACCTGGAATTCGTCGACGAGCTGCCCACCACCGGTTCGGGCAAGATCCGCAAGACCGATGTGAAGGCGCTGTACGGGCGCATCTGATCGATCGCGCACCGCTCGATCGATACGCGAAAGGCCGGTTCCCGCAAGGGAACCGGCCTTCTTGCTGTCCGGGTAAATCAGCTCACGGGGAGCTCGGCCTCGGCGCGCCGCTCCTTCGGGGCGAGCGCGGGACTGTGCGCGATCAGGATGGCGATCGCCGAAAGCACCGTCATACCGGCCAGATACACGCCGATGAGCAGTGAATTATGGGTGCCCGCGAAAATGGCCGTGGCGATGATCGGGGACAGCGAACCGCCCAGAATCGCGCCGAACTGATAGCCGATGGACGAACCGCTGTAGCGCACCCGGGTCGGGAACAGCTCGCTGATCACCGCCGGCAGCGGTGCGTACTGCGTGGTGTTGGCGATCAGCGCCAGCGAACCGCCGATCATCGCCAGCACCAGCACTCCGGTATCGAAGATCGGGAAGAACAGCAGCGCCGTGACGGCCTGGAACACCGAGCCGATCAACATCAGCTTGCGCCGCCCCCACCGGTCGGCCAGGTTCGCCAGCACCAGCGTGGCCGCGAACTGCACCGCGCTCACCAGGATCACCACCACCAGCAGGCTGTTGCGCGAGTAGCCGATCTCCTTGGTGCCGTAGGACAGGATGTAGGTCAGCACGATATAGCCGAAGGCCGGGCTGGCCGCCGCCGCGAAAATGGCCACCAGCACGCTCTTCGGGTACTTGCGCAGCACCTCCAGAATCGGCAGCCGGGCCGTATCCCGTTCGGCCGCCTGCTGTTCGAACAGCGGGCTCTCGTTCAGCTGCCGCCGCGCGTAGAAGCCGTAGAGCACCAGCACGATGCTGGCCACGAAGGCCACCCGCCAGCCCCAGGTGGTGAAGGCGGCGCCGGTGCATGCCGAGAGCGCCAGCATGGCGCTGTAGGCCAGGATCGCGCCGCCGGGCACGCCGAGCTGGGTGGCCGCGCCGTAGAACACCCGGCGCTTGGGCGGCGCGTGCTCGATGGCCATGAGCGCCGCGCCGCCCCATTCCGCGCCCACCGCGAGGCCCTGGATCAGGCGCAGCACCACCAGCAGGATCGGTGCGGCGATGCCGATCTGCTGATAGTTGGGCAGCAGGCCGACCAGCACGGTGGACCCGCCCATGATCAGCAGCGAGATGATGAGCACCCGCTTGCGGCCGATGCGGTCGCCGAAGTGCCCGGCCACCACGCCGCCGAGCGGCCGGCTGAGGAAGCCGACCGCGAAGCTCGCGAACGAACCCAGCTGGCTCACCGCGGGATTCGAGGACGGAAAGTACTGCGGCGCGAAGATCAGGGCCGCCGCGGCGCCGTAGAGGAAGAAGTCGTACCACTCGATGGCGGTGCCGATGAAGCTCGCGGTGGCGGCCTTGCGGGCGGCCGTCTCGGGATTCACCGGCGTGGCGCCGTCAATGGGCTGGCTGGGCATCAACCCGCTCCTGTTCGATCAATGACTGAATCGCGGAACAGGAAAGGCCATACGGGGACCCCTGCTCAAGGTACCTTTCCGTTCAATGAGAGAACTGGGTCACAGTCAGAGCGAACGGCTATGCCGGGCGCAGCGACAGTGCGCGGATCGCGTTCTCCTTCATGATCTTCGGGCGGATCCGCGGTTTTATCTCGAGCTGTTCGAAGTCGCGCATCCAGCGCTCGGGGGTGAGCATCGGATAGTCCGAGCCGAACAGCACCTTGTCCGCCAGCGGGCCGTTGATCGCCCGGACCAGTTGCGGCGGAAAGTATTTCGGCGACCAGCCGGACAGATCGATATAGGCGTTGGCCTTGTGGGTGGCGATGGAGATGGCCTCGTCCTGCCACGGCACCGACGGGTGCGCCATGATCACGGTCAGGTCCGGGAAGTCGGCGGCCACATCGTCGAGCAGCATGGGGTCGGAGTAGCGCAGTTTGATGCCCCGCCCGCCCGGCAGGCCCGCGCCGATGCCGGTCTGCCCGGTGTGGAAAAGCGCTGGGACGCCGAGGGACTGGATCTCCTCGTAGAGCGGGTACACCCGCCGGTCGTTCGGCTCGAAGGCTTGCAGGCTGGGGTGGAACTTGAACCCCCGCACGCCGTATTCGGTGACCAGCCGCCGTGCCGCCCGCACCCCGGCCGCGCCGCGCGCCGGATCGATCGAGGCGAAGGGGATCAGCACATCCGGATGCCGGGCCGCGGCCGCCGCGATCTCCTCGTTGCTCAGCGCCGGATGTCCGGTCATGGCCTCGGCGTCCACGCTGAACACCACCGCGGCCATACCGGCGGAGCGATAGTGCGCGGCCAGCTCGTCGACGGTGGGCCGGGGCGCTTGCGGCCCTTTGAAATATGCCTCCGCGGCGTGCAGCAGCTGGTCGTCCAGGGCCAGGCGCCCGTGGTCGTCGGCGTGGATGTGGGTGTGCACGTCGATCGCGGTGATCCGGTCCAGGTCCGGGCCGGTGCGGCTGTTGACGGGCGTCGTCGCAGGGTGGTACATAAGGCATGTATATCAGTAATCCTGATAATTGAGAGACCCGGAGGAAGCGCCATGGCCCGATCGATGAGCGGCGAATCCCTCATGTCCCGGGTGGTCCGCATCTACGAGGCCTTCGGGCCGGACCATCGCGCGGTCACCCTGTCCGAACTGGCCCGGCGCAGTGATCTGCCGCTGGCCACCGCCTCGCGGCTGGTGAACGAGCTCATCGAGTACGGGTGGCTGCGGCGGGACGCGCAACGGCGGGTCTGCATCGGGGTTCGCATGTGGGAGCTGGCTTCCCGGGCCGCGCCCACCTTCGGGTTGCAGGAAGCGGCTATTCCGATCATGTCCGACCTGCACGCCGCCATCGGGCATCACGTGCAGCTGGGGGTATTGCACGAGCGCGAGGTGCTCTACATCGAGCGGCTCTCCGCCTCCCGCACCATCCGCAATCGGACGCACCTGGCCGGGCGGCTGCCATTGCACGCCTCGTCCACCGGGCTGGTGCTGCTCGCGCACGCCCCCTCCGAACTACAGGAGGCCGTGCTCGCCGGCTCGCTGCGCGCGCTCACGCCGCACACGCTCGTCGATCCGGATCGGCTGCGCGCCTCGCTGAGCGAGATCCGCCGCACCGGAATCGCCTATTGCCCAGGGCATGTCGACGAATGCGCGACCGGCATCGCGGTGCCGGTGCGCGCGGCCGGCGGGCGCACCGTGGCGGCGCTGTCGCTGGTGCTGCCCAACAACGCCTCGGCCCGCTCGGCCATCCCCGCGCTGCGCGCCGCCGGACTCGGCATCTCCCGATTGCTCGGCGGCGCAACGGAATTCCGCGCTACGGCGTGACGCGGCGGTCAGGAGACCAGCGGCTGCTCGGCCGATTCGGTGAGCCGCACGGTGCACAATCCGCCGCGCTGGACCTGGACGTCGGTCACCTCGAGCTGGGTGCCCGGCAGCAGGATGAACTCCTCCTCGCCGGTGAAGGCCGAGAAGTCGCGGATGCTCACCGCGCGGGCCGGGTGCACTTCGAAAAGGGTGCGTTTGCCGCGGCTGCCGAGGAAGGCCCGGGCCACCTGTGGTTCGGAGGTGCAGGACGAGACGCCCCACCAGGTCACCGTCCGGCCCAGTGGGTACTGCGCGCGCAGGTCCAATGAGACGCCGCGCCACAGCGGTTCGCTGCGGGCGGGCAGTTCGGAGACGGCGGCGAAGAGCAGGCGCAGGTAGGGGAGGTAGGGGGTGAGGCGGGTGCGGTCGGGGGAGCGCAGCACGGCATTGATCTCGCGGTAGAACGCGGACTCGCAGGTGTAGAGGTGCAGGGCCGCGATGGCCGCGGCGGACAGGCCGCCGGGTTCGTGATCCGCGCGCTGCTTGCCGAAGGCGTGCGACATGGCGGCGTAGCGGTCCAGGCCGGACAGCAGTTTCGCGACCGGGGCGACGGCATCGCGGAAATCCAGCAGCGGGGTGTCGAACAGGCCGGTGATGGCGGGCAGGACGAGACCTTCGTCCTTGACGCTCGCCAGGCGTTCCAGATACAGCTGGTGCAGCTCCATGGTGGAGGCGATGAACGCGCCCATGCGCTCGGCCGTATCGTCCTCGGCCCCATCGGTTTTCGTGACGACCTGGTTCCAGCCGGCGCTGGGCAGCCAGTCGATCTCGTCGGCGCCCAGCATGGTCAGCGCCTTGTTCACCGTCCCGAAATGGTCGCCGTCGCAGAAGATATCGCCCTGCGCCGCCGGATTGGCATGGTCCACGTGCCGGACCTCGACGCCGGGGTACTTCTTCTGTAATTGCAGCACAACCGATTTCAGGCCGCGAGCGTGCGCGCCCCACCAGGCGAACACCACACCGCGATCGGCCGCGCCGGCCTGCTGCTTGGCCCGCAGGATCTCCTCGATGATCTGCTCGGCCACCGGCCGCCAGAACGCGGTGTGCTGTTCGGTGGTCAGCGAGCCGTCGCTGCTGGCGGTGAGCGCCGCGTTCAGCAGCAGCACGCCCTGGGTGAGCATGGCCTGGAACCATTCCGGCGGCCCGACGGTGTCCTTCTCCTTCAGCAGCGCGCGGATCTCGGCGATCGGGGTCTTCTTGGGGATGCCGTACTTCCACATGGCCGCCGCCTTGATCAGGCAGCGAATGCTGATGACCCGGCCGAACTGACTGTCCTTCCAATCGTGGAAGGTGTTGTCGAACATGGCGATACCGGTGGCGCTCTCCGGCCGCGGATACGGGTTCTGGCCGAAGGCGACCACCTTCCACTTGTGCGGCGGATGCGGTTTCAGCGCCTGGAAGGTCAGCTCCCGCACCGGCACCACCTGCGGTCCGCGCCCGGGGCCGATGAAGGTGGCCGCGGCGGGCTGCGCCTCGATGACGGGGCGCAGCAGCGGTAGCCACGGTTCGCCGCCGCCGGCGAACAATTCGGACAGATCCAGCGGGTCGCCTTCGCCGAGTATCCGGAGATCGAGATCCGCAAGGGGTCGATTCTCGACGAGCAGGTGGATGCCTGGGTCAGCCCGACCAATTCGCGCGGCGCCATGGACGGCGGGCTGGACGCGGTCATCAAACGTCATCTCGGCGCAGGCATCCAGTTGCGCGTACAGCGCGCCATCCGTGACGAATTCGCGGGCCGGCTCCCGGTCGGCAGCGCGGTGTGCGTGCGTTCGGGCGCCATCACCCCGACCTATCTGATCTCCACGCCCACCATGGAAAGTTCGGTGCAGGACGTGAGCGAGACTCTGAATGTCGCGCTGGCCTGCGCGGCCGGGTTCCAGGCCGTGCATCGGCAGAACGCCGCGGCCCCCGGCAGCATCAAGTCCGTGGCGCTGGTCGGCATGGGCGCGCAGACCGGGAAGGTGCCGGCGCGGGTGTGCGCCAACCTGATGTGGACCGGCTACACCCTGTTCCAGGACTACCGGTTCGACAGCTACGACGAACTGCGCGCCACCATCGTCGCCCAGCTCGACGATATCGAGAACGCCCCCGCCGACAAGCCGGTCCGCGTCACCCGCCGCTGAATCGCGAGTGTCGCTTCACCTTCGCGCAGGTGGCGCATGTGATGATCGCTCACGTGTTGCCACCTACCGAAGGTTGTGCCGCTCATGCCTAATGGATTATCCGATTGGTTGCGAAGCCTGCAGATAGACGTGGAAGATCTCGGGATCCACAGCTTCGAAGATCTGTTCGCCGTGAGTGCGCTACTCGACACCTCCGGCACCGGATCGCTTTTCGAGAACCCCCTCTACCGAGCCCCAACCTGGTCCTGAACGGATCCGGGGGACCGGCTCCGGGTGAAAACCGCATTGAAGCGCTAGCGTTTCACTACTCTTCCTCTCGGTGGGCGATCCGGCTCGCCGAAAGGAAGTGAAGGTCTCCATGTCAAAGCGTTCGATCGGCGCCTGTGCCGCAGCCGGTTTCGCGGCCCTCGCCGCCCCGGTCCTCCTGGCCGCCCCCGCCTCGGCAAGCGTCACCGGCATCAAGGTCGAAGGATCGACCGCGGGTTCCGACTGCGCCGTCGCCGCCACCTGCCGCATCAGCGTCACCCTCTCCGGCTCCGACGCCACCTCCCCGATCACCGTGAAGGTCGACGGCGTCACCATCGTCGACGCCCTCACCCCCGCGAACAGCACCCCCACCATCGAATGGACGCCCCCGGCCAAGGCCAAGTACACCGTCACCGTGACCCAGGCCGGCAAGACCGCCCAGCTCGAGGTCGGCGTCCCCGGCCGCGCCGAATCCAACACCGGAATCCCCTCCGGCGCAACCGATCTCATCAAGCTGCTGACCGGTTCGGCGGGCTGATCGCGTTCCGCCCCGCTGTTTGCTCGATGGTTACCGGGCAGCGCGGGGCGGAGTGCGCAAACTCTGAAACGGAAAATCCCGGCTCCGCCCGCATGGGGGGATTGCCGGGATTTTCTTTGTGCGCGAGGGGGGACTTGAACCCCCACGTCCGTGGACACCAGAACCTAAATCTGGCGCGTCTGCCAATTTCGCCACTCGCGCTGATGGTACGACCGTCCAAACTTTACCGGGTCTAACGGGGATCGCGAAGCACCGGGCGGGTGTGGCGTACTGGTCGGTAACCCTACCAGGGATTATAACGATTTGATAAACGGCAATGTGAGGAAGCCTCACATTTCCTTCACGGGTGTAACCACGCTCACCAGCGTGTTCAAACATGAGGGAGGGTCATGTTTCGGACGGTTCTGGGACGACCGTACAGAAATACTCGGGGGTAGGTCACGGGGTGCGGACCAAACATGAGGAGATCCTCATGATTTTGTGGAATCCTCGCCATCTACCAGGGCCAGATGGCCGGAGGAACACCTGCGCACCGTGAGCGCGGCCCAGTCCTGAGGGGGCGGGCCGCCAGGAGAAGGAAGTCGAACGTCTTGACGATCAACGAGAGCACTGGAACCGGACCGAAGGCCAAGGTGGCGGGGAAGAGCCGGGAGAGTGGAGTCAGGTCGTCGCTGCTGGACCGGTTGCTGGGGGGTGCGCCGTACGCCCTCGCTTTCGGTGGACAGGGGGCGCAGTGGCTGACCGAGCTGGAGGAGATCGGGCGGGATTCCGCACTGGAGCCGGAGCTGACCGCACTGGTCAATGACGCGGCCCGGCAGCTGGAACCCGTTGCGGCACAACTACTCGTGGTGCGTCCCGTCGGGTTCGACCCGATCGCGTGGATGCTCGAGGAAGAGATCGCCGACCCGGAGCAGGGGGAGGTGTCGGGAGCGCCGTCAGCGCAGGTGTTGCGCTCCGCGGCCGTCTCCATGCCCGGCGTGTTCCTGACCCAGGCCGCCGCCTTGCGCGCGCTGCGCCTGCAGGGCCTGGACACCGCGGCGCACGCGCCCACCGCCGTCATCGGCCACTCGCAGGGCCGGATCGCCGCCACCGCCGCCGAGGCGCACGGGCAGCGCGATGCCGAACTGCTGGCCATCGCCCAGTTGATCGGCGCCGCCGCCGGACTGGTCGCCCGCCGCCGCGGCCTCATGCCGGTGGGGGAGAAGTCGCCCATGGTGGCGGTCTCCAATGTCGATCCCGAGCAGTTGCGGGAAGTTGTCGACGCGCTCATGACCGGCATCGCGCCGGAGAAGGCCGCGGTGCTGTCCATCCGCAACGGCCGCCGCCGCGCCGTGCTGAGCGGCCCGGTCGCCCAGCTCGATCGCGTCCGCCAGCGCTGCGCCGAGATCAATGCCGAACAGGCCAAGGAACGCGACGCCAAGAAGCGCGGCGGTGCGGTATTCGCGCCGGTGTTCGAGGACATCCCGGTCGAGGTCGCCTTCCACCACCCGGCGCTGGCCGAGACCGTCGACCTGGTCAAGGGCTGGGCGCAGCAGTGCGGCCTGGACGCCGAACTGGCCGCGAGCCTCGCCCAGGAAGTGCTCGTCGATCCCATCGACTGGGTCGGCATCGTCGACGACACCGTCGCCCAGGGCGCGCAGTGGATCCTGGACCTGGGTCCCGGCGACCTGCTCTCCCGCCTCACCTCCGGCTCGCTCAAGGGCACCGGCGTCGGCGTGCTCGCCGCCGCCACCCGCTCCGGCCAGCGCAGCCTCTTCACCCCCGGCGCGGCCCCCGAAATCGCGCCCGCCTGGGCCGAATTCGCGCCCAAGCCGGTGCGCCTGCCCAACGGCCGGGTCGTGGTCGAGACCGCGTTCACCAAGCTGACCGGCCGCTCCCCGATCCTGCTCGCGGGCATGACCCCCACCACCGTGGACGCGAAAATCGTGGCGGCGGCGGCCAATGCGGGCCACTGGGCCGAACTCGCCGGCGGCGGCCAGGTCACCGAGCAGATCTTCGCCGATCGCGTGGAAGAGCTGAAGACGCTGCTGCACCCGGGTCGCGCCGTGCAGTTCAACTCGCTGTTCCTCGACCCCTACCTGTGGAAGCTGCAGCTGGGCGGCAAGCGCCTGGTGCAGAAGTCCCGTTCCGCCGGTGCGCCTTTCGACGGCGTCATCGTCACCGCCGGCATCCCGGAGCTCGAGGAAGCCGTCGCGCTGATCGAGGAGCTGACCGAGGCCGGCATCACCCACGTGGCGTTCAAGCCCGGCACCGTCGCCCAGATCCGGGCCGTGCTGCGCATCGCCGACTCGGTGCCCGGCTACCCGGTCATCATGCACATCGAAGGCGGCAAGGCCGGCGGGCACCACTCCTGGGAAGACCTGGACGACCTGCTGCTGGACACCTACGCCGAACTGCGTGTCCGCGACAATGTGATCGTCTGCGTCGGCGGCGGCATCGGCACCCCCGAGCGCGCCACCGAATACCTCACCGGCGCTTGGTCGCAGGCCCACGGCTACCCGGCCATGCCGCTGGACGGCGTGCTGGTCGGCACCGCCGCCATGGCCACCCTGGAGGCCACCACCGCGCCCGAGGTCAAGCAGCTGCTGGTCGACACCCCCGGCACCCCGGACTGGGTCGGCGCGGGCACCGCGTCCGGCGGAATGGCCTCCGGCCGTTCGCAACTGGGCGCCGACATCCACGAGATCGACAATGCCGCCTCCCGCACCGGCCGCCTGCTGGACGAGGTCGCCGGTGACGCCGACGCCGTGGCCGAGCGGCGCGCGGAGATCATCGAGGCGCTGAACGGCACCGCCAAGCCGTACTTCGGCGACGTCGCCACCATGACCTACCTGGAATGGCTGGAGCGCTACGTCGAGCTGGCCGTGGGCCTGGACCGCCGCAAGGACTTCGACTGCGGCGGCGACTTCGCCGACGCCATCGCCGAGGCCACCAAGTCGGTATGGCTGGACATCACCTGGCGCGACCGGTTCGCGGAAATGGTGCGCCGCACCGAATCCCGCCTCAACCCGGCCGACCGCGGCGAGATCCCGACCCTGTTCGCCGACGACGCCGCGTTCGAGACCCCGGTCAAGGCCATCTGCACGCTGAAGGAGCAGTACCCGGCCATCGCCTCGGCCGTGCTGCACCCGGCCGACGTGCCGTTCTTCGTGTCGCTGTGCAAGATTCCCGGCAAGCCGGTGAACTTCGTGCCGGTGGTGGATCAGGACGTGCGCCGCTGGTGGCGTTCGGATTCGCTGTGGCAGGCCCACGATCCGCGCTACACCGCCGATCAGGTGTGCATCATCCCGGGCACCGTCGCCGTCGCGGGCATCACCCGCGTGGACGAACCGGTCGGTGAACTCCTCGACCGCTTCGAACAGGACACCGCCTACTCCCTGGTGCGCGCGGGCGTCGTCCCGGCCGCCGTCGACGGCCGCCGCCGCGCCGCCGTCGCGAACGGGCTGCTGGACATCGTGCTGGCCGCTCCGGATGTGAACTGGGCCGGGCGCACCACCGTCAACCCCATCCACCGCCTGGGCGATCTCGGCGAGTGGACCATGAACGGCAAGGGCGCGATCCACCCGCCCACCGGTGCCACCCTGTCCGCCACCGAGGGCCCCGAATCCGACCACGCCTATGTGGAATTGGCGGTGCCGCTGCTGGGCAAGGATGCCGTGCGCATCCGCATCACCGTCCCGGTCTCGGTGTACAACGGCGGCGCGCCGGTCATCACCGAAGCCGATGCCGACGCCGCCATGACCGCGCTGCTGGCCGTCGCCGCCGGGCAGTCGCTGCCCGAGGTGAAGGTCGTCAACGGCACCCCGGTCGCGCACCTGAACGTGGCCTGGAGCCCGGACCTGATCGCCGATCACGCCGGCGTCACCGGTTCCGGTCTGCCCGAACACCTTTCGACCATCGGCCGCACTGCGCCGGACGTGCTCGTCGGAGCCTGCTGGCCCGCGGTCTTCGCGGTGCTCGGCGCCACCCGCACCGCCACCGGCGCCAGCGTCATCGAGGGCATGCTGGACCTGGTCCACCTCGACCATCAGATCGATCTGGTCGGTGAATTGCCCACCGGCGCCAGCGTGCTCGCGGTCAAGGTGGAGGCGGGCGAGACCCTCGACACCGATCTGGGCCGCGTCGTCGAGGTGCGGGTGCGCATCACCGGCATGCTCGACAAGGTCGAGACCGGCATGTCCATGCCGACCATCGCCACCCTCACCGAGCGGTTCGCCATCCGCGGCCGCACCGGCGCGGGCGAGCTCACCGATCCGCCGCGCGCCGCCGGTTCGCTGTCCGAGCAGGCCGCCGACACCCCGCGCCGCCGCCGGCGCGACGTCACCATCCAGGCTCCGCGCGCCATGTCCGCCTTCGCGCAGGTGTCGGGTGACTTCAACCCCATCCACACCTCCGGCAATGCGGCCAAGCTGGCCGGGCTGGGCGATCCGATCGTGCACGGCATGTGGCTGTCGGCCGCCGCGCAGCACGCGGTCTCGGCCATCGATCTGAGCGACAAGGTGCCGCCGCGCACCATCACCGCCTGGACCACTCGCTTCCTCGGCATGGTGCGCCTGGGCGCGCAGATCGACGTGCGCGTGGAACGGGTCGCGGTGGACGCGGGCACCGAGATCATCGAGGTGTCCTGCCGCATCGACGGCGATCTGGTGATGACCGCGACCGGTCGCATCGCCGCGCCGAAGACCGTGTACGCCTTCCCGGGTCAGGGCATTCAGGCCAAGGGGATGGGCCTGGACGCGCGCACCCGCTCCAAGGCCGCCAAGCAGGTCTGGGACGAGGCCGACAAGCACACCCGCGAGGCGCTGGGCTTCTCGATTCTCGCTGTCGTGCGCGACAACCCGACCTACCTGAAGGCGCGCGGCGTCGAATACCGGCACCCACAGGGCGTGCTGCACCTGACCCAGTTCACCCAGGTGGCGATGGCCACCCTCGGTGTGGCTCAGGTCGCCGAACTGCGTGAAGCCGGCGCGTTCATCGAGGGCGCCATGCTGGCGGGCCACTCCGTCGGCGAGTACAACGCGCTGTCCGCAGTCGCTGGCGTGCTGCCGCTGCACGCGGTGCTCGAGGTGGTGTTCCAGCGCGGCTCCGCCATGCACGAGCTGGTGCCCCGGGATGCCCAGGGCCGCAGCGACTACCGCATGGCCGCCATCCGGCCCTCGCAGATCGGCATCGCCGACGACGAGGTGATCGGCTGGGTCAAGGGCATCGGCGACGCGGCCGGGGAATTCCTGGAGGTCGTCAACCTCAACCTGCGCGGTGCGCAGTACGCAATCGCGGGCACCGTGAAGGGCCTGGAAGCCCTCGAGGTCGAGATCGAGCGGCTGCGGGCGCAGACCGGCGGCAAGCGGGCCTTCGTGGTCATCCCGGGCATCGACGTGCCGTTCCACTCCACCGTGCTGCGGGCCGGCGTGCCGGACTTCCGCGAGAAGCTGCGCGGGCTGCTGCCGGAAGACCTGCATCCGGAAGTGCTTGTCGGACGCTACATTCCGAACCTGGTGCCGCGCCTGTTCAACCTGGAGCGCGACTTCATCCAGGAGATCGCCGACCTGGTGCCGTCCGAACCGCTGGCCGAGGTGCTGGCGAACTTCGACGAATGGGCCGCCAAGCCCATCGAACTGTGCCGCGTGGTGCTGGTCGAGCTGCTGGCCTGGCAGTTCGCCTCGCCGGTGCGCTGGATCGAGACCCAGGATCTGCTGTTCACCGACGTCGAGCACGGCGGGCTCGGTGTGGAGCGGTTCGTCGAGATCGGTTTGGCCGCAACGCCTACCGTCGCGAACCTGGCCTCCAACACGCTCAAGCTGCCGCAGTTCTCGAACACGGTGGTCGAGGTACTGAACATCGAGCGCGAGTCCGGCATCGTGTACGCCACCGATACCGATCCCGCGCCGGTGGAGGAGCCGGAGGAGACTCCGGCCGCCGAAACCGCTTCGGCCGCAGCGGCTCCCGCTGCCGCCGCCCCGGCCCCCGTGGCCGTGGCGACCGGCGGGCCGACCCCGGACGACATCGCGTTCAATGCCGCCGACGCCACCCGCGTGCTCATCGCGCTGTGGACCAAGCTGCGCATGGACCAGATCGGCCCGGTGGACACCATCGAGGGCCTGTGCGACGGCGTCTCCTCGCGGCGTAACCAGCTGCTCGTCGACCTCGGCGCGGAGCTCTCGCTCGGCGCCATCGACGGTGCGGCCGACGCCGATATGGGCGCGCTGTCCAACACCGTCGACCGCCTGGCCCGCACCTACAAGCCGTTCGGGTCGGTGCTGTCCGACGCCATCGGCGATCACCTGCGCAAGGTCTTCGGCCCGTCCGGCAAGCGCCCCGGCGCCATCGCCGATCGGGTGAAGAAGGTCTGGGGCCTGGGCGACGGCTGGGCCAGCCACGTCACCGCCGAGGTCTCGCTCGGCACCCGCGAGGGCGCTTCCGTGCGCGGCGGCGATCTCGGCGGCCTGGTCTCCGGCGGCCTGAACGACGGTGCGGCCGTGGACAATGCGATCGACGCGGCCGTGCAGGCGGTCGCCGCTCGCCGGGGCGTCGCGGTCTCCATGCCGTCCGCCGGCGGCGGGGGCGGCGCGACCGTCGACGCGGCCGCGCTGGGCGAGTTCACCGAGCAGATCACCGGCCGCGACGGCGTGCTGGCGCAGGCCGCCCGCGTGATCCTGGAATCCCTCGGTCACGTCGAGCAGCTGTCCGCGCCGGAAGCCTCCGACAACTCGCTCATCGATCTGGTCTCGGCCGAATTGGGTTCGGACTGGCCGCGTCTCGTCGCGCCCGCCTTCGACGCCAAGAAGGCCGTGCTCATCGACGACCGGTGGGCCTCGGCCCGTGAGGATCTGGCCCGGCTGTGGCTGGGCGAGGACGCCGCGCTCGCCGACTTCGCGGTCGACGGGTTCACCGGGGCCGGGGAAGCCGTTGCCGCGCAGGCGAACTGGTGGCGCGATCGGGCCAAGCGGGAAGCGCGTTCCGTGCTGGCCGGGGTCTACGGCAGTATTGCCGAGGCCGCGGTGAGCGCCGCGGAGCCGGGCGCCTGGTCCTCCGATATCGCCGTGATCACCGGCGCCAGTAAGGGTTCCATCGCGGCGGCGGCCACCGGGCGACTGCTCGGCGGCGGCGCGACCGTCATCGTCACCACCTCCAAGCTCGACGACGCCCGCTTGAGCTTCTACAAGAAGCTGTATCGCGAGAACGCCCGCAATGGCGCGACCCTGTGGGTGGTGCCCGCGAACATGGCCTCCTACAGCGATATCGACGCTTTGATCGACTGGGTCGGCAACGAGCAGGTCGACAATGCCGGCGGCGCGAAGATCCTGGTCAAGGAGGCGATGACCCCCACCCTGCTGATGCCGTTCGCCGCGCCCCGCGTGGCCGGTGACCTCTCCGACGCCGGTGCCCGCGCCGAGATGGAGATGCGGGTGCTGCTGTGGTCGGTGGAGCGGCTCATCGGTGGCCTGTCCACCCTGGGCGCGGACCACGACGTGGACGCCAAACTGCATGTGGTGCTGCCGGGTTCGCCCAACCGCGGCCTCTTCGGCGGCGACGGCGCGTACGGCGAATCCAAGGCCGCGCTCGACGCCGTGGTCGCCAAGTGGCGCGCGGAGAAGTCGTGGGCGCAGCGGGTCACCCTGGTGCACGCGCTGATCGGCTGGGTGCGCGGCACCGGGCTGATGGGCCATAACGATCCGCTGGTCGAGGCCGTCGAGGCGGCCGGGGTGCAGACCTGGTCCACCCAGCAGATGGCGGACGAGCTGCTCAAGTGGTGCACCTCGCGCGCTCGCGTGGTGACCGCCGCCGGACCGCAGCAGATCGACCTGACCGGTGGATTGGCCAATGCCAAGCTGGATCTCGCCGCGCTCGCCAAGGGTGCGCACGGTGAGGCCGAGGAAGCCGAAGCGGCCGCCGCGGCAAGCGACGTCGCGACCATCGCGGCGCTGCCGGCCCCGCCGACCCTGTCCTCCAAGCTGCCCACCCCCGAATGGGGTTCGGTCACCGCCGATCTCGACGATATGGTCGTCATCGTCGGCGCGGGCGAGCTCGGGCCCTACGGCTCGGCGCGCACCCGCTTCGAGGTCGAGGTCTCCGATCAGCTCTCCGCCGCGGGCGTGCTGGAGCTGGCCTGGACCACGGGCCTGGTCACCTGGGAGAACGATCCCAAGCCGGGCTGGTACGACACCGAATCCGGTGAGTACGTGGACGAATCGGAGCTGGCCGAGCGCTACCACGACACCGTGGTCGAACGCTGCGGCGTGCGGCGCTACGGCGACGACGGCGCGATGATCGACAATGCCATCCCGCTGCTGACTTCGGTGTTCCTCGACAAGGACCTGTCCTTCGTCGTCAACAGCGAGGCCGAGGCGCGCGCGTTCTTCGCCGCCAACCCGGAGCAGACCGTCATCACGCCGGTCGAGGGTTCGGGCGACTGGAACGTGATCCGCAAGGCGGGCACCGAGATCCGGGTGCCGCGCAAGACCAAGCTGTCGCGGTTCGTGGGCGGTCAGATCCCGACCGGCTGGGATCCCACCAAGTGGGGCATCTCCGCCGATATGGCCTCCTCGGTGGACCGGGTGGCGCTGTGGAACATCGTCTGCACCGTGGACGCGTTCCTGTCCTCCGGCTTCAGCCCCGCGGAACTCATGAGCTGGGTGCATCCGGCGATGGTCGCCAACACCCAGGGCACCGGCATGGGCGGCATGTCCTCGATGCGCTCGCTCTACATCGACAACCTGCTCGGTGAGCCGCGCGCCAACGACATCCTGCAGGAGGCGCTGCCCAACGTCGCTCTCGCCCATGTGGTGCAGAGCTACGTCGGCTCCTACGGCGGCATGATCCACCCGGTCGCGGCCTGCGCGACCGCGGCGGTCTCCGTCGAGGAGGGCGTGGACAAGATCAAGCTGGGCAAGGCCGACCTGGTGGTGGCCGGCGGCTACGACGACCTCGGCATCGAGGGCATCGTGGGCTTCGGCGACATGTCCGCCACCGCCGACTCCGCCGTCATGGCGGGCAAGGGCATCAGCGACCGCTACTTCTCCCGTGCCAACGATCGCCGCCGCGGCGGCTTCGTCGAATCGCAGGGCGGCGGAACGGTTCTCCTCGCCCGCGGCTCGGTGGCCCTGGAAATGGGCCTGCCGGTCCTCGGCGTGGTCGCCTACGCCCAGTCCTTCGCCGACGGCGTGCACACCTCCATCCCGGCCCCCGGCCTGGGTGCGCTGGGCGCGGGCCGCGGCGGCCCGGAGTCGCGACTGGCCAAGGAACTCGGCAAGCTCGGCGTCTCGCCCGACGAGATCGCGGTGGTCTCCAAGCACGACACCTCCACCGCGGCAAACGATCCCAACGAGTCCGAGCTGCACGAACGCCTGGCCACCGCCATCGGCCGTTCGGAAGGCAACCCGCTGTTCGTCATCTCGCAGAAGACCCTCACCGGTCACGCGAAGGGCGGCGCGGCGGCCTTCCAGATGATCGGCCTGTGCCAGGTCCTCGAACAGGGCGTCATCCCGCCGAACCGCAGCCTCGACTGCGTCGACGAGAAGATGAAGTCATACCCCCACCTGGTCTGGCTCCGCGAGTCCCTCCAGGTAGGCGACCGCTTCCCGCTCAAAGCGGGCCTGGTCACCTCCCTCGGCTTCGGCCACGTCTCCGGCCTGGTCGCCATCGTGCACCCCCAGGCCTTCGTGGAAGCCATCACCGACGCCGACAAGCGCGAGACCTACCAGCGCCGGGCCGAAGAGCGCCAGCTCGCCGGCCGCCAGCGCCTCACCGAGGCCATGTGCGGCGGCGCCCCGCTCTACGAACGCCCCGCCGACCGCCGCCTCGGCGGCGACGGCACCCCGGCCAAGCAGTCCCGCCAGCTCGAGGCCGAAACCCTGCTCTCCCAGACCGCCCGCCTGGGAGCGGACGCGACCTACGTCGCCGTCCCGAAGGGCCCGGCCTGCCGGTAATACCGGTCCGGTGATCCGAACACAGTCGCCCCACGCCCTTGCGGTGTGGGGCGACTGTTCGTTCGTCGGCCTATCTCGCGTGCGGGGCGGGTTCTCACAGGTTCTGATACAGCGTGTTCAGCGTGGCGCTCAGGGCTTTTCGCTCGGTCCGGCCGAGGCTTGCGAACGTCTCCGCCTCCACGGTGTCCAGGGTGGTATCGGCGACTACGAGAACATCGACGCCGGTCGCGGTCAGCGAGACGATCTGTCGTCGGCGATCGGCCGGATCCCGGTTGCGCTCGATGAACCCGCTCTTCTCGAGCCCGTCGAGGTAAGCCACGATATCGCCGGAATCGAGCCGGATCTGATCGGCGATCTCCTTCTGGTGGCTCGGCCCCCGCTCGTTCAGCGTGCTGAGTATCACATGCTGATTCGGTAGCAGTCCGATCGCTGAGAGCGCATTGACATAGCGCTGACGTACCCGGATGCCGGTTCTGACCAGTAGGTATCCGAGTCGGGTGTCAAGTGTCCGGGTGGTATCCGCGGGCCTGTGGATCATGCGCCACATCATAGCTTCCTTGGGCTTACCAATAGTTTGGCTTGCCAGTGATTGGCAAGTCTGCTTAATGTGAAAAGGCGGCACCGCGATGCGGCGGTGCGAGTCCGGGTCCCGGGGAGATGTCAAATGATTCAAGAACTTTCGTATGTCGGCTTCGCGTCGCCACGATTCGAGGACTGGCGAAGCTACGGTCCGAACCTGTTGGGCGCCAAGCTCTTCGGAGACGGTCCGGATGGAGCGGTACGGCTGGCGATCGACGATGTCAACTTCCGGATCGCGATTCATCCGGCCGCGGCGGACGAGTTCCGGTACGCGGGTTGGGGCGTGGCCAACGAAACCGATCTCCATGGCTACGCGGAGCAGTTGACCGAGCGCGGCGTCGAGGTGCACTGGGCCGAGGAGGCACTCGCCAAGGAACGCGAGGTAGCGGAACTCGCCTGGTTCTCCGACCCGTGGGGGCTGCGCCATGAACTGAGCTGGGGAAAGACGGCGACGCCGAACTCGTTTCAGCCCGGCCGGGTGATGCGGGGCGGATTCGTCACCGGCGATCAAGGCTTGGGTCACGTGGTGTTCCAGGTGCCGAGCCTCGTCGAGGCGAACCGCTTCTACGCCGATGTCCTCGGATTCCGGCTGTCGGACCGAATCATCAACGACTACTTCAATGTTCGCTTCTATCACATCAACGGCCGGCACCACTCGCTCGCGCTGGCCGAGTTGCCCGGGCACGTCGGTTTCAACCACCTGATGCTCGAATACCAGAGTATGGACGACCTGGGCCGCGCCATCGACCTGTTGTCGCGCAACAACACCCAGATCATGCAGACGCTGGGCCGGCACACCAACGACCTGATGACCTCCGTGTACATCGGCAGCCCTTCCGGCCTGCAGATCGAACTGGGCCACGGCGGTCTCGTCGTCGACGACTTGAGCTGGGTGGCTCGCACGTACAACAAACCCAGCTACTGGGGACACCGCTATACGCAAACCGCCATGGACACCGCGCCGGGAATCATCCGGCCGATCGCCTAGCTCGCGGCCTGCGTATTCGAGAACTTCCGTGCCGAAAGCGGCACGGACCAATGGGGGCGGACCGGGGATCTTGGTTGGGGGACCTCACCGCAGCTCTGTCGTCAGCCGTCCGGCGCGACGACGTATTGATCCAGATCGGGGAAATGGATGAAAAGAGCAGTCAGTACACGCGGCAGCATCACGATCGTGGGGGCCGGTCAAGCAGGTCTATCGCTGGGGATCGGACTGCGCCGGTTCGGATTCGATGTCACCATCGTTTCCGATCGCACTCCGGACGAGATTCGCGACGGGCACGTCATGTCCAGTCAGTGCATGTTCGACACCGCACAGGGATTCGAACGCGCACTCGGGATCAATTTCTGGGACCGGCAATGCCCGACAATCGACGGAATGCGGTTCTCCGTCTTTCTGGAAGGCTTGCCGGACACGCCCGTCAACGCCTGGTCGGCGACCTTCGAACGACCCGCACGGTCGATCGACCAGCGACTGAAGATGCCGCGCTGGATGACGGAATTCGAGCGGCTCGGGGGAGATCTGCGGATCGAGACGGCCACCGTCGAATCCCTCGAGCGGTACGCGAGGTCCAGCGATCTGGTGATAGTCGCCGCCGGGAAAGGTTCGATCACACAGCTTTTCGAAACGAACGCCGAACTGTCGCCGTATCGTGAACCGCAACGTTCGCTCGCGATGTTCTATGTGAGCGGGCTGCGGCGACCGTCCGCAAGCAGCGCGATCGAATTCAGCCTGATTCCCGGCTATGGCGAATACCTCACCTATCCGGCGCTGACCGCGCAGGGCGAATGCGACATCATGCTGTTCGAAGCGGTCCCGGGCCGGCCGATGGACCTCTGGTCGCGGTCGGCGGAGCGGCCGGATCGGAAACTTGCCAGTGCGATCGCGTTCCTGTCGCAGCATCTGCCCGAAGAAGCGCAGCGTGCTTCGGATATCGCACTGATCGATGAAAATGCCGTGCTGGCGGGGAGCATCACGCCGCGGGTGCGGAATCCGATCGCGACCTTGCCCTCGGGTGCCGAGGTCCTCGGCATGGCCGACGCGATCGTCGTCAACGATCCGCTGTCGGCGCAGGGCGCCAACAATGCCAACAAGTGCGCGGATGCCTACTTGCAGGCCATCATCCGGCATGACGGCCCATTCGACCGGCGATTCATGACCGGAGCATTCGAGGAGTTCTGGAAGATCGGCGGACCTGCTACGGCGTTCACCAATCAACTCCTCGGACCGGCCTTACCGCACACTTCGGAGCTGCATATCGCGGCGTCCAAATACGGCGAGATCGCGGACAGATTCGGGCACTGCATGGACGATCCGGCCGATGCCCTCGACTGGATTCTGGATCCCATCGGTGCGTACCGCTATATCCAGCGTGTTGCCGCGCGCAACGCCCGCCTCGCCGCGTGATCATCGAAAGAGACTTGCCGTGAAGACATTCACCACCGTGGACATCACCGAGGCCGAGGCTCTGGAACGAGCCGGGCTGCTACGCGATCAGCTGTACGGCCGGGCCGCCGATATCGCGAAGCTGCGTCGGCTACCCGACGACGTATTCGCGATGTTCCTGGAATCCGGATTGCCGCGCGTATCCCAGCCGCGCACCTGGGGCGGAGCGCAGCTACCCCTCGCCACTCAGCTCGATGTCGTCAGCGAAATCGGCCGGGCCTGCGGTTCCGCGGCCTGGACCATGGGCGTCTACATCAGCCACAACTGGAATCTCGCCTTGTTCGATCCGCTTGCGCAGGACGATGTCTGGGGTCCTAATCCCGAGGCGGTCGCGTGCACGTCCGCCGTGGGCGGTCCCAGCGCGGAGCGTGTTCCGGAGGGTGCGTTCATACGCTCCGGTCGGTGGCGGTTCTTGTCCGGTGTGCACCACGCCGACTGGATCGTCGTGAAATCGCCGCTTGCCGCGGAGCATGATCCGGCGGGACAACCCGAGCTGTACTCGATGCTGATTCCCAAGGGGCAGTACCGCATCGTCGAGGACTGGAAGACCATCGGGTTGTCCGGGACCGGCACCTGCAGCGTCGATATCGAGGATGTTTTCGTTCCCTCCCATCGCCTGCTCCGATTCTCTGAACAGCAGGACGGGACGACGCCGGGTGGATGGCATCGCGTGGATCCGATCTACCGGACGCCATTGGATGCGACCTGGCCCGCGTATCTCGCCGCGCCCGCGGTGGGCATCGCGCGCGGCGCCATCGATGCGTGGGTGGATCGCACGCGCACCCGGAGCCACGCCTACACCGGTGCGGCGGCTGCGGCCGAACTCCAAAAACAGATCAAGCTGGGCGAAGCGGAAGCGCGCGTCGATGCCGCGGAGCAAATACTGCGCCGGGCAATGACTTCCGTGTTGGAGGCGACCGAAGCTCGGGCAGGTATCGCCGAGGTCCGCTCGCGCAACCGGCGTGACTTCGCACTCGCGGTGCGGTTGTGCGTGGAGGCCGTGGAATCGGTCTTCCTGGCCTCCGGCGCCTCGGGACTTACGGAAACCGATGTGCTGCAACGGCACTGGCGGGATGTGCACGCCGTCGCCCAGCACGCCATGTTCGAGTTCGAGCGCAGCGTATCCGCGTGGGGGCGGCGACGTCTGGGCGTTGACGACGGCCTCACCTTCTGATCGCGCCGGAACACAACGAGAACGGAGACCACCTGATGAACAGACCGACCTTCTTCGACCGGACCGGCGAGGGCGAATTCGTACCGACGCCGCTCGCCACCAGCCCGTGGAGCAATCGAACGATCAGTGGGCCCGCTGTGTGCGGCTTGCTGGCCCGTGAGCTGGAAAGCAACCACGGCTGGGAAGGGTTCCGGCCCGCACGATTGACCATCGACATGTTCAAACCCGCGCCGGCCGCACCGCTGCGGGTATCGACAACCGAAGTGCGAGCCGGAAATCGGATCAGGGTCGCCGACGCGGTGTTGTCCTCCGGGGGAATCGAGTTCGCTCGCGCGAGTGCCGTCTTCCTCAAGGTGTCGCAGCAGCCCGCAGGGGAGATCTGGCAGCGCGCAGCGCAGCCGCCGACGCCACCGGAAGAGCTGGCCGACCAGCTCGAACAGCACGGTGTTCCCTTGTTCGGCAGCGACACCCACCCCACGGGCTGGTCGATGGACATGGCACAGCACCAGGGCGTGAGCCGAAAGCGGATGTGGTCGCGGGTCATCTCGTTGGTCGACGGCGAGGAACCGTCACCGTTCGTCCACGCTGCCATCGTGGGCGAGGCCGCCAGCCTCGTCACCAACTGGGGCAGTGCGGGAGTCGGATTCATCAATGCCGACCTGACCCTGACCTTGGCGAGGCTGCCCCGGGGAACGGATCTCGGCATCGAAACCGACAACCATCTCAGCGCCGACGGTGTGGCCACCGGGTCCGCTGTGCTCTACGACCGGGAAGGCCCGGTCGGCATGTGCGTGATCACCGCGATCTCCAACGCGGCCCGCCAGATCGATCTGGCGCAACCGCTGGAAACAGCTGCTCGCTAGGGAACCTACGCCAGCGGAGCCTACGGAACCGTAGGCTCCGCTGGTATGTTGCGCCCAGACAACAGCACTCAAGAGGAATCGAGGAGTCTCATACCGTGACGATCCTTGGTATCGGACTGGACTTGGTCACCATTTCCGAGTTCGCCGAACAACTGGAACGCACCGGCACCACCATGATCCGGGAGAGTTTCACCGCGGGAGAGCGCCGCTATTGCCAAAGCAAGGGCACTGATCCCGCTCGTAGTTATGCCACCCGGTGGGCCGCCAAGGAGGCGGTCATCAAGGCTTGGGCCTCTTCTCGGTTCGCTCGGAGTCCGCAGATCGGGGACAACCCCTATCCGTTGATCGAGGTGGTCAATGACGCCTGGGGGCGGCCGAGTATCAAATTGCACGGGCTGGCGGCGGAGTTCCTGCCGCGGGTGCGGGTACATCTGTCGCTGACGCACGACGGGGATACGGCGGCCGCCATGGTGGTGCTGGAAGATCCGGGTGAGCTAGCGGACTTGATCAACGGCTAGTTCATGTCGGGCTCGACCGGCGTGCGCTGGCCGCCGGTCCGGGACTCCTTCTCGGCAATCAGCAAGTAGGCGACCATGAGTCGCTTCAATTCGGCCACCGCGTCCTCGTGGCTGAGGCCGTCCTGGACGGAGAAATTCAGCATCGAGTAGACGACGTGCACCAGCACCTGGGCCATCATGGAACGGCGGCCGCGGGGCGTGCGCGGCATGAGCGGGCGGAGCATCTGGGCCACCGCTTCGGCGAATTCCTTCTCGTGGATGGCGCCCGTCGCACGGGTCGAGGGCGTGGACTGCATGGCCAGCCAGACCTCGCGGCGCGACGGGTCGGTCATCCACAGATCGGCGAGATGATCCACCAGGGCGTTCATGTGGCGGAGCCAGTCCATCGACGGGATCTCGCCATGAAATTCGGACAGTTCCTGGGAAACCGCCACCAGGTCTTGGCGATTCAGCTCGCAGACGATCACGTACTTGTTGGCGAAGAACTGGTAGAGCGTGCCGATCGGCACCTCGGCGCGGGCCGCCACTTCCTCACAGGTGAACGATTCGAAACCGACCTCGACCAGCAGCTCCCGGGAGGACTGGAGCAGGGCGTCGAACTTGCGTTTGGACCGTTCCTGCGTCGGGCGGCGACGCGGCATCAGTTCCTGCGGGTCGTCCTGCAACTCCAACGCAGGGTCCGGTCGTCGTGTCGACCTGGTTCCCGTGCGCGCTTCCACGTTCAACAGCCTAGAGGTAGCGACACGCTGATGACACGCTGCGGTACTTCGTGTGTCCCTATCTCGTCGTAGGTTCGCACCCATCCACACCCGGGAGTGGCTCCGAACACTCATCGCAGCTGCTTCCCAGCAGCTCCTCAGCGCTTGACGAGTGGCCCCGCTCGAGACCTCCGGGCTCGCCCCGCAGGAGCCCGGGTCGAGGGGGCCGCGGGAGTTGGTTCCGGTTCTCGGGCGTGAGCCCGGGTCCAATGGGCCGCGAGAGTTTCGTTTCCGGCTCTCGGGGGTCCGGGGGCTTGCCCCCGGGAGCCACGAGAGTTTCGTTGCATCGACACAACGTTGGAAGGCTGATCTGTGGTTGCTTCTGCTGTTGTTCGTTCCGCGGTGACCATCGGCGTCGCTACCGAGCGCGGCATCGTGCGCGCGGTGGCACTCGCCGACGGTGACAAATTGACCGAGCGCGTGGTGGACGAGCGCGTGGAAAAGGTTGTCGGCGATACCAAAGCCGATCTCGCCGCCGCGGTGGAGACGGTGCTGGAGGAACTGGCCGACAAACTTTCACCGGATCGCGAAGTGGTCGGCGCGGCCGTCGCTTACCGGGATGCGGCCGAACGCCGGGCCATCGTGACGCGGCTGGCGTCCGGCCCGTGGCACGAGGCGTCGCTGGTGTCGGCCAAGGCCGCGCATCTGGCCGTGGCGCGGGCCATGAGCTGGGTGGACGAATTCGAGGACCTGGCCATCTGCGAAGTGGTGCCGGGGTTCCAGGCCTTCTCGCTCATCGACCCGGACCGCACCCGGGTGCTGGCGGCCGTGACGCTCAATGGCGGGGCCACCACCGAGGAGGCCATGCGCGCGGCCGTCACCGCCGCCTGGGATCAGTTCGACGCGGCCGGGGTGAAACCGGACGCCGTGGTGCTGATCGGTTCGGCCGCAACCGAACCCGCCGTGGTGGCGGCGCTGGAGTCCGGCTTCGGCGCGCCGGTGATCCCGTGCGCGGTGGCCGCGAACGCGCCCGCTCTGGGCGCCGCGCTGGCGGCGCTGCCGGAGACGGAGCTCGCCGGGGAAGCCGCGGAACGGATTCGGCGGGCGCGGGGTACCGCCGCACTGTTCGCGGCCGCCAGCGTGCTGGCCGGCGGGCTGGTGGTCGGTGGCGTGTACACCGCGAGCAGCAATTCCAAGACCGTGCCCGAGCCCCGGCTCATCGATGCCCGGGTGTCGGCGGACGCGCCGCACAGCCCGCCGCCGCAGCCGATCGGCGAGACCGGGCTCGACACGGGCTCCGCGGGAGACATCGTCGACGGCCTGCCCGGGCCCACGCCCACCGAGGCGGGCGCGCCGCTCACCGAGCAGACCACGCCGCAGTTGCTGCCCGAACCCGAGATCGTGACGCTCGACCCGGCCACCCTCAACTGGGGTCCGGACCGCACCGAACGCCCCTCGAAACCGCTGATCAAGGCCCAGCCCGAGGGCGAGCGGTCCAGCGCCACGGACTCCATCATCCCGGCCCCCACCCACACCGTCGGCTCCCCGACCGAAGGCGGCCTGTTCCCCGGCGAACTGGCCCCGCCGCCGTTAGGCACCCCCGAATTTTCCAAATGGTGGGACAACCACTGGCACATGATGGTTCAGTGGGCGGCACAGCTGCTGCCACGCGTCTGAGACGAATCGACCCACCCGATCCGCCGGCAGACGCCGAAAAGACGGGCGGTGCCCACCCGTGGGCGCCGATCTCGACGGGAGCAGGGGCGATGTCGAGGCCCGAGTCCCGGCCCGAACCATGGCGACGCGAGCGCGTGGCGTCCCACGGTGCGGGCCGGGGCTTTTCGATGCCAACCCCATAACGCATCCGGCCCCCGATCCGTTCAGGATCGGGGGCCGTCCAATCTTTCGACCGCTAGACCGACAGGTCCCGCCGCAGCTTCGCCACGTGCCCGGTGGCGCGGACGTTGTACTGCGCGACCTCGATCTTGCCGTGCTCGTCCACCAGGAAGGTGGAGCGGATGACGCCGGTGACGGTCTTGCCGTACATGGTCTTCTCGCCGAACGCGCCGTAGGCCTGCAGTACTTCCTTGTCCGGGTCGGACAGCAGCGGGAAGGTGAGTCCTTCGTTGTCGCGGAACTTGGCCAGCTTGGCCGGCTTGTCGGGGGAGATGCCGATGACATCCAGCCCGGCCTCGTTCAATTCGCCCAGGCTGTCGCGGAAATCGCAGGCCTGCTTGGTGCAGCCCGGGGTGCTCGCGGCCGGGTAGAAATACACGATCACCTTGCGTCCGCGATAGTCCGACAGCGAGACCTCTTTGCCGTCGGCATCGGGCAGGGTGAAGGCGGGCGCGGTATCGCCGGGACTGAGTCGGTGGTTCTCGGTCATGCCTGCACGGTAGTAGACGGGCCGGACCGGGTGTGAGCGATACACTCCAGGGCAGGTCAACAGCGCCGCCCGGGGTGGCGGCTTTCAGACAGGAGTGTGACGTGGCGAGAGACACCGAGGCGATCGAGCGGGAGATCGAGGCCGCGCGTAACCGGCTCGCGAGCACCCTCGACGAACTCGCGGTGCGGGCCGACCCGCAGCGGCTGGCCGACAATGCCAAGCAGTCGTTCGTGGCCAAGGTGAACGAGCCGAAGATCAAATACAGCCTGATCGGGGCCGGCGCGCTGGTCGCCACCCTGGTGCTGGTGCGGATCTTCCGCCGCTGACGCGGGAAACGCCTGGTAAGCAAACGGGCCCCGGATCCTGACGGATCCGGGGCCCGAAGCTGTCGGTGGAGCGGGCGCTGCGCTCGACTGCCCGAATCAGACGGTCGGGCAGGCGAATCCGTCGCCGTCGGGATCGAGGTGGGGGCCGTAGCCGGGTTCACCGCGGAAGAGGGGGGCGTGGCCTGCGGCGCGGGCTTCGTCGCAGTTCTTGTAGGACCCGCCGGCCGAGCCGGTCTGGGTGAGATTCGCCGAACCGGTCGCGCCGGAGCCGGTGTCGATGGTGGAGGAGCCGGTGCCGGACGACCCGGTGGGGACGTCGGCGGAGGCGGCGGCAAGCGGGGCGAGAGTCGTCAGGCTCGCGACGCTGGCGGTGACGAGTAGCCGGCGAACGTTCATGTATTCCTCAATGTCGGCGCAATAGGTTGGTAGCGGCCCGGTTCGGCGCGGTTACGCCACCGCTGCGGGTTGTGGCACGGTGGCCGGTCCGGTCCGGCGTCTACTGTTCTGGCGCAACGTTGCATTGTCAACCGGATGGGCTATCCATCGAGGTAGAACCTCTTCGCAGCCTTCGCGGCCGGGACCCGTTCCGGCAGAACGCGTCCCATTCGTCCTGTTGCGCCGTTTATGTATCGCCCTCGCGGGCATTGTGTTTCGCAAAGCTCAAAAATTTGTGCCGGATGAATTCCGGGGAATCGGCTGGACTGCCCCACCGTTGGTGTCCGTGTCAACTACACGTCGCTAGGATGGAACCCATGACCCGCTGGCTGAGCGACGAGGAACAGGCGACCTGGCAGTCCTATATCCGGCTGCGGCAGCGCCTCGACGCCGCCATCGCCGCCGGGCTCACCCGCGACGGCCTGTCCTACTCCGATTACGAGGTGCTGGTCGCCCTCGCGGCCGCCGGCGGCAACCTGCGCGCCAAGGAACTGGGCGCGGAGATCTGCTGGGACAAGTCCCGCCTGTCCAAACACCTCTCCCGCATGGCCGCCCGCGGACTGGTCGGCCGCTGCCAGGCCGTGGACGATGCCCGCGGCCGCGAGATCATGCTCACCGACGCCGGCCGCGCCGCCCTGGAGGCCGCGGCGCCCAATCACGTGGAACTGGTGCGGCGGCTGTTCATCGACGAACTGGACCCCGGAGAAGCGGCGGCCATGCGCTCGCTCTCGGCCAAGGTGGTCGCCGAGGCGGAGCGCACGGATCTGCCCGAGGCCCGCTAGCTAATTCCCGGCGTCGTCCGCGCCCGGCTGGTCCGCCGGCTTGCCGAACTGCCCGCGCCAATCCCCGAACGGTTCGTCCCGCTCCCGCACCGCATCGCGGAAACCGGCGGTGGCGGCGCGCAATTGGAAGGCGTACCCCTCCCGCGTGTGCCGCGAGATCCCATCGAACACGGTGCTGATCATCCCGGAATTCAGCACGCCCTGATTCAGCAGCGCGCTGTTGAGCGCCAGCTTCGCCATCACCAGCTGATTGATCGGCACCTGCGAAATCCGTTGCAGCAGATCCTCGGTGCGCGCGTCCAGCTCATCGGCCGGCGGCGCGTCGATGGCCAGCCCCCACTCGGCCGCCTGCTTGCCGCTCAGGCTGTCCCCGGTGAACAGCAGTCGCTTGGCGCGCTGATCCCCGACCCGATGCGCCCACATTCCCGCCGCCGGAATCCCCCAGGTGCGGGTGGGCGGATACCCGAACCGGGCATCCTCGGCGCAGATGATCTGATCGGCGAACAGCGCGATATCGGTCCCGCCCGCGATGGCGAACCCGTGCACCTTGGCCACCGTCGGCTTGTTGGCGTGCAGCAGGCTGGCGAATCCCCGGTTGAACCGCGACATCATGGCGTAGTCCACCATGGGATCCCAAGTGCCCCAGGGATTGTGATTACGCGCCTGCACCACCGGATCCAGCACCGTGCCCTCGGCCGGCTGCGCCCCCGCGCCCGGCGCGAAGCTGTTCTCGGCGAAGATCGACAGGTCGTAGCCGCCGCAGAACCCCTTGCCCCGCCCGCTCACCACGATGGCGTGCACGCGCGGATCCAGATCGGCGCGTTCGACGGCCGCCGCCAGCTCGACCGGCGTATCCGAGGTGATGGCGTTCCCTTGCTCCGGGCGGTTGAAGGTGATGCGCGCGATCCGCCCCGTCACCTCGTAAGTCAGTGTGCGCCCGGTGAATCCGCTCTCGGGCTGCGGGCGCCCCTCGAACAGGGAGTCGTCCCCACCGGTCAGGTCGTCGCGCCAGGCGGCCGGTCGGGTGCCGGCGTGGTTCTCGAAGTCGGGTGACACGCAAGCAGTGAACCTCGGTTCATTTCTTGCTGTCAAGAGCCGCGCCCGGGTCCGCCGCCCTCATTCCCAGGGTCTGACCGGTGGTTTCACCCAGAGGATCTTCTCGTCCGCGAACTCGCGTCGCGCGCCCGGATGGGCCGGATTGCGCGCGGCCCAGGCGTCCTTCTCCTCCAGCATGCGGGCGACAACTTGCCAGGTCTCATCGGTGCTCGGTGGGTTGGCGTCCGCGGCCCGCGCCAGTTTGCGCCGCTGCGCCATAGGGAGGTCCAGGAGTTCGCCGCCGGTGATCCCGCGCTGCCAGACGTAGGCGGCCAGCCGCCGGGCCTTGTCCTCCCGGCTGCGGCTGGCGTGATCGGAGTGCGCGTAGTCGGCCATCTCGCATTCCCGCAGGTAGGTAACTCTGTCGAGGCGACCCTACCGCAGCCCGCCGACAGGTACCTTGGACGCATGCCGGAGGCCGCGGGCGTTCCCGATTCTCTCGTCGTCACCCCTGCCAGCCGACAGGACTGGTCGGTCGTCACCGAATGGGCGGCCGCCGAAGGCTGGAATCCGGGGGAGCGGGATCGCGAGGCGTTCTTCGCCCAGGACCCGGAGGGCTTCCTGCTCGGCCGCCTGGACGGGGAACCGGTCTCGGCGGTCTCGGTGGTCAACTACAGCCCCGAATACGCCTTCCTGGGTTTCTATCTCGTGCGCCCCGACCTGCGCGGCCGGGGCCTGGGCATGGCCACCTGGAAGGCCGGACTCGCGCACGCGGGCAGCCGGGTGATCGGCCTGGACGGAGTTCCGGACCAGCAGAACAACTATCGCCGCAGCGGCTTCGAACTCGCCTATCGCAGTGCGCGATTCACCGGGGTGCCGCGGCTCGATGCCGCGGACGACAGCGTGCGCGCCCTGGAACCCGCCGACCTGGCCGCCGTCCACGCCTACGATTCGGCTTGTCTCCCAGCCGATCGCACGCCGTTCCTGACCGCCTGGCTGGCCGACCCGGCCAACCTAACCCTGGTGCGCGTCGTCGACGGCGTGCTCACCGGTTACGCCGCCGTCCGCCCGGCCCGCGACTCTCTGCGCGTCGGCCCCCTGTTCGCCGATGACCCCGGCACCGCCCGCGCCCTGCTCGCCGCCCTCACCGAACGCACCGGGGGAGTGGAGCTGGCGGTGGATGTGCCGCTGCGCAACGAATCCGCGGTCGCACTGGCCGAACAGGCCGGTCTCGCACCGAGTTTCGAGACGGCGCGCATGTACACCGGCCCGGTGCGCGACCTGCACCCCGAACGGGTGTACGGCGTCACCACCCTCGAACTCGGCTGATTCCTCGTCCGTGCACGTCCCGGTCATTTCCGGCCGCTATGCTCCGGCGGAAACCGTCAGGGAGGGAAACAGTGACCGAGGAGCAACCGCAGCCGCATTGGCCGCCGGTCGAGGATCCGTCGGCCGTCACGGCCGCGCCGGCCCCGGCCGCCTATCCGCCCTATCAGGGGGCCATCGGCTACCAGCCGTTCCCCGGCGGTGCACAGGCCTATCCGGGCACCGAACCGGGTAAACCGCCGCAGACGGTGCTCACCGCGTTCTATCTGATGCTGGCCGCCGCGGCCGCGAACGTGGTCGGCCTGTTCGTGGGTCTCGCGCAGTTGCCGACCGCGCGGGAGGAGGCGCGGCAGGCTTCGGACGGGGTGCTGAGCGATCAGCAGATCGACCTCATCGTGAACATCACCGTCGGCGTCTCGGTGCTCATCGAGGTGATCTCGGTCGGGCTCTGGATCTGGCTGGCGTTCGCCATTCGCGCCGGCAAGAACTGGGCGCGAATCACCGGCACCGTGCTGTTCGGGCTGTACTCCGCATCGATGCTGTTCAGCCTGGTGAACCTGAAGAGCAGTGCCGCGGCCGCGCTGGCGATCAGCGTCCTGGTGTGGCTGCTGGCGGTGGCGGTCACGGTGCTGATCTGGGCCGGCCCGGCACGCACGTACTTCCGCCCCGCGCAACCGCAGCTCCCGTACCCGCCCACGTCGTACCCGTCCGCCCAATTCCCGGCGGCGCAGTATCCGCCTGGCCAGTACCCGGCGGCGCTGTATCCGTCCGGCCAGTATCCGCCCGCGCAGCATCCGCCTGGGACCTCCTACGCTCCCGCCCAGTACCCTCCCGTGCCGAACCCGTCCACACCGGACTCGTCCGCACAGCATCCGCCGGATTCGAATTCGCCGGGACCGCAGGGACTTTGACCAGTAGATCGGCCGGAGTTACAGCGGCCGAATGGATCTCGCCAGTCGTCCCGCTGCTTCCCGATCCACCGGCGTGGTGGCGTCGCCGAGCCAGCTGACCCACCACCGCTGCCAGCCCCGGCGCACTACTGCCCCGTACACCTCGGCCGGCGGATTGCTCGAGCCGTTGAACACGATGCGGTGGAAGCACGACCTGCCCTGCACCGCACGACCTTTCACCTCTTCGCAGCTGGTATCCACCTGCTCGCCCGAACTGGGGAAGAAGAACGCGCCCATCCCGCCGGCGAGCCCGCAGGCCGCCGCCCCGTCATCGGGTTCGTCCGCCGCGAACAGCGTGCGGTCGAGCTTGCCGAGCAGGATCATGCCGCCGCCGTGCTGTCGTAGCACCACCTGACCGAACATCGGATTGTCGTTGCCGCGCGGGTTCGGCTCCCACCCGTCGGGCGGCACGAAGCTGATACCGGCCGCAGCGCTCTCGACCCGCGCGGCTTCGTCCGCGCTCGGCCGCACCGACCGGAATATCAGGCACCCGACGCCGCCCAGCCCGATCAGCAGCAGCAGCACGCACGCCACGACGACCCAACGCGCCGCGCGCGGCGAGATCGCCGCCTTCGTCACCGGCATCGGATTCGCAGTCACGCCGCGACGCTAGCAATCTACTGGCTATGGCTCGGTGCACCGCCGCGTCGGCGCGCCGCACGGCTCGATCACGATCCGGACGAATTCACCAGGCGGAGGGCCGGACTCGCCCCGGCGTCACCATCCGGGCCAGCGCGTTCCGCACCCCGGCCGCCGCATCCGGGCCGAGCGTCCGCACCCAGTGCGTCGTGTATGCGGCCAGCGCGGCATCGGCCGCCCGAGTGCACGCCCAGCCCCGCGCCGTCAGCGTGACCAGCTTGGCCCGCGCATCGCCCGGATGCGGATTGCGTTCCGCGTAGCCCTTTTTCACCAGCTCCTCCACCAGCTGGCTGGCCGCCTGCTTGGTCACCCCGAGATGCTCGGCCAGCTCACCGACGGTCGCCCCGTCCGGCGCCATCCGGGCGAATGCGAAACCGTGGGTCGGCCGCACATCGTCGAATCCGGCGGCCACCACACCGGCATTGACGGCATCGGTCACCTCGGCGGCCGCGGCGAGCAGCAGTAGGGGCAGGTCCTGAGCGGGCACGGGCATACCTCGAATCTTGGCACTTGACAGAGTAGTCAACTACCTTGACTATATTGGACAAGCAGCTTGACTAAAGGAGATGACATGCCGATCATCCGCGCCGCTGATGCCCAGGTCTTCGAAATGCACGGCACCACCTTCACCTCCCTGATCCGGCCCGCCGCCGGCAGCGCCGAACTGTGCGTGTGGCGGATCGAGATCGCGCCCGCCACCACCGGTGTGGCCCACCGCGTCCTGCGGGAGGAGACCTTCGTGGTCCTGGACGGCGAGCTCACCATGGTCATCGACGGTGAAGCCGCCGACCTGAAATTCGGTGACGCCGCCGTCGCACTCGCCGGATCCACCATCCAGCTGAACAATTCGGCCGCGACCCCGGCCACCGTGCTCGTCACCGCCCCGGTCGGCTTCACCGGCGAACTGCTCGACGGCACCGTGGTGAACCCGCCGTGGGTGAACTGACGCGGTCGGCGAAGAACCCCGGCGAATCTGTCTCAGACGATTTACGCTGAGGGTTCGACGCCGACCCCGTGAGGACTCGTGATGAGCGAACTCTTGTCCACTGCCGAATCGTCCACGCCCGCGGTGCATCCGGACACCCGGTTCGATATCGGCCCGGTCCGGTATCCGAAACTGTTCGCGCGCAATACGGTTCCGATCCGGATGTCGGACGGGGTGCTGCTGTCCGCCGATATCCTGCGGCCGGGCGATGCGAACGGCCCGGCCGGGGGGCCGTTGCCCGCCATCGTGAACTTCACCCCGTACAACAAGATGCTCAATCGCCATGGCATGCGGATGAATACGGTGGCGCGGAAGGCGGCGGGGCGGGTGCGCGCCTCCGACCGCAGCCGGATGCGGGCGCGGGACGTCCTGCGCACGCCCGCGGGCGGGGTGCTGGAGTCCTTCGCGATCAACCGGACGGCGGTGCGGCGCGGCTACGTCGGGCTGATGGTCGACGTGCGCGGCACCGGAAGCTCCACGGGCGCTTGGGATTTCTTCAGCCCGCGCGAACAGCAGGACTATGTCGAGGTGTTGCGCTGGGTGCGTGAACAGCCCTGGTGCAACGGGGATCTGGCGGTCACCGGCATCTCCTACGGGGCGATCTCGGCGCTGCACAGCGCGGCGCAACGACCCGAGGGCCTGCGGGCCGTGTACGCGATCGAGGCGGGGGAGGACCCGCCGCGCGAACTCGGCCTGACCGGCGGCGTGCTCACCCCGGGCATGATGCTGTGGATTCTCGGCGTCGGCGGCGGCAAATGGCTGCCGGCCTGGCCGGGCCTGATGCGCGAGGGTCTGGCCGGAGAGTTCCTGCGCGAGCGGCTGACCCGGCGATCGGGCTGGGTGCGCCGCGCCGCGCGCCTGGCGTTCGGTGATCATCCCGACGGCTATCTGAATCCGATGTGGGCGGAGAAGCTGCCCGAATTGGAGCGGATCGAGACGCCCACCTGGATCCACGGCGGCTGGCACGACGTCTACAACCGCTCCAATTTCCGCATGTACGACCGCATTCCGGTGCCGGGCGGCGCGAAGCAGGTGCTGGTCGACGACTCCTACCACCTGACTCCCGGGTCCGGGTTCGGCGATCCGGGCAATCCGCAGGCCATCGACGAATTGCAGACCGCGTTCTTCGACCGCTGGGTCAAGGGCATCGACAACGGCATCGACCGCTACGGCCCGATCACGTTGCGCCGCCAGGGCGACGGGCATTGGATCCAGCGCGCCGAGTACCCCGATCCCGCCGCCGAGGTGCGCCGGCTGTACCTGACCGGCGACCGCACCGGCACCGCCCCGCACGCCGCCCTCGATGCGGGCCTGTCCGCCAAGCCCGACGAGGTGGAGACGCGCCTGCCCGTTCCCGGCAGCCGGGTCAGCGCCGTGTCGAACAACAGCGCGGTCATGACCATGGGGGTGACCCTGCTGCTGGGCCACGCGCACGGCAACGACGACCGGCGCAGCGAGGCGACCGCGGTCACCTTCACCTCCGACGCGCTGGCCGCCGATCTGATCCTGACCGGCCCGATGAACCTGCACCTGCACGCCGTGGCCGACGGGACCGACGCGTTCTGGTCGGTCACGGTCTGCGATGTGCACCCCGACGGCACGTCGGTGCCGCTGACCCGCGGTGCGCTGCTGTCATCCCATCGCCACACCGACGAGGCCGCCAGCTACCGGGTCGGCGACGAGCTGCTCTTCCCGATCCATCCCCTCACCGCCGACACCGCCGCCCCGGTGGTTCCCGGCGAACCCTTCGACCTCGATATCGAGATCAACCCCACCGAGGCGCTGTTGCGCGCCGGGCATCGCCTGCGAATCGCGGTGAGCCGCACCAGCTTCCCGCGCCATCTCATCCCGCGCTGGAAGCAGCGCGAGATCACCGGCCAGGCCGTGGTGATCGACCCGGACCATCCCGGCTATCTGAGTTTTCAGGCGGTGAAAACGATTTCGTGAAACGCCGCGGACGTCAGGGCGCGACGGGACCCTGCGGTCCGACGATGAAGGTGGCGTTGCCCTTGTCGTCCAGGCCGGTGTCGATGATCTTGTCGTCGAAATAGGCGGACGATTCCGGGTCCAGGAAGATGCGGGCGCCCTCGGCGGTGAACACATCGTCCTGTTCGGCGGGTGCGGCGGTGACCGCGAGTTCGAAGGTCTGGGCGCTGTCCGACGTCGAAATGCGCAGGCCGCACTCGTCGGGGACGCCATCGCCGGAGGTGATACCGCGGACCGCTTCGGCGGCGGTAGGAGTGAGCATCAGCATGAATCTGTCCTCTTCCGCTGTCGGTGACACCGGTGCGACGCACCGGCCGTCCTCCGGGTAACCGATAGCCGCGCTCCGAAACAACGCTAGGTCAGGGACCTGAGGGCGGGTGCGACGAAGCGTTCGACCAGGCGGCGTTCGGCGGCCGGATCGGGCAGCGGCCAGGCCAGCAGGGCCAGCACCACGCGCACGATCCATTGCGCGGCTTCCGGGTCCGGGGCGGCGCCGGTCAGGGCGATCGCGATGCGGCCGAGTTCCGGTGCGGTGGAGAGGTATTCGTCGGCGCCGCCCGCTCGCACATTGGCCAGCCACTGGGCCAGGGTGGGGTCCTTGCGGATGGCGCGGATCGAGGCGACTATGCCCTCGACGATGCGGTCCTGGCCGTGCAGTCCGGCGACCTCGGCGGCGACGCGGTCGGCCACCTTCACCGCGGAGGTGGCGATGACGGCGCGCACCAGGTCGGATTTGCCGCCGGCGTGGCGGTAGAGGGTGGCGCGGGAGCATCCGGCGCGGGCGGCGATCTCGTCGATGCCGACGGCCGCGATGCCGCGTTCGAGGAACAGGGCGGTGGCGGCGGCGAGGATGCGCTCGCGTGCGACCGTGCGCCGGTTTCCGCCGGCGAGCCAGTCGTCGCGCTGGTTCGGCATGTGCACTCCTCGGGATCGCTCGGTCGGCCGCAGCATCTCAGACTGAGATTGAATACGCAATATGTCTCACCGAGGTTGTGGCCATAACTCCATTTCAACGGGCTATTTCCATGTCTTACGCGCGAATACGCCGTGCGTGCGGGTACTTCTCGAATCTCACGACGAGATGACCGTTGACACTCGTTTCAGCGCTTGCGACCGTGACGCGGCATCAGCCCGCAGGCAGGAGACAGCATGACAATGGCGTCCGTGGCCGAGATCGACATCTTCGATCCGGCCCATCTCGAGGACCCGTACCCGATGTACCGGACGTTGTGCGAGCACGCGCCGGTCTACCGGGTACCCGGCACCGACTTCTATCTGATCTCCTCGTGGGAACTGGTGTCGCAGGTGTGCGCACGCACCGAAGTCTTCTCCTCCAACCTGACCGCGACCCTGATCCGGCAGCCCGACGGCACCGCCGCCGCCTTCGACATGGACCACGGCGGTCAGGCCGTGCACGTGCTGGCCACCGCCGACGATCCCGATCACCGGCAGCACCGCAAACTGGTATCGACCGTGCTGTCCAAGCGAATTCGCGCCCTGGGCCCCACCGTGGAGGAGCTGGTCGACAGCCTGTGGGCGTCCGAACTGCGCGACGGCCGCATCGACTGGGCCACCGGCATGGCCGACCGGCTGCCCCTGGCCCTGGTGGCCGCCATCATCGGCCTCCCGCCGGAAGACGTTCCGCGCCTGCTGGATTGGGCCTATGACAGCACCGAGATGCTCGGCGGCGTGGTGCCCGCCGAGCGGATGGGCCCGCTGATCATGTCCGCCGCCGAACTCACCGGCTACCTGTACCATCAGCTGACCGCCGCGAGAACCGATGCGGCCCGGCGGGATTCGGGACAGGACCTGCTGGGTGTGCTGGCTCGCGCGGTCGAAGCGGGCGAACTCCCGCACGAGGTGGCGGTTTTGAATCTGGTCCAGCTGGTCGGCGCGGGCGGCGAATCCACCGCCGGCCTGATCGCCAGTGCCGCGCGGATTCTCGCCACCGACCCCGGCCTGCAAGACCTGCTTCGCGAACAGCCGCACCGCATTCCGGCCTTCCTGGACGAAGCGCTCCGCCTGGAATCACCGTTCCGCGGCCACCACCGCCACGTCGTCACCGATACCGAACTCGGAGGTGTCTCCCTCCCCGCCGGCAGCCATCTGCTGCTGCTCTGGGGCGCCGCTAACCGCGATCCCGCCGTCTTCCCCCACCCCGACACCCTCGACCTCGACCGCACCACCTCTCGTCACCAGCTGGCCTTCGGCAAGGGCATCCACTTCTGCGTCGGCTCACCCCTGGCCAAACTCGAAGCCCACGCCGCCGTCTCCGCCCTCTTGGAGCGCAGCGCTTCGTTCTCCCTGATCGAGGACGCCGCCCCCATGTGGGTTCCGAGCCTGTTCGTCCGCCGCCACCAGACCTTGCCGCTGAAAATCACCACCAACTGATTTGGTCCGCGTCCGCCGCGGTCCGGCCGGAGTTACAGTGACGGCAGGCGACCGCTGAGGACATCGATGAACACCGCACCATCACGCAATCCCTGGGCGGCTGTGCGTCCGGGGGACGATATCGCGCAGCTGACGCGACAGGTGTCGCGGGCGCACCGCGTGTTCCTCGACGGTGCGGACCGGACCTTGCCGGGCAGGCAGATCCGGCCGGTGGTGCTGGATTCGTGGGAGCGCAGCCGGGGCAGCGGGGTGGATCCGGATCGGTTCGCGGCGGCGGTGGATCTCGGGGACGTGGAACTGCGGCGGTACCGGTCCGAGCATCCCATCGCGCATATCCGGCCGGTGGTGCGGAAACTGCTGGTGGAGGACGCGTCCGAGGCCGGATTGCTGGTGGCCATCAGCGATGCGCAGGGGCGGCTGCTGTGGGTCGACGGCGAGGCCGGGCTGCGGCGGCGCGCGGATGCCATGGGATTCGTGGAGGGTGCGGATTGGAGCGAGGACCGGGTGGGCACCAATGCGCCCGGGACCGCGCTGGCGCTCGACCATCACATTCAGATCTTCGGCGCCGAGCATTTCAGCCGGGCCGTGCACGAGTGGAGCTGTTCGGCCGCGCCGGTGCACGATCCGGTCAGCGGGCAGGTCATCGGGGCGGTCGATATCACCGGCGGCCCGAGAGTGGCCGCGCCCGAAGCGCTTTCGCTGATCCGGGCCACCGTGGTCGCCGCCGAGGCGGAATTGCGGCTGCGGCTGCTGGATCCGCCGCGCGTGCTCGGGGAACGGGCACGGCTGCGCGTGCTCGGTGCGGCGGGGCCGATGCTGCTGCGGGAGGACGGAGCGCGAATCCGGTTGTCGCAGCGGCATGCCGAGATACTCGTGCTGCTGTCGGAGTATCCGGAGGGCATGAGCGCGGACCAGTTGGCGCTGCTGCTGGACGAGACCGAACTCGATCCGGTGACGGTGCGAGCCGAGCTGTCGCGATTGCGGAAACTGCTGGGCGGCATGGCCCTCGGCTCGCGGCCCTATCGGCTGCTGCTGGATCTGGACACCGATCTCGGCGAGGTGCGCCGCGCGCTGGCCCGTGGTGATGTGGCGGCGGCCGGGCGCGCGTATCCCGGTCCGCTGCTGCCGCGTTCGCTCGCGCCCGGCATCGCGCAGCTGCGGGCCGAACTGCGCGGACGGCTGCGCGCGGCGCTGCTGCGTTCACGGGATCGGCGGCTGCTGGCGCGCTGGACCGAATCACCGGACGGGCGTGAGGATCTCGCGGCCTGGACCGTCTACCTGGAGGCGCTGGACCCGTCGTCCTCGCTGTACGCGCAGGTGAAATCGCGGGTGGGACTGTTGGATCGGCAATTGGGCGTCTGACCAGTTTGTTGCAACGTCGGCGCAACAGCACCGCTTCTAGTGTCACAGGTCACACCGACCGTCAGCTGACCGAGGAGCTTCGCATGACCGTCTTCGCCCGTCCCGGAACCCCCGATGCCGCAATGGCTTACCGGCCCCGGTACGACAACTGGATCGGCGGGCAGTGGGTGGCGCCCGTCAAGGGACAGTACTTCGCGAACCCGACCCCGGTGACCGGCGAGACCTTCTGCGAAATCGCCCGCGGCACCGCCGAGGACATCGAACTCGCGCTCGATGCCGCGCACGCCGCCGCACCGGCCTGGGGCAAGACCTCGGCGGCCGAGCGCGCGGTCATCCTGAACAAGATCGCAGACCGGATCGCGGAGAACCTGGAGGCCATCGCGCTCGCCGAGAGCTGGGACAACGGCAAGCCCATCCGGGAAACTCTCAATGCCGACATCCCCCTCGCGATCGACCACTTCCGGTACTTCGCGGGAGCCATTCGGGCACAGGAGGGTTCGCTCTCGGAGATCGACGCCGACACCGTCGCCTACCACTTCCACGAACCGCTCGGCGTGGTCGGGCAGATCATCCCCTGGAACTTTCCCATCCTGATGGCCACCTGGAAGCTCGCGCCCGCACTGGCCGCCGGCAATGCCGTGGTGCTCAAGCCCGCCGAGCAGACGCCCGCCTCCATCATGTTCCTGATCGAACTCATCGGCGATCTGCTGCCGCCCGGCGTCGTCAATATCGTCAACGGCTTCGGCGTGGAGGCGGGCAAGCCCCTGGCCTCCAGCCCGCGCATTCGCAAGATCGCCTTCACCGGCGAGACCACCACCGGCCGGCTGATCATGCAGTACGCCTCGCAGAACCTGATCCCGGTCACCCTGGAACTGGGCGGCAAGAGCCCGAACATCTTCTTCTCCGATGTGCTCTCCGGCGACGCCGACTTCCAGGACAAGGCCCTGGAAGGCTTCACCATGTTCGCGCTCAACCAGGGCGAGGTGTGCACCTGCCCGTCGCGCGCGCTCATCCAGGCCGATATCTACGACGAGTTCCTGGCGCGGGCGGTGGCGCGCACCGAACTGGTCCGCCAGGGCGATCCCCTGGACACCGACACCATGATCGGCGCGCAGGCCAGCAACGATCAACTGGAGAAGATCCTGTCCTATATCGAGATCGGCAAGGGCGAGGGCGCGAAACTGCTCACCGGCGGCGAGCGCGCCGATCTGGGCGGCGACCTGTCCGGCGGCTACTACGTGCAGCCGACCATCTTCACCGGCGACAACGCCATGCGCATCTTCCAGGAGGAGATCTTCGGCCCGGTGGTGTCGGTGACCTCGTTCGAGGACTACGAGCAGGCCATCGCCATCGCCAACGACACGCTCTACGGGCTCGGCGCGGGCGTCTGGTCGCGGGACGGCTCCACCGCCTACCGCGCGGGCCGTGATATCCAGGCCGGCCGGGTGTGGACCAACACCTATCATCAGTACCCCGCGCACGCGGCCTTCGGCGGCTACAAGCAGTCCGGCATCGGCCGCGAGAACCATCGCGCCATGCTCGACCACTACCAGCAGACCAAGAACCTCCTGGTCAGCTACGCCTCGAAGGCCCAGGGCTTCTTCTGATGCCCGCACCCCGCCGGGTACGTGCCACCGCGGCGGCGATGGGCCTGCTCCGTCGCCTCCGCGCGGCACACGGCCCGCTCATGCTGCACCAGTCCGGCGGCTGCTGCGACGGCTCGGCCCCGATGTGTTACCCCGCAGGCGAATTCATCGTCGGCGACCGCGACGTCCTGCTCGGCCTGCTGGACCTGCGCCTGGGCCCGGACGAGATCCCCGCCACACCACCGGATTCCGGCGACACCGCGGCGGTCTGGATCTCCGGCCCCCAGTTCGCCGCCTGGCGGCACACCCAGCTCATCCTCGACGTGGTCCCCGGCCGCGGCTCCGGCTTCAGCCTGGAAGCCCCGGAAGGCCTGCGATTCCTCAGCCGCGCACGAGTTTTCGACCTGCACGAACAGGAGGCGCTGGCGGAGTCGCCGGAATTGACCGGCGAGATGTGGGAACAAGGAGTGCGGCCCACCGGAACGGCCGTGGAGGCCCAGGTGGTCGACTTCGCCGCCGATGCGTGCCCGGTACCCGGGCCCTCCGCTGTGCGCCATCAGGGACTCGAACCCCGAACCCGCTGATTAAGAGTCAGCTGCTCTGCCAATTGAGCTAATGGCGCCTGGCATTCGAAAGCCCCGGCAACAGTGTTGCCGGGGCCTTCGTGGTGCGCCATCAGGGACTCGAACCCCGAACCCGCTGATTAAGAGTCAGCTGCTCTGCCAATTGAGCTAATGGCGCGTACTTCGCTGCCGGAGGTGATCCGGCGGCTCTGCGGTGCGGAAAGAAGATTAACAGGGATGCCGCGGGAAAGTGAAATCGGCTGGTTGGAGGGGGTTTTGTCGGGATGGCAAAGATTCGTTCACGGTGTTAACGCGCGAGGCCCCGGCGGGGATGTAGGGGTGAGCCCTGCGGGGGCGGACGGCTTGGTCGTTGGTCGGGGCTTGGACCTGGCAGAATGTTCCGAGCGTGGTCTCGACCGATTCCGCAGGCGTGGCTGGTCGAGCAGGCGTGGTCGGGGCCGGGTCCCGGAGGCCGACTGCGCACCGAGACGTGAAGTGGGGTTGCAAATGATCGCAGGTCAGGGCCGGCGCCGGTCGAGGAAGTTGCTCGGATCCGTGGCGGTGTTGTCCGTACTAGCGCTGGCGGTAGCCGGCTGTTCGGGGGGTTCGTCGAAGGACTCCTCCACTGTCGCAATCGATTCCAATCCGCTCAGCGAGCTGGTGAAGCCGAAGCTGCTGGCGCCGGTCAAGGACGGTCAGAAGGGCGTTTCGCCCGGCGATCCGCTGGTGTTGAAGGTCGAGGACGGCAAGCTCACCAATGTGACGCTGACCAACCCCGAGGGCAAGCCGGTGGCCGGCGAGCTCGCGCCGGACGGGCTGTCCTGGAAGTTGACCGAGCAGTTGGGTTTTGCGCGCACCTACAAGCTGGCGGTGGACGCCATCGGGCTGGGCGGTGCGGCGAACACCACTATGAGCTTCAGCACCATTTCGCCGAACAATCGCACGCACCCCTACCTGCTGCCGGGTGAGAACGAGACGGTCGGCATCGGTCAGCCGGTGGCCATCCAGTTCGACGAGAACATCCCGGACCGCAAGGCCGCCCAGGCCGCGATCAAAATCACCACCACGCCCGCCGTGCAGGGCGCCTTCTACTGGGTGAACAACCGCGAAGTGCGCTGGCGGCCCGAGCATTTCTGGGCCCCCGGCACCAAGGTCGATGTGGCCGTGGGCGTTTACGGCAAGGATCTGGGCAACGGCCTGGTCGGCGACTCGGACATCACCTCGACCTTCACCGTCGGCGATTCCATGGTCTTCACCGCCGACGACAACACCCACATGGTGACCGTGGAGAAGAACGGCCAGGTGATCAAGACCATGCCGACCTCGATGGGCAAGAACTCCACGCCCACCGACAACGGCGTCTACATCATCGCCGACCGGCACGAGAAGATCATCATGGATTCCTCCACCTACGGCGTGGCGATCAACGCGCCCGACGGCTACAAGACGCCGGTGGACTACGCGACCCGAATGTCCTACTCGGGCATCTTCTTCCACTCGGCCCCGTGGTCGGTGGGCGCGCAGGGGTCCTACAACACCAGCCACGGCTGCCTCAACCTGAGCCCCAGCGACGCCCGCTGGGTCTTCGAGAACGCCAAGCGCGGCGATATCGCCATCGTCAAGAACACCGTCGGCGGCACGCTGTCCGGCGTGGACGGGCTGGGCGACTGGAACATTCCGTGGGAGCAGTGGAAGGCCGGCAACGCCGACGACAATCGCTGATCCTGAAACACGGAAGGGCACCGGCATAGCGCCGGTGCCCTTTTTCATGCTCGAACCAGTCGGTCCCCGGGCAGCGCCGGGAGACTACTTCTTGGTGCCCGTGCCGGGGATGGCGTCGCCGGGCTTGACGTTCATGGAGTTGCAGCCGAACGAAGCCTCACCGGAGATCGGCACGGCACTGCCCAGCGCCATGCACAGGTTCTTGAAATCGCCGAAGATCAGCTTGTCCAGATTGGGCAGCCCGAAGGAGCCGGTGCCGGTCGAACCGGTGGAGGCCAGCCCGCCCGAACTGCCGGCGCTCTGCACCGAGCCGCCGCCCGCGCTCCCGGTCACCGCGGTCATCACATCCTCGTCGGCCTTGTCCTTGGAGTCGGTGGCGGCGGCATCGGTGAGCACGATTTCCGCGGATGCGGTGCCCGCCGTCGCGGTGAGAATGGCTGCGGTGGCCAGCAAAGTGGTTAGGGCGGAACGGTTCACAATGAGCGGCTTTCTTCTTCGAGCGCGAATTCGGGGGCCCCGACACCCCCGTGTCGGAAGAAGTCTACGAAGATCGAGTGGGCCGCGCCACAGAATCAGATACAGTGACGTTTCAGTCACATGCCGATGTGTGCCACCGCCCGCACCGGAGCGCCGTCCGCGCCCGGCAGATGCAGCGGGAAAAGGGAAACGTCGAGGTCGTGCCCGGCGTGCTGGGCCGCCAGCAGTTCGGGCAGATTGGTGAGATTCTCGGCGATCACCGCGTGCGCGCCGCAGAGGATGCGATGCACCGGGATCTCGTGCGCCGGGGTGGGGTCCACGCTGAGCGCGTCGATGCCGACGGTGCGGACGCCGGAGTCGATCAGATAGCCCGCGGCCTCCGGGGTGAGATACGGGTGGGCCAGGTAGTCGATGGTGCCCCAATGCGCCGACCAACCGGTCGCGATCAAAACGATGAGGCCGGCGGACACCCGCCCCTCGAAATATTCGCGCCCGATCGCTCCGCGCGGTTCCAGCCCGCGCGCGTCCACCACCACCGCCCGGCCCGTGAACCGTTCCAGCGGGAGCATTTCCAGGGTGGGCAGCGCATCGTCGATATGCGCGGGGGCGTCCACGTGCGTCCCGGTCTGCGAACCCAGATCCAGATGCAGCACGTTCACCCCGTCGGCGGCGACGGTGAGCGCGGGCGTGATGCGCACTTCCGGATCGCCGGGATAGACCGGCATTCCGGTGCGCAGCGGAACCGACAGGTCGATCAGGCGCATGCGCTCATCGTGCCAGCTGCAGGGCCAGCGCGGCCGCGGCGGGAACCAGATACAGCACCGGGAAGATGGCCGTCCCGTACGACTTGGCGCGGATGGTGGTGGCCACCGCACCGGCGAAGTACAGGATCAGCCCGATCGCGGCCGCCACCCCGATGGCCGGGATGAAGAACCCGGCCACCAGGCCCAGCGCGCCCGCCGCCTTGGCCGCCGCCAGGGGCGTCCACCAGGTCTGCGGCACCCCGTACTGGACCAGCGGCTGCACCACGAAGTCCTTCCGGGTGGCGAGCGAGAAGCCCGAGAAGCCGATCCACAGGGCGGCGGCGACGGCGACGATGTGGTACGCGGTGTTCATTGAAATCACTGTCCTTCCAAGCGGTTCCACCGTGGTCGGTGGTTCGCCTGAATGACGACGTCAGGTCCGCGAGTGTGACATGAGATCCGGGTCACTCGGCGCGGCCGCCTTGCCCAGCACCGAATGCCGGCGGCTGTAGGCGAAGTAGATGACGGTGCCGATGGCCATCCAGATCACGAAGCGCAGCCAGGTCTCGATGGACAGGTTCAGCATCAGCCACAGGCAGGACAGCGCGGCCAGGATGGGGATGAGCGGCACCAGCGGGACGCGGAAGCCGCGCTTCAGGTCCGGGCGGGTGCGGCGCAGGATGATCACGCCGATCGACACCAGTACGAACGCGACCAGGGTGCCGATATTGACCATCTCCTCGAGCGTGCCGAAGTCGACGAAGCCGGCCAGCAGCGCGCACACCACGCCGACGATCACGGTCAGCCGGACCGGGGTGCCCTTGGCGCCGGTGTGCGCCAGGCCGCGGGGCAGCAGGCCGTCGCGGGACATGGCGAACAGCACCCGGGTCTGGCCCAGGTACATGACCATGACCACGGTGGACAGGCCCGCGAGCGCGCCGATCGAGATGATGTTCTTCACCCACATATCGCCGTGGATGGCGAAAGCCGTTGCCAGGGTGGCGTTTCCGCCCGCCAGTTCGGTGTAGGGCACCATGCCGGTGAGGATCAGCGAGACCGCCACGTAGAGCACGGTGACGATGGCGAGGGAGCCCAGGATGCCGCGCGGCACATCGCGCTGCGGGTTGCGGGTCTCCTCCGCGGTGGTGGCGACGACGTCGAAGCCGATGAAGGCGAAGAACACCAGGCTGGCGGCGGCGAGCAGGCCGTACCAGCCGTAGCTGGTGCCGCCGGAGCCGGTGAGGAAGGCGAACAGCGACTGGCGCACGCCCTCGGCCTTCTCCGACGGCTGGGCCGGCGGAATGTACGGGGTCAGGTTCGAAGCCTTGAAATACGTTGCGCCGACCACCAATACGAGGGCGATGACCGCCAGTTTGATGGCGACGGCGATGGCGGACACGCGAGAGGAGAGTTTGGTGCCGGTCGCCAGCAGGGTCCCGACCACGGCGATGATGAGCACCGCGCCCCAGTCGAAGTGGATCGAGCCGAGTTCCAGAATCGGCGGGCGGGAACCGAGTACCTCGCCGAGGTACTGCGACCACCCCTTGGCCACCACCGAGACGGCCAGGGCGAATTCCAGGATCAGGTCCCAGCCGATGATCCAGGCGATCACCTCGCCGAAGGTGGCGTACGCGAAGGTGTAGGCGCTGCCCGCCACCGGCACCGTCGAGGCGAACTCGGCGTAGCACAGCGCGGTCAGCCCGCAGGCGATGGCCGCGAACACGAACGCCAGCGAAACCGCCGGTCCCGCAACAGAACCGGCGGTGCGGGCGGTCAGGGTGAAGATGCCCGCGCCGATGACCACCGCGACGCCGAAGATGGTGAGATCCCGGGCCGTGAGGTCCTTGCGTAGCTTGGAATCCGGTTCGTCGGTGTCCCGGATGGACTGTTCAACCGATTTGGTGCGGAACATTCCGCTGGCGAACGACACTGTTCATTTCCTCTCTGGTACCGCTGCGATCAGATCGACCGCGGAATGGCGTCGAGCCGGCGCTCGGCGAAACGATTGGCGGCCGCGCCGGTGCCGATGCCCTCGGCGCGGGCGGCCGCGATGATGTCCCGGCAGCGGTCGAAGATGCCCCTCACGTCATCTTCGACCGCCTCCGGAGTGGCTTGGCGCAGTTCGCCTTCCACCTGGATGAGCCCGCCGGCATTGGCGACGAAATCGGGCACCCAGGTGATGCCGCGCTCGTTCAGCGCGAACTCGACCTCGGGGGTGGCGAGCTGGTTGTTGGCCGCGCCGCAGACCAGCTTGGCTTCGATGGCCTCGGCGCTCGAGGCGGTGAGCGTGCCGCCCAGGGCACACGGGGCGTAGACGTCGACGGGGGCGGTGGCCACGGTGCTCAGCAGGCGCACCGACGGGTGATCGGCCGAAACACGCTGCAGTGCGGCCTCGTTCACGTCGGTGACGCACACCTCCGCGCCGTCGGCCAGTAGCAGCTCGATGAGTTCGCGCCCGACCTTGCCGACGCCCTCGACGCCCACTGTGCGATTCGCCAGCGACGGTGTGCCCCAGACGGATTCGGCTCCGGCGCGCATGGAATGGAAGACGCCCAGCGCCGTCAGCCGGGCGCTGTCACCCGAGCCGCCCGCGGCCACGCTGCGACCGGTCACGTACCGGGTGTGCTGCCCGATGATGTCCAGGTCATCGGTATTGGTGCCGACATCACCCGCTGTGATGTACCGCCCGCCAAGGGTTTCCACGAACCGCGCATAGGCGGCGAGCAACTCCGGCGTCTTGTGCACGGCCGGATCGCCGATGATGACGGCCTTCCCGCCGCCCAGGTTCACTCCGGCGGCAGCGGCCTTGTAAGTCATGCCCCACGACAGCCGCAGCACATCCTGAAGCGCCGCGAACTCGTCCGCATACGGGTAGAAGCGAGTACCGCCCAGCGCCGGACCCAGCGTGGTCGAGTGAATCGCGATGATCGCCTTCAGCCCGGTCTTGTCGTCCTCGCAGAACACCACCTGCTCGTGCCGCCGGGCGCTCAACTCCTCCGACCGGCCGAAAACCCCTGCGTCGGTGTGCATTACGGACACTGTCGATCCTTTCCTGATTGCCCCGCCTCGTGGGCGTCCGGGCATGTTTCGTCATCCCGGCCGGGTTTTCGGCCGGAATCCACCGCGCCGGTGCGATGGCCGGTGCGGATCCCGGCCGAAAGCGCGCCGGGCGGGTGAATATGGAGATGTGGAGTGTGGGGCGGGTGCTTGCCCGGAGGGTCAGCTGCCGAAGCCGAGTTCGCGCAGGCGGGTTCGGTACAGCTCGACGTTGGCGAGTTTGATGTCCTCGTAGCCGCGGACCAGGTCGGGCAGGGCGGCGGCCTCCGTGGCGGTGTCGTAGTTCGCGGGGGTGAGTGCGGAGGCGAGGCGGCGTACCAGGTCGGTGTACTCGGCGAGCAACTCGCGCTCCACCTTGCGGACGTGGGCGTAGCCGAACGGGTCGAGTTTGGTGCCGCGCAGGGCCTTGCCCTTGGCGAGGAGTTTCAGCGCCACATGGGATTTCGGGGCGAGGCCGATCTTCTTCTTACGGCCCATGGCCCGCAGCACCGGCGGGTGCAGTTTGTAGGTGAGGTTCTCGCCGCCGGGGACCTGGGCCTGCACCTCGGCGAGGAAGGCGGGGTCGACCAGCAGGCGCGCCACCTCGTACTCGTCCTTGTAGGCGGTGAACTTGTGCAGGCCGCGCGCCACGGCCTGGCTGAACTCGGTGCGCTCGGTGATCGCCCGCTCGGCGGCCCAGGCGGCCTGCACGGTGTCGATGTACCGCCGCGCCACCTTCGCGTTCTGGTAGCCGATCAGTTCGGTCGCGCGCAGCTCGACCAGCCGCTTGGTCTCACCGTCGAAGGTGGTGCCCGCCAGCAGCTCGGCCGGGAGCTCCGGTCGGATGCGCTGCGGCACAGCCGTTTCGGTCGCCTCGGCGAAGGCGGCGGGGTCGGCGATCGCCACCCGGCCCCAGCGGAAGGCGGCGATATTGGCCGCCACCGCGACACCGTTGATGCCGATGGCCTCCTCGATCGCGGCGGCGGGCAGACGCAGCCCGCCGGTCTGGAAGGCCGCGCCGACCATCAGGAAGTTGGCGGCGGCGGTATTGCCGAAAAGCCGTTCCGCGGCGGCCAGCGCATCGAACGAACGCTGCGAATTCGACACCGTGGCAAGACGATCCAGCAGCGGCGCGGTGTCCGGGTACGGCACCGACTTGTCGTAGACCATATCGCCGGTGGGGGTGCGGCTGGTCGAGGCGACGGCGATGGTGCGCGCCGGATCGCCGTAGGCCAGATTCTTCGGATCGGTCGCGGTCAGCAGGTCGATGGCGACGATGCAGGTCGCACTGCCCGGGGTCAGCCGGTTCGACGGCTCCAATTCCGTTGCGGAGAACCGCAGGTGGGACAGCACCGGTCCGGCCTTCTGGCTCAGGCCGATCTGGTCCAGGCTCTCCACCGCGTACCCGGCGCGCAGCGCGGCGGTGGCCAGCACCTGGTTGACGGTGACGATGCCGGTGCCGCCGATCCCGGCGATCAGCACGTTCTGGGTGCCGGCCGGTGCGCCGAGCCCCGGATCCGCCACCGCCGGCGGCTCCGCCTTCTCGGTGGCCTTGCGGGAACCCTTGCGCCCCTTCGCATCCGGCTTCACCTCGACCGTCACGAACGACGGGCAATCGCCGTCCAGGCAGCTGTAATCGGTATTGCAGGAGGTCTGATCGATCCGCGTCTTACGCCCGAACTCGGTCTCGACCGGTTGCACGGACAGGCAATTGGACTTGGTGCCGCAGTCGCCGCAGCCCTCGCACACCGCCTCGTTGATCACCACGCGGGTATTGCGCACCGGCAAGGTCCCGCGCTTGCGCTGCCGCCGCGCATCGGCCGCGCAATGCTGGTCGTAGATCAGCACGGTCACGCCCTCGATCTCACGCAGCATCCGCTGCGCCTCGTCGAGCCGATCCCGATGCCACAGCAGCGTGCCCTTCGCGAGGGCTTTGCGATTGTGCCGCTTGGGTTCGTCGGCGCAGATGATGATCCGCTTGACGCCCTCCACGGTCAGCTTGTGCGTCAGCTGCGCGACCCCGAGCCCGCCTTCCACGTCCTGCGCGCCGGTCATGGCGACCACTTCGTTCCACAGCAGCTTGTAGGTGATGTTCACCCCGGCCGCGACGCACGCCTGAATGGCCAGCTGCCCGGAATGGAAGAAGGTCCCGTCGCCGATGTTCTGGAACAGGTGCGGCACATCGGTGAACGGCGCCTGCCCGATCCACTGACTGCCCTCGCCGCCCATTTGGGTGAGCCCGGTGACGGCGCTGTCGCTGCGCCCCGACATGGTGACCAGGGTGTGGCAGCCGATGCCGCCGCCGCCGATCGAACCCTCCGGAATGGCGGTGGAGCGATTGTGCGGGCAGCCGCTGCAGAAGTACGGGGTGCGCTTGGCGGACAGTACTTCCAGCGAAAGCGCGGGCGGCGGAGCCTTTTTCAGCTCCACGTGATCACGCAGCACTCGCCGCAGCGGGGCGAGCAGGCGGCCCGCGGTCAGCTCGCCGTCGAACGGCATGAGCGGCGCGCCGCGACCGTCCAGCTTGCCGAGGATGCGCGGGGCATCGACTGTGCCGTACAGGATTTCGCGGATCTGGGTCTCGATGAACGCGGTCTTGTCCTCGACCACGATCAGCTCGCGCAGGCCCTGCGCGAACTCGGTGACCCGCTGCGCGCCCACCGGATAGGGCATTCCGATGCGCAGCAGGCGAATTCCGGCGCGATGCAGGGCGGCATCGTCGACGCCGAGATCCACCAGCGCCTGCCGGACCGCGTCGAAGGTGGTGCCGGTGGCGGCGATACCGAGCTTCGCCCCGCTCGGATTCACCTCGATCACATCGAGAGCGTTGAGCGCGCCGTAGGCCCGCACCGTCTCCCAGCGCGGCCCGTACAGGTCCGCCTCGGCCAGCACGCTGTCGGTCGGCGCCGCCATCGGCCGCTGCCGGTAGGTGAAAGTCTTTCCCTCCCACTGCACTTCGGGCACGGTGATGGCCAGGTCGGCGACCGACCCGTCCACCGTCCAGGCCCCGTCGGCGACATCGGCCACGATCTTCATGGCCACCACGCAGCCCGAGGCTCGCGACAGCGCCACGCCGTGCAGCCCCATCGTCACGATCTCCTCGGCATTGCGCGGGAACAGCACCGGCACGCCCATCGCGGCCAGGGAGCGTTCGCTCACCGCGGGCACCGTCGAGGATTTCGACGCCGGATCGTCGCCGACCAGCAGCAGCACCCCGCCGCGGGCATTGACCCCGTACATGTTCGCGTGCCGGATGGCATCGGTGGCGCGGTCGACGCCCGGCCCCTTGCCGTACCAAACCCCCACGACCCCATCGTGGGTCGCGCGCCCGGCGGGCAGATCGGCCTGGCTGCCCCATACCGCGGTCGCCGCCAGTTCCTCGTTGAAGCCCGGCACGAAGGTGATGTCGTGCTCGGCCAGCACATTCGGCATGCCGGCCAGCATCTTGTCCACGCCGCCCAGCGGGCTGCCCTGATAGCCGGAGACGAAGGTGGCGACCCGCCGGCCCGCCCGGATATCCCGCACATGCTGTTCCACCAGCAGTCTCGCGATGGCCTGCACCCCGGTCAGCAGGACCGGGCCCGCTCCGGAGCGGTAGCGATCGGCGAGATCGTAGGGCGTGGCCGCCGCCAACTGCGGCAGTGCGGGCACCCAGGCAACGTCGGTCATGAACAGTCACCACACTTTCCGCGGCCCAGGTCGTGAGCCCGCGAACGAAGGACGAAGCAATCGGTGCAGCGAAATCTGCCGTCCCGTGTGACCGGTGTCAACAACCGCCGGAAAAGTTGATCAATCTGCTCAAAAGTGATCTATCGCACTACGGCGTACACATCATTCTGCTCGGTCCACGGGAGACCCACGTCACACCACGCCGTCGCCCGGATGTTTGGTCAGCTGCTCCACCAGCGGCAGCGACCGGTACTCGATCGGCGTCGCCAGCGCCAGCATCGTCTCGGTGTGCTTGACCCCCGGCACCGAATGCACCCGCTGAATGATCCCCAGCAGATCCTGCTGCGACCGCGCCGCGATCCGCACCAGCAGATCGGCCCGCCCGGTGGTCGCGTGCACCTCCAGCACATTCGGGAACTCCCGCAGCGCCTCCACGATGTCGTCCATCTTGTTCTGATCCAGCTCCACCCCCAGAAACGCGTGCACCCCGAACCCCACCGCCGCCAGATCCACATCCGGCGCATACCCCCGCACCGCCCCCGACCCCTCCAGCCGCTTCATCCGCGCCTGCACCGTATTCCGCGCCACCCCCAACCGCTGCGCCAACTCCAGAATCGGCGCCCGCGGATCCCGCGCCAACTCCGCCAGCAATGCCGAATCCAGCGCATCGATCTTGATACTCATCCCTCTATAGTCGCCGACTCTTTGGTTCGGTGACCGATCCGATCGTGTCGACGCGTCGAACCACGGTGGCCAGCCCTGTTCTGTCGCCGCAAATCGACAACAGATCTCTCGCGGATCGGCAACAGGAGTTGTCGCAAAACGTCAATTCATCCGTCGCAAATCGTCAACAGGGACTAGTGTTCGTGCTATGTCGCCCGCAAATCTGAAGTCCAGGCACGCAGCGGACGCCGTAAGCGATGCGCTGGCCGACACACGCGTCGTGCTGGTCAACGGTGCTCGGCAAGCCGGCAAGAGCACACTGGTGCGCTCGGTGTCGGGAACTCGCGACGCGACCTGGCGTGACTTGGACAGGCCCGACGATCGTCAGGCTGCGATTGCCGACCCCGTCGGCTTCGTCGAGGACGACGGGCTCATGGTCATCGATGAAATTCAGCGGGTACCAGATCTGTTGCTTCCGATCAAAGTCGCAGTCGATGCCGATCCCCGGCCCGGCCGCTACCTGCTCACCGGATCCTCGAGGCTGCTTGGTCTGCGGGACCTGCCCGACACTCTTCCAGGGCGGATGGAGACGATCGAGTTGTGGCCCTTCTCGCAGGGCGAAATAGACGGGTCCACTGACGGATTCGTCGATGCGGTTTTCCGCAACGGCCCCGCGGTGGGTCTCGATTCGGAAGTTTCACGGCTGGAGTACACCGAGCGTGTAGTGCGAGGAGGCTTTCCCGAGGCCGTCGCGCGTGCCGATCCCCGTCGTAGAGGCCGATTTCTGGACAACTATGTACAGAACCTCATCGAACGTGACGTTCGGCAATTGTCGGATATCGAGCGAGCACCGCAGTTAGCGACGATGGTCCGTTTGATGGCGGCCCGTTCTGCCACTCTCGTCAGCGCGGGGTCACTCGCAGGTGAGCTGGAGCTGGCTCGGGGGACCATCCAGCGATACCTGCAACTGCTCGAGGAGATCTTCCTTATCAAGCGGATCCCTGGTTGGTCGCGAAACGTCGGAACGCGACTGACCTCTGCAGCCAAGCTCGTATTCGTCGATTCGGGCGTCGCCGCGCGAATGCTTGCCGCGGACGCCCACACGCTACGCCGACCCGGTGGTCAGTTGGGTCCACTGCTGGAAGGTTTCGTGATTTCGGAAGTGGCCCGGCAGTTGACGTGGTGCGAGACACCGGTCGAGCTCTATCACTATCGCGATCAGAACAAGGTCGAGGTCGACATGGTGCTCGAAGACCGCAGCGGGGCCGTGGTGGGCATCGAAGTCAAGGCGGCCTCCACGGTGAAGACGGAGGATTTCCGCGGATTGAGGATTCTGGAATCGAAACTCGGCGACGAGTTCGTGGCGGGCATCGTCTTGTATACGGGTGGTCACACGCTTCCTTTCGGGCCCAAGCTTCGCGCCATGCCGATCAGCGCTTTGTGGGAGCTGTAGCGGGTGCGTTGTCATGGCTCGGTACCTGGAGATCCCGAGGCCCCTCAGGCTGATCGGTGGACTGAATTTACGGGGTGAGCCAGTGCGGGACGGAGTTCCATCGGCTGGCGGCCTATCTGTTCGCTGTCGCTTCCACTTTCGCGACCTTCTACGAGCGGTGCCTGATCCTCGAACCGCCCTATCCGGAGGTGCGGGCATCCCGGCTGGTGCTGACCGACCTGACCGGCCGTACGCTGAGCGCCGGGCTGGGCATGCTCGGGATCGGGGCGCCGGACCGGATGTAGCCGCGGATAACGCGGGCACCCGCTGGCCCGATGACCAGCACGAAGCGCGCACTCGGAGGGGAATCGATGAAAATCAGGTCGGCGGCAATGGTTTCGCTGGTGGCGGGCGTGATGGTCGCCGTCAGCGGGTGTAGCGGCTCCTCGGGGACACCGCAGGCGGCAACGTCGGAGCAGACGGCGCCAGCCGCGCAGCAGAACAAGGGCGCGCCGGCGGGGAGCGGCCACGGACTGTGCTTCGACCTGAATTCGGGCCTGGCGAACGAGAGCGTGAAGCGGCTGACCGCGGCCCCGATCGGCACCTGGTCGATCGGGCTGGCCAGTGACGATCCCATCTCCGCGGGATGCGACGGGGTGCTGTCGTGGATGACGGTGAACACCGACACCAACCATCCGTACACGCACGTGCTGTTCTTCACCGGCGGCGAATACCTGGGCACCGCGACCGCCGAGCCGTACATGTTCACGGTAATGGCCGGGAAGACGCGCAATACCGTGTCGGTGACCTACCGGTGGACTCAGGACAACGACCCGATGTGCTGCCCGCAGGGCGGGCCGAGCACCGTCGTCTACACCCTGAACGGGACCACCGTGCAGGCGAAGGGCCAGTTCCCGCCGCATAATTGACCAGCGCCTCGGCAGCGCCCGCCAGCCGGGATCAGCGGGCCGCACCGACCCATTCGGTGAGCGCCGCGGTGAGGCCGGTGGTGTCCGATCCGTCAGTTGCCCAGGCGACGTAGCCGTCGGGGCGGACGAGAACAGCTGCGGGGGAGGGGATTTCACCTGATTCCGGGGTTGTCCAGCGGCGGGCGGTTGCGGCGGTGACGACGTCGACCAAGCCCTGCCACGCGCCGAGGTCGGGCACCTCGGTTCCATTGAGCGCCAGCAGGATCGGGCGCGCGGTGCGCTGGAGTTCGGCGACCCGGGTGGCTCCGGTCGCGGTGGTGAGGTCGGCGTCGGGGATGCGGCGGCCCGCCAGGGGGTGATCGCATTTCGTGTCGTAGCGGATGTCCAATGCGGTGATCATCAGACCGAGCCGCCTGCGGACCGCGTCCATATCGATGAGATCGCTCATGACGTCGCGCAGGGCGTCGGTGTGCGCGCCGGGACGCATGAGGGCGGTCTGGGCGCGGGTGTTGTGCAGCACGCGCGCGGCGATCGGGTGGCGCTCGGATTCGTAAGTGTCCAGCAGGCTTTCGGCGGCCTCACCCCGCACGACGGCGGCCAGCTTCCAGCCGAGATTGACCGCGTCCTGAATGCCGAGGTTCTGTCCCTGACCGCCCGCGGGGTAGTGGATGTGCGCGGCGTCGCCGGCCAGGAACACGCGGCCGGCGCGGTAGTGATCGGCCTGGCGGGCCGCGTCGCCGTAGTGGCTCACCCAGCGCGGGCTGTGCATACCGAAGTCGGTGCCCGCGAGTTCGGTGAAATGGGCGCGGAATTCGTCGAAGGTGAGTTCGGCGCCGCGCGGGAGCACCACGTCGTGGCGCTGCACGACCAGGCGGTACCAGCCGGGCTGGAACTGCACGACCGAGAAATCGCCCGCGCCGCTGCGGTGCGCGAAGAACGGCTGGGCGGGCGGATCGGTGAGTTCGACATCGGCGAGCATGCCGGTGACGGTGGCGTCGGTGCCGCTGAAACCGAAGCCCGCGAGCTTGCGCACCGAGCTGCGGCCGCCATCGCAGCCGATGAGGTAGGCGGCCCGGATGCGGCGCGGCTCGGCCCCGCCGATCTCGACCTCGATGCCGGTGGCGTCCTGCCCGAACCCGGTGACCGGCGACGACCACTGCACCACGGCGCCCAATTCGCCTGCGCGCCCGTCGAGTTCACGTTCGATGATCGATTGCAGGATGGCGAGCATATGTGGCTGCCGGGTCTCGAAATCGCTGAAATCCAGGGACAGTCCGCCGAAGTGCCCGGCCTGCATGAGCCGGCCCTGCGGCAGCAGCCGGTCCAGCAGGCCGCGGCCGTCGAGGATTTCCATGCTGCGGGCGTGGATGCCACCGGCGCGGGATTCGCCGGTGCGCGCCGGGAGTCCGTCGACCAGCGTCACCCGCACCCCGGCCAGCCGCAGTTCGCAGGCCAGCATCAGTCCGGTCGGTCCGGCGCCCGCGATCACAACATCCGTCGTCTCCATGACCCATCTCCTTAACGCTGTTAAATTCCTTAACAGTGTTAAGGAGACCAGAACGTTGTTAAGGTGTCAAGGGTGCGAAGAAGGCACGAAGGGAGCCGAACGTGAAACTCGACGTCAAAGCCATTGCGCAGACCGCGCTGGACCTGCTCGACGAAGCCGGACTGGACGGCCTCACCATGCGCAAGGTGGCGGGCGCGCTGAACGTGCAGGCGCCCGCGCTCTACTGGCACGTCAAGAACAAACGTGAACTACTCGACGCGATGGCCGAACAGGTATTCCTCGCCGCCGTCGAAGGCATCGAGGCCCCGCGCCGCGGCGAATCCTGGCAGGACTGGCTGATCGGCCTGGCGCAGCGGCTGCGGCAAGCCATGCTCCGCTATCGCGACGGCGCGAAGGTTTTCGCCGGCACCTTCGTCGGCGACGAGACCCTGTGGCGCACCATCGAATTGACGCTCCGCACACTCGAGGACGCGGGCTTCGAACCCACCGCGGCCGAGCGCGTGTTCCCCATCCTGCTGCACTACACCACCGGTTTCGTCATCGAGGAACAAGCCCGCACCGGCATCGAATACGGCGAAAGTCCTTACGACGAAGGCGCTCTCGGCCAGCTCGTCGACGCCGGCCGCTACCCCCGCACCGCCCGGCTGGTCACCGATATGGCGGCCGCCGACCCCGATGTGGAATTCGAATACGCGTTGCGGGTGATCCTGACCGGCATCGAAACCCTCGAACGGGACGCCGGTCAGCGCGCGGCCGCCCAGACGTAGTCGGGGATCAGCGGCCCGCAGCTCGCCGCCACGGCGTTGCCTGTCCCGCCCCGAGTCACGCCGAATGCCGGGGCTTCCAGCGCATACTGGAGGAGGTCATGCGGCCGTGGTCTGGATCGGACGGCCGGGCTTGCGCTCTCGTTGCAGGAGGCGGCATGTCGGTCGGGGGTTCGTCGTCGATCGCCACGGTGCCGTGGCGGTTGCCGATGCTCGGGCATTTGGTTTCGCTGCTGCGGGACCCGTTGCGGTTCCTGGCCGGGCTGGCCGCACACGGTGATCTGGTGCGGGTCGGGCTCGGGCCGGTCACCGCGGTGGCGGTCTGCGATCCGCGACTGACCGTGGAGTTGCTGCGGCGGGACCGGGTTTTCGACAAGGGTGGGCCGCTGCTCGATCGGGTGCGGGAGATGCTCGGCGACGGGCTGGTCACCTGCCCGCACGCGATGCATCGGCGGCATCGGCGCTTGATCCAGCCGGCCTTCCATCCGGCGCGCACCGCCGGGTACGCGGCAGTGATGAGCGAGTGGATCGACGAGTTCACCCGGGCCTGGGACGACGGCCGGGTCATGGACGTCAAGGAGTGCATGCACGCGCTCACCTCCGGGGTGACCGCGGCGACGCTGTTCAGTCAGACTGTGCCGGAAGCTGTTTCGCTGAGCATGCTGCGGAACGTCGATCAGGTGGTGCGGGCCATGATGCTGCGGACGGTGCTGCCGCCCGCGCTGCTGCGCTTGCCGACGCCGGGCAATCGGGCATACGAACGGGCGATCACGGAATTGCGCGGCGTGCTGGCGGAGATCATCGCGGCGCGCCGGGCCGCAGGCGTCGACCACGGAGATCTGTTGTCGGCCTTGATCGCCGCGCAGGAGGAAGGCGCCGGGTTCACCGATGCCGAGATCAGCGATCAGGTCATCACCTTCTTCGTAGCGGGGACCGAAACCACCGGCACCGCACTGACCTGGGCGCTCGAACTGCTCGACCGGCATCCCGCCGTCGCGGCGCGGGTGCGTGCCGAAGTCGATGCGACGCTGGTCGGCCGGGCGGCCCGCTATGCGGATCTGCCGCGATTGAGCCTGACCGGCCGGGTCGTCACCGAGACGCTGCGACTGCGGCCCCCGGTCTGGTTCGTCACCCGTACGGTCCGCGCGGACACCGAACTCGGCGGGCATCCGCTGGCGGCCGGTACGACGATCCTGTACAGCGCGTTCACCATTCAGCACCGGGCCGAGCTGTATGCCGAACCCGGGCGGTTCGACCCGGACCGGTGGCTCTCGGCCGGGCCGCCCGGGCGGGGGAGTTTTCTGGCCTTCGCCGACGGGGCGCGCAAATGCATCGGTGAGAACTTCGCCATGACGGAGATGACACTCGCGCTGGCGACCATCATGGCGCGCTGGGAATTTCGCCCGGCGCCCGGCAACGACACCCGGCCCGCCCGATCCGCGACGCTGCAACCCCGGCGCTTGCGCATGCGGGTCACCGCACGGGAACGGACTCCGGACCATCCGCGGGCAGCGGAGAATAGCGACCGGACTTCATGATCCAGCCGATATGCCCGCTGACCCAGTCGCAAACTCCGCGGCTGAACTCGGCGGCCGGACCGTCGTGCGAGTCCGCGAACCCGGCCGACAACTCCACCAGCGTGCGCATGCGCGCATTCCGGAATGCGAGCACCTCGTCGATGGCGCCGGCGGTGTCACGCGCACCGTGCAAGCTCGCCGCGGTGACGCCATTGATGGGAAATTCCTCGTCCGGCCCGCTTTCCCGGGCGTAGGACAGCAGATCGTTGTCCAGATCGGCGAGGTCGGCGGCGGCCTTGACCAGTTCGGCCATGGGCTGCCCGCACAGCACCGCCGGCGGCACCTCGCAGCCCAGGCTGATATCGGTCAGCATGAGGCAGGCGACATTGGCCCCGCCGAGCCGGCGCAGGTGCACGTAGCAGTCCAGCGGCGGCAGCATGCGCGCCCGGCGGCGGCCCGCTTCCCAGAGCTTGGCGAGCAGATAACGCTCGGTGTCATCGGCCCAGCGCCGCCGCTGCACCGGGGATCCCATCGCCTCGACCCGGCGGTCCAGATCGCGCAGCGCGCGCGACACCGGCAGTTCCCGGTCGCACGCCGCGCTCGGCGCTTCCAGCACGTGGATCAGATCGCCTATGACGGCGCTGAATTCGACCGGATCGCTGCCGATCCGGTTGGCGTCGCAGTACAGATCGTCGAAGGCGAACAGCCAGGTGATGAAATCCGTTGCCAGCTGTGCTCCTTCGCGTGATCCACGCGGATAGGTGTAGGAACCCAGCTCGGCGGGAGCGCCCGCCCAGAACTGCGTCTGTCGCGCCGCGGGCAGGACCTCGAACCGGTCGAGCCAGCACCTGCTGTCCGCCGCCAGGGCTTTCCGCATCGGATGCACCGAACTCGGCAAGGGGCACCACAGTTCCACTCGGTCAGTATGCGGTCGAATCCCGTCCCTGAGCGCCGAAAGAGCCGGGTGCGCGCGAGGACTGGCGGAATCCCGCCGGTAGATATACCGTACGGGGGTATCGTTCAGGCGAAGATGTGGTGCCTGAGCGGCTGTTGCGATCAGGAGGAGATGGTAATGCGTGTGCTACTCATCGGTGCGGGCGGGTATGTGGGTTCCGCTGTCGCCCAGCACCTCTCGGCCCTCGGGCACGAGATCGTGGCGCTCGAGCGTCCCGGCGCCGGGGTGAGTGCGTACGAGACTCGTACCGGCGACCTGACCGATCCGGCCTCGCTGACGGCCGCGGTCACCGCCGATATCGACGCGGTCGTCAATCTGGCTACGCCCAGTGGTGATCCGGCGGTCGACGCCGCCGCGGTGGTGGCGCTCACCGATCCGCTGCGCGGCACCGGCAAGCCGTTCGTCTACACCAGCGGCGTCTGGGTGCTCGGCGCGACCGACGGGGCCGACGAATCCTCGCCCGCCAACCCGATTCCCATCGTCGGCTACCGCCCCGACATCGAACGTCAGGTGCTCGCGCTCGCCGAGAGCGAGGTGCGCGCGGCTGTCGTCCGGCCGGGCATCGTGCACGGCCGCGGTGGCGGAATCCCGGCGCTGCTGGTCGATCTGGCGCGCAAGCACGAGGCGCCGGTGGTCGTCGCCGATCCGTCGGTGGTGTGGCCGATGGTGCATATCGACGATCTCGCGGACCTGTACGCGAAGGTCATCGACGCGGGTGCGGCCGGTTCGGTCTGGCATGCCATCAGCCAGCCTGCGGTGCCGGTCAGCGATCTGGCCGTGGCGGCGGGCGTGGCGGCCGGTGTCTCGGGTGAGACGAAGGTCTGGCCGCTGGATGAGGCCCGTGCCGAACTGGGTGCGCTGTTCGCCGATGCGCTGGCGCTCAGCCAGACCGTGACCGGCCGCGCCGGGATCGAACAGCTGGGCTGGGAGCCCGAGGGGCTCGACGTGGTGTCGGATCTGACCAGCGGTTCCTACCGCTGAGTTCCGTTCGCCGGGGACGTTCAGTCGGCTCGCACGCGTCGGGTGTCGTACGCCCACATGGCGATCTCGACGCGATTGCGGGCGCCGAGCTTGGTCATCAACGCGGCGACGTGGGATTTGACCGTGCTCAGGCCGACGAAGAGTTCGGCGGCGATCTCGGCGTTGGTCCGGCCGCGGGCCACCAGTGCGAGCACCTGCTCCTCGCGTTCGGTGAGCGGGTCGATGGGCTGGATCGGTACCACCGGCTTTTGACCGGCGAAGGTGGCCAGCAGGCGGCGGGTGACGTTGGGGGCGATCAGCGCGTCGCCGTCGGCCGCCGCGTGAATGGCCTGGACGAGGAGTTCCGGTCCGGCGTCCTTGAGCAGGAAGCCGCGGGCGCCGGCGCGGAGCGCGCCGAGGACGTATTCGTCGAGGTCGAAGGTGGTGATCACGACGACCGCGATCGGGTCCGGCACGTCCGGCCCGGCCAGGCGGCGCGTCACCTCGATGCCGTCGAGGCCGGGCATCCGGATGTCGGCGAGCAGGACATCGGGACGCAGCCGGGTCGCCAGATCGAGTGCGGCGAGCCCGTCCGCGGCCTCGCCCACGACCTCGAGGCCGGGTTGCGCGCCGAGGATCATCACCAGTCCGGTCCGGACCAGGTCCTGATCATCGGCCACGACGACACGGATGCTCATGCCGGCACCGCCGCCGGCAGGACCGCCTCGACCACCCAGCCGCCCTCCGGTCCCGGTCCCGCACAGAGCGATCCGCCGAGGAGCTGGGCGCGTTCGGCCATGCCCAGCAGCCCGAACCCGGGCGCGGGGACCGGTCCCGGCTCGGTCCGGCCGTCGTCGCTGACGCGCAGCCGCACGGCGTCACCCTCGCGGTGCACGTCGATCCCGACGCGGGTCGCGTTCCGGGCGTGCCGTACGGCGTTGGTCAGCGACTCCTGCGCGAGCCGGTAGAGCGCGGCGTCGACCGAGGGCGTCAGCCGCGTCAGCGAATCGTCCAGTGAGACTTCGACAATGAGCTTCGCGCCGGCGCGCGCCAGCCCGGGCAGGTCCGCGACGCCCGGCTGCGGTGCGTAGGCGACGGCTTCGTCCGCCCGCAGCACCCGCACCATGGCTCTCATCTCGGCCAGGGTTCGCGATGCTTCGGCCTCGATGGCGGCGAGGACCTCGGCGGCCTGCTCCGGCCGGCTGCCGGCGACCACGCGACCGGCCTGCGCCTGCACCGCGATGGCCGAGACGTGGTGGGCCACGGTGTCGTGCAGTTCGCGCGCCAGCGCCACCCGCTCCTGATTGCGGATCTCGCGCCGTTGGCGCTGCCACAGGTCCGCGCGATAGCGGAACACCGCCGCGAGGGCGACGATCAACAGCAACAGGACGGTGCCGCCGAACACGTCGGCCCGGCCCGCGGCGGAGGCGTACATTCCCAGCGCGCCGACGACCGCCACGAACGTTGCGCCCGTGACGATCTCCCGTCCCGAGCCCCACCGCACCAGCGAGTAGAGCAGGACCAGGACGGCCATCATGGCGTAGAGGTCGAGATCCCCGGTGTGCGTGGTCAACTGGAGGATCGAGAGCAGCCCGGCGACACCCCACCCGGCCAGGGCGGCCGCCAGGGGCCGGCGCCGCCGCCAGAGCAGGGCGGGAATCAGCGCCAGGGCGAGCACCGCCACTATGGGCCGCCAGGCCAAACCCGGCCTGGCGATGCTCTCGATGAGGGCCGCGGCCGCGAACACGCCGACCAGCAGCCAGTCCAGACGCCCGATGGGTGGGGCGTCAGCGGGCCGTGGCTCATGCCAGAGGGAGCGTCCGACGGTGATCACGGCTCCAGCCTAGGGATCGGCGGGCCGCGGCGTACCCGCCGAAAGTACTAGAGCGGGATCGTGCCATCGGCCGGGCGAACCCGGCCTCCGGGCCGGTGTGCCCGCCGCCGGGCTCGGCGATCGTGGACCCATCCATCCACACCAGACCGGAGCCCATGATGAGCACACCGCGACCCAGCACTTTGCATGACCAGCCGATCCCTCTGCGCGCCAAGCTCGCCGCAGCCTGGACGAGCTTCATGTTCCTCTACGCCTACGTGGACATTCTCAACTTCTTCACCCCCGGCGTCGTCCAGGACATCCTCGCCGGCAAGGTCTTCGAATTCGCTCTCTCCCAGACCTTTTCGACCACAGCCCTGGCCCTCATGGCCGTTCCGATATTCATGATCGTGCTGTCGATGACGTTGCCGGCCACAGTGAACCGCACGGCGAACCTCATCGTGGCTTCGCTCTACGTACCGGTCACGGTATTCAATATCGCGGGTGCGTCCTGGCTGTACTTCTACGGTCTCGGCATCGTCCTGGAATTGACCCTGCTCGCCCTCATCCTGCGCACCGCGTGGACCTGGCCGCACAGCGACTAGCGCCGCACCGTCAATCCCACGCGCCCAACGGGATAGCTCCCGGGGTCGGCGTGTCGGTGATGCGGACATCGGTGGCGATCCCGATCTGCCCTTGTGTCAGGGGAATTAGACATTCGAGCCGGGGATTGGCGGTCGGTGGGTAGGGGTCGTCGACACGGCCCATCTTGGATTTGAGGTACTGGAAGCCCTGGAACGACACCCCGACGCAGGTGACTTCCAGATAGAAGGTCCCCTCACCGGCGCAATGCGCGCTCGCCCCGGTCGGCCAGCGATCGATGACGCAGTCTCGCGGCTGGGCCGCCGCCGAACCGCTCCCGACCGTGACCGCCGTCGCGGCAGCAGCGAGCAGAGCAGAGGTCGCGATACTTCGAGTCATCCACATACCCGCCATTGTGGTTCGCCGGATCGGCGGGGGAGGTCAGCGACTTGAAAGAAATGCGCTCAGAAGTTGGTGAGGGGTTGGAAAAGCAAGAAGGCCCAGGCGGGAGAAAACTCTCCGGCCTGGGCCTTTAGGGGTGGCTGACGGGACTCGAACCCGCGACACCCAGGATCACAACCTGGTGCTCTACCAGCTGAACTACAGCCACCATTGCCGGTAACTTCCGGCGCGGAGAAGCTTATCGTGTACCGGCCATCAGTTCCTAATCGGCTGTTCAGATGGGGTTTCGGAGATCTATTCGGTGGGTGCGGGGCGGGTGCTGGACAGGTCCGCGGCGACGGCGGCGATTTCGGCGGTGGAGGGGCCGGGGGGTGCGACGAACGCGGTGCGGCGGTAGTACTGGAGTTCGCGGATCGACTCCTGGATGTCGGCCAGGGCGCGGTGGGCGAGGCCCTTCTCGGGCTGGCCGAAGTAGATGCGCGGGTACCAGCGGCGGGCCAGTTCCTTGATGGAGCTGACGTCGATCATGCGGTAGTGCAGGTGGGCATCGAGGGCGGGCATGTCGCGGGCGATGAAACCGCGATCGGTGGCAATGGAATTGCCGGCCAGCGGCACGGTGCGCGGGGTGGGCACGTACTGCTTGATGTAGTCCAGGATCTGCTGTTCGGCCTCGGCCATGGTGACGGTGGATCGGCGCACCTCTTCGGTGAGCCCGGAGCGGGCGTGCATTTCGGTGACCACCGGCGGCATGGCGGCCAGGGCGGCGTCGTCGGCGTGAATGACGATGTCCACGCCCTCGCCGAGGATATTGAGGTCACTGTCGGTCACGAGCGCGGCCACTTCGATCAGCTTGTCGCTGTCCAACCGTAGGCCGGTCATTTCGCAATCCATCCACACCACGTATTTGTCGCTCACCGATGAAAGGTTAGTCCCCTCGCGCTGGTCGTCCGGGGTGCCCGGCCGCGTCGAGGCCGGAATACGTGCCGACCGGGCAGTATCCTGCGAGCAACCGTGCATTACCAAGCGGTCGGCATGTTGGCCGGGCAGTTCCGAAGAGCAGTTCGCATTGAGCAGAGCAGACGGAGGACGCGCGATGACCACCCCGCAGGAGAAGGCAGCGGCGGCACGTAAGGCAGCGGAGGACGCGGCGCGGATCGCGGCGGAAGCGGCGGCGGCAGCCGAAGCGGCGGAGAAGGAAGCGGCCGATCAGGAAGCCGCGGAGAAAGCCGCCGCGGCCACGCCGGCCGATGCGGGAGCGGCGAAGAGCGGTGGCAAGAAAGCGGATTCGAGCGGTGACAAGGCCGCGACCGCCGCGCAGGAGATCGCCGCCGGCTACGCCATGGAGGGCCTGGCGCTGGAGCTCGGCACCGTGATCGTCGACGGTCAGGTGTATTCCGATGCGCGCGTGCGGATTCCGATGAAGACCATGAACCGGCACGGCCTGGTCGCGGGCGCCACCGGCACCGGCAAGACCAAGACCGTGCAGGGCATCTGCGAACAGCTGTCGGCGGCGGGCGTGCCGGTGGTGGTGGCCGATATCAAGGGCGACCTGTCCGGCCTGTCGCAACCCGGCCAGTCCAATGACAAGATCCTCACGCGCGCACAGGAGACCGGCGACGCCGACTGGAAGCCGCAGGGCTACCCGTGCGAGTTCGTCTCCCTCGGCACCGAGGGCATCGGGGTGCCGATCCGCGCCACCATCACCTCGTTCGGCCCGATCCTGCTGTCGAAGGTGCTGGGCCTCAACGAAACCCAGGAATCCACTCTCGGCCTGATCTTCCACTGGTCGGATCAGAACGGGTTCCCGCTGCTCGACCTCAAGGACCTGCGCGCGGTCATCCAATTCCTCACCAGCCCCGAGGGCAAGGAGGACCTGAAGGGCATCGGCGGCGTCTCCGCGCAGACCGCCGGCGTCATCCTGCGCGCCCTGGTCAATCTGGAAGCCGACGGCGGCGACACCTTCTTCGGCGAACCGGAACTCGACCCCGCCGACCTGATGCGCACCATCGGCGGCCAGGGCGTCATCACCCTGTTCGAACTCGGCGCCCAGGCGTCCCGGCCCCAGATGTTCTCCACCTTCCTGATGTGGGTGCTCGCGGACCTGTTCCAGACCCTCCCCGAAATCGGCGATATGGAGAAACCCAAGCTGGTCTTCATCTTCGACGAAGCCCACCTGCTGTTCACCGGCGCGTCGAAGGCCTTCCTGCAACAGGTCGAGCAAACCGTCAAACTCATCCGCTCCAAGGGCGTCGGCGTCTTCTTCTGCACCCAGCTCCCCACCGACATCCCCAATGCCGTGCTCTCCCAGCTGGGCGCACGAGTCCAGCACGCCCTCCGCGCCTTCACCCCCGAAGATCAAGCGGCCCTGTCCAAAACGGTCCGCACCTACCCCAAGACCGCCACCTACGACCTCGAAAAGGCCCTGACCTCCCTGGGTATCGGCGAAGCCATCGTGACGGTCCTCTCGGAAAAGGGCGCCCCCACCCCCGTCGCCTGGGCCCGCATGCAACCCCCGCGCTCCCTCATGGACACCATCGGCGACGCCGGCATCCGTTCGCGTGCACAGCAATCCACCCTCTACGCCAAATACGGTCAAACCATCGACCGCGACTCGGCCTACGAAATCATGGCCGAGAAAATCGAGAAAGCCGCCCGCGAAGCCGAGGAAGCCCCCGCCCCCACCCGCTCCTCCCGCTCCTCCAGGCCCGCCCCCGAACCGGAATCCCTGGCCGAAAAGGTCGTCAACAACGCCGCGTTCAAGAACTTCCTCCGCTCGGCCGCCACCGTCGCCGGCCGCGAGATCGGCCGCAGCATCTTCGGCACCCGGAAACGGTAAGCCGCCCCCCTTCCGGAGTGGAACCTGTTACAGTTCCGGTCCGGAAGGGGAGGTTCCGATGCTGGGGAATTACGAATACGTCCATCGCGCAACATTTTTCATACGACTCGCCCGCGTATTCTTCGCGGTCGCAGCGCTAGTGGCCGCGACACATATGATGGCGGCGCCCGCGTCGGCGACCCCGAATACCGCAGATTCGTTCTACACCCCGCCGGCGGACTACGAAGCGAGCGAGCCGGGCACGATCCTGCGGATCAGGTCCATCCAGGCCAGTTTCACCCAGTTGATCCCGATGAACGTCGATGCCTGGCAACTGCTCTACCGCACCACGGGCGGTGACGGCCGGCCCTACGCGGCCGTCACGACCGTACTGAAATCAGCTGCCATGGAACGGCCGTCGGCGATCCTGTCCTTCCAGAACATGATCGACGCGCTGGCGCCGCACTGCCAGCCCTCGCAGGCCCTGCAGCAGGGTCTGGTGCCGTGGTTCGATCCCTCGGCAACAGGACCGATCAAGCTCACCACCATGGCCAACGACACTCCGATGGTCGCCGCTGCCCTGGCTCGCGGCTGGGCCGTGTCGGTGCCCGATTTCGGTGGCGTCGACAACAATGTCTTCACCACCCGTCAACTGGGATACGCGGTGCTGGACGGCATCCGGGCCACCGAGCACTTCGAATCGGCGGGCCTTTCGGGATCCGATACCCGGGCCCTGTTGTGGGGATACTCGGGCGGCGCGATCGCCAGTGCCTGGGCGGCGCAGGAACATTCGCGGTACGCGCCCGAACTGAACATCACCGGTGCGGCCCTGGGCGCTCCGGTCGGTGATGTGCGCGCGACCTTCGAAGCGCTCGGCGGCGCGTTCGTGCCGATCGTGCTGGCGGGCATGATGCAGGATTCCGCCGAGGTCGCCACGGCATTGAACCGGTACCTGACGCCCTACGGTCAGCAGCGGATCGCGGCGTCCATCGGCAACTGTCCCCCGCAGAACATGGCGTCGAGCGCCGACTTCGATATGAGCCGGTTCTTCAACGCCCCGCTGGACGAAGTGCTTTCGGATCCCGTGATCGGCGCCGCCATCGACGAGCGCACCGTCGGCGGCGTCGCACCCGACGCACCCTTGTACGTCTACAACGCGATGAACGACGAGGACAGCGCCATCGGTTCGGTCGATGCCCTGGTCGCCGGCTACTGCGAGCGCGGCACGCCGGTCGTCTATCGCCGGGAGTCGGCTCCGCTGCCGTTGTCCGGACATGCCCTCGAATGGTTCCTGGGGGCGCCGGGGGCGCTGGCGTGGCTGCAACAACAGGCGGAGGGCGCGCGGACGCGAAGCGGTTGCGATATCCGGACCGTGCCCGCGACCGTGCTCGAGCCCGAGGCGCTCGAAGCACTCGCCTCGGGCATCGTCACCGGATCGGTGCGGGCGCTCCTGGGCTTCTGACCGGTCAGCGGCCGATATCGCGCCGCAGCAGATCGTCGATGGTTTCGCGGCGGACCAGTTCTCGGGTGTGGCCGCTGCGGACCGCGACGATGGGTGGGCGGCCGATGCCGTTGTAGGTGGAGGCGAGGCTGTGGTGGTAGGCGCCGGTGCAGGGGACGGCGAGGACTTCGCCGGGGCGGAGGTCTACCGGGAGGCGGACGTCGGTGGCGAGGATATCGCCTGCCTCGCAGTGTCTTCCGGCGATGGTGGCGGTCATGTGCGGGCCCTCGGGGTGGCGGTTGGCGACGACGGCGTCGTAGCGGGCGCCGTAGAGGGCGACGCGGGGGTTGTCGCTCATGCCGCCGTCCACGGTGACGTAGGTGTGGCCGTCGGGGACGTGTTTGACCGACAGGACGCGGTAGAGGGTGATGCCGGCGCGGGCCACGATGGCGCGGCCGGGCTCCAGGGAGATGGCGGGCCGAGGGAAACGGAAGCGGGCGCAGGCGGCGTCGAGGGCGTCCTCGACAATGTCGGCCAGTTCGTACAGGTTCATTTCGGCGTCGCCGGGGCGGTAGGCGACCGCGTGGCCGCCGCCCAGGTCCAGATGGGTGAGCGTGATGCCGAATTCGTCACGGATGCGGGCCATTTCGCCGATCATGCGCCGGACCGCCTCCCCGTAGGGGAAGGTGTCGTAGATCTGCGAGCCGATATGGCAGTGCAGTCCGGTGAACTCCAGATTCGATTGCCGCGCAATACGTTCGATGGCTTCGTCGGCTGCGCCGCTCTCCAGCGGGAAGCCGAACTTCTGATCCGCCACCCCGGTCCGCACCGCCGGATGCCCGTGCACATCGATATCGGGCGTCATCCGCAACAGCACCTGCTGCGGTTTGGTGGCCAGCGCCGACAGCAGCGTGATCTCGGTCAGTGAATCGACCACGATCCGCCCCACCCCGCAGTCGATGGCCGTCTCCAGCTCCGCGAACGGTTTCCCGTTGCCGTGCAGGACGATTCGCTTCGGATCGGTCCACGCCGACAGCGCCACGGCCAGTTCCCCCGCCGAGCAGACGTCGAGCGAGAGCCCTTCCTCGGTGACCCATTCCGCGACCGCGCGGGTGAGCAGCGCCTTGCCCGCGTAGATGATCTCGGCTTCCGGGAACCGCTTGCGGTAGGCCCGGCACCGCGACCGCACCTCGTCCTCGTCGAGCACATAGGTGGGCGTGCCGTACTGATCGGCGATATCGGCCAGCGCGACCCCGCCGACGGTAATGCGCCCGTCGCCGTCGTAATGGGTTTCGCGCGGCCAGACGGCCGGATCGAGACGGGGAACCATGCCCCCCGAACGCAACGACGGGAAAATGTCGAGCAGCGTCACTAGGTCTCCTGTTGGCGTCCCCGCTATTCCGTATGCGGGGCCGCCTTCAGGACTACGCCGATTTCATTACCGCAGGTGCACCCGCTACACGCCCTTGACGCGCGGCCGGGCAATCTTGACGGCTTCTTGACCTAGCTCTCGCCGAGCTTCTTGTACATGGCCCCGGCCACCGGCGAGGTGAGCGAGCGCGGCCCGAACTGCCCGACCAGGCTCATGCCCTTGGAGATCAGGCCCGGCACCACGCGCATCTTGTTGCGGGCCAGCGCATCGATGGTGATCTTGGCGGTGTGCGCGGCGGTGACCCAGATGAATTCCGGGATCTTGTTGCCGACTTCTTCCTGATCCGGATTGTCGGTGCGCACCGGGCCGGGAGCGAGCAGCGTCACATTGATGCCGCTGTTCTTCACCTCACCGCGCAGCGATTCGGAGAAGGAATTGGTGAACGCCTTGGAAGCCGCGTAGGTGGCGTTGTTCGGAATCGGCATATTGCCCGCCGCCGAACCGGTGATGAGAATGCCGCCCGCCCGCCGCTTCAGCATGCCCGGCAGTACCGCCAGGGACAGATCGTGGACGGCCACGGCATTGAGTTCCATGATGTCGCGCTCGTAATCGAGATCCAGCTTGGCGAGCGGCCCGAAGGTGGCGACACCGGCGTTATTGCACAGAATCGCGATATCGCGGTCGGCGAGTTCCTTGGCCAGCGGGGCGCGCTGTTCCCGATTCGACAGATCGACCGCGCGGACTTCGGCGGTGATGCCGTATTTCGCGCTCAGCTTCTCGGCGAGCTGGTTCAGCAGATCTTCGCGGCGGGCCACCAGGATCAGCGAATAGCCGCGCGAGGCGAGTTCTTCGGCGAGGGCGGTTCCGATGCCGGAGGAGGATCCGGTGACGACGGCCCGGTTGTCGGCGGTAGGTGCAGGCAAGCTCACGAGTGCCGAGCCTAATCGAATCGCCGGAACCCGCCGGGTTTCCCCCGGAGAGTTCCGGCGCGACGTGCGTCAGCCCGCGTTGACGGTGCACTCCGAGGCGACGACCGCGGTCTCGCTCTTCGGCCCGACACCGAGGTTGCCCAGCACCGGGTTGGGGTCCGGTCCGGTGGCGGCCAGCGCTTTGCGTTCGGCTTCGGCGCGGGTGGGGCCCACCGCCGAGGCATAGCTGCTGCCGCGACTGGCGATGGCGGCGCAGCCGTTCACGAATTGCACCTTGATCAGGCAGCTGAAGTGCCCGCACCGCTGGATCGCGGCCTGGTCGGCGCTGGCCTGATCGCTTGCGTCCGTGACGATTCCGATCACCGGATCGCCCCGGTGGAAGGAGACGGCCATGGCGCCGTAGACGTCGCCGTCCGCGTGCGCCGTGGCCGGGAGCACGAGCGTGCCGGCTGCCGCCAGCACGCCGAGCACGGTTTTCCCGCGCCGGGACATGACCGGCGTCAGCCCGCGTTGCGGGTGCACTCGGAGCTGACGACGCGAGCCGAGCTGGCCTGCGAGCTGCCGAGGCTGACCATCAGCGGGTTCGGGTCGGTGCCGGTGGCGGCGAGGGTCTTGCGGGAGGCTTCGGCGCGGGTGGGGCCGGATTGCGCCCAGAAGCCCGCGTTGCGGCCGCCGGTGGTGCGCGACGCCACGGCCACGCAGCCGTTCGCCCAGGTGGTGTGGACGATGCAGTCGCCGGTTTCGCAGCCGCTCAACGCGGCGGCCTCGGCCGACTCCTGGGAGTCGTAGTTGACCGCGACGATGGTGTGCAGCTGGTTGCCGACGTATTCGTAGGCCAGCGAGCCCCATTCGTTGCCGTCGGCGTCGGCGGCCTGCGAGGTGCCGGTGGCGCCGAGCACGAGTGCGGTGGCGGTGGCGGCGATGACGCCCAGGGCGCGTGACCGATTGAGTGACAGATTCAAGAGGGGTCCTCCCCCGAGGAAGATGAAGAAGTAAAGACTTCAAGATCTTTACAGGGAGGTCCGACAAATAAGCAAACCGAGAGCCGCCGAACGAGATTCGCGCACAAAATCTTCACAAGATCCGGCGGATTTCCCCTAGTGGGGCTTCGGCTCCATGAATGCAATCCCCCAATTCACGTGGCCCCGCCAGACACTGGCGATACGACCGCCCTGCACCGCCGGTTTCGGATCCCCGATGGGTCCGCCCGCCGCGCGCACAGCGGCCACTGTCGCGTCCAGATCCGGGGTGAGGAATGCCGCGCCCACGAGTGCCGCCGAACGGCCGGAACTCACCACTTCGATGAATGGTTCGCCGACGCGGTAGAAAGCCATTTCCGGGCCTTCGGGCCCGCGCGGGAAGAAACGGCGGCGCGGTGGAATTCCGAGCACGGCGTTCAGTTCGGCGACCGCGGAATCCAATTCCGGCACCCAGTAGACGACGTGATCGACGATGGTGACGCCATTGGGATGCGCTACCGGCGAACCGGCCGCGCCGCCGTCGAGATACGGCACGCCGAGTTCCCCGGTGGCGGTATGGGTTTCGTCGAAGCCCCAGCCGGCCGCGCCCACCGTGCAGTCCACCTGCCCGATCCGCACGTGACCGCCGGTGACAGTGAAACCCAGTGCCGCCCAAGCCTGCTCGTCTCCGGGCAGGCCCAGGCGGGTGAGGTTCGGCATTACAGGCCCGCCGCCAGCCGGGTGCCCTGGTTGATGGCGCGCTTGGCGTCCAGTTCGGCGGCCAGGTCCGCGCCGCCGATCAGATGGAACTTGACGCCCGCCGCGGTCAGCGGCGCTTCCAGATCGCGCACGGATTCCTGTCCGGCGCACAGGATCACATTGTCGCATTCGATGACGGTGGGCCGCTGGCGCTTCTCGCCGAAGCTGATGTGCAGGCCGCGATCGTCGATGCGCTCGTAGTTGACGCCACCGATCTGTTCGACGCCCTTGGCCTTCACCGCGGCCCGGTGCACCCAGCCGGAGGTCTTGCCCAGGTCCTTGCCGAACGAGGACGACTTGCGCTGCAGCAGTACGACTTCGCGGGCGGCGGGGGAGGGCTTGGGCTTGGTCAGGAAGCCGCGCGCGTTCGGATCGTCCGAGACGCCCCACTCTTCCTTCCACTCGTCGAGCTTGAGGCTGGGATGCCCTTCGACGGTGAGGAATTCGCTGACGTCGAAGCCGATGCCGCCCGCGCCGATGACCGCGACCTTCTTGCCGACCGGCTTGCCGTCGCGCACCAGTTCGGCGTAGGTGAGCACCTTAGGGTGATCGACGCCGGGGATGTTCGGGATGCGCGGCTTCACGCCGGTGGCCAGGATGACCTCGTCGTAGCCGCCCGCGATGAGCTGCTCGGCCGTCGCCCGGGTATTGAGATGCACGCGCACGCCGGTGATCTCGAGCTTGCGGGTGAAGTAGCGGACGGTCTCGCTGAACTCTTCCTTGCCCGGGATGCGGCGGGCGATGTCGAACTGCCCGCCGATCTTGTCGTCGGCCTCGAACAGGTCCACCGAATGCCCGCGCTCGGCCAGCGACACCGCCGCCGACAGCCCGGCCGGGCCCGCGCCGACCACCGCGAACTTGCGGGTGCGGCGGGTCGGCAGCAGCTTGAGCTCGGTCTCGTGGCCCGCACGCGGATTCAGCAGGCAGGAAACGGTTTTGGCCTGGAAGGCGTGATCGAGGCAGGCCTGGTTGCAGGCGATGCAGGTATTGATCTCGTCATTGCGCGCCTCCTGGGCCTTGCGCGCCCATTCCGGATCGGCCAGCAGCGGACGGGCCAGGGAGATCAGTTCGGCGTCGCCGCGGGTGAGGATCTCCTCGGCGGTCTCCGGCATATTGATGCGGTTGGAGGCGCACACCGGAATGCTCACCACGTCCCTGACCTTCGCGGTCCATTCCACGAACGCCGCGCGCGGCACCGAGGTCACGATGGTCGGGACGCGCGCCTCGTGCCAGCCGATATCGGTATTGATGATGGTGGCCCCGGCGGCCTCCACATCCTTGGCGACGGCTTCGATCTCGTCCCAGGTCTGGCCGTTCTCCACGAAATCGGCCATGGACAAACGGAATACGATGATGAAGTCCGGGCCGACCGCCTTGCGCACCCGGCGCACGATCTCCCCGGCGATGCGGCGGCGGTTCTCGGATGAGCCGCCCCACTTGTCCTTGCGCTTATTGGTGCGCGGCGCGAGGAACTGGTTGATGAAATAGCCTTCACCGCCCATGATCTCGACACCGTCGTACCCGGCGAACTTGGCCAGGTAGGCGCAGCGCGCGTAGTCGTCGATGGTGGCCTCGACGCCCTTGCTCGACAGCGCGCGCGGCTTGAACGGGTTGATCGGCGCCTTGATGGCCGAGGCCGAAACACTGGTCGGCATATAGGAATAACGGCCCGCGTGCAGGATCTGCAGCGCGATCTTGCCGCCCTCGGCGTGCACCGCCTTGGTGATGGCGCGATGCCGGTACGCCTCGGTCTTGTTGGTCAGCTTGGCGCCGAACGGCAGCAGCCAGCCGGTGCGGTTGGGGGCGTAACCACCGGTGATGATCAGGCCCACACCGCCTTTGGCGCGCTCGGCGAAATAGGCGGCCAGCCGGTTGATATGCCAGGCGCGGTCTTCCAGGCCGGTGTGCATGGAACCCATGACCACGCGATTGCGCAGGGTGGTGAATCCCAGATCCAGGGGTTCGAACAGATGCGGGTACGCGCTCATCGCTGAGTGCCTTTCGGGTCGGACGCCTGCGACCGGGCTGAGTCGCGTGCCAGGGCGTCGAGTACTTCCTCACACCAGTCCACGACACCCTCCTGTACGCGGATGCCTCCGCGCAGCACGAGGTACTGGTGCAGCTTCTTGCCGGTGAGCTGATCCGGCGCGGGGTAGTCCTTCTTCTCGAAGGCGCGGTAGAGGTCCAGGCGCACGGCGTGCTCGTCGCGGTGACGGCGCACTTCGGCTTCCATGGCGGCCATATCGCCCAGCGAGGCGGCGCGCAGTTTGACGCCGAGCTCATTGCGCATGGGTTCGATATCGGCGGGTTCGGCGATCCAGCGGACGAGTTCGTCACGGCCGGCGTCGGAGACGGTGTAGACCTTCTTGTCCGGGCGGCCCTCCTGGGCGATGGCCTCGGCGATCACCCAGCCCTGCTCGTCCATGCGCTTGAGCACACGATAGATCTGCTGGTGGGTGGCGTTCCAGAAGAAGCCGATGGATTTGTCGAACCGGCGGGCCAGGTCGTAGCCCGAGCTGGCGCGTTCGGTCAGCGATACCAGCAGCGCATGTTCGAGGGCCATGACGTGAGGGTACGTGAGACGCCGCGTACTATGCAACTGGGTGCATAGACGGATCCTACCGCGCCGCCTTGGCTGCGAGTCCCGCTGCGACCAGCACCGTCACCCCTTCGGCGATCGCGGTGACGCTCACCGCGTGCGCCGCCGACAGCGCCGTCGCACCGGCCAGGCTCAGGAACACCGACCCGAAGGTCGCGATGCCGACCACGATGCCCAACTGCACGCTGGTCACCAGGATGCCGCTGGCATCGGCGGCCAGCTGCGGCGGAATGCGACCGGTGGTGCGGGCCATGAGCGGGCTGAACGACAACCCGAAACCGATGCCCATGAGGCCGAACACGGTCAGCTCCAGCACGCCCATCCCGCCGCCGTCACGCAGCAGCAGGCCCATGACGACCATGGTCGAGGCGGCCAGCACCAGGCCGAGCGGAATCATGACGGCGTGGAAGCGGGCCGGGATGCGCGACCAATTCAGGCTGGCGACAGCGAAAGTCGCGCCATTGGGAAGGAACAGCAGTCCCGCGTGCAGGGCGCTGTAACCGAGCGTGCCCTGCAGGTGGATGGCCATGACGAACAGCCAGCCGCCGAAAGTGCACATGACGATCAGCAGGGTGAGGGCGGTGAGCACCAGGCCGGGAGTCCGCAGTACCCGGTCGGCGAACAGCGGTTCGCCACCGCGCCGGTGCACGTGACGTTCCACCAGTGCGAAACCGGCGAATCCCAGTGCGGCGCAACCCAGCGCGACCCAGCTCCACACCGGCCAATCCTGTTCGTGGCCGAGAACGAGCGGCACTACCAGCAGCAGTACGGCCGGAGTGAGTACGGCCAGTCCCGCCAGATCGAGTTTGCGATCGGTGCGCGCCGTCAGGGCGGGCAGGATTCCGGGTGCGATGGCGAGCAGCGCCAGCCCGATCGGCACGTTCACCAGAAACACTCCGCGCCAGGTACTTCCGGCGATATCGGCATTGACGATGAGCCCGCCCGCGATCTGCCCCGCGACCATGCCGCCGGAGATGACCGCCGCGTACGCCGAAAGTGCCCGGGCCCGAGTGGTTCCCGTGAACGTGCGCTGGATCAGCGTCATGACCTGCGGCACCATCGCCGCCGATCCGACGCCCTGGAGGAACCGGAATACGATGAGCGAGTCGGTATTCCACGCCATCCCGCAGGCCAGCGACGCCGCCGTGAACACGGCCAGTCCGGTGAGGAACATATTCCGCTGACCGAACCGGTCACCCAGCCGTGCACCGGTGACCAGCAGCACCGCGTAGGCGATGACATAGCCGGACACGATGAGTTGCAGCGCGGAACCGCTGGCGTGCAACGAGGTACGAATCGAGGGAATGGCGACATTGACGATGGAGGCGTCCAGCACGGCCACGAACTGGCCCAGCAGGATCACCGCGAGAACGGCCAGCGGCTTGCGCGTGCCGGCCGGGCCGGCGGCCGGCGCCGCTACCGGAGGCGTTCGGGTAAGGCTCGAAGTCATGTCCATGAGCCTGCGGTCCCGTCCATCCTGGTAACAGGAGTCCGCTTATACGGGTACCGGCAGCACCTGGATACTGTCGGTGCTTGCGGCGACTATGGGAAACGTGGACGTAGCGAACGGAAATGCGGCCGGCTCCCGGACTCGTTCGGCGGGTAAGGCCCGCCGCGAGGAACTTTCGGCGTTCCTCAAGTCGAGGCGTGCGCGGATCACCCCGCAGGATGTGGGCCTGCCGGTGGGTTCGCGTCGCCGCACGCCCGGTCTGCGCCGGGAGGAGGTCGCGCAGCTGGCCGGTGTCGGCGTGACCTGGTACACCTGGCTCGAGCAGGGGCGCGATATCAACGCGAGTATTCAGGTCCTGGATGCCATTTCCCGCACGCTCTGCCTGGACGGCGTCGAAAAGGCGCACCTGTATCGCCTGGCGGATGTCCCCACGGTTCCCACACCACAGCACGAGGATCCCATCTCCGAGGAGATCCAGGTGATCCTCGACCACCTGAATCCGCTCCCCGCGGCTCTCCTCAGCGCCCGGTACGACGTGCTCGCTCACAACTCCGCGTACGAGGCGCTGTGCCCCGCTTTCACGCGCGGTGACAGGAACGTCCTGCGCAAGGTCTTCCTGAGCCCGGAATGCTGCAACCCCTACCCGTCCACCGGACCCGAGCACCAGGCCCGGATGGTCGCCTACCTGCGAGCGGCCTACGTCCGGCACCTGCAGGACCCCGCCTGGACCACCTTCGTGGACGATCTGTGCGCGCAGAGCACGCTTTTCGCCACCATGTGGGCCCGCAATGACGTGGCCCTTCCCATCGGCCGCTCGCGCACCATCCGCAATCTCGCCATCGGCGACCTCGAAATGATCATGACCAGCATGTCCCTCCCCTCCATCGCCGGTGCGTGGGTCCAGATCTGGCAACCCGTCGACGCGGCCGGCTGGACCTGTCTGCACGGCCTGCTGGCCATGACCCCCGAGGAACGCGAAATCCCGTGGCGCGAACACCTGGAACGCGACCACGGGTACGTCGCCGGCTGACGGCGATCATTCGGCGTACGGCTGATCCTCACCCTGCGCGCTGTAACCGACACTCCACACGTAGCCGTCCGGGTCGGCGAACGTGCCGCCGTACCCGCCCCACGGCAGGGCGCCCGCCGGCTTCAGCACGGTGGCCCCGGCCTTCTCGGCCTCCGCGAGGATCGCGTCCACCCGCGCCTCGCTACGCACCACGTAGGTCAGCACCAGCCCACTGAACCCGCTACCTTCCGGATCCGTTCCCACCTGCCCGGCCAGCCCCTCACGCCCGTAGAACCCCACCGGCGAAGCCCCGTCGGACTCGAAGAACACCGAGATCCCGTAATCACTCGCGATCGTCCAACCGAGCCCCTCGGTGTAGAACTCCTTGGCCCGATCCATATCCCGGACGCCGAGAAGAATAGAGCTGACGTGCGCCTTCATGACTTACTCCCTATGAGTTCGGTAGTGCGGTTCGTGTCGAATCCCTCGCTCATAAACCTAGATTCGCGCCGCCGAGCCGACATCCGTGCCGACCACGGAACCCACCACTGAGCAATGGACCAGTGGGAGTACGGAATCGCCTACCGGGTGCTGCTTTCCGCCGCACCCGATACATCGGGGAGCTGATCGCTGACGAGCGCGGTCGCCGTCATGGCGGCCACCAGATCGGCCAGTTCCCTTGTGCGGGCCGGGTTTTCGTCCAGCACGACCAACCAGGCGTACAACGGGCCCAGGAGTAGCGCCTGCACCAGTGCCGGTTCCGGGCGGTGAGAGAGTTCGCCACGGGCGATCGCGCGGTCGAGCACCGTCGCGATGATGGCGCGCTCGACGGGCAGGAAAGCGCCGGCGAAGCGGGCGGTCAGCGCGGGGTCGGCGCGGATGTCGGCGAGCAGTCCGGTCAGGGTGGCCGCGCTCGCCGTCACCTGCGCGGCGATCTGCTCGGTCAGGGCGCCGAGATCGCCGCGCAGGGTGCCGGTGTCGGCGGGTGGTTGCTCCCGCAGGTCGTGCAGCAGCACCGAGAAGATCATTTCTTGTTTGGTGGCGTAGCGGCGGTAGATGGCCGCCTTGCTCACTCCCGCCTGCAATGCGACCGCGTCGACGGTCAGGCTCGCATAGCCGCGCTCCGCGATGAGCACGCGCACGGCCGTGGCGATCGAGGTGTCGACCCGGGACTGCCGGGGGCGGCCGCCCGCTTGTTTCGCCTTGGTCATGGTGGCATGATACGAAACCATCAGTTTCGATACCAATCGTCTCGTAACTGGATTCGAGGACAGGGGGAGTGATGTCAGGCCAGCTGGACCAGGGCGCAGCCGATGCTCAGCGCCGCGAGGCCGCCCAGTCGCTCGGCCGTCACCGGTTTGGCCGGGAGCTGGAACCATCCCTTGTGATCGATGGCCGCCGAGGCGATCTGCTGACCGGTCACCGTGAGCGCGATGGTGGTGGCGGCGCCGATCTGCGGGATCACCGAAAAGGTCACCGTCACATAGGTTGCCGCCGCGGCCCCGCCCAGCCAGCCCCACCAGGGGACGGTGGTCAGCGCGCCGAACCGGGGCGGCGGGGTCCGGCGGGCGGTCACCAGGACGAGCAGCGCGATCGCGATGGTCGCGGTGGCCACGAGGAACGACCAGAGTCCGGTGGCGAACGGATCGCCGAGTGCGCGGCGTAGCTCGGCATTGGTCGCGCCCTGCACCGGAAGCACCGCCCCCGCGACCAGTCCCAGTGCGACCCAGCCGATTCGGGCCGCCACGGTGGCGTGCGCCTGCGCTCCGGTGAGCTGGCTGCGGATCACCACCGCGATACCCGCCAGCACCGCCGCGCCGCCGAGCAGCATGCCCGGGCCGAGCGGGCGCTGTTCGACGCCCAGCAGCCCGCCCACATCGAGTGCGATGGAAGCGAACATCTGCCCGGTCACGAACAGGCCGACCGAGGCCAGCGCGCCCATCCGCGGAAACAGCACGATGGCGCTGGTGATGTAGACCGGAGAAGCGATGCCGCCCAACAGCTGCCACCAGGCGACCTCGTCGATGCCGCCCAGCGCGGCCCAGCTGCCCGCCGCGCTGACCACGAGCGCCAGCAACCCGGCCGAGACCGCGAGCTGCACGGTGGCCGCACCGTACGGCGTGCCCACCGCCCTGCCCAATTGCAGATTCACCGAAGCCTGCACCGCCAGCAGGCCGCCCACCGCGAGCGCGGCGGCGAGGAACACGAACGTCAAAGGATTCTCCCGAAGCTGTTGCCGATAAACCACATTCAGCTTGGCCGCGGGCATCCACGCTGATCAACGCCAGTTTCCGGAACCGACCATGACTCTCAGATCATCAATGTGGAGGCCCCCGTGGAGATGCGGGACATCGAGATCTTCCTGACGCTTGCCCAGGAACTGCATTTCGGCCGCACCGCCCAGCGGCTGCACATCAGTCAATCCCGCGTCAGTCACGCGATCCGAACCCAGGAGCGCCGCATCGGCGCACCCCTGTTCCTCCGATCCAGTCGCACGGTGCGGCTCACCCCGCTCGGCGAACAACTGGCCACCGAACTCCGAGCCGGCAGCCGCCTCATCGAATCAGCCCTGACGCGTGCGCAATCCGCGGCGCAGGGCCTGGAACACACGCTCACGCTGGGCATCATGGGCGCCCTCGGACACGTCGTCGAGCCGACCCTGACCGCGTTCACCGATGCCTTCCCCCGAGTGAATCTGGTGCTCCGCGAAGCCCACTTCTCCGACCCGTTCGCCCTGTTGCGCACCGGCGACGCCGACGTCCAGCTGCTCTGGCTCCCGATTCGCGAGCCCGAATTCACCATAGGCTCAACACTTCTGGTGGAACCGATGCGCCTGGCGGTATCGACTGCCAGCCTTCTGTCCACCCGCGACGCGGTCACGCTGGAAGACCTGGCTGACCAAACCCTCTGCGACATAGGCACTGTCGCCCCCCGCTACTGGTCCGACGAGCTGATTCCTCCACTCACCCCCTCCGGCCGCCTCATCCCGCGCGGCCCCCGCGTCCACACCTTCCAGGAAATGCTCGCCGCAATAGCCGCCGACCGCGCCGTAGCCCTGGTTCAGGAACACTGCGTCCACTACTACGCCCGCCCCGGCATCACCTACATCCCGATGCCCGACGGCCCCCGCTGCGCCTGGACGCTGATCTGGCGCACCCACACCGAAACCGCCCTGATCCGCACCTTCGACGCCTTCGCGGCACGCCGTTCGTGAACCCTATCCGGCGCTCGGCGACCGCTGGGCCGCATATTCGCGCAGGTCTGCCAAATAGCCCGGGGCGTAGAGGGAACGGGGTGCGAAGAGGGCCACCATGATCGAGCGCCAGTTCTGGTCGTTGTCCAAGGCGGCTTTGACGATGTTGTGGGATGCGTCGGGGTAGCGGTGGATCGTCAATTGCTGGGGCGGGATCGCGCTGCGGTAGACGCGGTCGGTTTCGTCGACGTCGACGTTCAGGTCGTTGTCGCCGAGGGCGAGCAGGATCGGGATCTTGATTCGGGGGAGGAATTCGGTGGCGTCGGCGCGGTAGTTCTTGCGGACGAAGTTCCAGCGGTCGGGTGACATCGGGTCGGGGTCGGCGGCGGTGGCGAGGTAGCGGTCGTAGGAGGCGTCGGCGAGCAAGGGTCGCAGTCTGGTGGCACGGCGCTGCAGTGCTTCGTTGATTTCGGATTCGGGTGCGCGGCGGTGGCGGAGTTCGGCGATCAGGTTGTATTCGCCTTGGCGGAGCCAGTTCACGGCTGGGCCGACGAGGATCAGGAATTGCAGGTCGGAGCGGTGGGCGGCGACCTCCGGTGCTACCCAGCCGGCCTGGCTGATACCCCACAGGCCGATTCGATGCGGGTCGATGTCGGTGCGGGTGCGGGCCCAGTCGATGGCCGCTTCGGTTTCGGCGGCGCGGTCGTGCATGGATTGGTCGAGCCAATTGCCCGGTGCGCCATCGACTCCCGGTTTGTTCCAGGAGAGGGAGGCGTAACCGGCCGCGGCGAAGGATTCCCAGATCGGTTCGTAGAAACCGTCTCGGGTGGCGTTGGCGGGGCCGTCGCCGTGGATGAAGACGACCAAGCCGAAGGGGGCCGCGCCGGTTTCGGGGCGGGCGAGGGTGGCCTGTAGGGGCTGGGCCGCGGTCGGGATGGTCACGCGCTCTTGGCGGATGGCGAAATCGTTGGCGTGCACGATCCGGCCGCCGATGCCGACGACCAGTGCGATCACGCAGCCGGCGGCGATCAGGGTGCGGCGCAACCACTTGCGTGGCGCGGGTGGCGTCGGAGAGATGGCAGGCGGCATAAAGTGATCATATCAAATACGATCGTTGTGGATCTGATAGATATTGCGCCGCGGATTACCATCGCAACTGTGGGATTGCAGTTCGAAACGCGCGGGTCGCAATCACCGTGGATCGATTCGGTGTGGACCTGCCGGAGTGACGGCGTCGCGGAGATGACCTCGGTGGCGACCGAGACGGTCGGGTTGGTGTTCTGGGTGCAGGAGGGGGAGGCGTTCGCGGCGGTCACGGGGCCCGAAAGCCGGTGCAGCACCGCGCCGGTGCCCGAGGGGGCGGAATTCGTGGGGATGCAGTTCGCGGTGGGCACCTCGCTGCGCGCGGTGGCGGCGCCGTCGCTGGTGGACAGCGGGATCCTGCTGCCGGATGTGACCGAGCGGAAGTTCTGGCTGGCGGGGAGCCGGTGGGAGACGCCGCACGCCGATGACGCCGAAGCGCTGGTGGAGCGGTTGGTGCGGGACGGGGTGCTGGAACGGGATCCGCTGGTGGCGCAGGTGCTGCGCGGGTCTCAGCCGGCCGCGGCCGAACGCACGGTGGAGCGGCGGTTCCGCAGCGCGACGGGATTGACCCAGGGCGCGGTGCGGCAGATCGAGCGGGCCCGGACCGCGGCCCTGCTGCTGACGGCGGGGGAACTGCCGGGCGATGTCATCGAAAAGCTCGGGTACTACGACGAACCGCATCTCGCCCGGGCGCTGCGGCGGTACGTGGGGCGTACCGCACGGCAGCTGCGGGCGGGGAACGGCGGGGAGCTGTCACTGGATTTCGGTCAGCGCACCACGTCGTAGATCAGCTTGGTGACGCCGTTGGAGTAGCTCTCGGACTCGCGCAGGCGCAGCTGCTGCTTATCGCGGTCGGCCCGGCTGAACAGGCTCTTGCCCGCGCCCAGCAGTACCGGGAAGACGAGCAGGTTGTAGCGGTCGATGAGATCGGCGTCGGAGAGATTGCGGGCCAGTTCGGCGCTGCCGTGAATGAAGATCGCCCCGCCGTCGGTCGCCTTGAGCGCGGCGACGTCGTCGATGGACCGCAGGATGGTGGTCTCGCCCCAGCCCTCGGTCAGCTCTTCCTCTTTCAGGCTCGAGGACAGCACGTACTTGGGCAGGTCCTTGTACGCGATGTGGTCCTCGGAGTCCTTCCAGAACGGCGCGAACGCCTCGTAGCTGCGCCGCCCGAACAGCAGTGCGGTGTGGTCGGCGAGCTCTTCGCCCTTGAGCGAGTACGCCTCCGGGACGAACTCGGTCTGCATGACCCAGCCGCCGCTGCGGTGTCCTTCGACCTCGCCGCCGGGCGAGTCCACGACGCCGTCGAGGGACATGAAGCCGGTGTAGACCAATTCGCGTGCCACGGTTTTCCTCCTGAGATCGTGGGCGGTGACCCGGTGTTCCGGCCGCCCGTGCTGTTGATCGAAAGCTTATGAGGGCGCAAAGCCGCCGTCTTGTACAAAACCGACACGTTGATCGCCTACCCTGCGCAACATGACCGAGGTGCCGGGGCAGGCGACGATCGGACAGGCCGCCGGGCGCGGCCGGGTGCTGGCGTGGGGGTTCTGGGATTGGGGTTCTTCGGCTTTCAATGCCGTGATCCTGACCTTCGTGTTCTCGGTGTATCTCACCGACAAGGTGGGCGACGACCTGCCCGGCGGCGTCTCGGCCAGCGCCTGGCTGGGCTGGGCGCTGGGCATCGCCGGTCTGCTGGTGGCGTTGACGGCGCCGGTGAGCGGGCAGTGGTTCGATGCCACGGCGCGGCGCAAGCTTTCGCTCGGCATCCTCACCGGGCTGACCGTGCTGGCTACGGCGGGAATGTTCTTCGTCAAGGACGACCACCACTATCTGTGGCTGGGCCTGGCGCTGCTCGCAATCGGGTCGGTGTGCTTCGAATTGGCGAATGTGCCCTACAACGCCATGCTGCGGCAGGTCTCGACGCCCGCCACGGTGGGCCGGATCTCCGGGTTCGGCTGGGCGATGGGCTATTTCGGCGGCATCCTGCTGCTGCTCATCTGCTATTTCGGCTTCATCAGCGGCAAAGGGGACTACCGGGGACTGCTGGGAGCGCCCACCGACGCGGGTCTGAACATCCGGCTGGTCGCGGTGCTGGCGGCGGTGTGGTTCGCGGCCTTCGCGGTCCCGGTGCTGCTGTTCGTGCCGGAACTGCCGCGCACCGATGCCGATCCGGGTGCGGCGGTGCGGCCGGCGCGCCGGGGTCCGGCCGGATGGCTCGCGGGCCTCGGACAGTCGTATCGGGTGCTGTGGCGCGATATCCGGGAGTTGTGGCGCGAGGACCGGCGCATCGTGGGCTTCCTGCTGGCGAGCGCCGTCTTCCGGGACGGGCTGGCGGGCGTGTTCACCTTCGGCGCGGTGCTGGCGGTGCGGGTGTACGGCATCGCCGATTCCGATGTGCTGCTGTTCGGCATCGCCGCGAATGTGGTTGCGGCGCTGGGCGCATTGCTGGCCGGCCGGTTCGACGACGGGGCCGGGCCGAAGATCGTCATCGTGGTGTCGCTGGCGGCGATGATCGCCTGCGGGCTGGTGCTGCTGGTGGTGTCGGGCGCGCTCATGTTCTGGATCTTCGGTCTGCTGCTGACCGTATTCGTCGGTCCCGCACAGGCTTCGGCGCGCTCGTTCCTGGCGCGGCTGGCTCCGCCGGGACGCGAGGGGCAGCTGTTCGGGCTCTACACGACCACCGGCCGCGCCGTATCGTTCCTGGCCCCAGCGCTTTTCGGGTTCTTCGTCTGGGTTTCCGGATCCGATCGGGTCGGCATCGTCGGTATCGTGCTGGTGCTGGCCATCGGGCTGGCGGCGCTGCTGCCGGTGCGTTCGCCGGATCGAATCGCCTGAGCCGCAATGGTTTCGGCGCGATAACGGCTCAGGGCCGCCACGCCCCCATGCCGAGCGCGATCAACCGCACCTGCAGTACGGCGCGCTCCACGATGCGCCCGCGTTCGCGCGGTTCGGCGATCACGTAGTCGGCGATCCGGTCCGCCACGGTGGACACGATCAGGTCCGCCGCCAGCTCCAGATCATCGGGTGACCAGGCGTCCAGCGCCCGCACCCGGGACAGGTCGACCACCAATTCCCGCACGATGAGCTGCATTTCGACCGCGATGGCGCTGCGCAGCGCCCCCGACCCGCCGTGCCGTTCGCGCAGCAGGAACCCGTAGAGGTCGCGTTTGCCGGCCACCTGGTCGAAGACGAACCGCACCGTATCGCCGAGTTTCGCGTTCGGATTGCGCCGCATCTCGCGCAGCGCCAGCCGCAATTGGCGCACGCCCTCCTCGACCAGGCTGGTGCCGAGTTCGTCGAGCGAGGCGAAGTGCCGGTAGAACGCGGTCGGCACGATGCCCGCGGAACGGGCGATCTCCCGCAGCGACAGCGCCGCGAAACCCCGGTCGGCGGCCAGTGCGAGGGTGCCTTCCAGCAGCGCCGCGCGGGTGCGTTCCTTGCGCTCGACTCGGGTAGCTGCCTGCTCGCTCACGTCGATGAGCATACATGCGTTCACATTCGTTCCATTCGCGATATGTCGTGTGGGTCACACGAACTGCCGGTTGAACTGGAGTGCCTTCACCCGGCAGACTATCTCAGTGTACAGATGTGCACCGAAATGATTCGGAATCGACTTCGGGGGCATATCGAACAGCGAAGAGGCGTCGCACAGCCCGGCGACGCGACAGGAGGCTCGCATGGTCGGACTCATCGACCTGGTGCAGAAGACACTGACCACCCCGCATCCGCTGGACCGCTACCTGGAACTGGTGCGCCCCACCCTGACCCTGCGCGACATGCGGGCGGAGATCACCCACGTGCGGCGCAGCGCGGTCGGGTCGGTCACCTTGACCCTCAAGCCCACCCGGCAGTGGACGGGGCACGCCGCCGGCCAATACGTGCAGCTCGGCGTGGTGATCGACGGTGTCCGCCACGTCCGCTGCTATTCCCCGGTCAATGCCCAGGGCCGCCGCGACCGGCACATCGAACTGACGATCAAGGCGCATCCGCACGGCCTGGTCTCCAACTACCTGCACGAGCACGCCATCCCGGGCATGGTGGTGGATCTCGAGCCGGCCGCGGGCGTGTTCCACCTGCCCGAGCCCCGGCCCGAGCAGCTGGTGCTGATCAGCGGCGGCAGCGGCATCACCCCGGTGCTGTCCATGCTGCGCACGCTCGCCAACGAGAACTATCGGGGCCGGGTGCTGTTCCTGCATTACAACCGTTCTCCCGAATGGGTCCCGCACCGCGCGGAACTCGAGGCGATCGCCATGCAGCACAACAACATCCGGGTGGAATTCCGCTACCCGGAGACCCAGCAGCACGCCCCGTTCGGCTACGACGAACTGGAAAGCCTGGCGCCCTGGTTCTCCAGCGCGCAGACCTACCTGTGCGGCCCGCCCGGCCTGATGGCCGCCGTGCGTACCGTCTACGAGGCCGAGCAGCTGGGCGAGCGGCTGCACAGCGAGGAGTTCACCCTCACCACGGCCGTGTCCGATCCGGCCGACGCCGAGGGCAAGGTGACCTTCTCCGGTAGCGGCGTGATCGCCGAGAACACCGGCTCGACCCTGCTGGAGCAGGCCGAAAACGCCGGTCTCACACCGGAATACGGCTGCCGCATGGGTATCTGCTTCACCTGCACCGCGGTCAAGCGCAGCGGCTGCACCCGCAATCTCAAGACCGGCGAGCTGGACAGCGACCCGGACACGTCCATTCAAATCTGTGTCAGCGCCCCCGTCGGGGACGTCGACATCGCCCTCTGAACGGAGCTTCGACATGGCGATTCTCACCGAAACCAAAGAGGGGCCGTTGGTCCTCAGCGTCGAGCAGGTCGAGGAGATCGGCCGCGAACTCGATGCCCTGCGCGCCCGCGTCACCGCCGACCTGGGCGATCGCGACCGCGAATACATCTACAAGATCATCAAGACCCAGCGCGGGCTGGAGATCGCCGGGCGCGGTCTGCTCTACCTGGGGTTCCTGCCGCCGTTCTGGCTGGCCGGCGTGGCCGCGCTGAGCGTGTCGAAGATCCTCGACAATATGGAGATCGGCCACAACGTCATGCACGGCCAGTGGGACTGGATGCGCGAGCCGACGCTGAATTCCCGTGCGTTCGAATGGGATACGGTCTGCCCGGGCGACCAGTGGCGGCACTCGCACAACTACATGCACCACACCTACACCAATATCCTCGATATGGACCGCGACATCGGTTACGGCATCTTGCGGGTGGACGAGGCGCAGAAGTGGAACATCCTGCGGCTGGGCAACCCGGCGTACGCCTTCATGCTCATGATGGCGTTCGAGTGGGGCGTGATGGGCCACGACCTCGAGGTCGAGAACATCGTGCGCGGCAAGCGCAGCTGGTCCGATATCAAGGCGCTGGTCACCGGGCAGTGGAAGAAGGCGTCCAAGCAGGTCCTCAAGGATTACGTGGTGTTCCCGGCGCTGACCGGGCCGCTGTTCCTGTCCACGCTGGCCGCCAACTTCACGGCCAATATCGTCCGCAATATCTGGACGTTCTCCATCATCTTCTGCGGGCACTTCCCGACCGGCGTACAGACGTTCACCCAAGAGGAGACGGCGAACGAGACGCAGGGCGAGTGGTACGTGCGCCAGATGCTGGGCTCGGCCAATATCACCGGTAGCCAGCTGTTCCACATCATGTCCGGGAACCTCTCGCACCAGATCGAGCACCACCTGTTCCCCGACCTGCCGGCCAACCGCTACCCGGAGATCGCGCCCGAGGTCGAGGCGCTGTGCAAGAAGCACGGCCTGCCCTACAACACCGGCCGTTTCTCGAAGCAGATCGGCTCGGTCTGGGGCAAGCTGTTCAAGCTCGCGCTGCCGCCCGCACTCGTGAAGAATTCGCCCGCACCAGCTGTTATCGTGATGCGTCGGGGGATGGCTACCGAAGTGGGCGTGTAAATGATCGGAAAATTCGAAAGCAACAAGGATCTGATCCAGGAACTGACGTCGTCGGGCGCGAAGCACGTCGGCAATATCGCGAACATCATCACCGGCACCGTCGCCGAGGTGACGCGCGAGATCGGCGACTGGATCACCGACGCCATCGAGATGCGCGAGGCCGCGGCCGCCGCGGCGCAGGACGCCCGGGCGCAGCGCGCCGCGGACTCCGGCGACGATCTCGATGACGAGTCGGAAGCCCCTGTGGCACAGGACTTCTCGGCCCCGCGGGCGCGTCCCGCGGAGCCGGGCGAGGTCATCGACGCCGAAGTCGTCGACCCGCGCAAGTTCTGACTACCAGACCGGCAGGCGCCGGCGGTGCTGAGCCACCTCGGTGATCAGATCCTTGTAGCCGTCGGCGAGTTCGGCGAGCCGGTACCACTGCAGGTGGGCTTCACTGTCCACGCTGCGGTGCGGCTTGTCCTCGCTGACGCGATGGGGACGGGTGGGTCGTCGTGACCGCCCGTCCCCGGTGTTTTTCGGCGGGCGCGTCCCGGCCCCGGGCGTGGCGCCCAAAGCCTGTTGCGCCGCAACCCATTTCGCGGCCATTCGATCGATGACCGCCCCGAGTGTCTCGGTATGCAATGAGGCCCCCGCGCGATGCGGGATGTTCACCGCCACCCAATCGTCGATGCGCGCCACCAACTCGCCTCGCCGTTCGTCGATGTCCTCTACGAGTTGGCTGCAGGTCGCCACGCGGGTGGGCGTGGCGCCGGCGGCGTGCGCGGCCTGCAGGGCATTGGCCCTGCGTTCGTGGCATTGCACCAGTTCGTGGGCGGCTTCGAGCACGTCGCGGTCGCGACGGTCGGCGGTTACGGGTTCCCGGAAGGCGCGCAGCAGCGTCGATGGCGAGGGAAGTTCGGCCCCGAAACCAGCTCCGGTGTAGTCGGTTGCCATGTATTCCCACCCTTTGGCTGTGCTGAAGTGGATGCGCCAGGGCCGAGGGGGTTTCGGGGAGGGGCTCCCCTCGGCTCCGGCGCAGTACCGCATTCCGGAACGCACAGCCCACCAACCAAACGACACGGTGAAGAAACCGGGAAATCCGCGACGATGCGATGGGGAAGACTGTCCGATAATGCGGGACATATTCAGGAAAGCGCGATAGTCGAACGGGCGCAACCATCCGGCGCGTGATCGGCGAACCTGCCTGAAAATCGTTATACAGCATTACGACTCGGTTACACGGGTGCTGCGTTTGGTGGCGGATCGACACCTCTGACCGGGGTGGATGGGGCTGGTGGGACTCGGCGCCGGGATGGAGACCGCCGGGTCTACGCGCCAGTAAGTTACTGAGGCTTATGAATAGCTATCCGTCCGGCGTGCCGGACGCGTGACGCGCCGTAGTCCGTTAGCCTCGATATTCGTGCCAGCCTATGCGTCATCACCCGAGCTGCGTTTCGGTTTCATGTTCGCACTGGAAGACCCGGAGCGAATCGCCGAAGTCGTGCGCAATCTGATCGTTCGCCGGACGGTGTCGGTGTTCCGTCTGGCGCATCTGTCCGACGACAACGGACCGCCCGAACGCTACGTCGTGAACTGGGCGGCGCTCCCGCAGATCGCCGTCACCACCGCCGCGCCGGATCCTGACGAATTGCGTTCCAGCGGAACGATGCTGGTCAACGCGTTCCTGGGGGAAGACGGTGAGGTGAGTCTGTACTCGGCGGACGGGCCTGCGGCGCACTAGCTTCCGCCGGTGTGTCGCAGCACACACCGCCTCTTAGTTACCTCTCAGCTACTGGCAAGGGCTCCTTAAGGCTCCCTCGGCAGGGTGGGTCCAGTCGCCAACCGGAGATCCCGGCGGGCGGCGAAACCAACAGAGAGGTTGAAAAATGATTCCGGTCATCATCAATACTGGTAGCGCTGCCCTCGACGGCCTGTTCAGCACCGGTTCGGCGGCGCTGAGCGGCATTCTCAACACCTTGTGGACCGGCTCGTTCGGTCGTTAATCGCATTCTTGCGAAGGGTTTTCGGGCGAACCGCCCCGGGTGGGATTCCATCCGGGGCGGTTTTTCGTACCCGAACCGGTCGTGCCCGGATCGGCTGCGGAGATCCGGGCTCAGCCGGCCAGCGCGGGGGCGCGGCGGGCGCGCAGGATCTGCTCCAGCAGTGCCACCAGCACCAGCTTGACCGATTCCCGGTCGCGGGCATCGCAATTCATCAGGTGCACGGTGGGCGCCAGGTCCAGCGCCTCGCGCACCTCGTCCAGTTCGAAGTCGCGCGCGGTGGCGAACCGGTTGACCGCCACCACGAACGGCGTGCGCCGCTGCTCGAAGAAGTCCAGCACCGGATAGCAGTCCTCGACCCGTTCGGTGTCGACCATGATGACCCCGCCCAGCGCGCCGTCGAGCAGGTCGTCCCAGAGGAATTCGAAGCGTTCCTGACCGGGGGTGCCGAAGAGGTAGAGCACCAGGCTGGTATCGAGGGTGATGCGGCCGAAGTCCAGCGCCACCGTGGTGGTGGTCTTGCCGGTCGCCAGGCCGGGATCGTCCACGCCCATCGAGACGGTGGTCATGGCGGCTTCGGTGGCCAGCGGCTCGATTTCGGAGATGGCGCCGATGAGAGTGGTTTTGCCGACGCCGAAGCCGCCACTGATCACGATCTTGACCGAGGAGGCCAGCGGCGCCGGCGCGATATCTTCAGAGGGCCCGAACAAGGTCTCTAATCCTTTCCAGAGCGGCGACCGACAGCTGGTTCGGTTCGTTCACCGCGGCATGGCCCGCCGAGACCAGGTCGCTGACCAGCACCCGCGCCACGCCGACCGGAACCCGCAGGGCGGCACCGATTTCGGCGATGGAGTGCGGGCGCTGGCACAGGCGCACCACCCGCTCCAGTTCGAAGTGCAGGGGCGCGGACAGGGCGGCCGGGGTGGCGCGCACCAGGGTTTCCAGGCGCAGGCCGTCCACCAGGGGGGTGGTGCGGCCGGAGGTCATCATGAACGGGCGGACCACCTGCTCGTCCACTTCGTCTGCGGCGGAGGGCTTCTCGTCGCGCACCGCGTCGCCGCGCACCACCGGGAAAGCGCCGGTCCAGCCGGTGGTGTGGTGCGGCGCGATCATGCGCGGATCCGGTAACCGGTGCGAATCGTTCATCGGGCCAGCGACTCTCGTAATTCGGTGATCAACGCCGGGGTGAGCAGCGCTCCGGCGCGATCGGCCAGCACCGCCATCTGGTAGCCGACCAGTCCGACATCGGCGTCGCTGTCTGCGATGACGCCGATACAGCTGCCGTTGGCCATGGCCGACACCAGCAGGAAGCCGCGGCCCATTTCGATCATGATGAGGCGCAGGCCGTCGAAAGCGTAACTGCGCGAAGCGCTTCGGCCCAGGCTGGTCAGGCCCGACACGATGGCCGCGAGCCGGTCGGCCCCCGTCCGGTCCAGCCCGTCGGACATGGCCATGAGCAGCCCGTCGGAGGACACCGCGACGGTGTCGCGCACGCCGGAGGTGGTGCGCACGAAGTCGGCCAGCAGCCAGTTGAAGGTGTGCGGGTCGGTGTCGGTGTAGTGGGTGGTCACCTGCGGTCCTCCTGTGGAATCGATCCGGGTACTGGCGGCACGTCCCGCTCACCGCGCTGATGCCCGGCCCGGAACCCGGCCAGCATGCCGCGCACCGCCTCCGGAGAGCGTTCGGCGATCGGCGCGACGGGCCGGGCGCCCGTTTCGGGCTGGGCGCCACCCGGAGTGGCGCCCGAATTCTCGCGAGTCTTGCGCTCCCGCTTGACGAGACCGTTTCGCGTGCGTTGCACGCCCGGAACGGATTTCGCAACACCGGCCGACACCCCGTTCGCGCCCACCGAAATCTCACCGTCACCGGCGGTCCGCACCCCGCTGCCGCCCGATCCCACCCCGCGCGTGGACGAGTCGTCGCGCTCGTACCGTCCGGCCGCGCCGTTCGGGCCGCCGGATGCTCCGGCCGCGTCCACCCCACCGGACCGGATCACCCGAGGCTGCGGCCGGTCCTCGGCGTTGTCGAAAGCGGTGTGGGCCGAACGATTTTCGCCGGACGGCGGGAAGCCGGCGGAGGCGGCGGACGAGCCGGTTGCGGTGGTGGGCAGGGAGCCACCCGCTGCACCGGACGAATGCGCGCGTTCGTCGGGTGCGGATCCGATCGACTGGGGGCTGCTTGTCGCGCCGGGTGGCCGGACACGGCCGTTCGTGGAGCCCGCGGTGTGGTCCGTGAGACCCGGGCGGGCGGTGGAGCCGGTGTCGATCGGTTCGGGGAGGGCGACCAGCTTGATCGGGTTGTCGCTCACCGGGATCGGGTAGGAGCCGGTGACGTAGTCGGAGCGGGTGGCGGTGGCGGGTTCGACGAGCGCGCCGTTGGTGATGCCGGCCGGAGTCTGGTCGGCGGAGACGGCGGTGTCGAAGGGGTCGGCCAGGGCGAAGGGGTCGGCGGGGCCGGGAGCGACGGGCGCCGAGCGGTGGCGGCCGGTGGGGTCGGGTGCGGTGAGCGCGTCCTGGACCGGCGGGGCGGCAGCGTGTTTGGCGTCCACCGGGAAGGAAGGCGCGGGGGCGTTGGGGTCGGCCAGCAGGTCGGCGGGGAGGGTCATGCGGGCGACCACGCCGCTGGTGGGGGAGACGGTGAGTTCCACTTCGATGCCCAGGCGGCGGGCGAGGCGGCCGACCACGAAGTGGCCGAGGAAGCGGGTGGGGGCGACCAGGAAGTCGGCTTCGCCGCGCAGGCGGGCATTGGCGGTGGCGAGCTGGTCCGCCGGCATGCCCACGCCGTGATCGACGACGGCGAGCATGTAGCGGGGGCCGATGCGCCGGCCGTAGATCTCGACCTCGAGATCGGGCGGGGAGAACGACAGGCCGTTCTCGATGAGTTCGGCCAGCATATGGGCGAGTTCGCTGACCGACGCCCCGGCGATGGAGATCTCGTCCACCCGGCGCAGCACCACCCGGCGGTAGTCGTCGACCTCGGACAGGCCGGCCCGGATCACATCGGTGAGCGGGATCGGTTTGGCCCAGCGGCGCGGGGCGGATTCGCCGACCAGCACCAGCAGGCTTTCGGCATTGCGCCGCATGCGGGTGGCCAAGTGGTCGAGCTCGAACAGGTTGGACAGCGCGTTGGGGTCGAGTTCCTCGCGTTCGAAGTCGCTGATCAAGCCGAGCTGGCGGCGCACCAGGTTCTGATTGCGGCGCGCCAGGTTGGCCATGGACTCGGTGGTGTTGCGGCGCAGGCGCGCCTGCGCCGAGGCCAGTTCGTAGGCGGTGGTCTGCACGCGGTCCAGTGCGTGCGCCACCGAGACGATCTCCTCGCCCGCGGTCTCGGCCGCGCGCACGGGTTCCGGTGCGGGCGGCTCGGTTCCGGAATCGGCGTGCCAGGCGGCGATGAGCTGCGGCAGCCGCTGTTCGGCGACCGCGTCGGCCTCCTCGGCGAGCGCGGCCAGCGGCCGCACGATGGCGCGCACGGTCGCCACCACCAGCCCCACCTGCGCGGCCACCGCGAACAGCGCGGCCAGCACGTACAGCGTCAGCACCATGGCCGCGTCGCCGCGCAGCTCGGCGGCGCGGTCGCGGATCTGGCTGCCCACCGACTGCTGCACGCCGCGTTCGGCATCGATGACGGAGGTCATCTGCTTCCACCAAGCGCGCGGATCGACCGGTTCCAGCAGCGGCCCGCGCACCGATCCGATGGCCACCGCCTCCGATTCCGCCGCCCGCACCGAATCATCGCTGCGCATGGCCGAATACAGCTGGGACCGCTGCCCCGGTGTGGCGTCGCGTTCGAAAGCGCTGATCGCCGCCTGCTTCCCGGCCCGGATGTCCAGGAACTGCACGTATTCGCCGCCGCCGAACTCGCCCGCCGCGAAGACGCCGTTGAGGAAGCCGCGTTCCTGCGCGGTGAACTCCTTCACCTCACCGAGCGCGTACAGCGTCTGCAGACCGCGCCAGAGCGAATCGTCGTCGGCCTGCTGCGCGCCCGGCCGCGCCTGGTTCAGCGCCAGAATCGCATTGGTGTAGAACGAGAACGAGGTGCTGCGGTCGCTGCGCCGCGCGTCCACGTCGGCGCGATTGGCGGTCACCCCGGACAGTCGCGACAGCGCCGTCCGCACCTGATCGGACCCGGGCGCTTCCTCGGCGAGCGCCCGATTGAGCTGCTGCAGTGCGGCGTCCACGGCGGCGCGCTGCGCGGTCACGCTGTCGCGCAGCGAATTGTCGCCGCCGAGCAGGCCGTTGGTGAGACCGCGTTCGCGCTGCACCTCGTGCACCAGATCCTGCGCCGCCAGCGCCAGGTCGACCGAGCGCGCGGTGGCGCCGGTATCGCGATACTTCTGCACCTCGCCGGCGATGATCAGCCCGAGCAGGGCCAGCACCAATGTCACCGACACGATCAGAATTCGCCGCAGCCGGGAGCGAATGGTGCGCGGCCGGACGAATTCGGTTGCCGGAGTGAGCCTTCTGTTACCTCGCGGCAACGATTTGGCCGGACGCAGACCCACACTCACTCCTGAAAATCGGCCGCCGCGTGCCCGGCTGCACGGGCGTGCGGAGAATCATCAGCAACGTCGCACAGCCGGCCGGGCGCCGCAATTCGAGCGATGGCACTTGTGGTGCGCGGAACTCCGGGCCGTATGCGCTATGACAAATCTGCTCACAAATATGTGAGAAGCAGATGTGGTCTCCGCATCGTGGGGGAAACAATGGAGTGAACAACGGCTCACGCCGCTCGCGCGAGCGGCCGTGAAGTGACTTATTCGCGAACTTCGTTCGATTTCACCGCGGTTCATTCCGCCCGGTGGAATACCGGCCCGGCCGCCTCGTAGATCCGCCGCACCACATCCTCGATATCGGGTTCCTCGATGGACAGGTCGCGCACCTCCGCCCGGGCCGACACCGCGGCGAGCAATTGCGCGGCGGTGGTGATCTCGGTGTCGAAGGCCAGCCGCTGTCGCATGCCCGCGCCCTCGCTGCCGAGCAATTTGGATCCGGGCAGATCGGTGAGATCCGGTGTGGGCTCGGCCAGGTCGACGGTCAGCACCCGGTGCGCGCCGACGGTGGCGGCCAGCCCGGCGAGCGAACCGTCGTAGGCGAGGCGCCCGTGATCGACCACCAGCACCCGTTCGCACAGCCGCTCGATATCGCCCATATCGTGCGTGGTGAGCAGCAGGGTGGTGCCGCGTTCGGCGCGCTCGTAACGCAGGAACTCGCGTAATCGCTGTTTGGACAACACGTCCAGCCCGATGGTGGGTTCGTCCAGGATCACCAGTTCCGGCGAATGCAGCAGCGCCGCAGCCACTTCCGCGCGCATGCGCTGTCCCAGCGACAACTGCCGCACGGGCGTATCGAGGGTGCCGCTCATTTCCAGCTGCTCCACCAGCTCCCCGGTGCGGGTGCGGGCGGCGGCCGGTTCGAGGCGGTGGATGGCGGCCAGGATCGAAAACGATTCGCGCAGTGGCAGATCCCACCACAGTTGCGAGCGCTGCCCGAACACCACCCCGATCCGCCCGGCCAGTTCGCGCCGCTGCCGCACCGGGTCCAAGCCGCAGGTGCGCAGCCGTCCGGTGGTCGGCACCAGGATCCCGGTGATCATCTTGATGGTGGTGGACTTGCCGGCGCCGTTCGCGCCGATGTACCCCACCGCCGCCCCGCGCTCCACCCGGAAGCTCATGGCGTCCACCGCGGTGATCTCCTCGCGTCGCCGCCGCCAGCGCCCGCTCCTGCGGTGCAGTACGAAAGTCCTTGTCAGCTCTTCGATCTCGATGATCGGTATGCTCACCCGCCGCCTCCTTGATAGTGCCTGGTGCCCAGCCGCCACATGCACAGCGCGACCGCCCACACCCACACCGCCGCGAGCGGCGCGGCCCAGGCCAGCCAGGCCGGCAGTCCGGGCGGTCCGGGCAGCCCGAGCAAGGCGATCGCCGGCAGGTAGGAGGTGAAGGCCACCGGAACGAGAAAGCCGAACACGAGTTTCATCGGGCCGGGAAAGACCGAGGTGGGCTGCATGGACGCGTAGGAGCCGCCGTAGGTGAAGGAATTGGTCAATTCCGATCCGTCGATGAGGAAGAACTGCACTCCGGCGGCGGTGACGAAAAGCCCGGCGAAGATGGCGATTCCGGACAGCAGGGTGAGTCCGAAGAGCGCCAGATGCGCGGGCGTCCAATCGATGTCGTTGCGGGCCACGCCGAATCCGAGCACGGTGGCGGCCACCGCGATGCGCGCGATCCGGCGCAGCGCCAGATCGCTGGTCATCAGTTGCAGCAGCAGCGGTTGCGGCCGCAGGTAGAAGGCGTCCAGACGGCCTTCGCGAATATAGACGGGCAGCGTGTCGGCGTGCCCGACGAGCATGTCGGCGATCGCGAAACTGGTATTGCTGAGGCCGAAAAGCAGGAGCATGCCGGGCAATTCGAGGCCGCCGAGCTGGGGCACGTTATTGAAGATCACCCACATTTCGCCGAATTCCACCAGCCCGATGAGAAAGGCGCTGAAGACGTCGGCGGCGAAGGACACCGGATAGGCGCGCTGGGCGCGCAGCCGGGAGCCGATGACGGCGCGGTAGGGCGCGAACGCGGAGGGGCGGGCGTCAGCCACCCTGCACCTCCAGTTTGCGGCGGCCGGCGCGCAGCAGCAATTGACCGGCGGCGACCAGCACGACCATCCAGCAGCACTGCACGGCAAGCAGTTCCACGGCCGCAAGACCGGTCGTGCGACCGGACAGCACATCGATGGGCCATTGCAGCATGGACGGGAACGGAGTGGCGTTGGCCAGCGTGCGCAACCAGTCCGGGAACAGGTGCACCGGCGCGAACAGCCCGGCCAGGAAGGTGCCGAGGATCATGTGCAGCGCGCGCAGGCCGCGCGTCTCGACCAGCCAGAAACCGCCCAGGCAGACGGTGAACATGGACAGGTAGGACAGCGCCATGGCCAGCGCCATGCTGATCGCGCCCAGCAGATAGGGGCCGGGCGTGGCGGGGAAGGCGAGGCCGAAGGTGAGCGCGCCGAGCGCGACGCTGGGCAGTGCGCGCGGGATGAGGGTGGCCCCCGCGCGGCCGAGATAGTCCGCGAGCCCGGCCATCTGGATGTCGATGGGCCGCAGGAAGTCGATGGCGACGTCGCCGGTGCGGATGCGTTCCACGATATCGGGCACCACCCAGAAGGCGATGGCGCCGAGCAGTCCCTGTGAGAGCCAGATGTAGGCCCCGATGGTGCCGCTGTCGTAGCCGCCGAAGCCGTTGCCGGTGTGTACCGCCGCGGTCAGCACGGCGGCGCGCACGCAGCCGAAGACCAGGTTGGTGACCAGCCCGGCGAACATGGCCAGCCGATATGTCGATTGCCGGCGGAAGCCCGCCTTGACCAGCTGCCAGTAGACCCCCACCGCACTGCGCACAAGAGATTGACATTACGGGTGCGGCTCGTTCGCGGCAATCGGTAAGCTCGGATTCGCCGAAAACGGTCCGCGCTCCGGTCTGCCAGTGATAGAAACGTCAGCGTTTCACTTGCTGACCGCTAGGACCACCGATGACCATCGCAGAGACGACCGTTTTCGAGACGCTCGAATCCAATGTGCGTGGCTACTGCCGTTCCTGGCCCACCATCTTCGACACCGCCCGCGGCGCGTGGCTCACCAACGAGCACGGCAAGGACTACCTCGACTTCTTCGCGGGCGCGGGGGCGCTCAACTACGGCCACAACAATCCGGTGCTCAAGCGCGCGCTCATCGACTACATCGCGAGCGACGGCATCACGCACGGGCTCGACATGTCCACCGTCGCCAAAGCGCGACTGCTGGAAACCATCCGCGAGGTGCTGCTGGCGCCGCGCGGGTTCGACTACAAGGTGCAGTTCCCGGGACCGACCGGAGCCAATGCCGTGGAGGCGGCACTCAAACTGGCGCGCAAGGTGACCGGGCGCACCACCATCCTGAACTTCACCAATGCCTTCCACGGTATGAGCCTCGGCGCGCTGTCGGTCACCGGCAATGCCGCCAAGCGCGCCGGCGCGGGCGTGCCGCTGGTGCACGCCACCCCGATGCCCTACGACGGCTATCACGCCGCGGGCGACGATCTGTCCTGGATGCGCGCGGCCCTGGACGATTCGTCCTCCGGTGTGGACAAGCCCGCCGCGGTCATCGTGGAGACCGTGCAGGGTGAGGGCGGGGTCAATGTGGCGCGGGCGGAATGGCTGCGGCAGCTCGCCGAAATGTGCTCCACCCGTGGCATCCTGCTCATCGTCGACGACGTCCAGATGGGTTGCGGGCGCACCGGCCCGTTCTTCTCCTTCGAGGTCGCCGGCATCACCCCCGATATCGTGGTGCTGTCCAAATCCATCGGCGGCTACGGTCTTCCGATGGCCCTGGTGCTCATGCGCCCGGAACTGGACCAGTGGGCCCCGGGCGAGCACAACGGCACCTTCCGCGGCAACAACGCCGCCTTCGTGACCGCCGAAGCGGCGCTGCGGCACTACTGGTCCGACGGCGAACTGGAAGCCGCCACCCTGGTCAAGGGCGAACGCATCCGCGCCCATCTGACCGCCCTCACCGAAACCTTCGACGGTCTCAGTGTGCGCGGCCGCGGCCTGGTGAACGGCTTGGTCTTCGCCGACGCCTCGCAGGCCGCCAAGGTCTGCCGGGTGGCCTTCGACAACGGGCTGCTGGTCGAAACCGCCGGCACCCGGGACGAAGTCGTGAAACTGATGCCGCCGCTGACCATCCGCGAGGACGAGATCACGCACGGCCTGGGCGTACTCACCCAGGCCGTGGAGACCGTGCGCGAAAACTACTGAGTCACAAACAGACTCGGCGTTCGCGCCCATAGACGTCGGCCGCCGCCCACACCGGTGGCCGACCGGAGCCGGGTTCCCAGCTGCGGAGGGAACCCGGCTCCACTTATCGCTATCCGAACCTGTTGTGGAACCAGGCCAGCAGCTGCGCGTCGCCGACCGGGGCCTTGGTGGGATCGTCGGCGCTGGAACCGCACACCTGGATCTCCATCCGCGCCTCGGTCCGCACAGCCATCAGACAGGAGATCGAGACGGGCGCCTTGGCATTGCTGTTGTCGGTGTAGGTGAAGCAGAAGTACCGGCCGACGGTGCTGCTGCCCTTCTTCCACTCGCTGTCGGAGCTGCTGCCGCTGCAGGCGCGTCCGGCCGATCGGCTCAGATCGGCCTGATAGTTGCTGGTGGCCGTGGCGGCGTCCGAATAGCCGAACAGCGATGCGGTCGGCGTGCCCCGCGGACCGCTGCACCGCACCGCCGAGCCCTGGAATCCGATGCCGGGTTCGAAGTGGCGGCAGACGCTGGTGGTGAAACCGCCGCCGGATCGCGTGATCATGTCCCGCTCGGTGGCGGTGAAAGCGTCCGGATCCGCGCTGTTGCCGCCGATCTGCGCGATGCCGTACTTCGCCCAGAAGTCACGGTCGGCGATATTGCCGGGCCCGGCCCAGAAGTACATCGCCATGACCAGCTTCTCCTCATTGGTGATGATCAGACTGGGTTGCGGCGCATCGGGATACACCGTGGTGTCGGAATAGCAGCTCTGCCGGCCGACCTCCTTGCCGCCGATCAGTGACGGCCCGTCCTTGCCCGCCGCCTCGCCCGGGCAGTTCGTGCCCTTGAGGGAATCGACCGTCTGGTCGTAGTAGTTGTGCAGCGCGGTAGCGGATTTGAATCGGATGAACTGGGCGAGCGGGGTGTCCACCGCGCCGTTCGGCGCACAGGAGAAGCCCGCCACGGTGGTCGAATCGGGGTCGAGGTGAGCGCAATTGGCGCGCTTGTAACCGATGTTGTTGATCATCGACAGCAGTTCGATATCCGCGCCGCGCAGCGCGGTCGCATCGGCCACCGCGTTACCGGATCCGGTGCCCTGCCAGAACGCCCAGCCCGCGAATCCGGTCGAGGCCGCGAGCAGGACGATCACGCCGAGCAGTGCGGCGAGCCGGCGGCGACTCCGGCGCGGGGGAGCCGGCGGCGCGGTCGCGGGCGGTTCCAGCCGTTCGGTCGCGCCGGTCGGCCACGAACCCGAATGGTGGTTCCGCACACCCGGATTCGATTGCCCGCCCAGCGCGGCTCGCGCGGCCGCCGCCAGTTCTCCCGCGCTCTGATACCGATCGTGCGGATTCTTGGCCAGGCCGCGCGCGACGACGGCATCGAACGCCTCGGGCACGCCGGGGCGCAGACCGCTGGGCCGCGGCACCGGATCGAACAGGTGGGCGCGCATCAGCTGCACATTGCTGTCGCCGTGGAACGGCGGTGCGCCGGTGAGGCATTGGAACAGCACGCAGGTCAGCGCGTACACATCGGCGGCGGGGCTGAAGTCGCGGGCGCTGAATCGTTCGGGCGCCATATAGCGGAAGGATCCGACCGCGGTGCCGTCGCTGGTCAGCTGATCGTCCGTACTCGACTGCGCGAGACCGAAATCCACCAGGTAGGCGAAACCGTCGCGGGCGATGAGGATATTGTCCGGCTTCACATCCCGGTGCAACAGGCCCTCGGCGTGCGCGGCGTCCAGGGCGGATGCCAGCTGCTCGACCAGACCGACCGCGCGATCCGGGGCGGCGGGCCCGGCGCGTTCGAGGAGCGCGCGCAAGTCCTCGCCCTCGACCAGCCGCATATCGATGTACAGGTGGCCGTCGATCTCCCCGTAGTCGTGGATGGGGATCACGTGCGCTTCCCGAAGTCGCGCCGCCGCATGCGATTCCCGCTGGAAGCGCTGCCGGTACACCGGATCGTGGGCCAGGCGTTCGGGCAGCACCTTGAGCGCGACCACGCGATCCTTGACGGTGTCGTAGGCGCGGTACACCTCACCCATGCCGCCGCGGCCGATCAACCGGTCCAGGCGATACGGGCCGAATCGGGCGCCGACGGTGATGGATCGAGGCTGACTGGTCACGGAATCCCTGCTTTCCACCTGGCCGCGTGAAGGTTTTGGAACCACGCGCACAGTCCGCCTCGCTGCCGTCGGCCCCATCGTCGGAGATATCGAGCGGCGCGCTCGGGGTGTAAACGAGACAGGATTATTGGAAGTTGGTCCGGAACCAGGCCAATAGCTCGGCGTCGGTCTTGGGACCTGCTTCGGGGTAGTCGTGCTGGTGCGCGCAGATGACGTAGACCAGGCGCTGGTCGGTATGCATCGCTTGCAGGCACGGGCGCGCGCCGTTCTCGAAGGCGTTGTTGTTCGCGCAGAAGAAGCGGCCCAGGGCGGTCCCCGACTTACGCCATTCGGTGTCCTTCGCGGAACTGCCGTCACAGGCGTGGCCGGGCAGCTGGCTCAGATTGCTGTCGTAGAAAAGGCCGGCCGCACGGGCGGATTCGACGCCGAAGACAGCCACCAAGGACGGTCCGCCGGCGGGTGCTCCGCAGGCGACGAGCGCGTTGACCAGCGGACTCACCACGGCTTCGGTGTGTGCGCAGGCCGAGCGCGTGTACTTGCCGGTGCGGGCGAGCAGGTCGATGTCGGCCGGTTCGAAACTGTCCGGATCGTGGCGTTCGTCAGCGGCCACGAACTGCGCGTAGTTGTACTTGGCCACGTAGTCGCGCAGTGCCGTGTTCGCGGGTTTGGCGTAGGTGTAGACGGCCATGGTGAGCAGTGACTCGTCGGTGACCGCCAGCGCCGGTTGCGGGGCATCCGGATGCAGGCTGCGGTCGACGAAGCAGGCTTGGCGTCCGACGACCTTGCCTTTCACCGTGAGTGGGCCGTCCTTGCCCGCGGGCTGATCCGGGCAGGCGGTGGCCTGCATCGTGCCCAGCACCGAGGTCGCGTAGACACTCTGCAGCGCCTCGATGCTGCGGAAGCGCCAGAACTGGCCGAGCGGCGCATTGGTCGCGGCGTGGGCGGAACACCAGAACATCGACACGACCGTCGCGGCCGGTTGGTTGTGGTAGCACCGCGAGCGCCGATACGAGTACTGGGAAACCATGGGCAGCAGTTCGAGATCGGCGACGCTGAGTGCCGAGTCGTCGGCCAGCGGTGTGCCCGGCGCCGACTGCTGCCATTTCGCCCAGCCCGCGAATCCGGCGGAGGCGATCACCAGCAGTAGCACCGTCAGCAGCGTGGCGGCGCGCCGGGCGCGGCGGGCGAACCGTGGCTTCGAGGCCGGAACCGGTTTGTTTGCAACGGGTTCGGTCCTGCCGCTCAGCGCCGCGCGGGCCGCCGCCGCCAAGTCCCCGGCGCTCGCGTAACGGTCACGCGGTTCCTTCGCGAGGCCGCGTTCGAGCACCGCGTCGAAAGCCGGTGGGACGCCGGGGCGGACGCCGCTGGCGTGCGGGATGGGGTCGAACAGGTGGGCCCGCATCAGATGCACGTTGGTGTCGCCCGGATATGGCCGGCTGCCGGTGAGGCATTCGAACAGCACGCAGGCCAGGGCATAGACATCGGCGGCCGGGGTGTAGTCGTGGGAGCTGAACCGTTCGGGGGCCATATAGCGGAACGAGCCGACGGCGGCCCCGTCGGTGGTGAGGGAGGTATCGGTGGCCGATTGGGCGATGCCGAAATCGACCAGGTAGGTGAACCCGTCCCGGGTCAGCAGGATGTTGTCCGGCTTCACATCCCGGTGCATGAGACCGTCGGCGTGCGCGGCGTCCAGGGCGGCGGCCAGTTGCTCGATCAGCGCGACCGCGCGTTCGGGGGTCAGCGGCCCGACGCGCTCCAGCTGATCGCGCAGATTGTCGCCCTCGACCAATCGCATGTCGATGTAGAGGCGGCCGTCGATCTCCCCGTAGTCGTGAATGGGGATGACGTGCACCTGCCGCAGCCGCGCGGCCGCATGCGACTCGCGTTGAAAACGCTGCCGGTACAACGGATCCTGCGCCAGGCGCTCGGGCAGGACTTTGATCGCCACGACGCGGTCCTTGACGGTGTCGTAGGCCTGATAGACCTCGCCCATCCCGCCGCGCCCGATCAGTCGATCGAGCCGGTACGGGCCGAATTGCGAACCGACCGTGAGGGTTCGGCGCTGCTCGTTCATGTCGTGCTGCCTTTATCCGAGGCTTCGCTGGAACCAGTCGTCCAGTTCCCGCTCCGATTCGGGACCCAGATGCGGGTCCGCCGCTTGCAGGGCGCAGAAGATGCCCATCGTCCGGTACTCGTCGGGCAGGCTGATCAGGCACGGCCGCGCCGTCACCGGGTCCTGATAGCAGAAATAACGCCCGCCCTGATGGCCCTGCTCCGGCCAGATCCCGTCGGCGCGGTCGGCCCCGCCGCCGCACGGGTGACCGATGAAATCGGCGAGGTTCTTCTGATACAGCTTGGTCGCCGCATCGCGGTCCCCGAACCCCAGGAACACCGGCTTCGGCGAGCCGTTGGCGGTGGCGCAGTAGATGGCCGCGTTCGCACCGAACCCCACCGGAAGTCGCCCGCGCAGGCAATTGGCCGGCCGCCGGTCCTTACCCAGATTGACGAACAGCTCACGGTCGGCCGCGGTGAAGTCGTCCGGATCGCGGGCCTCGTCGGCGCGGCGGTACTGCCAATAGTCCTGTCGCGCTTCCCAATCCCGCAGCGGCTGTTCGGGGATGTCGTTCCAATAGAAGATGGCCATGGCGGGGATCTCGACATTGGTGATCGCGAACGCCGGGCGCGGACCGGGACCCAGCTTCTCGTTGAAATAGCAGGTGCGGCGGCCGAGCACGCAGTTCGGGCGCTTGAACCCGGGCCGCTCCACATAGGCGAGCAGCAGGCCGGCCGCGCCGAGCCGGACCGCGATCCGTCGTCGTCCGGTCATCCTGTGCACCCCCTCGAACCCCGCTAGCCGAACGCCTTCTTGAAGTAGGCGAGTAGCTCGTCCTCGGTCGCCGGACCGTGCTCGGGGTGATCGGCGGGCATGGTGCACATGTGGGCCAGCAGCCGCAGCCCGTCGTGCAGCGCGATCAGGCAGGTGGCGGGCAGGGTGGAGGTGGTGTCGGTGTAGCAGAAGAAGCGGCCGATGGGGCCGGACTTCTTGCGCCACACGTCATCCGGGCCCGTCCCGCCGCAGGCGTGGCCCGGGAACTGGGCCAGGTCGGCCTGGTAGAGCGAGTCGGCGGCGGCGCGGTCGGGGAAGCCGAACCAGGTCTTGGCCGGGCGGCCGAGTTCGGTGCCGCAGGTGACGACGGCATTGGCCGGACCGGCGGGGACGTCGGAATGGCGGCAGTTGCGCGTGCTGTAGTCGTCGCCCGCGTGCTCGAGCACATAGCGGTCCGCATCGGTGAACACGTCCGGATCCTGCGCGGCCTCCGGGGTCCGGAACTGTCCCTGGTCGTTCTTGGCGCGATAGTCGCGCAGCGCCTTCTGATCCTTGTCCCAGAAGTAGACGGCCATGGCCGACACCGTTTCATTGGTGAACACCAGGCTGGGCTCCGGATTGTTCGGCGAGACGGCCGTATTGTCGAAACACGTGCGCCGCCCCACCACCTTGCCGTCCACCGACGAGGGTGCGTCCACGCCGGCCGGATCGCCAGGGCAGGCGGCGGGATGCAGCCCGGCCAGCACCGCGATCTTGTACGACTCCTGCATGGCCGCCACCGAGCTGTAGCGCAGGAAACGGGCCCGCGGCGCGGACGAGGCCGCGTTCGCGGTACAGCTGAAGATGGCGATGGTGTCGGCGTCGGACTGTTCGTGCCAGCAGTTCCACCGCTTGTAGCCGGTGCCGCTGGTGAGCGCCAGCAAGTCGATATCGGCCCCGCGCAAAGCGGTGCCGTCGCCGCTCGCCACCCCGGCTCTGGTCTGCTGCGACCAGCCCCAGCCCGCGAAACCGACTGCCGCGCACACCAATACGATCACCCCCAGCATCGCGGTCAACCGGCGCGGCCGCCCGCGCCCCGGCCCCGGGGACCCGCCCGTGCCGTTCGCGGCGGATGATCCCGCACCGTCCGGAACAGATGATGACGAGTCCGGTTCCCGTTGCCCAGCGTGCGGTCCGGCAGCCGGACCGTTTCCGGCGGGGGTCTGCCGGACCCGCGCGGTGGGTGCGGTGAGCGCGGCCGGCGCCACCGGCCCGGTGAGGACCGTGGCCGCGCTCGCCGCGGTGGGGACGTCGAGCAGAGATTCCGGCGGGGCCGCGGCGGGGTCCGGTTGTACGGAAGTGGTTGCGGCCGGGGAGGATTCGGCGGCGACCGGACGCGCGCCGGAGCCGTCGGTGGCGTGCCCGGTCCAGGTGCCGGGGCCGGGCGGGGCGCCGGTGAGGGCGGCGCGGGCGGCGGCGGCCAGTTCGCCGGCGCTCGGGTAGCGCTGCTCAGGGACCTTCGCCATACCGCGCGCGATCACCGGGTCGAAGGAGGCCGGGACGGTGGAGCGCACCAGGCTGGGGCGGGGGACCGGATCGAACAGGTGCGCCTTCATGATCTGCGCGTCGGTCTCGCCGGAGAACGGGCGGGTGCCGGTGAGGCATTCGAAGAGCACACAGGCCAGCGCGTACACGTCGGCGGCGGGGGTGAGGTCGCGGACGGTGAACCGTTCGGGGGCCATGTAGCGGAAGGAGCCGACGGCATTGCCGGTGCTGGTCAGGCTGACATCGGTGCTGGACTGGGCGATGCCGAAGTCCACCAGGTAGGCGAAGCCGCCCTTGGTCAGCAGGATATTGTCCGGTTTCACATCGCGATGCAGCAGTCCGTCCGCGTGCGCCGCGTCCAGCGCCGCCGCCACCTGCTCGATGAGCGTCACGGTCCGTTCCGGCGATCCGGGCCCGGAGTGATGCAGCAGCTCGCGCAGGCTCTCCCCGTCCACCAGCCGCATGTCGATATACAGCCGCCCCTCGATCTCCCCGTAATCGTGAATGGGGATGACATGCGCTTCCCGCAACCGTGCGGCGGTCCGGGATTCCCGCTGGAACCGCTTGCGGTACACCGGATCCTGCGCCAGGCGCTCCGGCAGCACCTTGATGGCCACGACCCGGTCCTTCACCGTGTCGTAAGCCTCGTACACCTCGCCCATGCCCCCGCGCCCGATCAGCCGCTCCAGCCGGTACGGGCCGAACCGCGATCCGACGGTGAGCGGGTGTTGCGGACTGGTCATGGTCGTCCTCGGCTCCTCGTCGCGGATCCATTGTGGCAGTCCAGGGATCCGGCGCAGCAAGAATCACACGGATTACAACCGGTGACCACCGGGTTTCCCGGCGGCAACATCGGATGAGGCGGTCGATGGGCTCTCGTACCGCCCTGGTCCCCGTCCCCCATGCCCGAGGTGCTGCCGTGTCTTCGATTGCCGTGCAGGCCAGGCCCATTGCGGCCGGGCCGCGCGTACCCCGCCTGCCCCGGCTCTCCGCCGGCTGGCTCCGGCTGATCAGCCCATTGATCCTGGTTGCCGTGTGGCAGCTGGCCGCCGCGACCGGACTGCTGTCCGAACGGCTGCTGGCCTCCCCGGTCACGGTGGTGCGGACCGCCGTGGAGCTGATCCAGGACGGCACTCTCGCCGACGCGCTGAGCGTGTCGTTGCAGCGTGCGCTGATCGGATTCGTGATCGGCGCGGCGGTGGGCGTCGGCCTGGCGCTGGCCGCCGGGCTGAGCCGGGTGGGGGAGTACGTCGTCGACCCGCCCATGCAGATGCTGCGGACGCTCCCGTTCTACGGCCTGATCCCGCTGTTCATCCTGTGGTTCGGCATCGGCGAGCTGCCCAAGATCGTGCTGGTCGCCTTCGGCGTGGCGATTCCGCTCTATCTGAACACCTTCGCCGGCATCCGCGGCGTGGACGGCAAACTGGCCGAACTCGCGCAGGTGCAGCAGCTGGGGCGGGTCGCGCTGATCCGGCACATCGTGCTGCCGGGCGCGCTGCCGCAGACCCTGGTCGGCCTGCGGCAGTCCCTCGGCGTGGCCTGGCTGGCGCTGATCGTCGCCGAACAGGTGAACGCCGATGCCGGCCTGGGCTTCCTGATCAACGACGCCCGCGAATTCCTGCGCACCGACGTGATCGTGGTCGGCCTGCTCGTGTACAGCGTGCTGGGCCTGCTCACCGACGCCCTGGTCCGCCTGATCGAGAGGAGGGCGCTGGGATGGCGACGCGAGTTCGTGAGCTGACCAAGGACTTCGGCGACCGCCGGGTACTGCACGGCATCGACCTGGACATCCGCGACGGCGAGTTCGTGGCGCTGCTCGGGCGCAGCGGTTCCGGGAAGTCCACGCTGCTGCGGGCGCTGGCCGGATTGGACGGCGAGACCGGCGGCGAGCTGACGGTCGCCGGGGAAGTGGCGGTCGCGTTCCAGGAGCCGCGGCTGGTGCCGTGGAAGCGGGTGCGGGACAACATCACCCTGGGCCTGCGGCACGAAAACCCCAAGGACGCCGGCCGCGCCGCGCTGGCCGAGGTCGGGCTGAGCGAACGCGCCGACGCCTGGCCGCTCACCCTTTCCGGCGGTGAAGCGCAACGCGCCTCGCTGGCCCGGGCACTGGTGCGGGAACCCGATCTGCTGCTGCTCGACGAGCCCTTCAGCGCGCTGGATGCCTTGACCCGCATCACCATTCACGCGCTGGTGCTGGAGCTGTGGGACAAGCACCGGCCCGGCGTGCTGCTGGTCACCCACGATGTGGACGAGGCGCTGCTGCTCGCCGACCGGGCGCTGGTGCTGGCCGACGGGCGCATCGCCCGCGAGCTGCCCATCGAACTGCCGCGCCCGCGCCGCCGCGAGGATCCCGAATTCCTGGCCCTGCGTACCACGCTGCTCACCGAACTCGGTGTGCCGCAAGATATCCCAGAAGGACACCGATGATCACCAGACGTCTGTTCGCCGCACTCGCGGTCACCGCGGCCCTTGTCACCGCGGCCTGCGGGACGGGCGATGACAACAGCAAGGGCGTGAACGCGGACGGCACGGTGGACCTGTCGCAGGTGACGGTGCGGGTCGGCGATCAGAAAGCCATTGCGCTGCAAGCCCTGATGGAGGTTTCCGGCGAGGGCAAGAACCTGCCCTACAAGCTGGAATGGTCGCAGTTCACGGCCGGGCCGCCGATGCTGGAGGCCATCAATGCCGGCTCGGTGGATCTGGGCGGCGTGGGCAATGCGCCGCCGGTGTTCGCGGCGGCCGCCAAATCGCAGATCAAGATCGTGGCGTCGTATCGGGTCGGTCTGCAGGGGCAGGGCATCGTGGTGCCCAAGGACTCCGCCATCAAGGATCCGAAAGACCTGCGCGGCAAGAAGATCGCCGTCACCAAGGGCAGCTCCGCGCACTACCACCTGTTGAGCGTGCTCACCAAGAACGGCCTGACCTTCGCCGATATCCAGCCGCAGTACCTGCAGCCCGCCGATGCCCTGGCCGCGCTGTCCACCGGCCGGGTCGACGCCTGGGCGGTCTGGGATCCGTACGTCTCGCAGGCCGAGCACGACGGCAACCGGGTCGTCGTCAACGGTGAGGGCTACGTGTCCGGCGACAACTTCTACGTGGCCGGGACCAAGACGCTGGAGAACAAGGCCACCGCGGCCGCGGTCCGCGATCTGCTGACCCGCATCCAGCGCGCGCACTCCTGGATCAAGGCCAATCCGGAAGCCTGGGCGAAGGAATCCGCCGCCATCACCGGCATTCCCTACGACGTCACCCTGACCGCGGTGCAACGCGCGCAGTACCAGCATCATTCGCTCGACGACGCCACCATCGCGGGCGAGCAGCAGGTGGCCGACGCCTTCGCCGCCGCCGAGCTGATCCCGCGCAAGGTCGACATCAAGGAATTCGTCGACACCCGCTACAACGACCGCTTCAACTCCTGAGGACGATTCGAATGAGCCTGTCGTTTCATTGGTTCCTGCCCACCTCCGGTGACTCCCGCGGCCTGGTGGTCGGCGGGCACGGAACGCCCATGTCCGGGGATCGCCCGGCCTCGCTGCACTATCTGAACCAGATCGCGGCCGCCGCCGAGACCAACGGTTTCGAAGCCGTGCTCACCCCCACCGGCACCTGGTGCGAGGACGCCTGGCTCACCACGGCCATGCTGGTCGAGACCACCGAGACGCTGAAGTTCCTGGTGGCGCTGCGTCCCGGGCTGATGAGCCCGACCCTCGCCGCACAGATGGCGGGCACCTTCCAGCGGCATTCCAAGGGCCGCTTGCTGATCAATGTGGTGACCGGCGGCGAACCGGCCGACCAGGCCGCCTACGGCGACTTCGAGGACAAAGAAACTCGCTACGCGCGCACCGGTGAATTCCTGCACGTGGTGAAGTCGCTGTGGAACTCGCGCGAGCCGATCTCCTTCGCGGGCGACCACATTCGCGTCGAGAACGCGCTGCTGAGCAATCACCCCGACCCGGTCCCACCGGTGTTCTTCGGCGGCTCCTCCGGTCCCGCCGGCCCGGTCGCGGCCCGCTACGCCGACGCCTACCTCACCTGGGGCGAACCGGTGCTCGCGGTCAGCCGGAAACTGGACTGGATTCGCGGGCTGGCCGTCGACAACGGCCGGAAGCTGCAGTACGGCTTGCGGATTCACGTGATCTCCCGCGATACCTCGGAAGAGGCGTGGGCGGTCGCCGACAAACTCCTGGCCGGCATCGACCCCGCCGATATCGAACGGGTGCAGGCCAGCCTCGCGCGCAGCGAATCCGAGGGCCAGCGCCGCATGCGCGAACTGCACAACGGCGACACCTCGCGCCTGGAGATCGCCCCCAACCTGTGGGCGGGCGTGGGCCTGGTGCGCGGCGGCGCGGGCACGGCGCTGGTGGGCTCGCACGAGGAAGTGGCCGAACGGCTCATCGAATACTCGAAGGTCGGCATCAGCCAGTTCGTGCTCTCGGGCTACCCGCACCTGGAAGAGGCGTACTGGTTCGGCGAAGGCGTACTGCCGATCCTGGAACGCAAGGGCCTGTGGAAGCACCCCTCGCGCCGCGCCGAACCGGCCGCGACCATCCCGTTCGCGGGCGTCTCCAGCAGCTGACCGGTTTGCCCTGAGCAGGGTCATACCCTGTTCAGGGCATAACCGCCGCCGCCCCCGCGGTGATAGCAATGATTCGACCCCCTTTCCGGGGTGTATTCGAATCATGCTGGGGGAAGCGTGAATACAAGCATCCGGCCGCCCATGCTCTCGGGCGGCCTGCCACTGCTCGGGCACCTGCGCGAACTCGCCGCGCATCCGGAAGCGCTGGTGTGGCGCGGGCACCGTGAACAGGGCCTGGTGTACCGGATCAAACTGGGACCCGCCGAGGCGGTCGTCGCACTGGGAAACGCCAACTGCGAGTTGTTCTTTCACGACCGGAACCTCTCCACCGAGGCGGCGTACCCGTTCTTCCGGACCATGTTCGCGCCCGATTTCTTCAGCCTGGCCGACGATGCCGCCTACCGGGAGCAGAAGAACATCATCCTGCCGCGATTCAGTGGGCGGCAGCACGAGGGCTATGCCGCGGTCATGACCGGCGAGACCGCGGCATTCGCCGAACGGCTCGGTGACGCCGGGGAATTCGAGCTGGCCGAGGAGTTCGGGCGGCTCGTCATGAATATCGCGGCACGGGCCTTCCTGGGGGACCGCTTCGCCACCGAGATCGGCGGCGACTTCTTCGGGCGCTTCCGCTGGTTCTCCAAGCAGATGACCTTCGCGCCGCGCTTCGTGCCGACCGCCGGGCGGATCCTCGGGGCGCGGGCGGGCAAGAGCCTGAAGGCGGACCTCACCGAGATGCTGGTCGTCCGCCGCCGTACCCCGCTCCCCGAGCCTGATTTTCTGCAAACTCTTTCCAGCGCAACCTATTCCGATGGCACACCGGTACCGGACGACGTGCTGGTGAATCTGGTGCTGCTCCTGGTGTGGGCGGGGCACGAATCGACCACCGGGCATCTGTCGTGGGCATTGCTCGATCTGGTGCGGCATCCGGAGGTGCTGGCGCGGGCCCGGGCCGAGGCCGATGCGGTGCTGGGCGCGGGGCCGATCGATCTCGACGGGGTGTCGCGGTTGCGGGTGATCGACGCGTGCGTGCACGAGACCGAACGCCGGTATCCCATCGCGCCGGTGCTGATCCGCAATGCGGTCGCCGATATGGAGATCGGCGGGTACGCGGTTCCGGCGGGCACCCAGGTGTTCACTTCGCCGGCGGTGAATCACCGGCTGCCGGAGGAACATTCCGATCCCGACGGCTACCGGCCCGATCGCTATCTCGGGGCCGACGCCAAACAGGAACGTGCGAAGCTGATGGGTTTCGGCGGCGGGCTGCACAAATGCCTGGGCACCCGGTTCGCCAAACTGGAGATGACGATCATCCTGGCCGAACTGCTGCGGCGCTACGACCTGGAGCTCACCACCGGCACGCCGCGACCGGATCTGCGGGCGAAATCGCGGTGGCCCGCCGCGCCCTGCACCATCGCCTATCGGGCGCGGCGGTCGGCGCCGGCATAAGCCGAAAGTGTTAGGCGGCCGTGTGCTCGAGGCGGATGGCCGCGAGCGCGTGGAACGGCAGAGTCGAGTCCGATGAAGGTGGCGCATCCGGCGGCACCGGCGAGGACGAGGCGGATTCCATGATTCAGGCGCGTGGGCTCGGTAAGCGGTACGGGGATGTGCCGGCGGTCGACAATCTTTCCTTCGATGTCGCGCCGGGGGTGGTGACCGGGTTCCTCGGGCCCAACGGCGCGGGCAAATCGACCACCATGCGGCTCATGCTCGGGCTGGATCACGGGAGCGGGCGGACCACCTTCGACGGGCGGCCCTATGCCGAGCTCGCCGATCCGGTCCGGACGGTCGGGGTGATGCTCGACGCGCGGGCCGTGCACCCCAAGCGCACGGCGCGCGGGCACCTGCGGATGGTGGCGGCCGGTGCGGGCATCGAGCGGCGGCGGGTGGAGGAGGTGCTGGAGCAGGTCGGGTTGAGCAGCGCCGGCGATCAGCGGGCGGGCGGCTTCAGCCTCGGCATGCAGCAGCGGCTCGGCCTGGCGGTGGCGCTGCTGGGTGATCCCGCCACCCTGATCCTGGACGAACCCGCCAACGGACTCGATCCGGAAGGCGTGCGCTGGTTGCGGGATCTGCTGAAACAGCTTGCCCGGCAAGGACGTACCGTCTTCGTCTCCTCGCATCTGCTCAACGAGATGGCGCACCTGGCGGATGCACTGGTGGTCATCGGCGGCGGGCGGCTGCTGGCGGCGGAATCGGTGCGGCAGTTCGTGGACCGCAATTCCGCGGCGCGGGTCATCGCCCGGTCCGACCGGCCCGAGGTGCTCGCGGATCTGCTGCGGCGCAACGGTTTCCGCGCGCATGTCCAGCAGGATCGGGCGGTCGTGGTGGACGGCGACGATCGGCAGGCGGTCGCCGCGCTGGCCATGAACGCGGGCGTGCTGGTCACCGAGCTGACCCAGGTCCAGACCAGCCTCGAGGACGCCTTCTTCCACGCCACCGCCGATGCCGCGCGCTTCCGCGGGCACGTCGCCGCTTGACCACAGACAAGGAAATCCACTCATGTACAACGCGATTCGCTACGAACTGATCCGGCTCGCCTCCATTCGATCCACCTGGGTGCTGCTGGCGGGCGGGCTCGGCCTGCAGGCGCTCATCGCCGTCGTGTCCGCGAGCCGGAGCGCCGCCACCCCCGACGAGCAGTTCACCGCCTCGGTCTCCGGCCTGGCGCTGATGATGGTGATGCTGTTCGCCACCGCCGTCGCCGTCAATGCCTTCGGGCACGAATACCGCTACGGCACCATCACCACCACCATGCTCACCCTGCGCCGTCCGAGCCGGGTGCTGGCGGCCAAGGCGTTGACCACCGGTGCGGTCGCGGCGCTGTACGGTGTCGCGGCGGCCGGTATCGCCGTCGTCGCGCAGGGCGCGCGCTCCACGCTGCCCACCGAAACCGCGCATCTCGCACAGGCTTTCGCGGCGCTGCCGGTCTACATGTGCCTGGCCGCGCTGGCCGGACTGGGCGTCGCCGCCATCACCCGCAATGCGACTTTCGCCATGGTGGCCGCCATCGGCCTGCCGACCGTGCTGGAATCCGCGGGCGTGCTGGCCGGGCTGAGCCCGAAGCTCATGCCCTTCCTGGCGGCGGGTCAGCTGGCGCTGCCGGGGGCCGGGAACCCCGTACTGCTCGCGCTGCCGCTGTTGACCCTGGTCGCGGGACTGCTCGGATTGAGCGGCGCGCTGCTGGCCCGGCGCGACGTGTGATCGAGGTATCCAGTCATTAGCTGATGGCCCGCCCGGGCCTTGCCCGCGTGCCATGAAGTGTGAGGAAGTCGCAGTGACTAGGGTTGCCGGAGTGGGCAGGCGGCGATGGATCGGAGTGCTGATCCGCGACGTGCTGCCCGCTCTGCTGTTCGGGTTCGTCGGGCTGCACGATGTGCAGACCTCCGCCATCGGCCTGCTGCCCGCCGCGGCCGGACCGCCGGTCGCCTGGGTGGTGGGCGCGGCCCTGCTGTTCCGGCGCTATCTGCCGCTGCCCGTGCTCGCCGCCACCGTGCTCGGCGAAATGCTGGTCGGCACCACCTTCCCGCTGCTGCTGGCGATCTTCACCGTCGCCGATCGCTACGGCAACCGCCGCCAGACCTGGTGGTCGGCGCTGTGCGTCCTGATCGCCGGCGTGGTGCCCTGGGGCCTGCAGGACATCTGGCCCCAGTTCTTCAATCGCGGCATCATCGTCACCCTGACGATCGCCGTCCCCTTGCTGCTGGGCCTGTGGACCAACCAGCGCGCCGCCACCCTGGCCGCCCTGCGCGAACGCGCCGAACAGGCCGAACGCGAACGCGACCTGCGCACCAGTGCCGCCGTCGAATCCGAACGCCGCCGCATCGCCCGCGAACTGCACGACATCGTCGCCCACCGCATCTCCCAGATCACCGTCCTGGCCGGCGCCCTCGAAGTCTCCGCCGAAGGCAAACCCGCCGACATCGCCGCCACCATCCGCACCACCGGCGTCACCGCCCTCACCGAAATGCGCGAACTCCTCGGCGTCCTCCGCGACACCCCCGCCGAACCGGCAAGCGACACCGAGGTTTCCGGCCCTGTGGTGCGCAATGCCGACGGCTCGGCCACCGCCGCACCGGCGGGGGCGTCGCAGCAGGTGATCGGCCAGGCGCGATCGAAGAGCGATGAGCGGGTTCCGCTGCGGCCCGCGCCGACGCTGGGCGCGGTCGCTGAACTGGTGGCCGATGCGGTCGAGGCGGGGCAGCGGATCGAAATGTCCGCGCCCGCAGCGCTGCCGGAGGTGCCGGGTGCGGTCGGCCGGGCGGTGTATCGGTTGATTCAGGAGGCGCTGACCAATGCGGCCAAGCATGCGGCGGGGTCGGTGGTGCGGGTGGAACTCACTGCCCGGACGGACGGCTCGCTCGCCGTCGATGTCCGCAACGGGCCCGGTGATCGGACCGCCATCGCCGCGCACGGATCCGGTTTCGGCCTGGTCGGAATGCGGGAGCGGGTCGAACTTGCCGGGGGGACCATGCATTCCGGCGCGCTGCCCGACGGTGGCTTCGCCGTGCACGCCACCTTTCCGGTGGGGGCGGGCGATGCGTGAGCGGATCTCGGAGCGTTGCCCGGATGCCGGGCGGTGGTCCGCATTTCGCCGGCTGCCGGGCGGTGGTCGGGCGAGCGGGTGTGATCGGTCGGTGGATGACAGTGGTGTGGAGGAGGTTTCGTGATCCGGGTGGTGTTGCTCGATGACGAGGAGTTGGTGCGGACCGGGATCGCGATGATTCTGGAGGCCGGGGGCGGGATCGAGGTGGTGGCGCAGGACGCCGACGGGCGGGGGATCGTGGAGTTGGTGCAGAAGTATCGGCCGGATGTGGTGGTGACGGATATCCGGATGCCGCAGGTCGATGGGCTGGAGGTGACGCGGCGGGTGCGGGCGCTGGCGGAGCCGCCGGCGGTGGTGGTGCTGACCACGTTCGGGCTCGACGAATACGTCTATGCCGCTTTGGAAGCGGGGGCGGCGGGGTTCCTGTTGAAGGACACGCCGCCGCGGGAGCTGGCGCGCGGGGTGGAGATCGTGGCGAGCGGGGAGGCGATCCTCGCGCCGTCGATCACCAAGCGGATGCTGACGGCCTTCGCGCAGGGCGCCGGTGCGCAGCAGCCGGAAGCGCTGGGGCGGCTGGAACAGCTCACCGAGCGGGAGCGGGAGGTCGCGCTCGCGGTGGCGACCGGCGCGGGGAACGCCGAGATCGCGCGGACCCTGTTCATGAGCGAGTCGACCGTCAAGGTCCACATCAGCCGGATCATCGCCAAACTCGGACTGGAGAACCGGACCCAGATCGCCATCCTGGTCCACCGCGCCGGACTGGCCTGAACCTGATTCGCTGAGTGTTCACCGAATGGACTCGGGGCCGTCGCCGGCCGGTCCTAGGGTGCGGCCATGGGTTCCGAACCACGAGCGCGCGTCGAGACCGTCGACGAATTGCTGGATCTGCTGGCCGCCTGCGAAGACGTCTGGGACATGCCCGACCGCAGTGGTGATCCGGTGGACATCCTCGACCACGACCGCCAATGCGCCGAACTGCTGCGCCGCGACTTCCCCGACGACGAGGAACTCCAGGTGGCCGGGCTGGTGCACGATATCGGCCACCTGCTGGTGCCGGGCGACGACGCCGGGCACGGCCGCCACGGCGCGGAGGCGGTGCGCGGCCTGCTCGGCGACCGCGTCGCCCGCCTGACCGAACTGCACGTGACCGCGAAACGCTATCTGGCCGCCACGGATTCGGCGCACGCCGCCGCCCTCTCGCCGTCCAGTCAGCGCACCCTCGTCGCCCAGGGCGGTCCCATGACCCCCGACGAGGTCGCCGCCTTCGAAGCCGACCCGGACTTCCGCGCCGCCATCGAACTGCGCCGCGCCGACGACGCGGGCAAGGTCGTCGGCCTGACCGTGCACCCCCTCGCCTGGTGGCGACCGGTCATCGAACGCGTCGCCGCACGCTGAGGCATAGAATCGCCCTATGCCTCTATCTCCGCGAGTCCCTGATCTGGCGGCCCTGGATCTGCTGCTGTCGGTGATCGAGCTCGGGAGTCTGGGCCGGGCGGCCAAGGAGCACGGCATCAGTCAGCCCTCGGCCAGCTCGCGGATCAGGTACCTGGAGCAGCTGGTCGGCATGCCGGTGCTGGAGCGCACCACGCTCGGCTCACGGCCCACCCCGGCGGGCGCGCTGATCGCGGAATGGGCCCGCGAGGTGGTCGATGCCGCGACCCGGCTGGACGTCGGCATCGATACGCTGCGGGCGCAACGCGATTCGCAATTGCGGGTGGCCGCCAGCCAGACCGTCGCCGAGTACCTGTTCCCGAAATGGCTGGTGGCGCTGCGGGTCCGGATGCCCGACACCGCCGTCGCGCTGGAATCGGGCAATTCCGCGGAGGTGGCGCGGGCGGTGCTGGAGGGCCGCGCCGGCATCGGTTTCGTGGAGAGCCCGCAGATCCCGCGCGAGTTGGAAAGCCATGTGGTGGAACGCGACAGCCTGGTCGTGGTGGTCGCGCCCGGGCACCCCTGGGCTCGGCACGGCAAGATCACCGTGGAGGAGCTGGCCGAGACGCCGCTCATCTATCGCGAGCGCGGCTCCGGCACCCGGACCTCCTTCGAGCGCGCCATGACCCGCGCCCTGCCCGGCTGGGAGCCGACGGTGGTACTGGAACTGTCCTCCACCACCGCCATCAAGACCGCCGTCGCGGACGGGCTGGCCCCGGCCGTGCTCAGCTCGCTGGCCGTGGCGGGCGAACTGGCCGCCGCCACCCTGGTCTCGCCCGATGTGGTCGGCCTCGACCTGGATCGGGAACTGCGCGCCGTCTGGCAGCGCGGTCAGCGCCCAGTGGGTCCGGCCCGCGACCTGTACACCATCGCCCGCCGCCCGGCCTGAGCCCGGCGAGACTGTCCGAGACACCCATTGACACGGTGAGCGGCGTCACTCTAACTTAGGGAGTAATCACTCTCTTTATTCGGTAGGCGACAGCGTCGTCCCGATCGGCCATAAGAAAGGGTGGGCTCCCGTGCGTGCTCACACGATTGCCGCGCTGCTGGTCGGCGCCCTGCTCGCCGTGCTCGGCACGGCCGGGACGGGCGGCGCGCACGCCGCACCGGACTACGCCGACGTTCCGATCCAGCCGCTGCCGGTCATCGTGGTGCCGCCGGAGCTGGACGCCTTCTACAACGCTCCCGCCGATGCCATCGCCGGCACGCCGCCCGGCGGCATCATCAAGGCCCGGCAGATCACCCCGGCGTTCCTGTCGGTGCTGCCGTTCAATATCGACGCCTGGCAGCTGCTGTACCGCACCGACGACAGTCACGGCGCGCCCATCGCCACCGTCACCACCGTGCTGAAACCGCGCGGCCCCGCCCCCGCCGACGGGCTGAAACTGCTGTCGTACCAGGTGGCCGAGGATTCCACCGCGCGGTACTGCGCCATGTCCTATGTCGCCCAACAGGGTTCGATTCCGGTCGACTACGTGAACTCCGCCGAGACCGCGCTCGCCATGCTGCTCGGCATCTCACAGGGCTGGGCGGTCGCCATTCCCGACTACGAGGGCCCCAATTCCGCTTACGGCGCGGCCATTCTCGGCGGCCGGGCCACCCTGGACGGTATTCGCGCGGCCGAGAACTTCGCGCCGTTGCAATTGACCGCGGGTGACCGGACCCCGGTCGGCTTGATGGGCTATTCCGGCGGCACCATTCCCACCGGCTGGGTCGCCGAACATCACGGTGAATACGCGCCGGAGCTGAATATCGTCGGGGCGTCCATCGGCGGCGTGGTAATGGGAGATCTGAAAGCCGTGCTGCGCAGCAACAATGCCAATCTGGGCGCGGGGTTGATCGGCGCCGCGCTGCACGGTTTCGCCACCGAATACCCCGAAGTCCGGAATTTGCTGGAAACCAGATTCGACTGGTTCGGGCGCTTCATGACCTCCCTCAAGGGCATGCTCTGCCACCCGCAGGGTTCGGCGCTGTTCCCGTTCTGGAACTACCTCGGTTCCTACACCGGCGCGGGCGATCCCCTCGACATCCCGGAAGTGAGCGCGACGCTCACCGCGCAGGAACTCGGCAAGAACGTCCCGGACATCCCGATGTACCTGTACCACGCGCAGAACGACGAGTTCATTCCGAACACCGGCACCGATCGGGTCGTGGAGGGTTATTGCCGGGATCCGAACGCCCGCATCACCTATACCCGGGAATTGCTGGCCGAGCACATTTCCGGCATTATCGGCTGGCTTCCGGACGGCTACCAATTCCTCATCGACCGGATGAACGGGGTGCCGGTGGCGCAGGGGTGCACGATCACCAGTCCGGTGAGTACGCTGACCGATGGTGACTTCGCCACCCTGCTGGGCGCGAAATGGCCGCAGCTCGCCGCGCTGCTGACCGGTTATCCGCTCGGCGCCCGGTGATACGGATGGGGCTGCTGTTTCGTTATGCAACTCGAAGGCTCAACTGCGCCAACGCCTCCCGCGTAAGCGTCCCAGGGGTTATGGTTTCGTTATGGTGCGAACCGCCGTTGCCGCCGCGGATGCGGACGAGCCCGAGCGTGGGCCGTCCGTTCGGCGGCCTCAGCTAGAGGTTGTTCCCGGGGGGCCCGAAATCGAAGAGCCGCAGCCCCATTCGTTCGGTGCGAACCCGCTCAGCGGGGCCGATATCGATCTGCTGCCGGCCGGAGCCCGGCACCGGATCGCCGCGTTCATCCATCTCCAGCTGGCAACACTGGAGGAAATGCCCGAACCGGAGTTGCCCGCCTTCCCCGACCATCTGGACTAGCCCGCCGGGCTTGTGCACATAGTCGGCAAAAGTGCCCGTTTCCTGGCATTTTGCCGGATGGACGGGTCGCCGCGCCGCCTGGCAGGGTGCTTGCATGTCAGCCGCCCGCGCTTCGGCAGTGCTCCTCGTTCTCTTCGCCTGCGCCGCATCCCCGGCCGGACTCGCCACGGCGGAACCGGATTCGGCGACCTGGTATGTCAGCGCCGCCGCCCCCGCGGGCGGGACCGGGAGCGCCGAGTCTCCCTTCGATTCCCTCGCTCGCGCCGAATCAGCTTCGCGGGACGGGGACGCCATCGTGGTGGTGCCGGTCGCGGCGGACGTGCCCGCGCTGGACGGGGGTATCACGCTCAAACCGCGGCAGAAACTGGTAGGGGACGGTCCGGCGGTGGTGGGGGCCGCCGGGAATGCGGCGCTGCCGCGGATCGCGAACTCCACCGGAGCCCGGGATGGGGACGCGGTGCGGCTCGCGCCCGGCGCGGAAGTGCGCAATCTGGTCATATCTGGCGCGCGGCGGGGCGGGATCTACGGATCCGATGCCGCGAATGTCGTGATTGCCGGAAATGATGTGAGCGGCACCAATACCCAGTGTTCCGACGGGTTCATGATCGGGCCGTTCACGCTGCCGGCCAGCCTGCCGCTGGGTACGGCGGTACCGGCCTTGCCCGAGTTCATCACCCTGAACAACGGGTGGGCGGCCATCATGACCGACTTCTCCGCCGCTGCCGGGAACGTGCGCATCGAGGGGAACGCCGTGCACGACACCGCGTGCGGTGACGGCATCGATGTACGGGCGCACGGCACCAGCCGGGTGACAGCGGCCTTGACCGGGAATTCGGTGCGCACCATCAACCTCGGCCTGATCAAGCTGTCCGTGCTGGCGGTGGGGCTGCAAGCCGCCGACTCCGCGCAGCTCACCGCCGAGCTGACCGGGAACTCGCAGACCGAGATCGCCTCGCCCACCACCTCGCTGTTGAACAAGGTGGCCGACAGCGAGGGGCTGTTCCTCAATGCGCTCGGGCAGGCGACCATGGACGTGACTGTGACCCGCAATGAATTTCACGGCGGGTACGGCAATTTCTCGGCCAACGGTCTGGAATATGTCACCACCAACGGCAGCCCGAACAGCCGGGTCAAGGTCTCCGACAGCACTTTCGACACCGTCGCCGGTGACATCATCGAGAACTACAACCTGACCACCGGCGGGGCGCGGCAGTCGCTCACCTTGGAACGCGTCCGCGCCTATCACTCCGAATTCCCCGGCGCCCTCCTCAATTCCGTGGTGCCCGCGAATCTCGGCACCTGCCTGGTCACCACCAATTTCGGCCGCACCGCGAAAACCGCGCTCACCGTGACCGATTCCGACCTGGGCGATTGCAGCGCCGACGCCGTCGGCCTCATCGCCTACACCCCGTCCGGCTCCGGCCCGGCCACATCGGAACTCACCTTCGACATTCGCGACACCACGATTTCCGGCGCCGCCGCCCACGGCCTCAACATCATCAATGTCGGCGACACCGCCCGTCTCACCGGCACCGTGGCCCGTACCTCCATCGCCGCCACTACCGGCCCACTCATCCGTACCGCCAGCTCCGGCGGGCAAATAGCCGCCGCCACCCTCGATTTCAAAGACATCACCCTGGATGGCGCAACCCAGCCCTGCCTGCCGACAACCCATCCGAAACTGGATACGGCCGGCATCGCCACCCACTGCAACCCCTGAACCGTGCGGCCCCGAGGGATGCGGGTGCGCCGTCCAGTTCCGAATGTCCGCCACCCCGTGGAAGGCGCTGGGTCCGGCGTCCGGCCTAGGTCTGGCGTAGCGGGTCGTATTCCGCGGCTTCCAGGCCGAAGGTCCAGGCGACGCCTTCCTTGGCGGTGTTCGTGGTCGGGGGAACGCGTAGCCAGTAGGTGTTGAAGGTGCCATCGGGTTCGGCGGTGGAGTTGACCACCTCGACCATGACGACATCTTCGTCACCGGGAAGCGGTATCCGCCAGAGGATTCCGGTCTCGTCGCGGTGGACCGGTTCGGCATTGGATTCGGCCAGGTACCGGTCGTAGCCGAAATGCTCCAGCATGACGCGGCGCAGCTCGGCATTGTCCTCGGCGCGAATGCGTTCCGGGCTGAGGGATTCCAGCTCCGCCAGGAAGTCCGTGGGCACCGGCATTCCGTGCCAGGCGAGTAGCGCGAACCCGTCGGCGTACCGCAGCGCCGGGCCGGTCACGCCGTGCAGGCGGCCCGCCTCGTCACGCAGCAGCAGTTCCGGGCGTTCGCAGAACACGACGGCGTTCTCGAAGGGCCACCACCAGTGCGCGTTTCGCGCCACTCCCGCCAGCCCGGCGAGTGCGGCGCTGTCGTCGAACACCGCCAGCCAGGCCGCGTCGTGCTGCCCGAGCACCGCGTCCAGCAGCACCCCGCGCACCTCGCTCGCGGTGGCGACGTAGTCCTTGCGCGCGTCGTGGTCGATCTCCAGCTCGATATCGGCCTCCGCCAGCACATCCGGATCCGGACCGACCAGCTGCTCCACCACCGCTCCGCGAATCCGGTCCGTCAGCGCCCGCGTCGTATCCCACAGCTGCGCCCCGGTGGAATTCCACCGCTCGGCCCACCCCGCCGCCCCCAATTCCGCGTATACCCGCTGCCTTTCGGCAGCCCACACCCGAGTCCGCACCGCATCCCGAACCGACCGCCCCGGCTCGTCCAGCTCCCGCACGGCCGCCACCGCCGCCAGCGGCGATTCGACCCATACGAACCGCGGCGGCGCGACCAGCCCCGCCGTCTCATAGGCCGTCCGCGCCGCGGCTTCGGCCGCCGCCCGATCCGCGCGCCCGGTGGCCGCCGCTACAGCGCGCCACTCATCGGTAGTGCTCATGGAAATCCCGTCCCTGACAGATGAATTCGAAAGGAAGGTACCGGCCGCTGCTTCGGCGGGCCAGCCAGATCCGGACCGTCTCCGCCGCGGCCCGGTCCGGTTGGGTGACCTGACCCGGCCAGGTCCGGTTGGGTGACCTGACCCGGCCCGGGCCCCGGTTAGGTGACCTGACCCGGCCCGGCCCCGAGACCCGGCCAGGTTTCGTCCGGCGCCCCAGTCCGGCCTGTCGGCCCGATTCGCCCTCGGCGTCCCGGACCGTCGTGGTGGTCGATCCGGTGGTGCGACAGTTGATTCGGTTCGTCGCATGGCCCCGACGGATCGTGCGGGAGCAGGTCAGTCGGCGACGATGCGGACCGCGCCGGGGAGGTATTCGCGTTGGCGGACTACGCGGTACCAGCCCTTGGGGAGGACGATGGGAGCGTGCTCCTCGTGGACCAGGCGGCCGCCTTCGGGTAGTTCGAGCAGGGCGGTGGCGGAAGTGCCGGAGCGGATGAGGCGGCCGGGGGCGGCGAGGGCGTGGGCGTGGCCGGTGACCTCACCGAGGGCGAGCACCATGCGGCCGCGGGCGTCCCGCGCCTCGCCGCGGGCTTCCACTGCCGCGGCGGGCACGGATTCGGCCGGGATGGGCACGATCAAGACATCGCCCTGTCGGTACATCGGACATTCCTCCTCGCCGTCGCCCCGTGCGCCGGCTCGATATCGAAAGTACCGGTGGGGTACGACAATTCGCGTCGACGAGCGACGGTCACCACGATTCCCGCGCGGCTGCGCTCACCCGTGGCGGCCGGGCCGTCCGGGACTCGACTCCGGTCGCTCGGCCCGGCGGTCCGGCGGGTGCCCGCGGCGGCCTGTCACTCCCTCGGTCCGCCGCCCACTCGGCGTCCGCACCCGCGCGGCGGGGTTGTCGGCGGGGCTTGGTAGAAACGAGCCCGGCACAACAGATCGCCCACAGTCTTGGTGTACGGAGCCCGCGATATGACAATTTCCGACCATCTGCAGGATTTCCACGGCCTGCCCGTCTTCGAGTTCCCCGACGCCGCACCGAAAGCCGGGCTACCGGCGGCCGGGCAGGTGGCGTGGCGGGTGAGCATCGCGCCGTGGGATGCCAAGGAGACCTGGCCGGAAGCCTTCGCGCGGTTCGCCGACACCGTCGACACCGCGGCGGTGCGGGCACTGGTGGTCGGGTCGTACGGGGAGTCCGACACCACCTCCGCGGACGTGATCGAGGCGCTGGCGGCGGCGAAGCACAAACTGCCCGCCCTGCGCGCGATCTTCCTGGGGGACATCACCTATGAGGAGAACGAGATCTCCTGGATCCACCAGTCGGAGGTGAAACCGCTGCTGGACGCCTTCCCGAAACTCACCGAGTTCGGTGTGCGCGGCGGCGCGGATCTGGGCTTCTCGCGCCTCACCCACCCCGCGCTACGGAAGCTGACCGTCCAGACCGGCGGCCTGGGCGCGGATGTGGTGCGCGGCATCGGCGCGAGCGAACTGCCCGCCCTCGAACACCTGGACCTGTGGCTCGGCGTCTCCTGGTATGGCGGCGACACCAGCATCGCCGACCTGGAACCCCTGCTCAGCGGCGCCCGACTACCGCACCTGCGCCATCTCGCCCTGCGCAACAGCGAGATTCAGGACGAGATCGCCGCCGCCATCGCCAGCGCCCCCGTGGTAGCGGGCCTGACCTCCCTCGACCTGTCGATGGGCACCCTCGGCAACGCCGGCGCGGAAGCCCTGCTGTCCGGCCAGCCCCTCACCCACCTCACCTCCCTGGACCTGCACCACCATTTCATCGGCGCCGCCATGCAACAGCGCCTACGCGACGCCCTGGAACCCAGCGGCGTGATCGTCGACCTCTCGGACGCCGAAACCGAAGAGGACGAAGACGATCCCGCCGATCGCCGCTACACCGCCGTCTCGGAGTGAACGGCGCACACCCGCCGCGGTTGGTGGTAGTCGGGATTCCGGAGAACCGGCGGGTGACGCTGTTCCAGGAGGCGCTGCGGCGGGCGGGCCGACCGGCGGCGCGAGTGGTGTCGTGGCGCGAAGTGCTCACGGGCGGCGCCGGATTCCGGGCCGGTGAGCTGGTGCGGCTGGAATCGCCGGGGGAGGATCCGGAGGTCGAGCGGATGCTACGCGGCGTCGAGGATTCGACCCGCGTGGAGGGAAGCGCGCGCTGGTACGGGCGATTCATCGCGGCCGCGTGGACGGTATCCGAGCTGGCGGCGGCGGGTGGCGCGACGCTGCTCGACGATCCGGCCGAACTGGCGGTGCTGTTCGACAAGCGCCGCTGTCACGAAGTACTGCGCAATGCCGGTGTGGCCGTGCCGTTCTCGCCGACCTCCGGAGCGGTCGAACCCGTGCGTGACTGGCAGGACGTGCGCGAGCGTATGGCGGCCGCCGGGCTGACGCGCGCTTTCGTCAAGCTCGCACACGGATCCTCCGCTTCCGGAGTGCTGGCCGTGGAGACCGCGAGCGGTGGGCGGGTGCAGGCCACCACCTCGGTGCAGCGCGATGGGCAAGGGCGGCTGTTCAATTCGCTGCGCGTGCGGCGCTACACCACCGAAGCCGAGGTGGCCGCGATCGTCGACGCGCTCGCGCCGGACGGGTTGCATATCGAGCGGTGGCTGCCCAAGGCGTCGCAGGATGGCCGGAGCGCGGATCTGCGCGTGGTGGTGGTCGCCGGTCGCGCGACCCATGCCGTGGTGCGCACCAGCCCGTCGCCGATGACGAACCTGCATTTGGGCGGTGCGCGTGGCGATCTCGCCGCCGCCCGCACCGCCATCGACAATGCGGGCGGCGACTGGTCCGAGGTGCTGGCGTTGTGCGAGCGCGCCGCCGCCTGCTTCCCGCGGTTCTCCCGCGTCGGCGTGGACCTGCTGCCCGGTATCGGCTGGCGGCGCTTCGCCATCGGCGAGGTCAACGCCTTCGGCGATCTGCTGCCGGGGCTGCGCGGCCTGGACGGCAGCGGCGCCGAAGCCGGCGACACCTATGACGCCCAGGTCGCGGCCCTCGCCCGCGGCATCGAATCCGCCCGTCCGGCACCGAGAAACGAGCAGCATGCCATCGCCTGATCACCACCTCGCCGACCCGGATATGAACGAGGTGGTCGGCCGCGACGATCTGCTGTTCGTCACCCTCGACACCCTGCGCTACGACGTGGCCGCCGAACTGCTGGCGGCGGGACGCCTGCCGAACCTGGCCCGCCACCTGCCCGCGAGCGGCTGGGAGAAACGCCATGCGCCGGGCAGTTTCACCTACGCCTCGCATCAGGCCATGTTCGCCGGATTCCTGCCCACCCCGGCGACGCCCGGCCCGCATCCCCGCCTGTTCGCCTCGCGCTTCGCCGGCAGCGAGACCACCGCGGGCCGCACCTTCGTCTACGACACACCCGATTTCGTCCAGGCCCTGGCGGCGGCGGGCTATCGCACGGTCTGCATCGGGGGAGTGGGGTTCTTCAACAAGCAGGCCGCACTCGGCTCGGTGCTGCCCGGCCTGTTCCAGGAAAGCCATTGGGAGCAGGAGTTTTCCGTGGCCTCGCCGACCTCCTTCGAAGCGCAGGTCGCCCGCGCCGAGCAGATCGTCGCGGAACTGCCCGCCCAGCGCCGGCTGCTGCTGTTCGTGAACGTCTCGGCCCTGCACCAGCCCAATTGGTTCCACCTACCCGGCGCGACCCGGGACGCCGGCGACACCCGCGAAACCCACGCCGCCGCACTGGAATACGTGGACCGCCACCTCGGCCGCCTGTTCGCCGCCGCGAGCAGCCGCCGCCGCTGCTTCGCCATCGTCTGCTCCGATCACGGCACCACCTACGGCGACGACGGCTTCACCGGCCATCGCCTCGGACACGAAGCCGTCTGGACCGTCCCGTACGCCCAGTTCTTCCTCGAGGGCCCCGCATGAACACGCTCACCCGCCCCCGCCCGTATCGCAACTACGTCTACGGCTACCCGCACAAGACGGCCTACCGCCCGCTCGCCCCGCAGCGCCCGCCGCTGCGCGAGCTGTGGGCGGCCGAACCCAAGGACGCCCTGTCGCTGTACGCGCACATCCCGTTCTGCGAATACCGCTGCGGTTTCTGCAACCTCTTCACCCGGGTGGGCGCGCCCGGCGAACTCACCACCCGCTACCTCGATGCCCTGGAACGCCAGGCGCGGGCGGTGCGGGAAGCCCTGGGCGACGGCCCGGTCCGCTTCGCCGCCGCGGCGTTCGGCGGCGGCACCCCCACCTATCTGACGGCCGCCGAACTGGCGCGGCTCTGCGATATCGCCGAACTGCGCATGGGCGCGGACCTGCGGGGCATCCCGCTGTCCGTGGAGACCTCGCCGACCACCGCGACCGCGGACCGCCTGACCGTACTGGCCGAGCGCGGCGCCACCCGGGTGAGCATCGGCGTCCAGAGTTTCGTCGATGCCGAGGCCCGCTCGGCGGTCCGCCCGCAGCGCCGCGCCGAGGTCGAGGCCGCGCTGGAACGCATTCGGGCCGCGGACATCCCGATCCTGAACATCGATCTGATCTACGGCATCGACGGCCAGACCGAGCGGACCTGGCGCACCTCCCTGGACGCGGCGCTGGCCTGGCGGCCCGAGGAGCTCTACCTGTATCCGCTGTACGTCCGTCCCCTCACCGGGCTCGGAAAACACGGTGCGGACGCCGACGCCGAGTGGGACGAGCAGCGCCTGCGCCTGTACGCGGCGGGCCGGGATCACCTGCTGGCCAACGGTTACGAGCAACGCTCCATGCGCATGTTCCGCCGCGCCGACGCTCCGGCCGAGGGACCCGAAGACTACGCCTGCCAGATCGACGGCATGATCGGTCTCGGCTGCGGGGCGCGGTCTTACACGGCGGGACTGCACTACTCGTTCGACTACGCGGTGGAAACCCGCGAGGTGCGCGGTATCATCGACACCTACACCGGCACAACGGATTTCACCCGCGCCGAAGTCGGCTTCCGGATGGACGCCGACGAAACGCGCCGCCGTCACCTCCTGCAATCCCTGCTGCAAGCCGACGGCATGGATCTCGCCTCCTACCGGGACCGCTTCGGCGCGCACCCCGACGCCCATTTCCCTACGGAGCTAAGGGAATTCGCCGACCTGGGCTGGCTGGAGTACGGACCGGATCGCCTGCGCCTCACCCCCGAGGGCCTGGCCTACTCCGACGCGCTCGGCCCGCGCCTGTTCTCCCCGGCCGTGCACGCCGCCATGACCGCCTACGAACCGAAGTAACCGCCATGGACCTGACCATTCTCTACCGCGGCCCGCTCGCTTCGTGCGACTACGATTGCCCCTACTGCCCTTTCGCCAAGCGCCGCGACAGCCGCGAGCAATTACGCGCCGACCGCGCCGCCCTGGAACGCTTCGCCGCCTGGGTGGCCGAACAGCGCGGTGACCGCCTGTCGATCCTGTTCACACCGTGGGGCGAGGGCCTGGTGCGCTCCTGGTACCGGCGCACCCTCATCGAACTCTCGCACCTGCCGAATGTGCGCCGGGTCGCCATCCAGACCAACCTGAGCTGCCGCACCGACTGGCTCTCCTCCGCCAACCCGCGCACCCTGGCGCTGTGGTGCACCTACCACCCGGGACAGACGCCCTACGACCGGTTCAGCGCCAAATGCGCGGACCTGAGCCGGCGCGGCATCCGCTACAGCGTGGGCATCGTCGGCTTCCCGGAGCATCTCCCGGCCGCGCACCGCCTGCGCGCGGACCTACCCGAGCACATCTACCTGTGGGTGAACGCGCCCGAGGGGCATGAGCTTTCGGACGCCGACGCCGAGGCCTGGCAGGCGATCGACCCGCTCTTCGCTTACAGCCTGTACCCGCACCCGTCGGCCGGAATGCCCTGCCGCACCGGCGAATCGGTCATCTCGGTGGACGGCGACGGCACCGTGCGCCGCTGCCATTTCGTCCGCACCGAACTGGGCAACCTCTACGACGGCAGCTATCGCACCGCGCTGGCCCCGCGCGCCTGCCCGAACACCGTGTGCGACTGCCACATCGGCTACGTGCACCTGGAAACGCTGCCGCTCTACGACGTCTTCGCGGGCGGCGTACTGGAGCGGATCCCCGCTCAGTTGATGCCGGTGGCCACCTTGACCACGACCTTGTCGCCCGTGACCTCCTGAACCGACACGCTCATGCCATCGGCCGGCTGGGTGTTCCCGACCGGCACCGACACCTGCTGCCCGCCGACCTTCATGGTGACCGTATCCCCGTTCACCGCAACCAGTTCCGCGTCCACCCCGAGCACGGTGGCCTTGGCGCTCACCCCGCGATCGAAGGTGATGGTGCAGCCGCTCACCTGGCATTCGGTCTTGGAGCCATTGCCCTCGGCGGTACAGGCGGCCGCGCCGAGCGCCGCCAGGGCGGTGAATCCGGCGAGCGCGAGAGACCTTCTGATCAGCATGCGGCCAGCCTACCGAGCCGGCCGCACCGACCGGTTCGTCTCAATCCTGTGCCGGATCCGGCAGCGTCCAGCGCTCGTCCCGGCGCGGGCGCAGATACAGCAGGTAGTACAGGAACCCCGCCGCCATCGCCCCGGCCGCGAACAGCATCGGCTGCCAGGAATCCCGCACCGCGCTGTAGGCCGCGTAGACCATGGCGGCGATCAGCAGCAGCGGCGGCCACGGCCACCAGGGCATGCGATAGCCGGGCGCGTCCGCGGGCCGCACCCGGCGAATCCGCAAGGCCGCCAGCGCCACCACCAGATACACCAGCACCAGCCCCGCCCCGGTGGCGATGATCAGCAGCCGCAACGGCAGCAGCGCGGCGGCGACGGCGGCCAGCGCCCCGACCACCAGCGTGGCGATCACCGGTGTGCGCAGGCGCGGATGCACCGACCCCAGCGCCCGATCGACCGGATCGGGCCAGCTGCGATCGCGCGCGGAGGCGAACACCAGGCGCGAGATCTGCAGGATGATGGCGATCACCGCGTTCACGATGGCGATCGCGATGCCCACGCTCACCGCGGTGTTCACCGCCGACCCGCCGCGCTCGGTCAGGAAGTAGTTCAGCGGCGCGTCGCTGTGCAGCAGTTCCGGCAGCCCGGGCGCGCCGAGCACCACCGCCGCCAGCGGCAGCATCTCGATGGCCACGGTGGCGGCCAGGCAGATCATGATCACCCGCCCGATGGTGCGCGAGGCCTGCTTGGTCTCCTCGGCGTAGTACACGGCCGCTCCGTAACCGTTGTAGGCGAACAACGCCACCGGGATCATGCTCGCCAGCGTCGCCATCCCCACGCTCTCCAGCCCGTCCGCGCCGGCGGTGCGCGGCTGGAAGAAGGTCTCCGGCCCGCGCTCCATATGCCCGAAACCGAGCGCGATCAGCACGACGATGGCCGAAACCTCCACGCACAGAAAGATTCCGGTCACCCAGGCGTTGGTCTTGATGTTCAGGGTGGCGACCACCGTGGTGACCGCGATGACGCCCACCCCGACCCATTCGCCCGACAGGCTCGGAATCGCCACGCTCAGATAGTCGCCGGTGCCCAGCGCGATCACCGCGATGATCAGCACCCCGTTCACCAGCGTGAGCAGGAACAGCGCGAAGCCGGTGGGGCGGCCGAGCAGCCTTGCCGCCCAGGTGTATTCGCCGCCGGTGATCGGATACGCCGCCGCCAGTTCGGCATAGCAGAGCCCGACGAACACCGAGACCACCGCGGCCAGCGCGAGCGTCAGCACCGAAGCGCCGCCGACCGCCAGCAGGATCGCCGGCACGATGATGAACACGCTGGACGCGGGCGTCACGGCGGAGAGGGTGATGAGGATGTTCTCGCTCATGCCGAGCGCGCGGGCGAGCTGCTGCGGGTAGCGGGCGAGGTGGGTCTGGTCGGGTTCGGGGGACAGCGGTGCGGGAGTGGCCATGACGCAGCCTTTCTTTGACTTCAAATCAAAGAATGCGCGATGTCGCCAGGACAAGAGCTACGGAATGCCGTAACAATGACTTAACTGTTAGTCAACAAGGGGATCCGATGGCCAGGAAGAAAGACCAGGAGCAGGCGCGCCGCGCCATCCTGAGCGCCGCGCTGTCCGCCGTCGCCGACCCCGGCGTGGACCGGCTGCGCATACGGGAGATCGCCGGGGTCGCGGGCGTCTCCCCGGCCACCGTGCACTACTACTTCGACGATCTGGCCAACCTGCTGCACGAGGTGCACCGCTTCGCCAGCGACCGCTTCTTCGGCGCCCGCCTGGACCTGGTGAGCGAGATTCCGGACGCCCGGGCCAAGATCGCCGCTTTGATCCGCGCCGGACTGCCCGAATCCGCCGACGACACGCTGGTGATCGCGCTCTACCGGCTGGCCTCCTACCATGCCGTCTCCGCCCAGCACGGCGACCTGATCACCGCCCTGTTCAATCAGCAGGTGGCGGTGTACGCCAGCGCCCTGGAAGTGGGAATCGCGCAGGGGCACTTCCGGATCGACGGATCCGTCCTGGACGTGGCGCGGAATCTGGTGGCCCTGGAAGACGCCTACGGACTGCACATCGTGAGCCGCAACCGATCCCTGAACCCGGCCCGCGCCGCCGCGCTCATCTGTTCCTACGCGCGCACCGCCACCGGCTGCGCCGAGCTCACCGTCGACAGCGAGGAGACCCGGAAATGACCGAACGCCAATCGTTCTCGCCCGACGGCCGGCCCCGGGCGCGGGCGCTCGGCATCGCGCCCAGCGGCCGGCCGGGACCGTGGAACGCCATCACCGATGTGCCCGGCGTCGAAGTGGGTTACCGCACCCTGATTTCCGGCGACGGCGAGCTGCGGGTGGGGGAGGGGCCGGTGCGCACCGGGGTCACCGCCATCCTGCCGCGCGGGCGGGACGGGCTGGGGCGGCCGTGCACGGCGGGCTGGTACTCGCTCAACGGCAATGGCGAGATGACCGGGACCGCCTGGATCGACGAAGTCGGCCAATTGTCCTTGCCCGTAACCATTTCCAACACCCATGCCATCGGCGCCTGCCACACCGGCGTGGTGCAGTGGATCAATCGCCAGCCCGCGCAGCTGGCCCGGGAATGGCTGCTGCCGGTCTGCGCCGAGACCTGGGACGGCTACCTCAACGACATCAACGGCGGGCACGTCACCCCCGAGATCGTGTGCGCGGCGCTGGACGCGGCGGAATCGGCGCCGCTGCGCGAGGGTTCGATCGGCGGCGGCACCGGCATGAACTGCTACGCCTTCAAGGGCGGCAGCGGCACCGCCTCGCGCCGCCTGGAACTGTGCGGCCACTCCTACACCCTCGGGGTGTTCGTGCAGGCCAACTTCGGTTCCCGCGCCGAACTCACCATCGCGGGTCAACGCGTGGGCGCCGCGCTGGACGTGGAGAACCCCATGGAGGCGCGCCCGACTCCCAGCACACCCGCCCCGCCCGCCGGCGCCGGTTCGGTCATCGTGATCATCGCCACCGACGCGCCCGTCGACGCGCTGCAGTGCAAGGCGATGGCGCGCCGAGTGCCGCTCGGGCTGGCCCGCACCGGCACCACCGGCAGCCTGTTCTCCGGCGATCTGTTCCTGGCCTTCTCCACCGCCGGAGATCGCTTGCCGGACACCGGTTTTCCCACCGGCTATCCGTCGCGCTCCGAACTGGTCACCAGTACGCGCCTGCCGTGGAACCGGATGGACGCCGTCTACACCGCTGTGGTGGAGGCCGTCGAGGAGTCGGTGCTCAACGCCCTGATCGTGAACAACGATATGACCGGACGTGACGGCCATCGCTCCCCGGCGCTCCCGCACGACCGGTTGCGCCGACTGCTGCGCCGCCCCTGATTCCTTTGTCGTACCCGTATGACATGCTCACCTGCGGATAGATATCGCCGTTCCCGAGGAAGGAACCCTCCCATGTGCATGCGCATCACCTGTCCGACCTGCGGCAAGCCCGGCTACGAGGGCTGCGGCAGCCACGTCGAGGACGTCCTCGGCGATGTGCCCGCCGCGCAGCGCTGCTCCTGCCCGCGCTGAAACCGCTGTTCGCGCCCGCCGGTCACTCCGTCTGAGCCCAGGCGGCGACCGGCAGCGACAGATACACCCCGAAGTCGTCCAGCCCGGTCTCGGCTTCGATCCATTCGCACAGCAGGTCGACCCGCTGCTGTCGATCGAGCGCCCGGCTCTCGAAGTACTTCGAACGGATCTCGATCACCACGTCGAGGCCGCTCCGGTCGAACGGACCGAGCGGCCGGAAGCGTATCTCCACGTCACCCGGCTGCAGGTCCCCGTCATAGGGTTCCTCCGGGCATTCCACCGCCAGCGAAATCAGATGCGGCAGCTTCTCGCCCAGTTCCCGCAGGACGGATTCCGCGACGCGCGGTGCGTAGGTCACTTCGACTAGTGGCACGGTTCCCACCCTAGCCGCGCGCCGAACCGCCGCCGCGTCGTGAGTCGAGCGGGGGCATTCGCCCACCTACACTCGATCCGTGCTGCCGGAAGAGCTTCCAGACGATGATCAGCGGTCGGAATTGCCCGCCGCCGCGGCACGATTGGGCACGGAGTTCGCCGCCGTCTTCGATACCGCCACCATCGACCGCATTCTCGAATCCTCTTACGACCAGCTGGGTTCGGTGACCACCCTCAGCGGCGAGCGGCCCGCGCTGGCCGAACGCTTCGCCCGTGAACGCTTGATCGCCGCCGCCAAGGCCGAGGGCAAACCGATCCAGACCGGGCCCGCGGTGCTGTTCGTGTGCACCCACAATGCCGGCCGCTCGCAGATGGCGCAGGGCTTCTTCAACCATCTGGTCGGTGACTCCGCGTTCGGCTGGTCCGGCGGTTCCTCGCCCAATGTGCTGGTCAATCCGCTGGTGGTGACCGCGATGGCCGAACGCGGCATCGATATCACCGCCGAATTCCCCAAACCGTGGACCGACGAATTCGTGCGCGCCGCCGACGTGGTCGTCGACATGGGTTGCGGCGACACCGATCCGCTGGTCTCCGGCCACCGCTTCGAACAGTGGCCGCTGCCCGATCCGGCGGGCCAGACCATGGAGGAGATCCGCGCCATCCGGGACGAGATCGAGATCCGCGTGCACCGGCTGGCCATCAACCTCGGGCTGGTGAGCACCCCCGCGCTCGACGCCTGAGGCCGGATCAGGCGGCCAGGCCCAGGCCCATGGCGACCGCGACCGGGACCAGGTACAGCAGCGGGAACGGAATGGTCTTGAAGGAGCGGGCGCGAATATTGGTGATCACCGCGCCCAGGAAGTACAGGATCAGCCCGATGGCGGCGGCGATGCCGATCACCGGCAGGAACAGCCCGGCGATCAGGCCGATCGCGCCGGCGCCCTTGAGCAGACCTAGTGGCGTCCACCAGGATTCGGGCACCCCGTACTGCACCAGGGGAGCGGTGACGAATTCCGCGCGCTGTAGCAGCGAGAAGGCCGAGAAGCCGACCCAGGCGGCCGCGACGACGGTGACGATGATGTAGGCGATGTGCATTGTTCTTCCTTCGTGTCGGGGTGACACGAAAACCTTCACATCGCAGGGGAATCGGAAGTAGTGCCTGCGGCACCGGTTGTGGATGCGACATCACCGGCCGGAACCGTGCATTCTGCATACGGTTCGACCGGCACCACCGCGGTGAGCACGAACTCGTCCGGATCGGCGACGGCGGTGAAACGCCCACCGGCATCGGTGACTCGGGCGCGCATATTGCGCAGGCCCTGCCCGTCGGAGGTGCGGGTGCGCGGGCCGTCATTGCGAATCAGCAAGTGCAGTTCGTCTTTCCGGCGGTGGCATTCGATATCGACGTAGCCGGCGTCGCTGTGCCGGAGAATATTGGTGATCGCCTCGCGGGCCACGGGGGACAGCACGGCGGCGCAGGCGTCCGGCAGTTCGTCGTCGCAGTCCAGGTCCACCACGATGCCGTGCTCCCGCAAAAGCTTGGCGGCGGCGGACAATTCGTCCACCAGCGACGCCCGCACGGTATCGGCGGCCAGCGCCCGCGCCTCCCGCTGGGCATCGGTGGCGATGCGCAGCGATTCGTCGATCTCGGCCGCCGCCCGCCGCGCGTCGAAATCGACCAGCTCGACGATCAGATCGCTCTTGAGCGCCAGCACCGACAGCGTCAGACCCAGCAGATCGTGAATATTGCGCGCCACCCGCAGCCGCTCCACCTGCAAAGTCGTCCGGACCAGCTGTGCGCGTGACCGATTCAGCTGATCGGACAGCAGCCAGAACTGCGCCAGGCCGAACAGCGCCAGCGTCGCCTCCAGCACCGGCAGCACCCAGCCCGCCTGAATGCCCGGCGGCGCTTCGGGTTCGGAGCAGAGCGCACGCAGCACGACCAGCCCGATCAGTTCGGCCGCCAGCCGGCCGCCGCGCTGGGTCAGCAGCACCGGAATCGCCAGGAAGGGCAGCCAGCCGCACCACGACGACTCCAGCCACGGCAGCGGCAGCAGCACGATGGCGGCCTGCGCCACCAGGATTCGGCTCGCCAGCCGGGGCCGGTACAACTGCGCCACCAGCGATCCGGTGAGCGCCACCCCGGCGGCGGCGACCGGCAGCCGATGCGCCGGAGCGCTCTCGATGGTCTGGGTGATGGTCCACGCGGCCAGCCCGATCACCATGGCGGCCATGGCCAGGCGGGGAGCGAGCCGGCTCACCGGTTCGGGATCGCGGGGCGCGCCGTCCTGCTCGCCGTGCACCGCCGCCGTCGCCCGCACCGTCTCGATCATGCGCCGGGTGGCGGCGGCGGTGCGCCGCACGGCTTCCCGCGCCCGTTCGGGCCGTTCGCCGAGTTCCCGCCGGGCGGTCCGCAGCAGGGCCCGCACCCCGCTGAGCTCATCGCCCAGCGCCGCGTGCAACTGACCGGCAACCCGTAATCGCTCCTGGGTCAGGGCGGCCCGGGCCAGTTCGTCCCTGGTCGCGCGCAGCCGGTCGACCAGCTCCGGCAGGCGCAGCAGGCTGTAGGTCACCACGCCGATCGCCGCCGTCGCCACCGCGGCATAGCCGAACAGGATCGGTTCGCGCCGCCAGTCACCGTGCAGGAAGCCGGAACCGGCGACGATCACCGCGAACGCCCACCAGCGCGCGCGGGCGGGCAGGCAGCGCAGGGCCGACGCGGCCAGCAGGCCGTCCAGATTGGTCGCGGCATCACCGAACGCCACGGGCAGATAGACCAGCAGCGCCTGCACCGGAAATACCCAGCGGCGGCTACGAACCCGCAATTGCGCCAGCGCCAGCAATCCGGCCGCCGCGGCGCAACAGCCGACGGCCACCATGCTCGCCCCGCCCACGAGCACGGACAGGGTGAAACTGACCAGGAAGAGATACCCGGTCGATCTTGGTAGTGGCGACACGCCGATGATTGCATAGTGCGGACGGCATCGGGAGCAACTCGAAACCCGATCCGGTTAGGAGCGACACACATGATCCGGGTTCTCGTCGCCGAGGACATGCGGCTGCTGCGTGACACCCTGGTGGCCTCGCTGGAGCTGGAGGCCGACCTCGAGGTGGTGGCCACCCTCGAGCGCGGGGAGGAAATCGTGGCGACGGCCATCGCCGAGCGCGCCGACCTGGCCATTCTCGATATCGACCTGCCCGGGCAGGACGGGCTCACCGCGGCCGCCGAACTGGCGCAACGCTTCCCGTCGTGCCGGGTGCTGATCCTCACCGCGCTCGCCACGCCGGGGCAGCTGCGCCGGGCCATGCAGATCGGCGTGCAGGGGTTCATCCTCAAGGACAGCGCCCGCCAGGAGCTGCTGCACGCGGTGCGCACCGTGGCCGGGGGCGGTCAGATCCTCGATTCGTCACTGGCCTCCACGGCGCTGCGCGCGCCGCGGAACCCGTTGACCGAACGCGAGATCGAGGTGCTGCGCAAATGCGCGGACGGAGCGGACCCGAAGGAGATCGCCGGCCAGCTGCACCTGTCCTATGGGACGGTTCGCAATTATCTGGCGGCCGCGGTCACGAAACTGCAGGCGCGCAATCGAATCGACGCGGTCCGGGTGGCGACCGACGCGGGCTGGTTGTAGCCCGCGCCGGCGGCGCACTCAGTAGGTGTGGCTGTAGCTGATCATCGAGCTGTAATCGTCGTCGTCGACGTCGGTGGTGGACCGGGTCACGCCCTGGGCGATGCTGGCCAGAATGCCCAGCACCAGGATCACCCACAGCAGGATCTTCCCGGCCTGGGAGACCAGCAGCGGCCGGGTGGGGGAAGCGGGCACGTATCCGGGCGGGAGAGTGGCTCCGGCCTCGGGCGCCGCGCCGTCGCCGAACACCTGCTTGAGGTAGGTCGGGGTGAGCATGTACCAGTAGGCCGAGGTGCGCACCTGATTGCGCAGCACCACCGTGGTGGCCTGGAACAGTGCGGCGGGCATGCGGCCGGTGATCAGCACGATCAGCCAGACGATGAACGAGATGACCATCCAGCCGGAGGCGAACCAGCTGGTCAGGATGAGAATCGGCAGCGCCAGGAAGAAGCGGAACAGCACCGCCAGCCGATTCAGCGGCGTCGCGTTCGGGAACCACGCGCGCACCGGGTAATCCGGCCCCGTCTCCAGGGTGAACGGCGGATACGCGTCCACCAGCAGCATCATGTAGCCGGAGACCCGCACGTTGTAGGCCACGTAGGAGCGCAGGAAATCACCCGCCCACTGCGGCAGCGCGCCGGTGAACAGCGCCGCGAACCAGCCGATGATCGCCACCACCGCGGCGGCGATCCCCAGCGCCCACAGCACGATCAGCTGCGGAATGGCCAGGATCAGGCGCAGCAGCACGGTCCAGCGGCGTTGCTGCTGCGGCGGAAAGACATCCAGTTCGACGACAGGTTCCGGAATCGGCTGGTAGGCCGTGGCATTGTCCATGACGACACCCTCGCTTCTGAGGCCGGTGAATCAGACGGATCGGTCATGCCCGTGCCGCCAGGGTCGCATACCGGCCGTCCGCTCACCCCGCGATTCCGACGCGTGTTCGCAACCGTGATCGGTACTCCCCGCGCCAGCGGGCGAAACCGGCCAGCACCAGCACGAAGAACACGCCGTACACCGCGCCCGAGGCGTACAGCCCCGACTTGAAAGCCAGCGGCACGCCGACCAGATCCACCAGCATCCAGATGATCCAGAAGTCCACCAGCGCCCGGCTCTGCGCGAAGGTCGCGATGGCGCTGCCGACGAAGATATAGGCATTGGCCCAGGGCGACCACGCGATGTGCAGCCACGGAATCCGCATGAACGCCTCGGCCACCAGCACCGTGCCTACCGCCATCGCGAGCAGCAGGGTCCAGCGTTCGCGCGCGGTGGCCGGGCGCACCGCCAATTCCACCTGCCCGCGGGTGCCGCGCGTCCAGGCCAGCCAGCCGTAGCCGGCCAATGCCAGGAACAGGATCTGCTTGAGCGCGTTGCCCGGCGCGTGCGCGTCCAGCGAAGCCGCCAGCAGCAGTGCGGCCCCGGCGATCTGCACCGGCCAGGTCCACACCGTCTTGCGCATGGCCAGCCACACCACCGCCAGCGACAGCAGATTGCCGATCGCGTCGGTCCACAGCACGTGCTCGCCGAACACCTCGAAACCGGCGTTCATCCTCCGGCACCTCCTCCACACTCCTGCACAGCAACGCAGCGGACCACCGGATCCGTCCCGAGGCATCATCGCCGACGCGCGCGGCGGCTCCGGCATCGAGGTTGCCCGCCGCGTCATCCGTGACGGATGAGGCCGCGGCGCCGGTAGCGGAGTTGGGTCGCGGGCATGCGAAACATGTTGGCACCCCTCGCGCTGGCCCAGTTCATCTGCAGCTTCGCCGGCTCCAGCATGAACGTGATGATCACCGACATCAGCGCCGACCTGCACACCACGGTCGCCGGGGTGCAGCTGGCCATCACCGTGTTCCTGGTGGTGATGGCGGCGCTGATGATTCCCGGCGGCGCGCTGACCGAACGCTGGGGACGCGTGCGCTGCTTCCGGCTCGGGATGTTCGTCTACGCGGCAGGGGCATTGACGAGTGCGGCCGCGCCCGGGCTGGGCATGCTGATCTTCGGCAATTCGATCCTGGAGGGCATCGGCACCGCGCTGCTCATTCCGCCGGTGTACATCCTGGCCACCCTCATGTTCACCGATACCGCCGCGCGCGCCGGGGCTTTCGGGCTGATCACCGGCATGGGCGGGGTCGGGGCGGCGGCCGGGCCGCTGATCGGCGGACTGATCTCGACGACGGTGTCCTGGCGCGCGGTGTTCCTCTTCCAGACGGTCATCGTGGTGGCGATCGCGGTCTGGAGCCGCGGCCTGGAGGACCCGTTGCCCGCCGACGCCCGGCACCCGTTCGACCTGGTCGGCACCGTGCTGTCGGCGACCGGCATGATCAGCCTGGTTTTGGGAATCATGCAGGCGGACAACAGCCTTGCCGCGACCGTGATCCTGATGGGCGCCGGGCTGGCGCTGCTCGGCCTGTGCCTGCTGCACCTGCGCGCCCGCGAACGCTCCGGCGGCCCGGCGCTGCTGCCGCTCGCGCTGTTCCGCAACCGCACGTCGAATCTGGCGCTGGTCATTCAGGGTCTGCAATGGCTGCTGCTCATGGGCATCTCGTTCGTGGTGGCGACCTTCCTGCAGGTCGTCCGCGGCTACAACGCCATCGAAACCGGCCTGATCACCACCGCGGCCACCGCCGGAATCCTGTTGAGCTCCTTGATCGCCGCCCGCCTGGCCCGCAATCACCCCGCGCGCACGCTCATCCGCTCCGGCTTCAGCCAGACCGTGCTCGGCCTGGTGACGCTCGTCGCGCTGGTCCGAATCTGGTCTTCTCCCTGGGCTTTCACGCCCGGCCTGCTGATCATCGGCCTGGGCGTGGGCGTCATGCTGACCCCCGCCGTCAATGTCGTGCAGTCCGCGTTCCCCGAGAATCAGCAGGGTGAGATCTCGGGTCTGTCGCGCGCCGTCTCCAATCTCGGTTCCGCCCTGGGCACCAGCATCGCCGGCACCATTCTGGTCGCCGGTCTGACCGCCCCCGACCGGGCCGGTGTGCTGGCCCTGGCGGTCCTGGCCGGTCTCGCCCTCACCGGGCTGCTGATCGCGCTTGCGCTGCCCGTATCTTCCGCACCTGCCACGAACTGAGCTGTCCCGGCCGATATTCCCCGGCAACCAACGGGTTATGGCCGTGCCGTCCGGCGCGCTGCTCCTTGCGGAATTCGCGGAAGTACTCGAACCGGATCATGAGCAGACCCGCGAGCAGCAGTGCCGCCGTCACGATCGCCCCCAGCGCCGCCCAACCCCGGAATCCCGACGCCGCCGCCGTGATGGTCAATCCGGCTGTTCCGACGGCGAGCAGGCATAAAACCAAGGCGGGAACTTCCCCTTCGTCCTCGATGGCGTCGCCAGGATGGGGATGCCAATGCTCTCCATTCGGTTTCACCGCTGTCACCCTGACCATGTTCTTCCTCCTCCGAAATGCGAAGCGATCTCCTCTGCTTTTCAGCATGCGCCCGAAGGCATGGCTACGCCTCAGTAATCTCGCGTTTTATCCGGAATCGGGCGTCCGAGCAGCCGGTATCGAGTACTTTCGCAACACGTTCCAGTTTGGGCTGAAGGGCTGGTCATGGCGGCGACGGACTACATCATCATCGGTTCGGGGAGCGCCGGGGCCATCATCGCCCGCCGGCTGGCCGATACCGGGGCGCGCGTCACGCTGCTGGAGGCGGGCGGGCGCGACAACTCCCGGCTGGTGCGCAAACCCGGAATGATCGGCCCGATGCACAGCGTGCCGCAATTGAAGAAGCGCATCGATTGGGGCCATTACACCGTCGAACAGAAGCACGCCCTGGGCCGGAGGATTCCGCAGACGCACGGCCGGGTGGTCGGCGGTTCCAGCTCGGTCAACGGCATGGTGTTCGTGCGCGGCAACCGGCGCAATTTCGACGACTGGGCCGCGGCGGGCAATACCGGCTGGGCATACGCGGATGTGCTGCCGAGTTTCAAGAAACTCGAATCGTTCGAGGACGGCGCCAGCGCATTCCGCGGCGGCTCCGGCCCGATCAAGGTGACTCGGGCGCGCGACCTGACGCCCGCCTCCGAATCGTTCATCCGGGCGCTCACCGAAACCGCCGGTATCGCACGCAATCCCGACTACAACGGGGCCGAACAAGAAGGCGTTTCGCTCTTCCAGCAGAGCAACAGCAATGGCCTGCGCTTCAGCACCTCCGTCGGCTACCTCGACGATCGGCCGAAAAACCTTGCCGTGCTGCCGAATACCCGCGCACTGCGCGTACTCGTGGAGAACGGGCGCGCCGCCGGCGTCGAATACACCACCGGGCGCGGCGTCGAGGTGTTGCGCGCCGAACGCGAAGTGATCGTCAGCGCGGGCGCTTTCGGCTCCGCCCAGCTGCTCATGCTCTCGGGTCTCGGCCCCGCCGACCATCTGCGCGCGTTCGGCATCGATGTCGTGGCCGATCTCCCCGTGGGCGACAACCTGCACGACCACTTGTTCGTGCCCATGAGTTTCGCCATGCCGACCGCCGTGCATCGCTCATCGGCGGGCTACTTCGCCGGCGCCCTGCTGCGAGAGTCCTTGCGCAACAACAGCACCTGGCTGGCCCGCACCGTCTTCGAAGCGGTCGCGTTCTTGCGCACCCCCTACGCCACCGGCGCGCCCGACCTCCAGCTCCACGTCCTGCCCTGGAGCTACCCCGGACCCAATCAGGACGCCCCCATCCGCCACACGCCCGACCCGCGCCGATCCCTCACCGTCCTGGTCACCATGATCTACCCCCAAAGCCGCGGCACCCTGCGCCTGACCTCGGCCGACCCCACCGCACCACCCGCCATCGACCCCAACTACCTCGCCGAACCCCGCGACCTCGACACCCTCGTCCACGGCATGGAACTGATCCGGGAGGTCATGGCCGCCGAATCCATCCGCACCGCCGTAGACACCGAAATCTCCCCCGGCCCCGCCTATCCCACCCGCGCCGCCCTGACCGCCGAAGTCCCCAATCGCGCCACCACCGTCTACCACCCCGTCGGCACCTGCCGCATGGGCGTCGACGAACACGCGGTCGTCGACCCCACCCTCCGCGTGCACGGCGTCGAAGCACTGCGCGTCGCCGACGCCTCGATCATGCCCAGCATCGTCGGCGGCAATACCAATGCCGCCACCATGATGATCGGCGAGCACGCGGCCGCACTGATCACCGGCTGAGTCCGGTCTCCTCGAGTGCCCCCACCGGCGGGGGCCACGAAACCAGGGTCTATGACCGGATTCCTCATCTCAATACCGTGATCCCCGCTGCCACCCGGCAGTTGATCAGGTCGAAAAGAATTGATGCAGAGGGAATTTCGATGATGAAGAAGTCATTCGCGGTGGCCGTCCTGGCCGGAACGCTGACCCTGGCCCCGCTCGCCACCGCACAGGCGGCCCCCGGATCGGCCGGCGCCGAATCCGTCGCTCCCGTCGCCGGTTGCGTCGAATTCCCCATCGGTGCTCCGGGCGGCTGCGACTTCTTCCAGAACGTTCTGCAAATCCTGAGCACCGGCTCGGCCACCCTCAGCTCCGGCACCAAGGCATCCTGACCTCGCACAGTCCGCATGAACGGCACCGGCCGGGGTCTAGCGGACGCGTTCGGCGACCCCGGTCGCCCGGTGCAGTAGCCATTCGAGCGGGCCGCGGTGGAACATTCGCGTCCAGCAGAAGGCGAACAGCATGATGAAGGCGCTCAGTCCGAGCAGGGCGGGCAGGGAATCGGCGGGCAGGGTGTGGAATCCGATGATCGCGATCACGGCTATGTGGAAGACGTAGGCCGTCAACGACATGCTGCCCACTGCGATCAGCGGTGTGGTGGCTCGGCGGAAGGTGCCGAAGCGGTCGCAGGCGATGACGCAGATCATCAGGACCACCATGGCGACGCCGGTGTTCGCGATGATGGACAAGGTGGTTTCGCTGTGCGGGGCCGCGACCAGCTGGTAGCGCCAGCCGGGCTGCTCCGGGGACAGATCGGACCACCAGGGGGCGTCCAGGATTCCGTTCGCGGGAACGGTGCCGGGGATCAGGCGTAATGCCAGGGCCGATCCGGCGTAGCCGAGGACCGCCAGTGCGGTGCCGGTCGCCAGTATGCGCCGACGGATCGCGCCGGCGGACAGATCGAGGCGGGCGATCGCCATGCCGGCGATGACGAACGGCAGCCAGGTCAGTGCCGGATAGCTTCCGGTGAACAACAGGCCGATCACGCCGCCGGGGGCGTCGAGGGGTTCGCCGCGGGTGCTCGCCCAAGCCAGGGGGTCGAACCGCTCGACCGTGCCGAACCATCGGGGTTCGGGATCGAGCAGCTGAAACCACAACTGCGGCAGCACGATCGCGCCGATCGCCGCGATCACGGCCAAGGTGGTGGCCCGCAGGCGATACAGCGGCAGGGCCAGCAGGAAGAACAGTCCGTAGTAGGCCAGGATCACTTCCACGTCGGTGCCCAGCGCGGTCAGGGCGGTGCCGAGGGCGAGCAGGATTCCCGCCCGCACCAGCACCTTCACCACGGCCTGCCGGCCCGCCCGCCCGGACTTGGGCGCTCGTCGTCCGAGAATCAGGACGAGTGAGAATCCGGCCAGGAACGCGAACAGCGCCGAGGATCGTCCGTGCGTCAGTTCCGTCAGGAAACCGAGGACGCCGCCTCGGGCCGGATCGGGTCCCACGTGCGCGGCGTACATGCCGAGCACCGCGAGGCCGCGCGCCAGATCGACACCGAGCAGGCGCGCGCCCGTACCCGCGACCGTCCGGTGGTCCTCGCCCGTCGCCAGCGCGGCACCCTGCTCGCCGCCGAGGGCCGCGGAAGCGTTGTGTGTCATGGCTTTCAGCGTCGATAACGCCCAGGTCCGGCGGTATCCGGCGGGCGTCCGGAAGACCTCGCCGCCCGGCTGCCCGTCTTCCGCCGATCGGCTGGATCCACCCCGCCACCCGGCTGCTGTTCAGGTCGCGTCCGGTCCGGTGAGCTGGGCGGATCTAGGCTGGCGGGGCAGAAAACGGTTGGTCGTGACGCGGGAGTGGGTGTAGCGGGTGATTCGGGTGCTGGTCGTCGACGACGAGGCGCTGGTGCGCTCCGGTTTCGAACTGATCCTCAACGCGGCCGCCGATATCGAGGTGGTCGCGACCGCGACCGGTTCGGCGGCGCTGGACGCCGTCGAACGCACCCGCCCCGACGTCGTCCTGCTCGACATCCGCATGCCCGACGTCGACGGGCTGACGGTGCTGCGCCACCTCCGCGAACTGCCCGATCCGCCGGTCGTCGCCATGCTGACCACCTTCGACACCGACGAATACATTCTGTCCGCATTGCGTTCCGGCGCAGCGGGTTTCGTCCTCAAGGACACCGAGCCCGAACAGCTCGCGCAATTGACGCGCACCCTGGCGGCCGGCGGCGTGGTGCTGTCCCCGAAGGTTTCGGCCGCGCTGCTGCGCACCATCGAACCGAGCACGGCCGCGGCCATCGACGCCGAGATCGCCCATGTGCGAAGGCTTTCCGAGCGTGAACGGGCCGTGCTGGTGCTGCTCGCCGAGGGCCTGCCCAACGCCGAGATCGGTCAGCGCCTGCACCTGAGCGTCGGCACGGTGAAGGACCATGTCAGCGCCATCTTCACCAAACTGCGCGTGACCAGCCGAGTCCAGGCCGCCCTGCTCGCCCAGCGTGCGGGCCTGCTGTCATGACCCGCTGGTCCGCCGCTGTGACCCGGCTGCCGCCCTGGCTCATCGACATCCTGCTCGTCGGCGTCGCCGTCACCGACGTGATCGTCGACGGCGACATGATTTCCCCCGCCCACTACGTCATGGCCGGCATCGGCTGCTTCGGCCTCCTGCTCCGCCGCCGCCGGCCCCTAGCCGCCTACCTCCTCACCCTCCCCGCCAGCTGGATGCTGGCCTACCTCGCAGCCCCCGCCATCGCCCTCTACACCCTGGCCGACCGCACCAAGAACCGTGCCCTACTCGCAGCCGCCGCCCTCACCACCGCGCTCGCCGCCTCCGCCCCCTTCCCACCGGGCCCCGTCGCCGACCGCCCCGAAACCCTGGTCAGCTTCGCCTATTCCCTGGCCTGGGCCGGCGCCCCCGTCCTCCTGGGCCAGCTGATGCAAACCCGCCGCGAACTCTCCGCCCGCCTCACCGAAATCGAACAGGCCCGCGACCACGAACGCCACCTACACGCCCAGGCAGCGCTAGCCCGCGAACGCGCCCAAATCGGCCGCGAAATGCACGACGTAGTAGCCCACCAAGTCAGCCTCATAGCAGTCCGAGCCGGCGCCCTCCAGGTAGCGGCCCCCACCCCCGAGGTAGCCGAAGCCGCCCGCACCATCCGCGGCCTCAGCGTCGACACCCTCGAAGAACTCCGCCACATGGTCACCCTCCTACGCGCCGCAGGCGGCCAAACAACAGACCTAACCCCCCAACCCACCCTCGCCGACCTCCGGAAACTCCTGGCCTCCAGCGGAATCGAAGTAACCCTCACCGGCGACCTCCCCACCGACCTCCCCGCCCCCACCCAACGCACCATCTACCGCACAGTCCAAGAAGCCCTGACCAACGTCCGCAAACACGCCCCCGGCGCCACCGCCACCATCCACCTCACCCACACCGCAGACCACGTCTCCGTAACCATCACCAACACCGCCCCCACCCGCCCCGCCGTCCCCCTCCCCAGCTCCCACCACGGCCTGGTAGGCCTCACCGAACGAGCCGAACTACTAGGCGGCACTTTCACTTCCACCCCAACCCCCACCAAGGGCTACCGCGCCGAACTCCACCTACCCCGCTGACCAGGCCGCCCGGCCACCTTTCGAAAAGGAACCCATCCCACCGGCCTCCAGGTGAAAGTCCCTGGGTGTTTGAGCGCGCCGGGCCCTGGGTACAGGTGTAACTGCGCGCTTTGGCGCAGGTCACCCATGAAAAGTGCCCCCGGCAGGAATCGAACCTGCGACCTAGGGATTAGAACGAGGTGTTGGTACTCGACGCTACTGTCTGCTGTCAAGTGCAATCGAAAAGGCATGTCCATCTGTCGAATTGCCTATTCGATGACTATGTTCCGCGACTGGACGCAATCCCGAAATACGCCGGCGAGCAGTGAATTTGGTGGGAGTTTGTTGTGCCTTGACCGGCTTGGCGGTGTCGGACGCAGTACCGACGCGGGTGGCCTGACCCAGCTGGTCAGGTCACGGTGACCTGGGCTGCCGTGCTCGCACCGCACCAACTGATCTGGCCGCAAGACCTGCTCGAAGACTTCCTGGCCAGACAGCGCCAATAACCGAACCGAAGTGCCACCGCTGCGCCAGCGACGAGAGGCGACAGAGGTACGGTCATCGACTGCTTCCGCCAACGTCGACGCGCGACGGGTCGACTTCATTCAAAGGGGTACTCTGAAAAACCTGACCGACGACCGTACCGGCTTCGCGCGGCAACTGGGTATTAGCGAACTTTTCCTACCTACACCTTGGCTCGACTGACAATCAACTGGGCAAGATTTATGGTGTTCGCAATAGACGGAGCATCAATGGCTATTAGATTCCCTCGATCACTTGCGTCGTCAAAGCCGCAGCCACTGTCACGTACCATGGGTACCAGGCAATCCGCGACGTCGCGCGTGGTGGCAAAGAACACTACGGGATACGGTGACCATGAATTCTTTGAAATATGTCCTCGGCAACTCGCGGCGGTGACACATCCAATAGAGTTTAGAGCATGTGACAACCCCGCTACCCCCAATTCGAGGCCCTCTAGTATCGAGAAGTCATCTTCCTCGAATAAGTCAGATATCTCGTTATCGTGGAATTCTGCTCCGAAGTTATCCAAAAGTAGATCTTTATCGTCCGCTTCGATAGCGCGTGCCATCCGCTCGAATTCTGCTCCAGATCGCGATTTCCGGTCAATCCATCGAAGGGCCTCCACTTCATTCGCTATTACGCGGATAGCATCCTCGCGATCATCTGACACACGCCAGGTCTCACGGAAATATCCGAACCCCTCGTCAGAGATATCTTCATCGCCCGGGAGTTCGTAAATTGCCGAAGTCGGTAAGGATGGGTCGACATTAATTGAATATTTCGGAATCATCGTTACTTTCCTTCTGTAAGGCACTCGGCGCTGATCTGGGTCGCATGCAATTCATCGCTAGCTTTCTCGTGTGGATTCTCTTGGTCTCTGCTGCTTGGATTATCGAACAAGGCTCAACATCTGTGACATCGGTGCAGCCGATACCGGTCGGAGGCAGCTGGCCACAAGGTCGCAGCTCCACCGCTTCGCGGCCTGCACGTTCACTCCGTATCCGGCGACCACACCACCTCATCGATCCTGTTGTTAGTCAGCGGATGCGGGCCGTCCACAACCGGAGCGCGCGGCCCGGAGGTGCGGATTGATTCCGAACCGCACCGGATTAGACTGCGCCACTGGGTAAATCACCGCCTGTACTAGAGGTGCACGGTCCGCGGACATCGTATTCAGACCAGTGCGAGTCGCGCACACGATTGACGGCCGATCCTGGCGCGGTACGGTCTTGGGTATGCATACCTACGACGACAAGGTCGATCAGGTCGTCAGTAATCGCATGCGGGCGGTCCCCAACCGTGACACTCGTCCAGAGCTGAGACTGCGATCCGAGCTGCATCGAATCGGGTTGCGATACAGGGTGAATCAGCGACCCGTTCGTGGCATCCGTCGAAGCGGCGACATCGTGTTCGGCCCGGCGCATGTCGCCGTCATGGTCGATGGGTGCTTCTGGCACGGCTGTCCTGACCACATGCGCCCGTCGACGCGGAACGCCGCGTTCTGGTCGAACAAGATCGAAATCAACCGACGTCGGGATCGTGAGACCGATCAGCTCTTCGGCGATGCTGGCTGGCTCGTGATTCGAGTGTGGGAGCACGAGGACGTCCAGGAGGCTGTGGCTCGGATCGCCGCGATAGTCGCGGCACGCCGAGCCGTGGCTTTGCGCTCCAGTGTCTAGGTCCGAATCCCAGTCGGCGCGTAGGCCGAAACGGCGTGGTGAATGCTCCGGAAGATGACTCGAAGCCGACACACTGATACCCATGATGCGGGCGTGCCATAGTCCCCCGTACGATTCACCGATCGGGTAGGTTCGGTGAGTGAGAGGATGTCATGTCGTGCCGACATCGGTCGAGCTGTTCGCGGGGGGCGGAGGGATGGCGCTCGGCATGCAGATGGCTGGATTCGAGCATGAACAACTCGTCGAGTTGAGTTCGTCAGCGTGCGATATTCTTCGAGACAACGCCAAACTTAAGCCGGAACTATGGAAAGAAGAGAACATCCGAGAAATGGATGTCCGGCAGTGGCTGAAAGAAGTACCGAGGCTCGGCCTACCTTCTGAAATAGATTTGATCGCCGGGGGGCCACCTTGTCAGCCATTCTCAGTTAGCGGGAAACGTGCCGGAATGGACGATGAGCGTGACATGTTTCCAACCGCCGTCGAAGCAGTCCGCATACTCCGCCCTAGAATGTTCGCTTTCGAGAATGTTCCCGGTTTGCTGCACACGAAAATCCGTCCATATTATGAATATATTCGCACCTATTTAGGGAAACCAAGCGTTAAGCCTCGAAAGGGAGAATCTTGGGAAGAGCACTATCGTCGCCTTATTGACGCGCGCGATTCCGGGTTGCGATATCACGTATTCATGCAAGAGATGAACGCGGCCGATTTCGGTGTACCGCAGACGCGCAAGCGGATATTTTTGATCGGATTTCGTTCGGATGTTCTTGATCCCGACGCCTGGCGCCCGGTGCCGGTCACTCATAGCGTCGAGTCGCTACTTCGCTCGCAGTGGATCGATGGAGATTATTGGGATTACCACGGGGTTCGCAAGCCGAGCACCCCACCAGCGCTGAAGGCTCGCGTGGACGCGCTGCGGCGATCCATCGCGAAGGGAGTTGAGTTCGACAGCAGTTCTCCGTTGGCTTTGAACCGATGGTCTACCGTGCGAGATGCTCGTAGGCGTGACGGTATCAGAGGTCTGGCCGAATTGCCCGAGCCGGTCGATTACCAGGAGAATCTTCAGTTCGCCAACCATTGGGGAATTCCCAATGCGCGGATATACAAGGGCCACACCGGAAGTTACGTTGACTGGCCTTCCAAGGTTCTAAAGGCTGGATCTCACGGTGTTTGCGGTGGCGAGGCCATGATCCGCTATCACTACGACGTACGGGAAGTGCGGAACCGGCTGCGCTACTTCACAATCCGTGAAGCAGCGCGAATGCAGTCGTTCCCGGATTACTACGTGCTTCCCGGCAGTCGGACAGCGGCGATGCGCGCACTCGGCAATGCGGTGGCGGTCGACGTCGCCACCGCAGTCGGCAAACATCTACTCGCGCTTACGGGTGCCGAAGCGAGTTTGGACACTTAGCGAAGCGATCGTCGCTCCAGTTCCGTGGCGACCTCCGCCAGCCATCGGCTGAGTTCCCGCACTCGACGACCCTGAAGGTAGACGCCGGCCTCGGCATGCTTAGACATCCCTCCAGGGGTGAGGTTGGCTGAGCCGAGGTAGGCGCGTTGGTCATCGGCTACGGCTGCCTTGAAATGCACGCCAAGACCTCCTTCGTCCCATGAACACACACGAATAGTTCCGGGAGTGCGCTCGTGCATCGCTCGCAATGTCTCGACCGCGCTGACGTTCGCTGCCGATGCCGTCTGTGTCTGGAGTGCTCGTGTCATCACCGTGACATGTCCACCGTTGACCAGCAAGCGCTCGACTGACGGACGTAGCGTCTCAATAGTCTCCGTATGGAGGTACGGAGCCGCGATCACGATCGACCGCTGTGCGGACGACACAATCTCGGCGATTGCGGCCGCCGTACTGCGAGGCCGAGCATTGGGACCGTGGCGTTCGACGACGCTGTCGAGCGTCGCGCGCAGAAACTCCGGAACGGTCAGCACAAGCTCCCAGTGATCAGCCGCCGCCATTTCAGTGAGTACCTGTGCCTGTGCGAGCCGCACCGCGGCAGTAGTCATAGCGCGGTCATCCTTATCGAGGATGCCCGCGTACCGCAGTACTGGCCGAACTAGACGAACATCGGTGACCGCAGCTGACAACGTCGACACGATCACCTCCGCCTGCACGCCGTCGACCGCAAGTTCGGCCAGTTTGCCTGACAGCCCCACAGGGTCGCTGGCCTGCGCCATCAGGGCTTCGAGCGGCCTCAATGATTCCAGTACGCCCGCCACCGAACATCCCCATACCCGTGCGGGTTCGGCGCGACCGGACCGTCGTCCGAATAGACCGTGCCGAACAGTAGATTGCGGTCGAGAGCGGTATTGAATCGCGCGCACGCACCTTCGAACACGTGAAGGCATGCCGCGCACGCGCCGCCGAAGGTCTCCCTGCAGGGAGGGTCGAACACACAGCGGGCCTCGACGTCAAGTTCCCGCAGAGCGTCGTCGAGATCGTAGCGATACACATGCTCAAGCCCGCCGAGGGTGAACTCACTCCTGGTATTGGCATATACCAGGAACGCACAGTTCACCGGAAACAGATACTCGGCCAACGAATCCGCGTTGAGACCGCAACGAGTGGCGAGGGATTTCATCACGCGGTGTGACATCGAATGAACGAGCCCCAGTACCGCTTCGGTGACTGCGTCGCCCGGGGGATTGAAGATATCCGTGACGGGCGTGAGCACTTCGAACATCCATTTTCTCGCCTGAGCGATTGTCGTCACGCCAGGGTCATCGATCATGCCCGAGTCGACGAGCCAGCGGATAACCTCAAGCTGGTCGAGCTCAAACAGCAATCCTTCGGTCTCGGTTCGGATCCCGTAAACGGGAAATCGGTTGCTCTTCTTGTCATCGAAGAACCGGAACCGCGGCAGAACCTCTCTGTAAGGCGTAACGAGCTTGGCCTTGGGACTCAACCGGGTATAGCCGGCAATTAGATATGCGATCGGTAGCTTCGGCAACAGCGTGACTTCGGAGAGGCCGTACTTGCGCAGCAGATCTGGGTGCTCAGCATACGTTGCTTCTAGGGCTCTGCCCCGCTCAACGGAAAGCAGCTGGGCCGACGTTACCGGTGCGGGAGCCGCTCGCGTCAGGGCGAGCTGGATGCACTCCTCGCCGAGTGCATCGATCACTTCCGGAGACCGTCGGAGAGACTCGATGGCCTCCGCCCAGGCCGGCGTATCGGCGCGCGATTTCTCAGCTCGCGCGAGAAGACCGTCGTACATCGGATCACCAGGTTCGAGGCCCATCGTGACGGCCAACTCGTGAAACTTGCTGACCGCGTCATCACCGCTAGTTCCCCCCGCGATTCGCAGCCCTTCGAGTCCTTCGGGAAGCTTTCCGATGCATTGCGCGACCGCCGCTCGGTGGATCTGATCGTTCGCCAAGGAGCTGTAGTCAGCACGGCTAGGCGGGTTCAGGACGGTGATCTGCTGGGGGTAGTGCAACTCCGCTCGCGGTACGCGTCGGAGTTCGACGCGCCCTTTTTGGCAAGTCGCGCACCAGTTCGCGACCGCGCGGCCTGATCGCTGTCCGCAGTCGCACCACCACCACCATTCCGCCGTTCGGAACGAAGCCGTATTCCGCAGCCGCATGGCGGTGGTCCGATGACACTTCTCGCATTTCGGTGGCTTGATCTCGGCGAGATGGCCGCACTCGTGCACCTCCGCCCACGGGAATTGGCGTAGCTGCTGTCCACATCCGCGGGGACATGCGGGTGGTTGCTCACGAAGTTGGACATGACGGAAGGCTCCACACTTCGGGCAAATGAACGTATTAGGGAACCGCTGTGCCTGCAGATCTTCTGCTTTTACTAGCGCGAATTGCCCGCGCTGGAGAATTTGTGTCGTTTCCTCGTAGCCAGTGTAGGGCTGCAGGAGCCGCTTCAATTGCGGTGCGACCCATTCCTCAGGGATGTCGAGGGAAGTGGTCTGGCGTGGTGGAAGACCGACTACGGATGTTTTGGCGCCCCAGTTATAGGGCTGCTCAGGCATGTGACGGTAGAGCGCCTGAATGTTAGTTCGGCTAAGTGTTTCATGCGACATGACAGGTGGTCCTTCGCTAGAACTCGTGGGATGCTCTGCGCACCTTCAGATTTCGCCGTAGATGGTCAGCGGTTCCTGCACGTCACGCAAGGAGCGGGGTACGGCGGGATGGAGCAGCTCGGGCAGTCGCTTCTGGTTCTTCGCACGCAGCGGCGTACTGGCGAGGAGCTCGTCGACCCAAGTCTCGATGACGTCGCGGTGGACCTTGAAGAATTCGCTAGTGCGGTCGATTCCGAATCCCGTGGTCAGGTCGTCGACAAGGGTGTCACGGTCGATCACGCCCGCATGAACGGCCTCGACGAACGTCGTCGCATCGGCCAGGCTGCGCCGACGCCTGCCACCTGTGATCCACTTCCGGTCGTATACCTGCAGCAGCCAGGCCATCAGTCCTCCCGACAACAGCCTGCGAAGAACCTGCACGGAGTCCCGGTTGACCGGCACCTTGTGCACCATACGATCGAGATACATGATCCACTCGGCGTAGCAGCGATAGAAGCTGGAATCCCGATCACGTTGGGGGTTGGCGACGTTGACGACGAGACCGGGGTGGCGGCGTCCCACGCGGGCGGATGCCTGGATGATCTCGGCGGCTTGGGTAGGTGTTCCGACCAAGGCCATGACACCGAGTCTAGGGACGTCGAAACCGTGGCCGATGGCCTTCGTCGCGGCGATCAACTTGACGCGGTCGAGGTCATCAGTTTCGCTGGGATTGACGAGTCTGTTCACCGCCATTTTGATCGCGCTCGGCTCGGAATCGCCGTTGATCGTGACCAACTGATCGTGACGCCTGAAGTGGTCGATAACGCGGCGTTCTCGCGTGATCGTGTTGAGATCCTCAGTCCGCAAGCAGTAGGCGACCATCACCTCGTACTCGTCACGCCCAGCTCGGGCGATCGCGGCTACAAGGTTCGGATCATCGTCGTCGAGTCCAGCCTCACGGGCCATCACGGATGGTTTGGTGAAAAGGTCCTCGGCCCACATCCGGTGTTGCTGCACGACTTCAGCCGTGGCGGTCACCATGGTGCCAGCCCGAGGGCGGACGCCGAGGTACAGGCGCATCGGCACGTCGGTGTTGGTATAAGACCAGAACGTTTCGCCAGCGATCGGGCCGTTTTCGGGAAAGCGGCGTGCCTTGCGGCGGTAAAGGTGTCTCACTTGCGTCTCGTAGCCCTCGATCGTCGCCGTGGCGCCGACGATATGCATGGGCGGGTTGCCGAACCGTTCGCTGATCGCCTGTAGCAGTGTCTCGTACATGCCGTCGAGCGCGCCGAGGCTTTCCTCGAGCAGGTGCAACTCATCGGCGATCTCAAGTCTGATGTGACCGAATCCGCTACCAACCGGTTGCTCGCGTTGCTGACAGCCGAAAACACCGCAAAAGGATGGGTTCGTCCGGTAACCGTGCTGCGGGCATCGTGAGTGGGCTCGCCCGAGCAACACCTGGAACTCCTTGTTGAGTCCGAGCGCGGCGAGCTTATCGACCGTCCCGACGAGTACCGATGGCGCGTAGCGATAGATGTCGTCGTCGACACTCCATACCGGCAGATCGCCGCGCAGTTCACAATTGGGGTTGCGGCACGTATGCCACATCGTCCACGGGCGGTCATCGAACCGCATTTCAAGCCTGCTCCCGCAGACGGGGCAGTTGTGCAGAATTCGGCACATCTCGGCTGTTTCCGACGACCGCGGGTCAACACCGCGGAAGTATGGATCGGTTCTGTCGCGCAGCTTGTTTGGCGTGTTTCCACCGCCGGCGAAGAAGCCGATACTGAACGGATCGCCGTTGTTGATCTCAGGGTCGGCGCGGCGAATCACCTCCGCTTGTAGCACCATTTCGGCGAATCGCTCGGTCTGCTGAAGGGCGAGCAGACGAAGCGGAAACCTAGCCCACACCTGGGCACCCGCAGTCGTTCCCGTATAGCGGCCGAAGAACAGGGTCACCAGCATTAATCCGAGATATGACTCAGACTTGCCGCCACCGGTCGCGAACCAAACGATGCTCACGTCGGTATGCGCTGCGGGGTCGACCATGCCGGGCAGACAGCCGATGATCCAAGCGACTTGGAACGGATACCAGGCCGTGATCCGCTTCTCACCCGCGCCGACACGCCGCATCACTTCGTTGGCTGCGACGAAGGCCTTGCAGGCTTCACGGTTCGTACGCAAAACATCGACGCCCGCGCGGATCCACTCGACTTCGCCGCGGGCCTTTGCCGCGTCCTCGTATGCCTGCTTTATCGAGTCGTCGGTCCACATGTCCTCTCTAGCAAGCCGTTCGAGATTGGCGTCGCTCCACTCGCGATCGACCCATCGCTCAAGCGCGTCGAGCAGTGCGGACGCCGCACCGACTGGATCGCTGATGAATCGTTCGAAACGGGTGTCGATCTGCTCCGTAACTCCTGAATCGTTCACGATCTCGGTGCGTGGGTAGGCGCGGAAGGTTTGTCGCTCGGCAGCGAATGCCGTGCTGAACCGTGTCGCGCCATTCGATTCGGTTCGGACCGGGCCCGCATGACCGAAAGCGCGAACGGCGCGCTTGTAACGGCGCGCGCCGCCAACCTGTTCAAGGTCGTAGGGCGCGATATCAGCCGTCGTCTCCGCGACTAGCTCAACCTCGTAAAGCTTGGTGTCGATGCGGCGGTCATCGTAGGGCCTACGCCCGTCGATCAACTGATCCTGCGCGGCGGGTGTGCGGTTGACCACTGTCACCAGCACCTCGGATTGGCCGTCAGCGCGAGGACTAACGTCCACGCGGATTGCCGCTCGATGCTCCGGTGGAATCACCACCTCAGCGGGGATCAGGTTGTCCGCGCAATAGCGGGTCCAGGTTCGCTCGTCCAACAGGTCGGCATCACGGGGGGCCGTGCCCATCGGATTACGTCGCCGGATCGGTCTGAAGTATTCGGCCCCAACGGGAAGCCGCCGCGCGGCACGCAGCGCGTGGGAGATGGTGTCCTCGTGGTAGTGGCGTGATTGGCGGCGCGTCGTGTCGATATCGACGCTGACGGAGATCGGTTCCAGCTGCACCTTCGTCCACGCGGACACGATCGGCCGGGCGTCTTGGCTACTTGTGTCGAGCGCGGCCTCGCCGCTCTCATCCTCCCGCTGCGGCGCCGTCTGTTCGTTCAACGTCGGAAGCAGACCAACGTAGTACGCGCATCCGAACCGCAGTTCAAGGTGGATGTGCGGATCCTGCGTCAGGAACGAAAAGCCTTGCGCTGGTGGAAGAATCCTATTCGGATCGTCGACATGACGGTCGGCTTCCCGCCGCAGCGTCGCCTCAGATGCAAGCATTCCGAGCCACAACCGGCCACGGTCGTGATCACTGGTCAACCGGACACCAGCTGGATAGCCGCTGCCGGTGGCTTGGGTAACGATTCGCTTGACCAGGGTGCCGAGTAGGGCGTTCTGCTGGTCGGGGTTAAGGGTGCCGACGCGCGGCATGGGGCCGTTGGCCGCCATGAGCTGGTCCTCTCCGGATGGATGGATTAGTGAGCGGCCACATAGCTCGGCCGTGGATGGGAACGTCCGGTTGGTCCTCGCGTGCCCTGTTGAGAGTTGGTTCAGAGAGTGTCGCTATTCGGTTGTGGAGTGCTTCACGCAATGCCCAAGAGTGTATCGCGTGTTTCCGACAAGTCCAGGCTCCCTGGACAATTCGGTCATTCCGACGACGCCGTGCCGCTATGAGGAGGAGTAGCGACGAGAGCGCCGACCGCCGAGACCGGCACCCGCGCGAGGGAATGGTGGACACCGCGTACACGGTGTACGGAGATGGCGTCCATCAGATCGGTCACGTAGACGCGCGCGTTGTCGTCGTCGAGGATCAGTTGCTCACGATGCGATTCGATGCCAGTCAGTCGGCGCGTAATCCAGCTGCCGATCCGCTTGTGGGTCTTGTGGATCGTCGCCAGTGCCCAGGCGATCTGTTTCGCTTGGGTAAGCAATTGGTCATCCTCGATCGCGCGCGCGAACCGTGCCACATCCTCGGGATCTCGTGGCCCGTCGACGGTTCCACGTATCCACGTACCGATCGTCCCCGCGGACGTCAGTGTCGTTCCCGTCATTCGACTCAAGATCTGTTGCTGCGTTAGACCGCTGATCGACTGCCTACCCCGGGCGGCGCGCGTGTGCCAGAAGTCGATCCAATGTTGTAGGCCACTGTAATACGGTGTCTCCGCCAGGCGCTCGACCAGTGTCGCCAGTAGGTCTCCCCGTGCACCATGGTCGATCAACAACACGATGTCGTCGAGCCTCAACGCTTTCGCCGCGATGCGTTCGACCTCATCGTCCTGGCGCCGCGCGACGAGATCGTTTGGTTCGACCAGGAGATAGCAACGCCCTTCGGGGCCGTTGTCGAGTTCGATCGTGATGACTGCGGCCGTTGGCTCGCCCCCACCACGGATCGAGGTTCCGGACGCTTCCTCCTTCGGCAGGGTACCCGCGGCTACCTGCCGTCGTAGCGTCGCCGCGATCGCCGAATCGAATGGCTCCCACGGATCAACTCGCGAATTCCAGCCATGGTTCGCATCCCGGCTCTCCGATTGCCCACGAAACCGAATCCCGCCCACGCGAGCCGGGTTCGACGCTAGGCCGCGAAGTCCCAGGCGGGCCGCGCACTCACAGACACCTCGTCGTGCGAGTTCGGCCATTTCCGCCCTCGCTGCTGTCACCTGCGCGGCGATACGCCGGCCTTCGAAATCACCCGCCGCGATCACCCGCAACTCCGTCGCGGGCGGTAACGCGAACACGCCCGATCGGCTTCGAGGAATCGGTCCGGGAACGCATACTGAGGACGGCTCCCGGGTCAGGGCCTCGCCCTTGGCGAGTTCACTCAGCGTCAAGATCCACACGTGCTGCGACCATCCATGCGGCGTGTCCGGTGACTCGTCGAGCGCCTGTCGTGTCGCCCACGATGCCGCCCGGTTCTTCACCACGAGCGTTCCGTACACGTTGTCCGACACAAGCTCGGTAACCCATTCGGCGACGCGCTGGGTTCGACTTCCGGTTGCCGCCTCGACCAATAGCCGTTGAAAGGCGGTCGAGAGGTCATGCCAATGCCGCGCGATCTCGCCACGAGCATTCTGGGCGAACGCCGACGCGATCGACGGCGCCTCCATCAGCTTGATTGCCGTCGGGTACGGGCCAACGAACTGGTCGTACCGCTCGGGCTCCGCAGGGAGCAGTGAAATCGTGTTCAGCACGCCCCAGGCCCACCAGAGCTCCTCCGCTGGCCGACCGTCGAGGTGCGTCGTGTTCGGGATAACACGGCCAAGGTCTCGCAGCAGAGTCCAGACCTTCTCCAACGCGGAATCGAGATCGGGACTGCCGCTTGCGATTTCGATTTCAACATCACAAGCCGCACTGGCGCCCAGGAACGACCGATCAACGATCAGAGCACCTGACCTCGCCCTGCCCGTGGGCGTCGAGCAGCCATCCGAGAGTGCGGAAACCCGGTCGGCGGACCACGCGTGGACGAGACCCCCATGGGAACGAATTGTCGTTAACGAAGGATCAAATGGATCGGTGGTCATGTAAACCATTGAGCTGGTGCGGTACCGGCGGAGGGCATTCTCAAGAGATTGCGGAACCGATGCGGATGCATCGATGACGATTGCCTCGAGAGCCGGATCCACAACAATGAGGCGGTCGAGGCTACTCGTTATGTGTAAGCGCCCCAGGCTGTCTCGCGGTGGGGCGCCTATGGTGCGGACGTCTCCCTCGATTCCAATTGCGGTACGCGGCACGAAGTCCGCGAGCCGCTGATTCTCGATATAGAGCTTGTCGTAGAGGACACGAGGAGCAAGATTCTTCGCCGCAAGGCCAACTTGAACGTCGAGCCGCCGCGACCGCCTGATCGCGCCAACCAGCGATGCGGCACCAACCAGCATCGGCGCCGACGTCCCGGCGAGCGGGAAAACAAGCCCTAGCGGGATCCCGCGGTCAGCCGCCGCGTCAACAGTGTTCAGCAGCTCCACATCCAACTTCGTGGCTTCGAACGGCCGCGGGCGGTCGTCGCCACCAACATGACAGCGCAGTGTGCCGTCCAAGACCGACCCCGCCAGTCCATCCCCGCCCATGTGCTCGAACGCCCCCGAACTCATGCGAGCAACCGTATCTGAGGAGGGTGACGGCCGGCTATGCCCGCTCGTGGTCGACTAGTCATCCGTCGGTGCCCACAGAAAGCGCCTCGGCACCAGTGTCGCGGCGATCTTGTCCGGGGCATTCGCCACGCACGCGCGAAGGCGGCGCAGTGTTTTCGCTCGACGGCGCTGAGGGTGTGCTCAGGCCGCTGACACGGGGTTGTTGGGCGGTCGGCAAAGCTCCTGTCACCGAAGTCGGCCAGCGGAAATACCAGGCGGCCAAGCATTTTCGGGGCACGACTGCCTAGGCCGCAACCTTGACCAGTCGGGCGGTCCCGCATGATCCACAGGTATAGCAGGTGCCGGCCTCCCCGGCGCCAACGGCACGTTCACGTGCACAACTCCGACCTCAGCAAGCGAGTCAGCGGCGCACTGCAATACCTCCGTTTATGCGCACACCGCTCGCTGTCGGCGTCGATGTAGACGTGGACCCACATCCGGACAAAATGGCCTTCGACCAGGCAAATGTCATGACAATATGATACTATAGTGTCATGACGGATTCGTTGTTTGACCCCTTCGAGGTCATGCCGATCACCGGTCACCGCCCCCTACTGTTGGACTTGTTCTGCTGTGCGGGTGGGGCTGCGAAGGGCTACCACAACGCGGGGTTTGAAGTAGTCGGCGTCGATCTCGCGCCGCAACCGAACTATCCGTTCGAGTTCCATCAAGGCGACGCGCTGGAATTCTTGGCCATGCGCGGCCATGAATTCGCGGCGGTCCACGCCTCGCCGCCGTGCCAGCAGTACACGTCGCTGCACGCGTTGCATCCGGACAAGACCTATCCAGATCTGGTGGCCGCGACCAGGGAGGCGCTCGACACGCTGGGGCGGCCCTACATTATCGAGAACGTCATGTCTGCGCCGCTACTGCGGGCGCGCTCGATCATGTTGTGCGGGGCCATGTTCGGGTTACGCACCTACCGGCACCGCCGCTTTGAAAGCCGCCTCGCCCTGGCTGCCCCCGCCCATCCGGAGCATCGGGTACCCACCGCTACCCGCGAACGGCGGAAGCGGTGGGCCGAAGGCTGGAACATCTCGGTCACCGGTGACGTCGGCCGCTACGTCGGCCCCGAAGCTATGGGCATTGACTGGATGAGCGGTGACGAATTGTGCCAAGCGATCCCGCCCGCTTACACCGAACACCTGGGCTATCAACTTCGTGTCGCGGTCGATCGCCGCGGACGTAACGAAACTCGCTGTCAATCGCCCGAATGCGGAGCCATCGTCACTCAGCCTGCCACCGGCCGTCCCCGCCGATTCTGTTCCGCCGTATGCCGAGTTCGGCAGCACCGCATCCGAATGCACGTGAATGTGTCATGACGAATGTGACAATCCTTGTCATGGCACCCGATGAAACCAGCGCCCGACGGCGTACGATCCGGATCCCCGACGAGGAATGGAACGCTGGCATGGCCGCCGCCAGCCGCAACGGCGAAACGCTGTCGGCGGTCATCCGCCGCGCCATCACTACCTACGCCATGGACGGAGCCTCCGAACTCGGCAACTACCAAGTCGAATACCGTGCCACCTCAAGAATCGCCCTCGGCGAAGGTCCTGTAGTCGTCACCGGCATCCACGGAGACCTCGATACGATCCGCCAGCTCTACCCACCGACCAAGTGGCGCATCGAAGAACGCGACGTCTCACCTTATCGCGCCTCGAAGCGCAGCCGATGATGCTTCGGGTTGTGCGTAGATGTCCCCGGACTGCAACATGCGGACACCAGTCCGTAGTCACGTATCCGCCCCTTTTACCCCGCCGACCAGCGGTTTTCGAGGTGGCGTCTGGCTGGCTGGTGCACGGACACTAAACACCCCCCTGCGGGAGCATTTAGTGTCCGTGCACCAGCCAGCCAGACAGTTGAGAGCATGAGGCAGGTCAGCAGGACAAACAGGGGCACAAGATGAGGACTGAACGAGTGAGAGAGACTGGACGGGAGGCGAACTGGATCGGTTGGGACTTGACGAAGAGAACCGGCACGGGGGAGAGGCACTAGCTGAAGGTTTGGGGCTGCTGCAGGGCTAGGTGACAACCGAGATGGCTTGCCGAGGGG
>NZ_BDCD01000016.1 GCF_001613325.1 Nocardia yamanashiensis NBRC 100130 | reverse complement strand
CGACTCAGCCGGCGGCTTCCCGGGTTCCGGCGAAACCCGGGATCCACTGTTCGGCCAGGCCCAGGAACGGTCCCTGGGCATCGAGTTGCGCGCAGATGCCCACCACGCCGCCCAGCACCCGCCCGAACATGGCGTATTCGGGCCGGTCGGCGGGAGCTTTCATGGCGCGGGCATTGACCAGGGAGATGTTCTCCGGATCCAGCGCCCGGGCCACGTCCTCCTGCAACATGGCGCGACTGAAATGGAAATCCTGTCCGTCGATCTGCGCGACGATCGGTTCGATGCGCCGGCGGATGGGGGCCATTTCTATAGCGGCTCCGGGCTTCACGAAGCCCTCTTCGCGCAGCACCCGCTCCAGCGCGTCGTAGTCTCCCGCCAGCGCACAGCTCGCCATGCGCCCGGCGGCCTCGGGCAGGCCGCGCGGGGTCTCCGCGCACGCCCCGAAATCGATGACGCCCAGCCGCCCGTCCGGCCGCAATTGGAAATTGCCGGGATGGGGATCGCTGTGCAGGAGGCCGACGCGGCTGGGCGAGCACAGCGCGAATTCGGCGAGCAGCAGCCCGGCGCGGTCGCGGTCGGCCCGGGAGCCATCGGCGATGACGCGAGACAGCGGGGTTCCGTTCATCCATTCGCTGACCAGCACCTTAGGCGCGGCCGCCACCACGCGCGGCACGAAGAAGCGCGCGTCCCCGGCGAAGGCCTTGGCGAAGCGGCGCTGATAGGCCGCCTCGATGCGGTAGTCCAGTTCGTCCTCGGTGCGGGCCAGGAACTCCTCGATCAGCTGCCGGGCATTGGTGCCGGCCATGAACGTGTTGAACGCGCCCGAAACCATTTGCAGCATCATCAGATCCGAGCGCAGCGATTCCTCGGCCTCGGGATACTGCACCTTCACCGCGACCGGGCGGCCGTCGTGCCAGACCGCTTTGTGCACCTGCCCGATGCTCGCGGCCGCGATCGGCTGATCCTCGAAGTGCGCGAACCGTTTCCGCCACGCCGTGCCCAGCTGCAGGTCCAGCATGCGATGGGTGTCCGCGACCGGCATGGGCGGGGCTTCCTGCTGCAAGCGGGTCAGCGCTTCGCGGAAGTGCTCGGCGAAGCGGGGCGGCACCGCGGCCTCGGCGACGCTGAGCGCCTGCCCGAGTTTCATGGCGCCGCCCTTGAGTTCGCCGAGCACCGCGAAGACCTGGTCGGCGGCATTGTCGAGCATTTCGTCGGTGATGCTGCCGCGTTCGGCGCCCGCCATGAGCCCCCGCCCGGTGGCGGCGACCCGCTGGGCCAGCAGGGTGGCGGGAATGCTCGCCACCTTCGCCATGCGGGTGATGCCTTTTCTCCTGAGTCCGGCCACGTTGCCGTTCCTTTCCTCGCCACGAGCACCTGCCAACGCCCCTGTCTCAGACAGTGTAGGCCGGATTTGGGACGGGGTCGATCACGCGGCGGACTCGGCCGCAGGCAATGGACTCGGCCGCGGGCGGTGGACTCAGCCGAAGGCGATGGTGGCGCGCACGGCGCGGTGGTCGGGGCCTGGCGTGTGCAGGACCGCGGCGGAGCCGATGACGCCGCCGCGCACCAGCACATGATCGAGGCGGACCAGCGGAAAGGCCGACGGCCAGGTGAATCCGGGTCCGGAAGCACTGGTGGACAACGCATCTCGATATCCGGGAGCGAACCCGGTCCAGCGCCGGTCGGTAGTCGCGGTATTGAAATCGCCCGCTACCACCACTCGTTCGGCCCGATCGGCGGTGAGCTGACGGGAGAGCACCGCCAAGCCGCGATCACGCACCGCGGTCTCCCCCGGGCGGATCGAGGGCAGGTGCACGACATAGACGACGAGCGCCCCGTCGGGCGCGGCGATCCGGGTGCGCAGGCCGCGCGTCCAGCCGATGCCGACGTCGGCGATCTCGGTATCGGAGGTCGGGAAACGACTCCACAGCGCGACCGTGCCGAGCTCCTCGCGGTAGGGGTAGGCGGTATCGAGAATGCGCTGCACCGGTGCGCGATTCGAGCCCGCGAACTCCTGGACCGCGACCAGGTCGGCATCGGCGGCGAGCAGTGCCCGAGCGGTCGCCACCGGAGAACCATTGGCCGCGAACAGATTCTGCGACACGATGGTCAGCCCGCCGCCCGGGGTGGCGGCCCCGGGATGCGGGGCCCACCACGAACCGAAGGCGTACGCCCAAGCCAGCAACGGCACGAGCATGGTGACCGCGCCCGCCGGACTGCGCAGCAGGATCGCGAGCACCGCGAGCAGCGGGACGAGCAGGCCGAGCCACGGGGCGGCCGCGTCCAGGAGCATGCCGGACCCGGCGATATCCGGAATCCATTCGTGGCCGATCAGCAGCACGGTGAGAACCGCTGCGGCACTGCCGAATACGAGCGCCCTGTGCGCCGGGCGCACGCCGGTCACTGCGCCGGGCACAGTCGCCGCGGCGTTTCGTCGCCCGCGAGCTGTGCGTCCACGCAACCGCCGGGCAGCCCGTCGCGGTCCTGCGTGCCGAAGTTCGCGGTCACGGTGAGCTTGCCGGCGCCGAAGACGCTGCGCTGTACCAGATGGTCGTCGGTGAGCCACCGGAAGTCGGTCATCGCCAGGGTGCCCGCCGCTTCGTGCAGGGGCGCGAAGAACTGTTGCAGCCGTGCGATTTCCGCACCGTGCGCGTCGATGGCCGCCCGGTCCAGCGCGAAGTTCAGCGGGGTGTTGTTCAGGATCGCCGTGAGCGCCCGCATCGTCCGCTGTTGCGGCAGTTTGTAATACGACAGCTCCCACCTGTCGACGTTGACCAGGGAATCGTGCAGCACGGTTTCGTACAGCGGCACCCGGTACACCGGATCGAACATCGCCTTCACCAGATCGGCGGGCAGGTCCACGGGCTGGAAGAACGCCTTGGGCGCCTGCGCCGGGTAGTATGCGCCCCAGGTCTGCTTGTCGCGCTGGAGTTTCCACAGCCGGTCCGAGATCGGGTTCTGGGCGCCGTGATCGAAGGCCAGCACCGGCGCGGACCAGGCCCCGGCGGATTCCGAGCCGAGCACGGTCTTGCGGTCGGAGGCCAGCCAGCGCATGCGTTCCAGGCGGTTCTCCCGGTCCCGGGTCTGGGTCATGGGGTGCCCGGCGCTGTAGTCGTCGAAGAATTCTCCGGCGGCGTCCACGTCGAGGAAGTAGCTGTCCGCGCCGTTGGCGGTCATGGTGGCGTAGCGGTCCCGGTAGAGCTTCGGGTCCTGTTGCAGCACCTCGGTGCTCAGATAGCAACCGCGCCCGCCGAATCCGGTCTCCGGTGTGCCGTCGGCATCGTGCACGCAGCCGTCGGGCCACAGCCGGCCGGGCCAGCGCGACGAGGGATTGTCGGCGGTGGCGGGGTCCTGGGCATTGTCGAACGAGTCGTACGGGCCCACCAGGTACCCGGCCTGTTCGGCCTCCCGGACCGCGTCCGCCGACATCGGGTCCCCGTCGGCGTCGTAGCCCAGCCACATCCGATCGATGCCCAGCTTGCGCAGCTGCGCAACGGCTTCCGGACCGCGGCCGTCGCCCCACAGGTAGGCGTGGAACGCGCCGAGCAGTTTGCCGACCGCCGGGTTCTCCGCGATCTTGTCCGTCAGCGCGCGGAACTCACCGTGCCGCAGCAGCCAGTCCCGGTAGTCCCGCGCCGCCGCGACCGGGGAGGCGTCGGTGAGCGCGAAATCGACGCGGTACGCACCGGTGCCGCGCCCGGGGGCGAAGTCGTGTTCGCCCCGCGCCAGCAGCCGGCCGTCCTCAGACTCGACGGTCACGCTGCTGCCGATATCGGTGGGCACCACGTAGCCGACACCGCGCTCGCCGATCCGGTAACCCCAGAACGGCATGGTCAATCCCGAAGTGAGGGAGAGGTTTTCACCGACGAGACCGGTGTCCGGACCGTTCCAGAAGGTGTCGCGCACCGGCAGCGAGAGTCCCTCACCGCGCGGCAGTTGCAGCGATCGCGCGTCCCGGTCGCCGCCGGTGACCGGCCACACCAGTTTCCCGTCGCGCTCGCCGCTCACCTCGATGCGCAGGCGCCCGTCGGCCGCGTCGGCCCGGACCGCGAGCCCGCGCTCGGGATAGCTCCAGGCCGCCGCCGTCCCTTCGACCCGCACCGGTCCGGGCGCGCCGAGTCCGCCGTCCGCCGGGCCGGACAATTCCATCCGCTGCCCCGAAGCGGTCGCCCCCACGGCCAGCGAGGTGGTGTCCACCTCGGCCATACCGCCGTCGATAGGGATAACCACCTGATTGCCCTCGAGGCGTGGCACGGCCGAAACCGGTTCGTTCCCGCACGCGGCGAGACCGGTCGCGGCGACCCCCGCAATGGCGATGACCGCCCCGGCCCGGCGCAGTTTCCGATGTTCCATACCGGTCACCCTGGACAGCCGACATGAGAGCCGGATGAGAATGCCCAGGTGCGGTCGATCCGTATATTCGTGGGGTGCGCGTATTGGTGGTGGACGACGAGCCCGCGGTGCGGGACGCGCTGGTGCGCGCCCTCGGCAGCGAAGGCTACGAAACCCAGGCCGCCGGGGACGGCGCCACCGCGCTCACCGAGGTTGCCAGGTGGCAGCCGGAAGTGGTGGTGCTGGATGTGCTCATGCCGTTCATGGATGGTTTGGCCACCTGCCGGACGCTGCGCGGGCGCGGTGACCGCACCCCGATCCTCATGCTCACCGCCCGCGACGCGGTGGCCGATCGCATCGCGGGCCTGGATGCCGGCGCGGACGACTACCTCGTCAAACCGTTCGATCTGGACGAACTGCTGGCGCGGGTGCGCGCATTGGTGCGCCGCACGTACCCCGAAGACGGCGCGGTGCTGTCCTCGGGCGATCTGGTGATGGACACCGCCGCACACACCGTGCGCCGCGCCGGGACCGAAATCGAGCTGAGCCGAACCGAATTCGCGCTGCTGGAAGTGCTGCTGCGCAATGCCGGGCAGGCGCTGCCGCGCGAAACCCTCATCGATCGGGTGTGGGGGCACCGGACGTCGAATTCGCTGGAGGTCTATATCCGCTATCTGCGCCGCAAACTCGACGCCGAAGACCGCCCGCCGCTCATCCACACCGTGCGCGGCGTCGGCTACCGGCTGGGACCGGCGTGACCCGGCTCGGATTGCGCGGCCGAATCGCCGTATTCTTCGTGCTAGCAATGGCTTTGGCGCTGGCGGGCATGGCGGCCGCCGCCTACGTGGTGGTGGGGCACGAGTTCAACAGCACCCTGGACCTGAACCTGCGCCGCCAGGCCACCCGCATCGAACGGCAGTTTCCGACCGAACCGTCCCTGGCCACCATCTCCGGGCCCTGCCGGTATCTGGCCGCGCCCAGCTGCGTACAGGTGGTGGCCGCCGACGGCGGCATCGAATCCGAGCACGATCCGGAGCAGAGCCTGCCGGTGGACGCCGGAACCCGCGCGGTGGCAGCGGGATCCACCGGCGCGTTCTTCAGTGACGTCACCGTGGACGGCTACCCCCTGCGCATGTACACCGCACCGCTGCGCCCCGGCAGTGCGGTACAGATCGCGCAACGCTCGGACACCATCGACACCGGATTGCGCCGGGTCGGCTCGGCGCTGCTGGTGGCGGCACTGGCCGGCACGCTGCTGGCGGCCGGGATCGGCATCCTGCTGGCCCGCCGCGCGCTCGCACCGGTGGCCACCCTCACCGCCGCCGCCGAACGGGTGGCCCGCACCCGGGATCCGGGCGAGCACATCGCGGTGACCGGCTCCGACGAACTCGCCCGCTTGGCCGCCAGCATCAACACCATGCTGGCCGAACTCGATGCCGCGCTGTCGGCCGAACGCGATTCCCGTGCGGCACAACAACGCCTGATCGCCGACGCCTCGCACGAACTGCGCACCCCGCTCACCGCCCTGCGCACCGATATCGACCTGCTGCGCCGCGCCGACCGGCTGAGCGCCGGGCAATTGACCGAGACCGCCGCCGCGCTGCGCAATCGCGCCGAGGAATTGTCCGGCCTGGTCACCGATCTCATCGATCTGGCGCGCGCCGACGACCCCGACGCCGTCCCGGAACGCTTCGAAGACCTGCGCCTCGACACCCTCGTGACCGACCGTCTCGAAATCGCCCGCAGGCATTGGCCCGCAATCACTTTCACGACCGACCTGGAACCCACCACCGTCACCGGCAGCGCCGCGCGCCTGGGCCGGGCCATCACCAATCTCCTGGACAATGCCGCCAAGTTCAGCCCGTCCGGCGCGAAAGTCCAAGTGGCACTACACGACCGAACCCTGACCGTCCGCGATACCGGTCCCGGCATCGCCGCCGCCGACCTGCCGCACGTCTTCGATCGCTTCTACCGCTCCCCCACCGCCCGCGCCACCCCCGGCCACGGTCTCGGCCTGGCGATCGTGGCGCAGGTGGCCGACGCCCATGCCGCCACGCTCTCGGTCGAGTCCGAACCGGGTCGCGGCGCCGAGTTCCGTATGCGATTTCCCGCCCATTGATAGCCGAACGATCAGGAGGATCAATGCGTTTGCCCGTCGCCCTCGCCACCGCGCTCCTACTCGCCGCCGCGGTGACCGGCTGCGGTTCCGGCGACGACTCGACCGCCGCGTCGTCCGCGTCCACCCCGGCCGCGCTCCCGCAGATGAAGAACTGCGTCTCCGAGCCCGAGATCCGGCCCTCGCAGATCACCATCACCTGTGCCGACGGCAATCTGTCGGTCTCCGGACTGACCTGGACGGACTGGACCGCGGACGCCGCGCACGGCCGCGGCATCGAGAACAGCAACACTTGCGAACCCAGTTGCGCCGACGGCCGCCGCGACACCACGCCCGCCGCGGTGACCCTGTCCAAGCCCGTCGACGGATACTTCACCCAGCTCACGGTCATGGCCGAGGGCATGCCGCAGCAGGCGTACCCGCTGCCCAAGTGACCGGCTCGGCCGAGAACCGGTAGGTATGCTGCGAATTCATCGCAAATCGTCACGTAACAGCGATCCTGCGTGTCCCCGATGGCCCGGCATGAGCACCCAAGCAGTTCTGTTCGTGCCGGTCTTCGCCGTATCGTTCGGTGTCGGAGTGTGGCTCGGGGTGCGTTCAGCGGCTAGCGTTCCTGACCATGAGCAGCAATTCGACCCGCACCGTGGTGGTCACCGGCGCTTCGTCCGGCATCGGCAGAGCGACCGCGGCGGCTTTCGCGGCCGCTGGCCACAAGGTGATCGGCACCAGCCGCAATCCTGATTCGATCGCCGCCGCCGACCGGCTGCCCGGAGTGGACTACCGGGCGCTGGATCTCACCGACGCCGGCTCGATCGACCGTTTCGTGGCGGCGCTGGGCGCGGTGGACGTGCTGGTCAACAATGCGGGCGAGAGCCAGGCCGGGCCGCTGGCCGAACTGCCCACGGCGGCGGTCGAGCGGCTGTTCCAGCTCAATGTGCTGGGTCCGGTCACCCTCACCCAGCGGCTGCTGCCGGGTATGCGCGAGCGCGGGTACGGGCGGATCATCATGGTGGGCTCCATGATCGGCAGTTTCCCGATGCCGTACCGCTCCTCCTACGCCGCGACCAAGGCGGCCGTGCGCGCCTTCGCGACAGCGGCCCGGTTCGAGGAGTCGCCGTTCGGGGTGTGGCTGACCACCGTCGAACCCGGGCAGATCGATACCGGGCTGAGCGAGCGGCGCACCAAGTACCTGGACGAAGGTTCGCCGCACACAACCGATTTCACCAAGTTCATGGCGACCCTGGACGAGAAGATGTCCAAAGGCATTGCGCCGGAACAGGTCGCGAAGACCATCGTGGCCGCCGCCGCGGCGGATCGGCCGAAACCGCTGTACGCCGTGGGCAGTAACGCGCCGCTCATGTTCGCGGTGCGCCGGCTGGTGCCGCGCACGGTCATGGAGCGCCTGATCGCCGCCAGCCACGGCTTGAAGCGCTGACCGCTAAAGTTCGGTCAGTTTCAGGTCGCGGCCGATGATCTCGCGCATGATCTCCGACGTCCCGCCGTACACCCGCGTCACCCGGGCGTCGGCGGCGGCGCGGGCGATCGGGTATTCGCGCATGTAGCCGTAGCCGCCGAACAGCTGCTGACAGCGGTCCAGGCAGCGGAATTCGGTTTCCGAGGCCCACAGTTTGGCCTTGGCCGCATCGGCGGGCGTGAGACGGCCGGCATTCAATTCCAGGACGCATTTGTCGATGAACGCCTCGGTCACCGCGACCTCGGTGGCCACGTCGGCCAGGCTGAATTTGGTGTGCTGGAAGCCGCCGATGGGCTGCCCGAAAGCCGTTCGGCCACCGACGTATTCGATGGTCCAGCGCAGTCCGGCGCGCGCCCGCGCCAGGCAGGCGACGGCGATCTGCATGCGCTCCTGGGGCAGGTTGCGCATCAGGTATTCGAAACCGCGGCCGGGTTCACCGAGCACATTGGCCTTGGGCACCCGCACGTCGGTGAAACTCAGCTCGGCCGTGTCCTGCGAGTGAAGGCCCAGCTTGTCGAGATTGCGGCCGCGCGCGAAACCGTCCATCCCGCTTTCGATCACCAGCAGGGTGAGCCCGCGATGCCGTTCCGGTGAGGTCCGCACCGCGGTGATGACCAGGTCGGCGTTGATGCCATTGGTGATGAAGGTCTTCGCGCCGTTGACCAGGTAGTGGTCGCCGCAATCCGCAGCGGCCGTGCGGATGCCCGCGACATCGGAGCCCGCGCCCGGCTCGGTCATCCCGATGGCGGCGATGCGGGTGCCCGCGACGAAGCCCGGCAGCCAGCGTTCGCGCTGTTCTCCGGTCGTGAACTGCAGCAAGTATGGCGTACAGATGTCGTTGTGCAGGGCGAAGTTCAGGCCCACGCCCGCACAGTCGGCCTCCATGAACTCCTCGATGAGGATCTGGTTGAACCGGAAGTCGGCCACCCCCAGCCCGCCGTAACTCTGCGGCACCGCGAAACCCAGCAGCCCGAGTTCACCCGCCCGCGCGAACACCGCGCGCGGCACGATCCCGGCGTCCTCGTACTCCGCATAGCGCGGCGCGACCTCCTTGCGCGCGAACCCGCGCGCCAGTTCCGCGAATGCCAGGTGGTCGTCGCCGTAATGTCCGCGTTCCATGGCACCCATGGTCCGCGCTGCCCGCGCCGCCGGGGCAGAGAATTCCGGCCGGAGTCAGCGCTGGGGCGGGTTCTTCAGCAGGTAGCCTGCGACGACTTTGCCGAGCGTGTAGGCGTTCTCGCAGGCGAGCTCGAAGCCGCCGGTCGAACTGTCCAGGTGCTGCACCACGGTCTGACCCGGGTACGGCTGATCGAAATTGCTCATGGTGCGCAGCGACAGGTAGCGGTTGAGGTAGCCGTGCGCCTGCAACGCGGTGGCGGTGGCGTTGTCTTCCATCTGCGTGGTGCAGTAGACGCCCTGGCCCTTGGTGCGCAGCTCCATGATGTAGCGGGCGGTGTCGGAGAGCGGTTTGCCGGAGTAGAAGTCGTCGCCGGTCATAGTGTCGCACTTCATGACCGCGGGCTTGCGGCCCTCCTGGCCCGGGTATTGCGCACGGGCGGCGGCTACTTCGGGGGTGTCGGCGAGCTGCACGCCTTGTGACAGCTCGAATGCCTTGTCCACCAAGGCATCATCGAGGCGGTAGGCGGCGGTGTTGTAGTCCTCGACGGGGCGGTACCCGTAGGGGACCTCGGGGGCCTCGGCCGGATCGAGGTGATTGCCCAGGTCGAAATCCACCACCCAGCGGGCCCACGCGGCCGCACCGAGCGTGCCCTGATCCGGCGGGGTGCCCGCGATTCCGGCGGTGAGGAAGTAGGCGTCGGAGAAGTCGAACTTATCGCTGCCCAGAATCGCCATCATGGTGGTGGCGGCATTGGCCTTGCCCTGACCGGTTTCGGCCACGCACAGCTTGTCCGCATTGCAGCGCACGGGTTTGTACGCGCCGGGCACCTCGACCGTGGTGGGCAATTGCTCCTTGTCGAGCCACACCTTGTTCTCGGGATCGAACATGGTGATGACCAGCACCCCGACATCGATCTTGTCCGAGCTCTCGGACTTCGATCCGCTCGAGCATCCGGCGAGCGCGACGGCGGCCACGCCCACGGCGGCGGCGAACTTCTGGCAACGGGTGGTCATTGCGCCAGACTAGGAGACACGCCGTGTGAAACGCCGATTTGAGCGACCGTATCGGTGTGTCGGGGAATGGTCCCGGTCCCGAGCACACAGCTCGGAACCGGGACCTGCGGCCGGGGTCAGCCGTCGACGGCGAGCACCGTCCCGGCCGCCACCGTCAGGTTGCCCTCACGGACGGCGAAGCCCAGGCCGGGCTCGAGCGGCACCGCGCGATCCAGGGTCACCGTCATCTCGACGGTCTCCCCCGGCACCGCGCGCCCCTGCGGCAGCACCACCTGCCCCGACACATCGCCGGTGCGCAGGAAGAACTGCGGGCGGTACCCCGAGGCGATCGGGGTGCGCCGGCCTCCCTGCGCGGCGCTGAGCAGCCGCACCCGGGCGGTGAAGCCGCGGTGCACGGCAATGCTGCCGATGGCCGCGACCACCTGCCCGCGCTGCACCTGCCCGCGCTGGACCCCGCGCAGCAGCAGCGCGACATTGTCGCCCGCCTCCGCGGATTCCATGGTGCGCCCGAAGGTTTCGACGCCGGTCACCACCGATTCGATGGTCTCGCCGAAGCCGAGCACGGTGACCCGGTCGCCCATCCGGACCTGCCCGCGCTCCACCGCGCCGGTGACCACGGTGCCGCGCCCGGTGATGGTGAGCACGTTCTCCACCGGCATCAGGAACGGCGCGTCGGTGTAGCGCACCGGCAGCGGGATGTACTCGTCGATGACGTCCAGCAGCCGCAGCAGCTCCCGCGACCAGTGCCCGTCGCCTTCGAGCGCCTTCAGCCCCGATACCGGCACCACCGGCAGCTCGTCGCCGTCGTATCCGTTGGCGGACAACAGTTCCCGCACCTCGAGCTCGACCAGCTCCAGCAGGTCGGCGTCCGCGCCGTCGGCCTTGTTGACCGCGACCACGATGTGCTCGACCCCGACCTGCCGGGCCAGCACCACGTGCTCGGCGGTCTGCGGCATGATGCCGTCCAGCGCCGACACCACCAGGATCGCGCCGTCCAGCTGCGCCGCCCCCGTGATCATGTTCTTCACGAAGTCGGCGTGGCCGGGCATGTCCACGTGGGCGTAATGCCGGGTGGCCGTCTCGTATTCGACGTGCGCGATATTGATGGTGATGCCGCGCTCGATCTCCTCCGGGGCCCGGTCGATGCGATCGAACGGCACGAATTTCCCGCCGTCGCGCTCCGCGAGCACCTTGGTGATGGCGGCCGTCAGCGTGGTCTTGCCGTGGTCGACGTGACCCATGGTGCCGATGTTCAGGTGCGGCTTGTTACGAATGTAGGCCTGCTTGGCCATGACGAATCTCCGTCCGGGAGTCCAGGTTTCGAGGGGACCTCAAGCAACGAGCCGACCTTCCCCGTCTGAGGTCCCGGGACGTCCCGGAGAAGGTCAGCTTCGTGCGCCGTCGAATGCGGACTGTGCCCAGACAGCAGCCATCGCACCCGCGACTGCGGGGTATGCGGCGATGGACTGCGAGAACATGGGGACGATCATGACGCGTGGACGGACTGCGCGCCAGCGATTTTCAGGACAGGGGGTAGAGGATGAAGTTCGGGCGGACTAGACGGCCCGGCGTCTCGCCGACTTCGGCTATGGCGGAACGGATTTCACGCAGCACCGCCGGGGTCATCTCCAGCGGCGGCTCGTCGGGCTGATAGGTGGTGCGCACCGGGTAGTCCACGCCGGGCGTGGTGGTCATCTCGATGTGACAGCCCAGCACGTAGGTGACCGGTCGCTCGTCGGCGAATTCGATCAACCGGTCGATGCTGCGCGAGAACGCCGCCCAGTCCTTGATGTAGAGCCGGCCCGGATAGACCGTGTCGCCCGTGAGCAGGAAGCCGGTGCGCGGGTCGTAGTAGGTGACCGCCGCCTCGTGATGCCCCGGCGTCGCCAGCACCTCCAGCACCCGGTCGCCCAGGTCAACTGTCGCCAGCGCATCGGGCTGCTCGTCGAATCCGAAGTACCGCCAGGCGGTTCGGAGGTCACCGGAGATCACGGTGGTGCCCGGGCGATCGGCGAACTGAGCATCGCCCGCGACATGATCACCGTGCGGGTGCGTGTGCAGCACCAGCAGTTCGTAGCCCGGCCGGGGATTGCGCGCCAGCCATCCTTCGACCAGCTCGTCGACCGCCCGGCGCAGCGGGAAGAACTCCGCCGCGGCGGTCGCCCCGGTATCGATCAGCACCGCACGCTCGGAGCCGAACAGCAGGAACAGGAACGGCGCTTCGTAATCGATCGCCATGTTCTGCCGCAGGATCACGGTGCGCTCGTCGTAGGCGTACGCCTGGATATCCGGATCGGTATTGTGCTTGGCCGATGGCGACCCGTGAATCCACCGCACGTCCAGCCCAGCACCCATACCGTCTCCTCGAGTTCAGATAGCGCCGCTGCCAGCTTACGGATTGCGCTCGAGCAGCAGGTTCAGGACGTTCGGGTACCGGTCGGGGAAATCCATCGGCACGATGCCGAAGTGGCCGGGCTGTTCGCGATGTTCGGTCAGGTAGTTCTCGACCTTCGGGAGGATGGCGGCGGCATTGTCCTTGGGCCAGGCACGGTCGGCATAGCTGGTGAAGTTGATGTACATGAGCGTATTGGCGGCATCGGCGGCGGCTTTGTCGAAGCAGGCGCGGACATAATCGAACTTGTCGCCGCCGGAGGAGCCGGTTCCGGACGAGCCGGACGAGCCCGCCGAGGTGCCGGAGTCCAGGCCCATCAGACCACGGCCCTGGTATCGATCCTGCACGTAGAAGGTCGAATTGGAGACATTGCCATTGTCGCCGCCCGGCCAGCGCAGCGCCGGTAGCTGATTGGCGAACTGGGTGATCAGCACGACCTTGCCGCGCGCCTCGCCCAGTGCGGGGACGTGCTCGCCGATCCAGAACAGGGAACGGTAGCCCTTCGCGTCCAGGTAGCCGTCGAAGATCCGGGCGAAGTCGGTGCCGACGTCATTGCCGGTGCCGTCCTCCTTCTTCACCCGCATGATCAGGACCTCACCGGGATTGCGGGACAGGAAATCCCGGCACTGGTTCAAGACCTCGTCGAAGGTGATCCCTTGATACGCGGGCCCGTGGTAGATGCCGAACGAATCCTTGACGTGATCCTGCAAACCATTGCAGCGGATATCGAGGAAGCGGATGCCGTGCGCGAATTGCTCGGGCAGAGACCAGTTCTGGGTGTGCGCCCATTCGGTGCCGTTCGCGGGGTCGGTGCAGCAGGAATCGTGAGTGCCCGGAATCGTGAGTCGCAGTAGCGAAGTGCTGTCGGCCAGACCCGTCATCCAGGCCTGTGGCGTCTCGGCCGCCCGGCGCACCGGGGCCGCCCACGCCGGGCCCGTCCCGACTCCGGCGACCAGCGCCGCACCCACCGCCACCCGCAGCAGCTCTCTACGACTCGTCCTCATCCACGCCTCAACTCTTGCCGAATCCTCGGAATGCGATCTTGCGCATTCGCGCCGCGAGCCTAGCTGGACATTGGACCAACCGTCCGGGTTTTGCGGTCGCCGGATCGAAACCCGTTGTTCACCAAGGAATTCGGACATATCGGATCACAGCTACCTGCCAGGAATCGGCCCGCACCCCCATGTAAAACTCCTTCGCGATGCTCACTTACTTCGAAGCGACTGTCATCGGCTCGGTGCAGGGATTCACCGAACTCTTCCCCGTCTCCAGCCTGGGTCATTCCGTCCTGGTCGCGGCCTGGCTCGGCGGCGACTGGGCACGGCTCACCGAAGACGAATCGAGCGGGGGCACACCGTATCTGGCGTTCGTGGTGGCACTGCACGTGGCGACGGCGGTGGCACTGCTGGCGCACTACCGCCACGATTGGCTGGCCATCGGCGGCGGGTTCCTGGACACGCTGCGCACCCGGCGGATCGATACCGTCCCGCAGCGGCTGGCCTGGCTGCTGGTACTGGGCACGCTGCCGGTCGCGATACTCGGTCCGCTGCTGGAACATTCACTGCACGCGCTGTTCTCCGCGCCGATCTACGCCGCGGTCTTCCTCACCCTCAACGGCGTGGTGCTGATCATCGGGGAGGGTCTGCGCCGCCGCAACGAGCCCACCCTCGCGCAGTACGGCCGGCGCTTCGTCCTGCATCGCACCCGGACCGCCGATACCCGCGCGCTGCGCCAGACCGATCGGCCCCTGGCCGCGCTCAGCGCCACCGACGCGGTCGGCATCGGCTGCGCGCAGGCGGGTGCGCTGATCACCGGTTTCAGCCGGGCCGGATTGAGCATGGTCGGCGGGCTGTGGCGGGGCCTGGAACACGAGCACGCCGCCAAATTCGCCTTTCTGCTCGCCACCCCCGCGATTCTGGGCGCGGGGGTGCTGGAACTGCCCGAACTCGTCGGCCCGGACACCGCCGGGTTTCGCGGGCCGATCCTGCTCGGCGCGCTGGTGTCAGGGCTGTCGTCGTGGGTCGCCGTGCGATTCCTGGAGCGGTTCTTCCAGACCCGCACGCTGCTGCTGTTCGCGCTCTACTGCCTGATCGCCGGTCCGGTGTCGGTACTGCACTTCTGGTGAATCAGCTGGCGAGCACCTCTTTCATGCCCGGCTTCAGCACGCTGCTCAGCGCCGACCAGTCGATGGTCACATCGACCACACCGGCCACGGGCGGCGCAGCCTGACCCTGATCGAAATAGATGTGCATGCCCTCGGGAGTGGCCGTCCAGTACTGGAAGTGATCACGAGTCGGGGTCAGGCCGTCGGTGTCGATGACGCTCGCGTACTTGCCCTTCTTCAGCTTCTCGGTGGCCAGCGTGGACAGTTTGGCCAGCCCGTCCTGTTCGGTGCCGAACAGGTCCGCGATCCGGATCTGCTTGGCGGTGTCCAGGTTCGTCACATGGGTGGCCAGCACCGCGATCGGATGCGCGCCGCCGAAATCGAGGGTGAGCCACATGATGCCGGACGCGACCTTCGTGCCGAGATATTCGACCTTGTTCTCATCGGTGACCCCGGTCAGCTTCACCGCATCGGACCGCGCGGCAATGATGCTCTGCAAGGTGGTCCGCATACCGTCGTTGAATTCCTTGACGGCGGCGTCCCTGCCGGTGCCCTCCAGCTGCGGCACCTCGACGTCGTAGGTGAGCGTCCCCTGTTTGCCGTTGACCCGCACCGTCGTCGCGGTGATTACCGAGGCGTCGCTGGGCGGTGACGATTCCACGGTCTGCACGACGGTGGGGCGGCCGGTGCTGGGCACCGTGGACGTTCCGTCGGTGGCACAACCCGTTACCGCCACGGCCAGCGTGGCGGCGGTGATCAGGCCGACTGTGGTGATGCGCACGATCCCTCCCGATATTCCGGCACCGCCTCTGCCCGGTGCTCACCATAAGGATCGGCCGGTTCGCTCCGGATGTACCAATGGATGACCAATGGCCCGGTGATTCGCTGCCGACGCGCCGCCGAGCGGGGGTTTGCCAGGTTCGCCAGTGGGCACTGCCTGGTCGGAAAGGAATCCGAACATGCTGATTCGACGAATCGCCCGTCCACTGCTGGCGTCCGCGTTCATCGCCGACGGGCTCACCACCCTCGCCAACCCCGAGCCCCGCACCAAGATGGCCGCCACGCTCGTCCAGCACGGAGAGCGGCGGCTGCCCGAGCAGTACGCCGCCAAACTCCCCTCCGATCCCGGCCAGGTGGTCCGGGTCAATGCCATGGTCCAGGTCGGCGCCGCCGCCCTGCTCGCCTTCGGCCGGGTGCCCCGCATCGCGTCCACGGTGCTGGCCGCCACCCTCGTCCCCGCCACCGCCATCGAACACAATTTCTGGGACGAACCGGACCCCGAGCGCCGCGCCGTCAAACGCCTGGGGTTCATCAAGGACGTCAGCCTGCTGGGTGGCCTCATGATCGCGGCCTCCGACACCGCGGGCAAACCGTCCCTCGCCTGGCGCGGAAAACGCGCCGCCGCAAAGGTTTCCGCGAGCCTGCCGCTCACCCACGCCTCCGACGACAGCTACGCCGCCGTGCGCAAGGGCCTGGAAGAAGCCCTCGCCCACACCCGGGTGGCGGCCGGGCACACCAAGGAACGCATCGCCGAACTGGCCGACACCGTCCAGTCGGAAGCCCCGCACTGGGCCGAGACCGCCAAGGAACAGGGCGCGGACCTGGCCGAAACCGTCGGCGACCGCAGCCGCGAATTCGCCGATATCGCCAAACGCCGGGGCGGGCATCTGGTCGAGGTGGCCAAAGTCCGCGGGGCGGACCTCGCCGAGACGGCACGTGAGCGCGGCGCCGAGTTCGCCGAGACCGCACGTGAACGTGGTGCCGAGTTCGCGGGAACCGCACGCGAGCGCGGCGCTGAACTCGCCGAAACGGCCCGCGAGCGCGGAGCGGACTTCGCCGGAACCGCACGCGAACGCGGAGCGGACTTCGCCGATACCGCCCGCGGGCGGGGTGCGGAGCTGGCCGAAGCCGCCCGGGAGCGTGGGGCCGATCTGGCCGATACCGCGCGGGATCGGGGCGCACAGGTCGCCGAGACCGCGCGTGAGCGGCGGCAGCGGGCTGCGGACGCCGCGCACGATCGGGGTGTGCGGGCCGCGCGGACCGCGCGCGGGCGGCGGCGTCAGGCGGCCAGGCTCGCGCGTGATCGCAGTGCGAGCGTTGCCGAGACGGCACGGGATCGCGGCGCGCGGCTGGCCGGGGATGCCCTGGATCGCGGCGCGGTGCTCGCCGAGAACGTGCTCGATCGCGGGGCGCGGGCGGCGGAATCGGCGCGCGATCGCATCGAGGAGCGGCGCGGCTGATTCCGGTCAGGTGACGGTGACGGGGGCGGTGGTCCGGGCGGGCCGCAGGGTCAGGCACAGCGGCGCCGCGGCCAGCAGGACCACGGCCTCCACCCGGTAGAGCTCGTGCACGGCATCGAGCAGATGGATGCCGTGCGCGGAGACCAGCGCGGCCAGAATCGCGATGCCGAAACCGCCCCCGACCTGCCGGACCGTGAAATTCATGCCGAGCCCGGCCGCGAACTCGTCCTCCGGGATGGCGGCCGACGCGGCGATTCCCAAGGCGGCGAACGACAATCCGATACCGAGGCCGATGACCGCGGCGGCCGGAGCCCACACCGTCCACAGGCGTTCGGTGGCGGTGAGCGCGTGCGTGCCGAGCAGGGTCGCGCCCGCCGCGAACAGCAGTGCGCCCAGGGCGGCCAGTCGGCCCGCATTGTTCGGAGTGCCGATCCTGCCCACCACGATCGAGGTCAGCATGGCGCCGACGGCCGCGATGGTGAGCACGAACGAGGCCTTGACCACGGAGTAGTGCCAGATCTCGGCCAGGAAGATCGGGCCGATTAGCATGTGCGCGAACAACGCCAGGCCGATCACCGCCGACGCCAGGCTGGTGCGCGCGAACAAACCGTTGCGCCACAGTCCGAGATCGACGGCGGGGCTGCGGTGGGTGCGGGCGCGAAGCAAAGCCAGCAGCAGCAGAACCAGACCGCCCAGCAGCAGGGATACCGTGAGCGGGGCGATCCAGCCCCAATCCTGGCCCCGGGTGATCGCGGCGACGATGGACCCGGTGCCGGTCGCGAAGAGCAACGCGCCCAGGGCATCCGGCAGCGGGGCGCGGGTCCGGGGGCGATCCATCGGCACGAAGCGCAGACCGACGACCAAGAGCACCAGCCCGATCGGGATATTGATGGCGAAGATCCCCCGCCATCCGAACTGATCCACCAGCAACCCGCCCAGCACCGGCCCGAGCACCGCGCCCAATCCATTGGTGGCCGTCCAGGTTCCGATGGCCCCCGGCCGCCGCTCCGGCGCGACCACCCCCAGCAGCAATCCCACCGACGCGGGCACCACCACCGCCGCCGTCACCCCTTGCAGCAGCCGCGCCGCGATGAGCGCTGCCGCCGACGGCGCGAGCGCGCAGGCGAGGGAAGTGAGCACGAATCCGGCCAGTCCGAGCAGGAACAACCGCCCCCGCCCGATCACATCGGCCAGCCGCCCGGCGGGCGCGAGCCCGGCCGCGAACGTCACGCTGTACCCGCTCACCACCCAGGTGAGCACGGATTGCCCTGTCCCGCTGAAGGATCGGGCGATGCTCGGAAAGGCGATGTTCACCACCGACACGTCCAGAAACGTCAGGAACGACGCCGCGCACACCACCGCCGATACCGCTCGCGCCCCCGTGTTTCCGGCCTCCCCGGATACCCGATGAGCCATATTCCCTCCCCCGGTTTGTCACCGAACCCGTCGAGCGGGCCGATATTCCACGATGGGGGGCCGTGATCGGTGTTGAATAGTCGCCGGATCAACGAGCCAGGCGACCATTACACTGCCCGAACGGGGAGGTCGGTTTGTTGAAGTTCGCGGTATTGGGCGAGGTCCGGGCTTGGCGCGGAGACACGCCCTTGGATCTGGGCCCGCCACAACGGCGCGCCGTGCTGGTGGCACTGCTGCTGCGCGAGGGCAAGGCGGTGACGGCGGCCGAACTCGTCGAAGGCATCTGGGGCGACGACCCGGTGCTGCGCGCGGTCCCGGCGTTGCGCACCCACGTGGCCAAGCTCCGCCGCGAACTCGAACCCGAGCGCACCATGCGCGGGCCGTCGAACCTGCTGGTCTCGGTCGGCGACGGCTACGCCCTGCGCGTTCCGGCCGGCTGCACCGATATCGACGCCGTCGTCGACCGGGTCACCGCGGCCGGGCAATTGCGCGACGACGACCCGGTCGAAGCGCGCGACACTCTCGAGGCGGCGCTGGCGCAATGGCAGGGCGCGCCCCTGAGCGGACTGCCCGGACCGTACGCCGAACGCCAGCGGGCCCGGCTCGAGCAGTGGCGGCTGGCCATTCTCGAGGACCGGCTCAGCCTGGACATCGAAACCGGCCGCAGCGCCGACGCGGTCACCGAACTGGGCCCGCTCATCGACGAGCATCCGCTGCGGGAACGGTTCCGGGCGCTGCTGATGACCGCGCTCTATCACTGCGGCCGGCAGGCGGAGGCGCTCGAGGAGTACGGGCGCGCGCGGCGGGCGCTGGTGGAGGGCATCGGCGTGGAGCCCGGACCGGAGTTGAGCGCCGTGCACACCCGCATCCTGCGCGCCGATCTGCCGCCGGTGCTGCGCGCCCCGCGTCCCGCGCCCGCCCCGGCCCAATTGCCGCCCGACATAGCCGATTTCACCGGGCGCTCCCGGGTCACCGAGGAGATCGCGGCCGAACTCACCGGCGACGGCAGCACCGTGGTGATCTCGGCGGTCGGCGGTATGGGCGGGGTCGGCAAGACCGCGCTCGCCCTGCACGTCGCCCACCGGGTGCGCGATCGCTTCCCGGACGGGCAGCTGTATGTGAACCTGCGCGGGGTCGATCCCGAACCGGTCTCGCCCGGGGAAGCCCTGGGCGGGTTCCTGCGCGGGCTCGGCGTCGCGGAAGGCGATATCCCCTCCACTGTCGACGACCGCGCCGCGCAATTGCGAACCCTGTTGTGCGACAAGCGCGTTCTGGTGGTGCTCGACAATGCCCGCGACAGCGCCCAGGTGGCTCCGCTGCTGCCCGGCACGCCCGGCACCGCCGTACTGGTCACCAGCCGCTCGGTGCTCACCGAACTGCCCGCACTGCGCCGCACCCGCCTCGACGTGCTGGAGACCGAAGAGGCCATGACGCTGCTGACCCGCATCCTAGGCGCGGAACGCGTTGCGGCCGAACGGGATGCGGCGCACACCGTGATCGCGCTGTGCGCGCGGCTGCCGCTCGCGGTCCGGATCGTCGGGGCCCGGCTGGCGGTGCGCCCGCAGTGGACCCTCACCGCCCTGGCCGATCGCCTGGCCGACGCGAACCAGCGCCTGGACGTGCTGCAAACCGGCGAACTGGCCGTCGAAGCCGCCTTCCAGCTCGGCTACGGGCAGTTGAACGACCAGCAGGCCAGGGCATTTCGCATGCTGGCCCGCAATGACGTCCCGGACTTCCCCGCCGACGGGGCCGCCGCGGTGCTCGGGGTGCCGGTGGCGCGGGCCGAGCAGCTGTGCGAATCCCTGGTGGATCTGAACCTGCTGGAGACCACCGCGCCCGGCCGCTACCGCTTCCACGATCTGCTGCGCCTGTTCGCGGCCCGCCTGGCCGCCGCGCACGACCCGGACGGGACCTCCGGGGAGGACGAGTCCGCAATTCTGGTGCGGCTGCTCGACTACTACCTGGCCAGCGCCAAGAACCTGCTCTGCGCCATCGATTACAGCAATACCACCCGGCTGCTGGTGCCGACCAAAGTGCCCGGGCGCACCTTCGCCAATGGGGCGGAAGGTCAGTGCTGGAACGATATCGAACGTCCCGTCGTCATCGCCCTGCACCGGCAGGCCGCGCGTATCGGCGGTCCGGCGGTCGCGGTGGCCGCCGATCTGGCCTGGGTGATGGCCGAACTCATGGACGCGGGGACTCGCGCCCGCGAACTCGCCGATGCGTTGAAAGCCCTGCTGCACACCGCGATCCGGGAGGATCACGCCACCCCGGCCCGGCGTCTGCGGGTGGCCATCGGCGCGCTGCTGCAGGTCGGTCTGGGCGAGATCGAGGCGAGTATGGAGTTCCTGCAACCGATTTCGCCGCCGTCCGATGCCGCGGACCGTCGCTTGCAGATCCTGACCGAGGTCCTGCTGGGTGTGGCCGACCGCCGCATGGGCAATACCAAGGATTCGCACCGCCACTACGCCAACGCCCTGGCCCTTTCCCGCGCCGAAGGCGACCGCTCCATGGAGGCCTGGATTCTCGCCCTGGCCACCCGGACCCTGTGCGAATCCGGGCAATACGACGAGGCCGTGGCGGTGGCCGACCGCGCCATCGCCCTGGCCCGGGAAGCCTCCAACCCCGTCGCGCTCGGCTGGGCCACCCACGAACTGGCCGCCACCCGCTCCATGCTCGGCGAGCACGAGCGCGCCCGTGAACTCGGCGACGAGGCGGTGGCCATCGCCCGCCGCAATGGCGTCCGCCTCTGGGAAGGCTGGGCCCGCACCCGCCTGGCCCAGATCCACCTGCGCGCCGGCCGCGTCCCCGCCGCCGAATCCGAAGCCACCCACGCCCTGGACCTTTTCGCCGAAGCCGCCGACCCCCTCGACCGCGCCCGCGCCATGGCCCTGCGCGCCGCCGCCCGCGCCGCCCGCGGCGACACCGCCGCCGCCGAAGCCGAACTCCGCGACGCCGCCGAGATCTTCCGCCGCGCGGGCCTCCCCGCCCCGACCCCCGCGGCGTTGTTCGGCCCGCCCCCTCAATAGAGAACGTTTATTCGCTTTTTATCCGGGCCTGGCAGGGTTTCCCTCACGCCACCACCGATGAAAAGGGAGGTCACGGTGACGGCGAACGCGACGGCCATGGCCGCGTGGGCACGAGGGGTGCGCATGCGGTGGACACATGCCCGGATCACCACGGCACGCCTGGGCGGCAGCACCGCCGAGGCCTGGACCGCGGCGGGCGACCGCCTGGTCCTGGGCCGCGCCCGCATCACCTGGTGGGCCGGTCTGCTCGCCGACCGCGTGATCGCGCCTCAGGCGTCCGCGGGCTCGGCGGCCAAGAGCAGGCCGAGCCCGCGCAGCTGGGCAACCGCGGAACCGGACTCGAATTCGGCGCGCTTGGCGGCCAGGAAATAACGCTGCAGCGGATAGTCCTGGTAGATCCCGGTACTGGCGTGCACGTGCACGGCCGTATGCGCCACCCGGTGCCCGGCTTCGGCCGCCCAGAACTTGGCCACGGCGATTTCGGAATCGGCGGGCAGACCCCGGGATTCGCGCCACGCCGCCTGCCACAGCGTGAGCCGGACGGCTTCGACGTCGATGAAGGCATCGGCCAGGCGCTGCCGCACGGCCTGGAAGGCGCCGATCGGCTTGTCGAATTGCTTTCTGGTGCGGGCGTACTCGCAGGTCAGTTCGAGGGCGCGGGTCAGCACGCCGAGCTGATGGGCGCAGGTGGCGATGGTCGCGCGGCGACACGCCCAGGCGGCGGCTCCTGGAGCGCTGAGCGCGTGCGCCGGGCCGACGACGACATCGCGCAGTTCCAGCAGTGCCGCGTCATGACCGTCGACGACATGTTGCGCGGTGACGCTCACACCGTCGGTATCGCGATCCACCAGCAGCAGTAGCGAATCCGCGCCCGCTCGCGCCTCGACCAGGAACGCTCCCGCGAACGCACCCGCGGCGACCACCGACTGCGCGCCCTCGATACGCCAGAGTTCGCCCTGCCGTTCGGCTTCGAACGCGACCACGCCGCGCGCCAGCGCCGGTGCGATGGTCGCCTCCCCGGCGAGCACCGGCCCCACCCAGCGCCGTACCTGCGCCTCGTTCCCGAAGCGCGCGATGGTCGCCGCCGCCACCGCGATACCGGTCGCGTACGGCGCGGGTGCGAGCGTGCGGCCGAGTTCGATCAGGATCGCGCACTGCTCCAGCACGTCGAACCCGGCACCCCCGGCGGGTTCGGGCAGCGCGGCATCGAGCAGACCGGCGGCGGCCATGGCGCGCCAGAGCTCCGGGTCGAATCCGGTGGCGTTCCAGGCCCGTTCGGCGCACAGGTCGCGGGCCAGCCCGGACAGGTCCCGCTGCGCTTCGGTGTATTCGAAATCCATTGCCGTACTCCTTCTTTCAGCGGGTGACCGGCAGCGCGAGGGCGGTCTTGGCGATGATGTCGCGCTGCACCTCGTTGACCCCGCCGCCGAAGGTGAGAATCAGCGAGGACCGGTGGAAGCGTTCGATGCGCCCGCGCAGCAGCGCCCCGGGCGCGTCCTCCCGCAGCATCGATTCCGCGCCCAGCACCTCCATGAGCAATCGGTAACCCTCCGTGGCGAATTCGGTGCCGAACACCTTGGTCGCCGACGCCTCCGCGGGCCCGAGCTCCCCCGCATCGGCAGCCGCCGCCGTCCGCCAGTTCCGCAGCTTCAAATACTCGGCGTGCGCGTGCACCCGGGCCAGGTGGAGGCGCACCCATTCGGCGTCGATGACCCGCCCGCCGTCCGGGGCCGCCGTCCGCTGCGCCCACGCCCGCACCTGCCGCAACGATTCCCGCAGCGGCGCAGCCGAACTCAACGCCACCCGTTCGTGATTGAGCTGATTGGTGATCAGCGCCCAGCCCTGATTCACGCCCCCGACCACGTTCTCCGCCGGCACCCGCACCCCCGAGTAGTAGGTCGCGCTCGTCCCGACCCCGGCCATCGTGTGCACCTTCGTCCACGAAAACCCTTGCGCCCCGGTGGGAACCACCAGGATCGACAGCCCGCCGTGCTTCCCCGCCGCCGGATCGGTGCGCGCGGCCAGCCACACATAGTCCGCGTACTCGATCAGGCTGGTCCACATCTTCTCGCCGTTGATCACGTACTCGTCCCCGTCCCGCACCGCGCGCGTCCGCAGCGAAGCCAGATCGGTCCCGGCTTCCGGCTCGGAATACCCGATGGAGAAATGGATTTCGCCCCGGGCGATCCGCGGCAGGTAGTACGCGCGCTGTTCCGCCGTCCCGTACCGCATGATGGTCGGCCCCACCGTGTTCACGGTCAGATACGGCAGCGGCACCCCCGCCGCCGCGGCCTCGTCGTTGAAGATGAGCTGATCCACCATGGACCGCCCCTGCCCGCCGTGTTCGCGCGGCCAGCCCAGCACCAGCCACCCGTCGGCCCCGAGCTGCCGCACCACCTCCCGGTAGACCGCGCCGTCGCCGTGCTCCCCGCCCGGCCCGCGCCGCAACCCCGCCCGGCGTTCGGGTGTCATCAGCTCCGCGAAGTACTCGCGCAATTGTTTCCGCAGCTGCCGCTGCTCGTCGGTGAAATCGATGTGCATGCACCGACGCTAGGAACCGGGGCGCCCTGGGTGCGGGCCGTGGCAGGAAGCTGCCATCACCGTTGACAGCGGCGAACCGCGGCCCGTAATGATGAGGTGAACGGAGAGGCAGGAGCATGACGCGGGACGCGAGGCCGGCGCGCGGCGGGATCGTCCGCTTCAGCCAGGACGGGCACTGGGACGACGATGTCCAGCGCCTGCTCTCGCGCGCCGAACGCGAAGCGGTGGTGGCGGTCTCGAATCCCACCCGTTCGCCCACGCATTACCGGCTCGGCCAGGTGGTGGTGGGTGACCTGCCGGCCACCGGGAAACAGGTGCGGCTGCTGTACTCCCCCGACTATCTCGATGCCCGCGACCGCCAACCGCTGCTGCGGCATTCGTCGCTGGGCGCGCAGATCCGGATCACCGGCAACGACTTCCACAACGCGCTCATCATCGACCGGCGGCTGGCGGTGCTGTGGAGCGGTGCGGGCGCGGCGCACCCGTACGCCTATCTGATCCGGGAACCGGCGCTGCTGCGCGCCCTGGATCAATTCGCGCGCCTGGCCTGGGAATCGGCGGCGGGCCTGGCCACCGCGCTGGACCCGGTCCGTCCCGAGATCGACGAAGTCCTGCGCGCCGTGCTGCACACCCTCGCGCTGGGCCTCAAGGACGAGACCGCCGCTCGCCGCCTGGGCGTGTCGCTGCGCACCTATCGCCGGCATGTCGCCGACCTGATGGCGCGTCTCGGCGTCGCCACGCGGTTCCAGATCGGTGTCCGCGCGGCCGAACTGGGTCTGCTCCGCACCCCCGGCTAGTATTGCCCGCAGTTTCGCCGAGTGTTTGCTGTGCACCGAACTTTTTGTCCGTGATCGGCAATGAAGGCGGGTTCGTGGGCGTACTGCGTGAGCACAAGACCTTGATCTCCAATCTCAGCCTGGTGGGCATCCTGCTGGTCGGCGCCGGATATCTGGCGGTGGACGTGGCGCGGGTGCGGCTGCCGGGCGGAACCTATGCCGTCACAGTGCATCTCGATCGCTCGGGTGGGCTACAGGCTGGCAATGACGTGACGTGGCGGGGCTATCGCGTCGGGCAAGTGCGGGCGGTCGACATCATCGACGGCGGGGCGGGGATCGCCGCGACCGCGGACATCGACGACAAGTACAAGATTCCGGCCGATACCGCCATCGCGGTGGGGGCGCTGTCGGGTGCCGGGGAGCAGTACCTGGACTTCCGGCCGCACACCGATACCGCGCCGTACCTGCACGACGGGGACGTGATCCGTTTCGACCCCGAGCAGATCAGCACGCCGACGCCGGTGTGGGCGGCGCTCGCCAGCACGAACGACCTGATCTCCCAGATCGATCCGGACAAATACGCCGTCATCCTGGATGAGCTCGACACGGCGCTCAGCGGCGGCAAGGAACAGCTGCGGGCGCTGATCGACGGCGTCAGCCTGGCCACCCACGGCCTGGACAATCTGCTGCCGCAGACGGTCAATCTGATCGCGAGCCTGCGCACCATCGCCTCGACCACCTCGCAGGCGCAACCGGATCTGGGCACCCTGACCCGTAATTCGCGCACGCTGATCGATCAGGCCGACGCCGCCAACGCCGAATTGCGCACGCTGCTCGATCGCGCGCCCGGGCAGCTGGCCGTGGCGGTGGAAACCCTGGACCGCAATGACGATCCGATCCAGCGGCTGGTGGTCACCATGACCGCCATCGTCCGGGCGGCGCAACTGCGCATTCCCGCGCTGCGCGCGCTGTTCCCCGCGCTGGTGCCCGGGACGCAGGCCATGGGAGTTCCGGCGCACGACAACGAGTTCTACACCATCGTGGACATCTGGATGCGGCCGTGGTGCCAGTATTCGACCAAGCCCAGCCCGCACTACGTGGTGCAGGACGGCACCCTCGGCCGCTGGAACTATTGCGACAATCCGCCGCCCGATCAGCAGATCCGGGGCTCGGTCAACGCGCCCCGCCCGAATGTCCCCGACAATGGCGCGCACATGCCCGCCGGCGCCGACCCGAACGAACGCACCCTGCCGCCGATCCGCTGATCACCGGCGCGTCCACCCCCGCAGGCTCGCGTGTCGGCGCGTCCGTGGCGGTTTGTCCCACGAATCCCGCTCGGCACGGTTAAGAATGATCAGCGGTACCTCCCACGGTCCCATGCTTGTCCCAACGTGATGTCCCTTCGCCCTCGCAGGCGGAACCAGCAAGGGTGGCGGGCAAGGCTAGAGAGGTCTGAATCTCGATGATGAGCAAGCGTTCTCTCGGCGCGATGGCGCGCTCCGCGGTACTGGTCGGTGTCGCCACCGCCGGTCTCGCGACCGCGCCCGCCCACGCCGACCCGTTATGGCCGGGCGGACCGGATGTCCCGGGTGTTCCATCGATCATCCCGGACACCGCTCCCGCACCGGTCGTAGCTCCGTGCAGCGGCGCCGCGCGCGCCTGCCTGCGCCTCAGCACCAACGAGGCCTGGTTGATGGATAACGGCAAGGTCGTCTTCGGCCCCACCCCCATCTCGCACGGTATGCCCGGCTACGAAACCCCGCCGGGCGTCTTCAAGGTCTTCCTCAAGAAGCCCTTCCACTGGAGCACCATGCACAACGCCCCGATGGAATACGCCATGTTCTTCAACGGCGACATCGCGTTCCACATCGGACCGGTGGAAAAACAGTCCCACGGCTGCATCCGCATGACCCCCGACGGGGCCCGCGAGTTCTTCAACTACATGAACGTCGGCGACGTCGTAGAGGTCGTCACGTAACCTGCACCACCGCAAGTATTCCCAAGGCTCCCTCCTGTAAACCAGGAGGGAGCCTTGCTCTTCCCCCGCTGATCCGGTTCCATCAGCCGGTGCTCCGTATTCGATTCGACCTCACCCCGATCGACCGGGTGCGTCCGTGGGGACGGGATCGAACCTTCCATTGGTTCGGGCTGACCGACGGGCGGTACTGCCTGGAAGCGGACGGGATCGAACTCCTGCGATATGCCGCGCACACGATCGAGCGCTCGGATACCGAAGGCCGCCGGGAAGGCCAGCCGTGGGTGGAGATAACCGGTTTCCACGATCGGCTGATCGCGGCGATGCAGGCGCGGGTCGATCACCTCACCGCGTCCGGTGCGCCGCCGTCGGTGGAACTCGATCTGCCCGGGCTCGTTCGTGAACACGCCGATCGCAGCACGTGGCTGGCCCGGGCGTTGCAGCGGTCGGTCGGCACCGATTGGGAGGCGGTACGTGCCGTGCTGCCGTTGCTGCTGGGTTCAGCCGATCGCCGCGAGGATCAAGCCGCCGAACAGGGCTAGGCCGAAGGCCGCGGAGACCGCGAGGGCCAGTGAGCGGAGCAGGCCCGGGCCGAATCGGCGGGCGATGAAATAGCCTGCGGTGCCGCCCAGTCCGGCCAGGATGACGCCTTCGCCCCAGATCAGGTAGAAGACCGAGGCCATGATCGCGTTCAGGATGTCTTCGAGGCCGCGGGCGGGCTCGCCGAAGGGGATGGGGAAGCGGAAGAGTACGCCGACCAGTCCGGCGGCGAACGGTGCGGTCAGCACGGCGGCGATCGCACCCCAGGCGGCGACCGCCCACAGGACGAGGCGGCTCGTGCGGGCTTCCTCGATCGGCATACACACCCCTTCCGTGCCGATGAGCCTTTTGCTCCACTTTTACAGGGTTTCGGGCGGTTTCCTCGTATCCGGTGGGAAAAGTGGAGCATAAGGCTCTGGGATAACGGGTCGAGACGGACGGGGTCGGTCTGGTAGAGCAGGGGTATGGAGCGGTTTCTGGTTACGGGGAGTGCGGGGCATCTCGGGGAGGCGCTGGTTCGGGTGCTTCGGGAGCGTGGGGAGGAGGTGATCGGGCTTGATGTGCTCGGGTCGGAGTTCACGACGGTCATCGGGTCCGTTACCGATCGGGATGTGGTGCGGCGGGCGCTCGATGGGGTGACGCGGGTGTTGCACACCGCCACCCTGCACAAGCCGCATGTGGGCTCGCACGGCCGGCAGGACTTCGTCGACACCAATGTGACCGGCACTCTCACCCTGCTCGAGGCGGCCGCGGCGGCCGGGGTGCGGAGTTTCGTGTTCACCAGCAGCACCAGTGCATTCGGCCGCGCGTTGACGCCTGCTCCGGGTGCGCCCGCCGCATGGATCACCGAGGACGTGCACCCGGTGGTCCGCAATATCTACGGCGCCACCAAGATCGCTGCCGAGGATCTCTGCGAACTGGCCGCCCGTGACTCCGGCCTGCCCATCCTGATCCTGCGTACCGCACGCTTCTTTCCCGAAGCGGACGACCGCGACGAAGTCCGCGCCCGCTACGCCGACGCCAACCTCAAAACCAACGAATTCCTCTACCGCCGGATCGATATAGCCGACGTGGTCGACGCCCACCTCCTGGCCGCCGAGCAGGCCCCCACCCTCGGCTTCGGCCGCTACATCCTCAGCGCCACAACACCGTTCACCCCGGCCGACCTCCCCGAACTAGCCGTGAACGCACCCGCGGTAATGGCCCGCCTCTACCCCGAGATCGCCGCCGACTACCGAACCCGGGGCTGGCACATGTTCCCCACCCTGGACCGCGTCTACGTCAACGCCCGCGCCCGCCGAGACCTCCACTGGACCCCGCGCTACGACTTCCCCACCATCGCCGGCCTGGTCCGCGCGGGCCGAAAGCCGTGCAGCCCACTCGCACTCACCATCGGCGCCAAGGGCTACCACGCCACCCCCACCGGCGTATACACCCAACGCTGACGCCCCTCAGTCCGCCGCAGGCTTCCGACGCAGATGCCCGCTCAAATCACCGGTCATTCGAATATCCACCTCCCGCTCCAGAAACCGCCACTCCCCCTCCACCCGCCCGAACCGATCCCGATAACGCCCGGTCACAATCGCCTGCAACGGCGATTCCGGAAGCGCCTGAAACACCGTGAAATACGACCGAGCCGCAGCCTCATCCCCCTCCATCTCCACCGCGACATTCGTCGTCACATGATGCGTCCGAGGCGTCCCGTCCTCATAAACAATCACCATCCCCCGCAACATCCCCTCCACCTCCTCCCCACCAACCACCCCACCCCCACCTCTGAACACCCCACCCGAGAACAACGCCCCCACACCCCCGAAGTCCCCGTCATCAACCAACTCCGCATACTTTGCGATCAAGTTCATAATCGCGGTCGTGTCACCGGCAGCACTCATACCATCCGAGGCTAGGTCAACAGCCGCCGCAACGACGCATAACCGGGCGGCCCCCAAGTAGCTTTGCCTCCCGGCCGCCCATGGATCCCGGCCTCCCCGATCAGAATCCCACTGAGCGCCTTCAGCACCGCACACCCGCGCGCCCGCCGCAGCGTCGCATCATCCACCGTATGCCGGTAGCCGGCGTGAAACACATCAGCGACGCCGTCCGGCAGCAAGATCCACGCGGCGGCGAGATCGTACGCCGGGTCACCCGCACAAAGATCACCGAAATCGATTACGCCACAAATATTTCCATCAGCGGTCACCACATTGGCCGGATGCAGGTCCGCATGCAGCCACACCGCCGGACCGTCCCACTCCGGCGCAGCGACGGCGTCCTCCCAAACCCCGCGGACCGCACCGGGATCCGATATCGCCCCATGTTCGACCGCCGAAGCGAGCAGCGTCGCGAAACCGTCGGCGTGCGCCGCCAAGGGCCCACCCCGATCGCGCCCGGTCGGCGCGTGCTCGGGCGCAGGGTAATGGAGTTCCGTCAGAAACTCCGCCAGCACGGCCGCCGCCTCCCGCCCTCGGGTAACCGGCGCGATATCGGCGGGCGTACCGGGCACCCACGTGGTCACGATCCAAGGTCGCGGAAACAGTTCGGACGGCTCCCCGAACCGCTGCGGAACGGGCACCGGCAGCGACAGCCGCGATGCGAGACCAGGCAGCCACGCGAACTCCTTGCGCAACAGTGCATCCGCGGAGTCCGTCGCCCACGGCAGACGCACTGCCAGGTCGTCGCCGATCCGCCAGAGCTGGTTGTCCCATCCCCGGGCGCCGAGCCGTATCGGGTATTCCGCCAGATCCGGGTGTTGATCGCGGAGTAGGTCCCGGACCAGCTCCGCGGTGACCTCGATGTCGGTGTGCGTCACGGGAATCAACGGTAGCCGGAGGCGGAGGAGGTTCAGGGTTCTGTGAGGGGGGTCAGGATGATGACCGGGATCTCGCGGTCGGTCCAGGCCTGGTAGGTGGCGAAATCGGCGTAGGTGTCGAGGAGCAGGGGCCATAGGCGGGTGCGTTGGGCGGGGTCGGCGACGGTGGCGTGGACGGGGTAGCGGCGGGGGCCGACCTGGATGTGGGTGTCGGGGTGGGCGCGCAGGTTGTGGTACCACTGCGGGTGTTTGGGGAGGCCGCCCTGGGAGGCGACGATGACGGTGTCGGCGCCGTCGGCCAGGTAGAGCAGGGGGGTGGTGTAGGTGATTCCGGATTTGCGGCCGCGGTGTTCGAGCAACAGGGTCGGGACGGGTTTGCGGAATCCGGCGCCGATCCGCCATTTGCCGCCGATCCGGCCGTTGGTGCGCCGGTAGAGCCAAACCTGGGCTTTGCCAACGTATTTGAAGATCTTCGGCAGCATCGGTGAATCGAGTTGGGCGGGGCGGGGCGGGTGGGTCGTCATGCGCTCTCCAGGTTCGACGTCAGGACATGACCATACACATCTACCGACATGTATGGTCAAGAGGTGACGGGTAAACGTCGCTCTCGGTAGGGTCACCGCGAACCACCCGATACCCGAGGAGCACCCCATGCGCACGCACGGCTGGTCGGGCACCGCCCCGGCCGACGACACCGAGGCCGTCGAGCGCATCCTGACGGCCGCGCGCACCGCGATCCAGCGTTCGGGCGCGGACTTCACCATGGCCGAGATCGCCCGGGAGCTGGGCGTCACCCGCCAGACGGTGTACCGCTACTTCCCCAATGCCGATGCCCTGCTGGCCGCAACGGCTTTGGCGGAAGCGGGCGCTTTCCTCGACGTCCTGGCCGCGCACCTGGCCGCCTTCCGCGATCCCGCCGAAGCCGTGGTCGAAGGCATCGCCTACGCCCTGGAGCGCATCCCGCAAGACCCCTACATCAGCCTCCTGCTCACCCCCGGCCGCGCCGGCACCTTCTCCGCCGGCGTCACCTCCGACGCCGCCCTCGCCTTCAGCCGAGCCATGCTCGAACGCTTCGCCGTCGACTGGAACGCAGCCGGCGTCGACAGCGCCCATCTGGACGAACTCGCCGAGCACATGCTCCGCACCGTCCAATCCTTCGTCCTCGACCCGGGCCGCCCACCCCGCCGGGGCGCTGACCTCCGCGCCTACCTCACCACCTGGATCGCACCCGCCCTGCGCGCCCTGCGCCCCGAATCAGCTTCCGGCACAGCATCTTCGAGGTAAACCGCTACCAGCTGCCGGCGAACAGGGCCGCGAGGGCCGGGGGCGAGTCGGCGGCGCTGGTGACGTTCGCGTACACCACGACCAGCGCGGTGAGCGAAAGCAATGCCGAGAGGATGGCGGAGACGGCCAGCAGCCGTCGAGGTCGGCGAGCGGTGTAATCGGTTGCCGCGTAGCGCTTCCAGAGCAGGATGCTCACTGCGATGAAGGCGATGGCCACCGTGGCGGCGATGATGGCCATGGCCACGTGATAGCGCGCGAAATCGCTGATCATCACGTCCAGGGCGGGCGGGGTGCCGTTGGCGGGGTAATCGGTCAGGTATTGCGTGATTTGTGCTCGCACCGTAGCGGTTTCGGGATCGGAGGGCCCGCTGGTGAGCATGGGGAGCAGGGAGGCGAAGGGCGCGATCATGCCTTGGATATTGGCCATCAGCAGAACCGTGGAGAACAGGGACAGCAACGTGGTGACGGTCGCTCCGGCGGCGAGCGCCGTGGTGCCGCCGGTGTCGGGGGCCGCGGCGAGGAACGAGCGCCACAGCAGCAGCGCGAGTCTGGCCAATACCGCCAGCAGGATCGCCGCGACCACCGCCTTGACCAGGTGGTAGCGAAACCAATAGTCGACAATCTGCTGAAGCGCGGGGTTTAAGTCCCGCTTCCCGGAGCGCCAGTAGTCCGCGAACGCGGCGCGAAAAGCGGTACGCAGATCGCTTTCATCGGCGAAGTCGCCGGTGGATCCGCGCGCCGCCAACCTGGCCGGGGCCAGCACGAAGGCCACGGCGAGGCCGACCGCGAGGCCGGCCAGCAGGCGGGCGGCATTGTCCGCGGATCTCGGGCGAGTGGTGGCACCGGTCACGGGGGCTCCTTCGGCTCGAACGAGCGGCACCCGGGCCGCAGGTTCGTTCGCGAGCGTACAGAGTTCGTGATCAGTGCAGGTAGGAGGCGCCGTTCACGTCCAGGACCGCACCGGAACTCCATTGCGCTTCCGGGGAGGCGAGATAGCGGACGGCGGCGGCGATTTCGGCGGGTGCGGCGACGCGGCCGAAGGGGCTTTGGGCGCGAACCTGGTCGGTGACCCGGTCGGCCACGCGTTCGGTGGCGACGAAACCGGGTGCGACCGAGGCGACCGCGATGCCGTGGGGTGCGAGACCGGCCGCGAGGGATTGGCCCAGGGCGTGTACCGCCGCCTTGGTCGCACCGTAGGCGGGATGGTCGGGTTCGCCGCGGAACGCGCCGCGGGAGCCGATATTGACGATCCGCCCCGGAAGGCCGCGCTCGATCATGTGTTTCGCGACCAGAAAACTGACGTTGGCGGTGCCGAGCAAATTGACGTCGACGGTCTGCCGCCAAACCCGTTGCCATTCTCGGTAATCCGTCGACGCCACCGGACTGGGCAGGTTGACCGCCGCATTGTTCACCAGCACGTGCACGGTCCCCAGCGCCGCGACGGCGGTATCGACCACCGCCGCCGCCCCCGCCGGATCGGAAATATCGCCGCCGATGAGCACATGCCCCTCCCCCGGCAGCCCGTGCAGCGTCTCCTCGGCCGCTTCCCGCCGCGACGAATAGTGCACGGCGACCTGATCACCGAGTTCGGCGAACATGGTCGCGATGGCTCGCCCGATCCCCCGTGACGCGCCCGTCACCAGCACGCCCCGGCTCATTTCAAGATCACCATGCACCCAGCTTGCCACGTACCACCGTTCAATCGTCCAGCAACCCGTTCGCATAGGCGAAAGCCGCCGCCTCGGTCCGCGTGCCAACCCCGAGCTTGCCCAGAATCCTCGACACGTGCACGCCCGCGGTATTGGCGCTGATGAACAACTCCCCCGCCACCGCCCGATTACTCATCCCCCGCGCGACCAGCCGCAAAACCTCCAGCTCACGTGCCGTGAGACCGAATCCGCCGGATGGCCGCGCAGTCGCGTCCGGAACCGCGGCATCGACCGCCAGCCGGGCACGGCGACTCAGCCGTTCGGCAGCGTCGAGCAGCGGCTGTGCTCCCAGTCCGCCCGCCAACTCCACGGCACCGCGCACGGCCCGGGTCGCGGCGTCACGATCTCCTTGCGCCACAGCGGCTTCCGCCGCAGCCAGCAAGCTGACCGATTCCTCGTACGGCTGAGCCAACTCCCGCCAGGCGTGCACCGCCGCCGCCCAATGCTCGGTCGTACCGGCCGAATACGCCTCGAACATCGCTCGATGCGCCGCGTCCACAGCCGAGCTGACCGGCAATGTTCGCGCCGCGGCCGAGAGTGTTTCCGGCGGCTCCCGCAGCCGCCCCGCTAACACCAGCACCGGCCATGCCTCGTGCGGATGCGCCGAAAGCGTCACCGGCCCAAGGAAAGTATCACCGTTCAGGATCCGACCGGCCCGGTCCGGCTCAGCGCATTCCAGTGCCAAGCGGCATTCGAGGGCAATATGCCGCAGCCGATACGCGGCGGCCCAGGCCCCGTCCCCCAGCAGATGACCGACCATGACGGATTGGGCTCGCGCGCTGTCGAAACTACCTCGCGCCAGGTCGATTTCGGCATAGCACAGCAGCAGGGCAGCCCGGGTCAACGGCGGCAGCCGGTCGAATTCGGCCGGATCCACCGCGTCGCGCGCCTCATCCCAGCGTCCCGATGCGGTCAGGCATTGAGTCCACCGGACCAACAGGATGGGCGACGTGCGGAAGGAATCGCGGGCGGCCCGCAATCCACGATGGACGGTCTCGATAGCGGCGTCATAGCGGCCGTGCACCTGTAGGACAGCTGCTTCCCACGTCGCGATTTCGAGAACCACGCCGGGGTCGCCGGGAGCCGAGCCGCGCACAACCACGTTCGGTTCGTTCGCAGCGGACTCGACCTTCTCGCCGGCTTCGGCGGCGATATAGGCGGCGGCGAAATGCCGCAAGGCCGTGTCGATTCGGTCGGCCGATGCCAGCCCGAGGTACGCGTGGTTGCGGGCGATCAGTGCGTGGGCTCCGAGCCGTTCGGCGATTTCGAGTGCGGCGGCGGCGTGTTCCGCGGCGCCTGTCGCATTGCCGCCGAATACCCGGGTGGCGGCGGAGAGAGACAGTGTCTCCGCACGTTCGAGACCGGCCGGCGATTCGGCCGAGAGTTCCAGGGCGCGCAGCAGATCCGGGCCGGGGTCGCGACCGTCGTAGCCGAGGAGACCGGCGCGGCGGCGATGCAGGGCGGCAAGGTGCAGCGGATCCGGCGCGGCCGTGGGGTTCCGGGCGGCCAGTTCGAGGGCTGCGTCGACCGCGGCCAGGCCCTGACCTGTCGCGCCCGAGGCGATCGCGTCTTCGAGGATGTCTTCCAGCAGTCGCGTTTTCGTGATGCCGACCAGCGCTTCCGCTCCGGGGACCGCATCCCAGAGGTCTCGTACTTGTTCGAGGAGGTGCAGGCGTTCCGGAGGGGCGGTGACGGCTCGGGCTGCGGCCCAGTAGGCGGTGAGGGCTTGTTCGGTGTCGCCGGCGGCGGCCGCGTGGCGAGCGAGTTCCGTTCGGCCGGTGGCAGATTCGTCGGCGGCGAGGCAGTCGGCCAGGCGGGCGTGGATCTGGGTGCGTTCAGCGGGCAGCAGGTCCTCGTAGATTGCCCGTCGGATCAGCGCGTGCCGGAATTCGTAGCCGGTTTCGGTGGTGAGGAGGAGTTGACGGTCGACGGTTTGACGGATGGCGGGATTGAGCTGAACAGCAGGGAGTTCCGTTGCGACGATGAGCAGTTCGTGGCGGATCGGGGATCCGATGACGGCGGCTGTGCGCAGTACGGTCCGGGCGTCTTCGGAGACTCCGGACAGGAATCCGAGGAGGAGATCGCTGATGCCGACCGGCATTCGATCCGGATCGGCTCCCAAGGCTTCGACGAAGAGCGGGTTGCCGCCGCTGCGTTCGAAAACCGTTGTGATCAGCGATGGTTCGGGCTCACGCTCGAGCAGCGCCGCGAGCTGACGCCCCACTTCGTGCCGCGTCAGGGTGGCCAGTTCGACGACGCGGACACCGGGGTTGCGGCGCATCTCGCCCACCAGTCCGCGAAACGGTCCGGCGGCTTCCGCTCGATACGTCCCGACCAGCACCCCGTCCTCGCCGGAGAGATTGGCCACCAGGAAGGTCAGCAGATCGCGGGTCGCGTCGTCGGCCCAGTGCAGGTCCTCCAGCACCAGCACCGCGGGCCGGATCGCGGCGAGGTGTTCCAGCACGGTCAGGATCTCACCGAACAGGCGCACACGATCGAACGCTCCGGTCCCGCCGGTTCGCAGCGCCAACCGCGGCAACCAGTTCGCCAGTGCGGGGCGGGGCGGCAGCAGCGCGGCCAGACCATCGACCCCGAGTTCCCGCAGCAGGGCGCGCATGACGGCGAGGAAGGGCGCGAAGGGCACGCCCGCCGAGCCGAATTCGGGGCAGCGCCCGGTCAGGACCAGCGGCCGCGCACCGAGCCGCGCGGTGAACTCGGCGACCAGCCGCGATTTCCCGATCCCGGCCTCCCCGGCCACCAGCACGGCCGACACGCCGGGATCGCCGACGGCATCGAGCAGCACCCCCACTTCCGGGGCTCGGCCGATCAGAACGCTACTGCCGGGACGCTTCACCACCTTGCGATCATGCCCGACCGCGACTTCGCCCGTGCGCAACCCGCGTCCGCTCCGCACCCGGCGTACGGTTTGAGAATGAACGCTGACCAGTCCGTTTCTGGCGCGGACACACCTCCCGGCCGCGCCTACACCGCTCACGCCGTCACCGTCTATTACGACGCCACCCGCTGCGTGCATTTCGCGGAATGCGTGCGCGGCCTGCCCGAGGTGTTCGATACCGCCAAGCGGCCGTGGATCCAGCCGGAGCAGGCCACCGCGGACCGGGTGGCCGAGGTGATCCGGCGCTGCCCCAGCGGGGCGCTGCACTACGTCCCGGAAACCGGCCCGGCAGAGCAGCCCGAGACGGTGACGACCGTGGTGCCGTGGCCGGGCGGCCCCCTGCTGCTACGCGGTGACCTGCGGCTTTCCCTGTCCGACAAGGATTCCGAGGGTGCGCCCCGCGTCGTCCGCGAGACCCGGATGGCGGCCTGCCGCTGCGGGCGAACCGCCAATGCCCCGTTCTGCGACGGGAGCTGCGACCTGCACAAGTGATCTTTTCGGTTGATTGCCACCCGGATTCGCCCCCACTACAGTTACGCTCCAGTAGGAACGCAGGCGTTCCCTGAAATTGTGTAGTGGAGTCGATATGAGCGCACCTATGTATTCCGGATCAGCCCAGCTCACCAACGAGCCCGCGGTTCAGGCCATTTCGACTCCCCTGCACGATGTCCGGGGCTTGTCGCGGCAACTGGTGGACCATTTCGCCGCCCATGTCGCCCCCTGCGGCACCCTGCCCGGCGATGCCCTGCGCGGCGAGGTGACGGTGGTGACCCGGACCTGCCTCGAACTGGCCACGGGCGTGCTGGAGGGCCGGGACGTCACCGCCAAGATCGAGCGTCTGCAGCGCGCCGGCGCGGACTGGGCGCGCGAGGGCATCCCGATCGGGACCATTCACCGCGCGGTGCACGACGGTTTCGCGCGCGGCTTCGACCTGATCCTGGGCACCGCCACCCCGGACGACTATGCGCGCGTGGCGGTCACGGCCCGGCGGCTGCTCGAAGTGCTCGCCACCATCGATTCGGCGTTCGCCGTCGCCTATGTCCGCGAGCACCGCGCGGTGGCGGCCGAACACCACAGCGCCGTGCACACGGTGACCTCGGCACTGCTGGCCGGGCATTCCACCTCGACCATGGCGCGCGCGGGCGGCGTGCAGATCGACGGCGCGTATTACGTACTGGCCCTGAGCATTCCGGCGCATCCGGGCGAGAGCGACACCAGCGTGGACGGCAGCGTGGTGGCGCGGCGCAAGCTGCGGCGGATCCAATCGGAACTGGCCCGGCGAAGCGCGGGCCGCGCCCTGTCGCTGCTGGGCTCGGACGGCGGCACCGTGCTACTACCGGATTCGGACCCGGCCGCCACCGACCTGGAAGCCTTCCTCGACGGATTGTCCACCGCCGCACAGGTTTCCATCACCGCCACCGTCATGCACACCGAAACCGCCGGCATCCCCGACGGCGCGGAGCGGGCGCACGAACTGCTGGACATGGTGCACCGCCTCGAGTGCACGCCGGGCCTGTACCGGTTCGACGATCTCGCCATGGAATACCAGCTCACCCGCCCCGGCCCCGGCCGCGAATACCTGGGTTCACTGCTGGACCCGCTGGACGAGTACCCGGAACTGCTGGAGACCCTGCGCCGCCACATCGGCCACGACCTCAACCGCCGCCGCACGGCACGCGCCCTGAGTGTGCACATCAATACGGTCGACTACCGGCTGAAACGGATCGGCCAGCTCACCGGCTTCGATCCGTCCCAGCCCTCGGGCCTGTGGTATCTGCGTTCGGCGCTGGTAGCCCGCACCTACCGGAACGCGCTGCCCGGCAAGCACTTCGAGCCGCTGTTCACCTGAAATGCCAACCGGGCGCGGGCCGTTCGCGAATCGGACGCCCCGCGAGCATCCGGCCGAGCAGTCCCAGCAACGGCGCCCGCCCCGATCGATCCAAGGCCACCGACCACACCGTGCGCGTCCCCGCGGGCGTGGGCGGCCGATCGTCGAAGCGGTCGGCCAGCCAGCCCGCCATCGCCGGAATCCCGATGAACTGCAAGGGCAGATGCATGCTGAGCCGGTCCCGCACATAGGTGACGTGCACACCCTGGGACAGGTACCGGCCCACGTGCGCGTCGATATCGCCGACCGCGATCACCTCGTCGTACACGCCCTGCAACACCAGCATCGGCATGGCCGGCGCGCGATGCCCGGGCCGGATCTGGTCCAGCACCGTCACCACATCGGGATGGGTGAGGAAGTCGGTCAGCCCACCGCGCAGATGCCGGTCCGCGTCCCGCCCCACGAATCGCGCCAGCAGGGGGAATGTCGCCGTATTCTCGGCCCGCGCAAGCAATTTCAGATAGTCGGCGGACAGCTGGCACCGCAGCACCTTGTCCAGTCGCGGATAGGCGCGCCGCAGCCCGGCGGTGAACACCATGGCGAACCCCGCGAACGGGGAACCGTTGAGCCGCACGAACGCCGCCGCCGGATCCCCCACCGGCGACCCGGCGACCGCGCCGACGATATCGAGTTCGGGCGCGTATTCCGCCGCCAGTTCGGCCGCCCACGCGGTGGCCAGTCCCCCGCCCGAATATCCCCACAAGCCGACGCGCGTACGGGGATTCAGCCCGAGCGGCGCGAATCGCAGCGCCGCCCGCGCCCCGTCCAGCGCGCGATACCCGGGTTCCAGGGCCGCGCCGAACCGCCCGCCGACCCCGCCGTGATCCGGGATGGACACCGCCCAGCCCCGGGCCAGCGCCGCCGCGACCAGGGGCCATTCCAGTTGCGGGATCGCCCCCAACGCACGAGCCCGATACCGTAAAGCGTAGGACGGCAGGCACATCGGCGCGACCGCGTCGATGGCGCACTGGAACGACACCAGCGGCCGCGACCGCCCCGGATCCGCACCCCACGGCAGCACCACCGTGGTCACCGCCACCTCGGGCGTGCCGTGCAGATCGGCGGTGCGGTACAGCAACTGCCAGGCCTCGACACGCTGCGGCACGATCCCGAACAGCCCCAGCCGGACACGGCGCGAGCGCAGCACCGTCCCGGGCGGCACCCGCCCCGGGTCCAGCGGCGACACGTAGAACGGATCGTCCGGCGGCAGCAGCGGCCGCCCGCCGGGTGCGTCGAATTCGTCTCCGGGACTGGGTAGTTCGACCGCGTCGCCGAGGGTCATGGTGGTCCTTTCCGGGGCCGGCGGCTACAGCTTGCCGCCGCCGCCGATCATCCAGGGGTTGAAGGTGCAGACCAGCTCCGGCTGCGCCGCGGGGTCGAGCGCCCGCAGCGCGATGGACACCGCGCGCGGGGAGTACATGAGGGTGAGATGGTCGGACAGGTCCTGTTCACAGCCCTGTTGCAGCGTGATGTTGTCCACCGTGGCGCCGGGCCCGGCGGTCAGGAAGGTCCACTCGTACGGGTTGGAGATCTCGTCGTGCGTGGTGCCGATGGCGGTGTAGCTGACGCCCGGCACGGTGTCGCCGTCCCGGTTCAAGGTGGCGTAGAACTGCGATCCGACCGCCTGCTGGACATTGGCCTGCCCGATGAACGGTTCGTAGAACCCGAGAATATTGATGCCCAGATTGGTGATGATGCGCCCGAGCGTCGCCATTCCGAGCAGCGAGGTGCCGTGATTGGTCGCCCCGAAGGTGACGACCTTGCCGACCTTCCCCTGCCCGCCTTCGAACTTCAGGTACTGGCTGGCCACCGGCCCGCCCTGGGAGTGCCCGATGATGTCGACCATGGGCGCGCCGGTCGCGGTCCGCACCCGCTCCACGAAGGCGGCGAGCTGGCGCGCGGAATCCTCCATCGGCCCGACCCCGTAGCGCCCGGGCAGGATCGGTCCGAGCCCGCCGCCTTCCAGCACGCCTTCGCGCCCGAAATTGAAGGCGAACACACAGAATCCGGCGCGTGCGATGCGCGGTGACAGGTAGGCGAAACTGTCGTAAGTATTGAGCCAGGTCCCGTGCACCAGCACGACCGGCCGCGGATGTTCGGCGCTCGGCGTGCAATTCCAGTTATTGGATCCCGGCGGCGCGGCATCGGGATGGGTGAGCCCGTATCCGAAGGCGGCCAGGAATGCCGTCGTCTCCGGCCCTTCACCGATCGCGTCGGAGGCGGTGCTGGCGGCGGCCGATCCGGAACTGCTGCCCGTTCCCGCAATGGCTTTCGGCTGTCGTCCGTCGGCGGCGCGATTCAATCCCTGACTGATGTAATCCGCCAATCCCTGCGTGGTGGCGGGGATTTCCGGTTGGGCCTGCGATGCACCGCTCGACAATGCCACCGCCATGGCGGTGGCGCTCGCGAATACGGCGCTGCCCAGCACCCGGAATCCTGGTCTCATGAAAATCTCCTACCGCATGGAACCGAACTCGATGTGATTCGAATTCGATTGCGACGGTAGGGCTCGGCTGTGGCCCGTGTCACGATCGCTGTGCCGAGTGACAAACCCCGGCCGGAGCGCGCTTGTGGTGCGCGACAGCGTGCCGATTCAGAAGTGCGGCGCGCTGGCCAGTGCGATGGCGGTGTGGGTGAACAGCGGCGCGAGTTCCGGCAGGGCCGCGGCGCCGCGTTCGTGCAGACAGGCGCGCACCCGGTCGTCGATGCCGCCGAGCAGCATGTCGATCATGCGCGGGTCCGGGTCGGCGGGCAGATCGCCTTCGCGCACCCCGATCCGCGCCACCGCCAGAATGTATTCCGCGAAGCGCTCGTGCACGCGCAGCCGATGCGTCACCAGCGCGGGCCCGGCGGCGAGGGTTTCCACATACAGCGCCCGCGCCGCCCCGGGTTGCGCGGCCAGTACATTCAAGAAGATCTCGAACGAGATCCGGGCGCGGTCGGCGAAATTCACGCCCTGCATTCCTGTGACGGTTTCCTGCAATTGATCCAGGGCCGCGAATACCGCGAGATCGTAGGCGGCGGCGAAGCATTCGTCCTTGCCGCCGAATACCGAATAGAAGGTGCGGCGCGCCACCTGCGCGCGGCTCACGATATCGGCGACCGTGGTGGCCGCGTACCCCAACTCCCCGACCGCTTCCAGTACCGCGGTGCACAGCCGGCGATATTGCGAGTCCACCACTTCCTCGCGGCTCAGCCCGTGCCGTCCCTTCGGCAACGGTCCCTGCGACCCCACAGCTTCCACACTCACCCTCACAGCTTATTGCGCCCGGCGATTTCGCGATGCCCGGCCGGCGTCCGGGCGTTGCGCGCCGATAGCTCAGGCCGGCGGGGCCTGCGGCCGCGCCCGCTTCCATTCGAGATATCGTTCGCGCAGGCAGACCGCGCAGGGCCGGTATCCGGCGGCGATGGCGGTCTGTTCATCGGCGAAGAACACGCGCTGGGCGGCGTAGGTGTGGCCGCGGGCGAGGGCGCGCAGGGCGGCGGGACAGTCCAGGCGTCCGTAGATGCGCAGGCGGCGATGTCCGCCCAGCGCACCCGGGGCCGGGCTCGGGTACGGCGTCCGGGTGCTGTCGAGCAAGGTGTACGGCATCGGTCAGGCCTCGTGGAATACCAGGCCCAGGGTATGGCGGCGGCCGGAGCGAACCAGGCTGACGCCGTGCCGGAGCGGGGCCGCCGACCAGCCCCGGGCGGAGCGGACCGGGCGGTCGCGGGTGGTGAAGATGAGGCCGTGACCTTGGGGCAGGGCGACGGCGGTGCCGCGGGATTGAGCGCGGGCTCGTTGTTCGACCATGAGGAATTCGCCGCCGGTGTAGTCCAGCTGCGGCCGATCCAGGCCGATGACGACCTGCAACGGGAAGATGAGGTCGCCGAACAGGTCCCGGTGCAGGGCGTTCCAGTCGCCGGGGCCGTAGCGCAGCAGGATCTGGGACGATTTGCCCTGACCGGCGTTGTGGCACTGGCGGATCCACTCGTCCAGATCGGCCGGCCAGGTGCCGGGGCGGGACAGTCGGGCAGCCCAGTCGCGTGCGATGGGCAGCAGGCGCGGATAGAACGCCGCCCGCAACTCCCGCACCGGGTCGGGCAGGTCGTGGGTGAAGTACCGGTATTCGCCGGAGCCGAACCGGTGCCGCGCCATGTCGATGGTGGACCGGAAATGCTCCTTCTTCTCGTAAAGCGCTGCGAGCGAGTGGCATTCGGCGGCGGTGAGCAGCGGGCCGGTCAGCGCGTGGCCGTGCTCGTCGAGAGCATCGGCCAGCGCCGCCCAGTCCTGCTCCCGCACCCGCGCCGCCGGATCGGCGAGGGTCCGGGCGGGCGCGCTCATGCCGCGAGCAGTACGTGTTCGAGGGTCAGCAGCTGCTGCTTGCGCGGCAGCCCGCCGGCGTACCCGGTCAGCGATCCGTTCGCGCCGATCACCCGATGGCAGGGGCGCACGATGAGCAGCGGGTTCGCGCCGATGGCCGCGCCGACCGCGCGAATCGCCGCGCGCGGGGCGCCGATCCGGGCCGCGATCTCACCGTAGGTGACGGTGGTGCCGTAGGGGATCTCGTCCAGCGCCCGCCACACCTGATCCTGGAATTCGCTGCCGCTGCTCGACATTTCGAGGTCGAAGCCGGTGCGCTCACCGGCGAAGTAGGCCTCCAGCTGCTCGATCACGGTGGTGAACGCGGCCCGGTCCGCGATCCAGTCCGGCCGGATCACCGCGGCTTTGGCGCCGCTCATCGACACCGTGGTGAGCACCACGCCGCCGCCCGACGGCGTACCCGCCAGCAGCAGTTCGCCGAGTGGGCTGTCGATGGTCGTGTACACGGTCATTACAGGTCCTTCCGTCGCGGTCGTCGTCTTCCACTGACCAATCTGCCGAATCCCGGAGGTGAGTACCGGCGGGAATCAGACACGGCATCCGGCTGCCCGTGACGTGACCCGCCCCCCCCGAATTAAGACAGGCAAACTTGCAAGTTTTACTGCCGTGATGCAGGGTGGAGATCATGAGCGCACACGCCGGCCGCCGGGCGAGCACCGGGCGGACACCGGACGAACTGACGGCCGCGGCAGCCGAATTGCGGGTCCTGACCAGCCGATTGCTGCGGCAGCTACGCACCGCCCGCGCCGGCCTGGAGATCACGCCGTCCCAGGCGGTGGCCATGAGCCGGCTCGGCACGGACGGGCCGAGCACCGTGGCCGAACTCGCGCGTGCCGAGCAGGTGCGCCCGCAATCCATGCGCCTCACCCTCGGCGTCCTCGAGGAGCGCGGCTTGATCACCCGTGCACCGCACCCGACCGATCAACGCCAGAACCTGCTGTCGCTGACCCCGGCGGGCGCGCGGCTGCTGGAATCGGCGCACGCCGCCAAGGAGGATTGGCTGGCCACGGCCATCGCCACCAAACTCGCACCCGCCGAACAGGATTCGCTGCTGGCAGCGATCCCGCTGCTGGCCCGCCTGGTCGAATCCTGAACCGGCGCCCCGGCCCGGACCCGAATCCCCCGCCACCGCAAGGAGTCCCGTTGACAACCGACCTACTCGACCCGCGCACCGCCCTGGTGATCATCGACCTGCAACGCGGCATCGTCGCCGCGCCGACCGTCCCGCACAGCACCGACGACGTGATCAGCCGGTCGGCCGAACTCGCCCGCGCCTTCCGCGCCCGCGACCTCCCGGTCTTCCCGGTACGCGTCTCCTTCGCACCCGATCACGCCGATGCCGCGCCCGGCCGCACCGAACGCCCGCTCACCGGCACTCCCCCGCAGGGCTGGGACGAACTCGTGGCCGAACTGGACGTGCAGCCCACCGATATCCGCATCACGAAACACCATTGGGGCGCGTTCCACGGCACCGACCTGGACCTGCAACTCCGCCGCCGGGGTATCACCGCGATCGTCCTCACCGGCATCGCCACCAGCATCGGCGTGGAATCCACCGCTCGCGCGGCCCACGAACACGGCTACACCGTCATCGTCGCCACCGACGCCATCGCCGACCGCGACACCGCCTCCCACGACCACTCGATCACCAAGATCTTCCCTCGCCTCGGTCTCACCGCCACCACCAAGCAACTCCTGGACGAACTCGCCGCACCACCGGCCTGAGTCTTCCCGCGGACCTCAGGATTCCCCGCCGGGGCCGCCGGGCGCAGCCGCGCTCCGCTCAGCGGCTGCGTGCGCCCGCCGCGGCGCGCGACCAAAGTCCTTGCCAGCCGCCGGTATTCAGCCATGCTGCCGGAACCAGCAGGCCGGTGTCGGCGATCCGGTCCCAGAAGCGTTCCTTCTCCGCGCCGAGGGTGACGGCCTCCGGCCACGCGAGTTGCCATGGCCCGGCGGGGTCGGAGAGCGAGGATGCGGGGAAGCCCGGGACGGTCGCCGCGCGCGGTTCGGACACCGCGACGGTGCGCTCCGGGTAGTCGTATGCGCAGGTGATCGCCTGTGCCAGTGCGCACACGGTGGCGGTGTCCGGGTGGGCGACCAGCGCACGGGTGAGGGCGGGATGGGCGTCGCCGCTCAACCGGGCGAGTACGGCGCGCAGGCGGTGGGCGAGGATTTCCTGGGAGCGGGCGGTCGCCATCTCGGGTTCTTTGACGAAGGCGCGCAGCGTCTTCGACGGCAGCGGTGCGTCTTCGGACAGGCTCCGCAGCCGGGGTAGCGGGCCTGTACCGCCGGGTCGAGGCTCGCCACCGCCGCGGTGAGGGGGTGGGTTCCGGTCGCCGCGAACAGCTGCGGGAGGGTGACGCGGCCGGTGTCCAGGGCGTCGACGGTGTGGCGGGTGAGCCGATCGATGCTCGAACGGCGCAGGCCGGTCAGGGTTTTCGGATCCCCGCCGGAATCGCCGGCCACGGCGGCGAGCACGCGCAGCGCCGGTTGCGCGGCGGCGAGGGCGATCCGGGTGGCCGCGTACAGGTCGGGGGCGATCTCGCGCACGGGGTTCGGACGGGACCGGCGCACCCGGCCGGACTCCTCCGAAACCACCGGTTCCGGCTCCGATTCCGGGTCGGCGGCACGCAGCGTCAGCGCCCAGCACTGGACGGCCTTCTTCAGTTCCGGATCGGGTTCGGCGTTGAACCGGCCTTTGATCTCGTCCACGAACCAGCCGTGACCGGTGCGGCGCAGTTCGGCATTGACCACGATCACGTTCTCGGCGTCGCGCAGGGCGACCAGCACACTGCGCCCCCGCACCGCTTCGTCCTGATACCACTGGCCCGCAATGCAATTGCCCATGTACGCCGACCATTCCGCCAGGTGACCGCCATTGCGCGCGAGCTCGATGCGAACACCGCTGTCCGGCAGTCCGGCCCCGTCCCAGGCGATCACCGCTTCGGGCACCTGAAATTCGCTGGTCAGCGCCGCCGCGATGGTCCCGCTCGTCATCAGCCCCGCGCACAGGCTCGCCCAGTCCCGGCAGCGCGGCGGGGCGCTCGCGCCCAGCGACAGCAGCTGCGCGGCTCCGGCCACCGCCAGCGGCACCGAATCGAGTCGCGGGGCAAGCGGATCGGGCTGCGGCGGTTCCGGATTCGGTTCGAAATGCGGGAACCCGTACTCGAACCGGATCTCGGCGCGCTCGAATCCGCGCATCCGCAGCATGGCATCGGCGAGCTCGGCATACCACAACATATCGCTCGGCTGGTCCACGGCGGCGGGATCGGCCGCTCGCCGCCGGGCCAGGCAGTCGTCGTCGGTGGCGCCACGCAGTACGGGCACTTGCCGCCACTGTTCCGGCGGACGAATCTCGGTGTAGCCCACCTTGTCCCGCCAGGCGGTCAGGGCCGCGGAGGTCCAGCGCTCGGGCAGTTCGTCGCGCGGCATCTGATTGCACAGCGCGTCATGACAGGCCGTGTCGATGACGGCGGCATAGGCGGACGCGTAATGCAGCCGGGCGCGCAGGAACGGTTCGAACGCCGCGTTCATCGGCTGCCGCAGCAGCCAGGATTCGATCTCCCGCACGTAACAGCCGGGCCGCGCGGGCAATTCGATATCGCCCGGCTCCTGGCGGCGCGCCCGCTTCAGATCGGAGTTGCTCATCAACGCCGAGGCCGCCGCGAACTGCTCGCGCATGCGGGAAACCCCCTCGGCCACACCGTGTTCGTGCACGGCGAGCGCGGTCCGCAACAGCACCGTGACGGCGATGGCGTCCTCGATGAGCCATTCCGCCCGGTGCTTCCACAGGTTCTGCCAGGTGGGCACGAAGCAGAGCGCGTCGAACACCGACAGCGGCTGATGATCGTTGTGCTGCGCCAGCCGCACCAGGCGTTCCTCGGCGTGCTTGCGGTAGCGCGCGGACAGCCGCGCCTGCACCTCGAAGTCCTGCCCCGCCAGCAGTTCCCGCCGCCAGCGCGCCTCGGACTGCCGATCGCACACCCGCTGCCACAGATCCGCCAGCAGCGCCGAGCGCCGGGTGCGGGAGTACTGCCCGAGCACGGTCCGCAGATTCACCGCCAGCGCCGAGACCGCCGCACCGGGAATCGGATCGATTCCCGCCGGCACCTCGAACCCCAGCACCTGTTCGAGTTGTTCGGGCCCGAGCACATCCGCCGCCGCGGAAGCCAAAGCCAGCGCGGCCCAGCGTTCTTCGGCAATGGCGCGTTCGGCCGCGGCCCCGACGGGTTTGGTGGCGGTCACGCCGAACAATGCGACGAGGGTGGCCGCGCGTTCACCCAATCGTGGCGCCCCGGCCATACCCAGTACCCGCAATGCCGCCAATACCGCATCGCGCCGATCACCGCCCGCACCGGCCAGTCGCGCGGAGATAAACCCATTGCCCAAATCAATTCCGGCTCCGGCGATCACCACCCCGCCCGCGGCCACGAGCCGATTCAGTTCCGCGCACGCGGCATCGATATGCGGGAATTCACTGTCCCGCGGCCCCAGCACCACCGCCGCGCCTTCGGAAAGATCCTGTGCGCGTGGATCGATCGGTTCCCCGGTTTCGGCCACCCAGGCCTTCCGATCCCGCTCCGCTACGACACCCCAGGCCAGCCGTACCGCCAAACTCCGTACTCCCGTTTACCGCGTAACTCGATTCGGCCCGGCCGAACCCCTCCTCGGGCCGACCTTACGAGTGCGAGGCGCATCGCGGCAACGGATTTTCGTCCCGAGTGCAATACTTCGAATTGCGTGATACACCAATTCAATCCAACTGGTTGGAACGCGATCGACACAACCGGACACCTCCCGTACCATCGCCGTACGGGGAGCAGGCCGGTCGAACGGGGGAACGGTGCGAAGTCGTCTACCGGCGGCCACTCGCGATGCAGCGGAGTGGGTGCGCCGTTTCGCGCGGACCGCGCCGGGCGTGCTCGGAGCGGTCACCGCGATCCTGGTGATCGCCTGCCTGATATCGGGTCTGGTGTGCGCGAATCAGCTCAATGCCAAGATCGATCGGCGCGATACCGTGCTCGGCCATACCGAGCCATTGGCCGACGCGGCACAGCGTTTGTACGTGGCCTTGTCCGCGGCCGACGCGGCGGCCTCCAGCGCTTTCCTTTCCGGCGGCATCGAATCCCCGGAGGTGCGCACCCGCTACCGGCAGGCGCTGACCGATGCGGCGGTGGCGCTGTCCGAGGCCACCACCGGTGCTTCCGATGCGAAGACCCGCGAGATCGTGGCTCGCATCTCCTCCGAACTGCCCACCTACACCGGCTTGGTCGAGGCGGCGCGCGCCAACAATCGCCAGCAGTTGCCGGTCGGCGCGGCCTATCTGCGGCAGGCGTCCGCGCTCATGCAGACCTCGGTGCTGAAGAACGCCGAAGAGCTGGAACAGAATCGGCTGGCACGGCTGCGCGCCGACCAGGACGACATCACCGCGCTGCCCGGCACCGGCCTGCTGACCCTGCTGATCGTGGCCGCGCTGTGCGGGTACCTGTCGTGGGTGCTGTTGCGCCGCACCAACCGCCGGGTGAATGCCGGGGTGCTCACCGCGCTCGGCCTGACCGTGCTGGCGCTGCTGTGGATCTGCGTGGCCACCGTCGCCGCCACGCAGTCGATCGACGCCGGCGCGCACGGGGCCACCACGCGTTTCGAAACCCTGGCCAGGGCACGGATTCTCGCCCAGCAGGCGCGCACCGAGGAGACCCTGCAATTGGTCACCCGCGGCGATCTGACCGAGAGCGAGAAGCGTTTCGAGGCCCGCACCGGTGACCTGAAGTCCGCGGTCACCGCCGCCGCGGGCGCGGATTCGCCGGCGATGCGGGCGCTGACCAGCTGGCAGGACGGGCACAAGCTGGAAGTCGCCGCCTATCAGGGCAATGATTACAAGGGTGCGGTCGCCCAGTCCATCGGCACCGGGGCGGGCACCTCCGCCACCAAGTTCGGCGTCCTCGACGACACCCTGCGCGGTGAATTGGAGGCGGCGCGCACCGATGTCCGCGACGGCGTGGACGCCGCGGGCGATGCGCTGACGCTCAGCCCGTGGGGTGTGCTGGCGCTGCTGCTGGCGGCGGCGGCCGCCCTGGTGATCGGCGTGTGGCCGCGGTTGAAGGAGTTCCTGTGAGCGTGCGCGGTCGAATCACGGTGCTGGCCTTGGCCGCCGTGCTGCTGGGCGGTTGTGGGACCGCCGGGCCGGGCGATCCGTCGCTGAAACTGCCCGCCGGTGATCCGCTGCCGTCGGGGGCCGTCGAGGTGACCGAGGCGCCGAACCAGCGCGGCGATATCAGCTGCGATCCCACCGCCAGCCTGCGGCCGGGCAATCAGCCGCGCGCGGGAGCGATGCCGGCGGGTTCGAGCATGGCGGCCATCGTGCAGCGCGGTAAGTTGCGGGTCGGGGTGGATCAGAACCAATACCTGTTCGGGTTCCGCAATCCGGTGACCGGTCAGCTCGAGGGTTTCGATATCGATATCGCCCGCGAGGTGGCGCAGGATCTGTTCGGCGATCCGGAGAAGATCGAGCTGCATCCCATCGACGCCGCGCACCGGGTGCCCGCGCTCACCGGCGACGAAGTCGATATCGTGGTGCAGAATTTCACCGCCACCTGTGTGCGGCGGCAGGATATCCAGTTCTCCACCACCTATTTCGTGACCGATCAGCGCATCCTGACCACCAAGGGTTCCAGTATCCGGAACTCCGGCGATCTGGCCGGGAAACGGGTGTGCGCGGTATTCCGCACCACCACCATGGACGCCATCTTCGCGCTGAACCCGCGGCCGACGGTGATCGGCATGTCGAATTGGCTGGACTGCCTGACCGCAATGCAGCAGGGTCAGGTGGATGCGGTCAGCACCGATCTGCCGATTCTGTACGGGCTCAAGGAACAGGATCCGAATCTCGAAATCGTCGGCGAGGCCATGGCATTCGACACCTACGCGATCGGGGTGCAGAAGAAGTCCACGGATATGGTGCGTTTCGTGAACGGCGTGCTGGAACGCATTCGCGGCGACGGCACCTGGACGCGGCTCTACAATGCCCGCCTCACCGTGCTCGGTCCCGCGCCCGGCCCGCCCGCCGCCAAGTATTCCGAGTGACCGTCATGCAGGGGAATTCCGGATACATTCTCACCGTCGCCGAGATCGATCGCGAAATCGCCGAGCGGGAACGCGAAATCGAGGCGGTGGCCGCCACTCTGGTGGAATTGGACAAACATCCGGGCCTGCTCCTGCTGCGCCGTTTCCCCCCGACCGGCAAGACCGCCGTGCACTGGGCCCCGGCCCAGCGGAACCTGGATCTGCTCTGGGAGGACTTCGGCCGCCTGCGCACCATCCTGGATCAGGTCCGCACCGCCCGCGCCCGCCGCCGACTGGACGCCCTGGACCGCGAGGAACTCACCGCCCTGCTGCGCGGCCGCCCCCTGGAAGTCTCCCGCGACGCCATCCCCCTGTCCCGCCGCTCCCTGACCGGCCCCAGCCACCAGATCACCCGCGTCGGTTTCGCCGACACCCTCGACCGCATGCGCGAACTCTTCCCCGCCCTCATCGAAATCCTCGACGCCGTGGACACCGTCAACACCCGCGTCCTGGCCGAAATCACTCCGCTGCAAACCCAACTCGCCACGATCGGCGCTACCCGCACCGCCCGGCCACCCGCCAGGAGCGCCGGACCCGCGGAGGGCGCGGGCACCTCCGATGCGAGACGGTCGGCCGAGCCCGGCAGAGGTGCGGCAGACGGGATGTGGAAGGCGGGCGGCGGCGCGAGCGCGCGTTTCGACGGCGTAGCCGGCTTCCCCGAATTGCGCGAGCTGGCCCACGATCTCGCCGAACTGGCCACCCGTGCCGCCACCGACGCTTTGTCGCTGCCGCCCGCCGAGATCGATCGCCGACTCGCGGACCTGCACGACCGGATGCGCCGCGCCGCCGCCCTGATCGCCGAGCTCGATGCCATTGCCGCGCGGTGGGATGACGCGGTGGAGCGGACGCGCGGGCAGGTCGAGGCACTGCACCGCACCTATGAGCGCGCCGATCACGCGCGCGCCGCGGCCGAGCGCACCATCGTGACGGCCGCGCTGCCTGTGCACGCGGACGACAGCGCGGTGTTCGGTGCGGAACTCACTGCGCTCGAGGCCGATTCGCCCGATCCCGCCGCACTGTGGGAGTTGCGGCGTCGCCTCGCCGGGGCACAGAGCGTGGCCGGCGACGCCGAGGGGCTCGCGCAGGGGCTGCTCGATCGCCGGCAGGAGTTGAGCGGGCGGCTGGCTGCCTATCGGGCGAAGGCCGCGCGGCTGGGCGTGAGCGAGGATCGGGAAGTGCTCGCCGCCAGTAGCAATGCCGCCGGGCTGCTGTCGCGCCGGCCGTGCGATCTGGGTGCGGTCACCCGCGCCGTATCGGACTATCGCCAATTGATCGCGATGAAATCGGGGAGGGGATTGTGAACTGCACCGAGCCCGGGTGCACGGGAGTCATCGAGGACGGCTACTGCAACGTGTGCGGTGCCGCCCCGCCGACGCCCGGCACTATGAGCGCGGCCACAGGAGCCGGTAGTACACCGGGATTTGAGGCCGCCGGTCACTCCGTTGCAGCCGCTGGGGCGCAAGGGAATCCGGCCGCCCGCCACTCCGCCGCCGGAGCCGGTGGGTCGCCCGGACATTCGCCCACCGCCGCCGATATCTGTGCCGAACCGGGGTGCGGCGGGAAGATCAGCGACGGTTACTGCGAGGTGTGCGGTACCGCGCCCGGGCCGGTCGGGACGGCCGCCTTCTCTCCGTCCGCGACCACCCAGACCGGTGGTTCGAGCGCGAGCACCGGCAGCCGGTCGGGACGTGGGAGCGGCCGTTCGGTCCGCACCGGCCGGGGGTCCTCGGGTGCGACCCGCGGCCGGCTGGGCGCGGGCATGGTGAATGTCCCACGGGTGCCCCGGATTCAGCCGGTGTCGGCGGTGCTCGAGAACGCGCAGGTGCCGGAGCATCAGCGCTATTGCGGGAAGTGTGACCGGCCGGTCGGGCGGGGGCGCGATGGGCAGCCGGGGCGCGCGGAGGGTTTCTGCGGCCATTGCGGCACGCGGTTCTCCTTCACTCCCAAACTGTCCCGCGGCCAAGCGGTCGGCCAGTACGAGGTGCTGGGCCCCCTCGCGCACGGCGGGCTGGGCTGGATCTACCTGGCCGTCGACCACAAGGTGAACGATCGCCCGGTGGTGCTCAAGGGCCTGCTCAATACCGGCGACGCCGACGCCATGCGCGCCGCGGTGGCCGAGCGCCGCTTCCTGGCGCAGGTCGATCACCCGAATATCGTGCGCATCTACAACTTCGCGGAGGAGACCGGACCGGATGGGGAACCGGTCGGCTACATCGTGATGGAGTACGTCGGCGGCACCTCGCTCAAGCAGCTGCTGCGCCGCCACCGCGAGACCGAGGGCACGCATCTGCCGCCCGCCCGCGCCATCGCCTACGTGCTCGAAATGCTGCCCGCCCTGGGCTATCTGCACTCCTACGGCTGGGCCTACTGCGATTTCAAGCCCGACAACGTGATGCAGACCGAGGAACAGCTCAAGCTCATCGACCTGGGCGCGGTCATCGCCATGAACGACGAGCACAGCGCCATCTACGGCACCGCCGGCTATCAGGCCCCGGAGATCGCCGAGACCGGCCCGACCATCGCCACCGAGGTGTACACGGTGGGCCGCACCCTGGCGGTGCTGCTGATGAGCCTGCCGACCGAGAACGGCCGCCTGGGCCCGCTGCCCACCCCCGCCACCGAACCGGTGCTGGCCCGCCACGAATCGCTGTACCGATTCCTGTTGCGCGCCACCGACCCCGATCCGGAGGCCCGGTTCAGCTCCATGGAGGAGATGGCCGACCAGCTGACCGGCGTGCTGCGCGAGGTGCTCGCCACCGACGACGGCCTGCCCCGGCCCGGCCTGTCCGCCCGCTTCGGCCCGTCACGCGGCGTCTTCGGCGTGGGTGACGAACTGCCGGACGATCCGGCGAAACTCGTTGCCGCCCTTCCGGTCCCGCTGGTGGACCCGAACGACACCGGTGCGGCGCTGCTGGCCTCGACCAGCGCGGTCGAGCCGGAGATCCTGGAACGCGAACTCGCCGCCGGCCTGCGCTCGGTGGTGACCGGCCAGGCCGAATCGGTGGAGATCCCGCTCCGATTGGTCCGTGCCGCACTGGAATTCGGCGCCGTCGACGACGCGCTGCGCCGCCTGGACGAACTGGAGGATCCCCTGACCGGCGATTGGCGCCTCACCTGGTATCGCGGCCTGGCCCGGCTGCTGCAACGCGACTGGACTTCCGCCGCGGCCGAATTCGACGCGCTGTACACCGCGCTGCCCGGCGAGGCCGCGCCGAAACTGGCGCTGGCGGTCACCGCGGAGAACCTCGGCAATCACGGCAACGGCACCGATCCGGAGCCCGCCCGCCGCCGCGCCGCCACCTATTACGAGGCGGTGTGGCGCACCGATCGCGGTTACACCAGTGCGGCTTTCGGCCTGGCCCGCCTGCGCCGCCTGGCCCAGGACCGCGCCGGCGCCATCACCGTGCTGGATCAGGTCGATCGCGCCTCGGCCGTGCACACCGAGGCCGGTATCGCCGCGGTCGGCATCCTCCTCGACGTCGACCGTGACGGCCAGCTCACCGAGACGCTGCTGCGCGACGCGGGCGGCCGCGTCGAGGGACTGCGCCTGGATTCCAAACGCGTTGCCGCCCAAGCTCGTCTGCGCGTCCTCGACGCCGCCCTGCACTGGCTCACGCTGGGCCGCGTCCCGACCGGGCAGGCCCCGCTGCTGGGCAGCCCGCTCGATCAGCCGGGCGTGCGCACCGGCCTGGAACGCTGCTATCGCGATCTGGCCCGTGAAGCCGACGATATGTGGGAGCGCATCGCCCTGGTCGAACAGGCCAATTCGGTGCGCCCCAGGACCACGCTGTGACCGCCCGCTGCCCGGCCTGCGGCGCGCTCGCGGCCGATACCGACCATTTCTGCGAGGCCTGCGGCCACCGGCTGAGCACCCGCCGCGTCGCACTGCCGCCGCAACCCGCCGATCTCGCACAGTCCACGGAGGATCAGACCTTGCCCGAACTCACCGCAGCCCCGGCCCTGGCGACCGCGCTCAGCGGCGCCATCCCGCCGTTCACCGGCACCACCATGTCCTACGACTCGGGTGTCACCGCGTGTGAAGCCTGCGGCGGCAAGCATTTCGACACCGACGGCTATTGCGTGGACTGCGGTCAGCTCAGCGTGCGCCGGGACCGCTTCGAGGCCGATCTGGCTGCCACCGTGCTCATCACCGATCGCGGGATCCTGCACGAGCACAATGAGGATTCGGTCGCGGCGGCGGTGCTGGAGAACGCCGGCACCGTGGTGATCTCGGTCTGCGACGGCGTCTCGACCTCCGAGGATCCGCAGGCCGCGTCGGGTGCGGCGGCGCGCGCGGGCGTGGACGCCTGCCTGGCCGCGCTCACCATGGGCCGCCCGCCCGAGGAGGCCGTGCTGGCCGGGCTGGACGCGGCCGCGCAGGCGGTGCGCGAGATCGGCACCCCGGAGGGCAAATCCCCGTCCTGCACCTATGTGTCGGCCGTCGCCCAGCTCGCCCCGGACGGCAGCGCCCAGCTCACCGTGGTCAATATCGGTGACTCCCGCGCCTATTGGCTGCGCCCCGACTTCGCCGAGTCCACCCGCCTCACCCGCGACGATTCCCTGGCCCAGGCGCTGGTGGACACCGGCGTGATGGACGAGGACGCCGCCATGGACGCCCCGCACGCGCATGTGCTGACCCGCTGGCTGGGCGCGGACAGCGAACGCAAACCGTGGCCCGCCGATTGCGTGCGCAGCGTGCGGGTCACCGATCCCGGCGTGCTGCTGCTGTGCACGGACGGCCTGTGGAACTACCTTCCCGAGGCCGCCGCGCTGGCCCGTATCGCCACCGCGTATCCGGCGCTACCCGCCGCCCGGGCGCTGGTCGATCACGCGCTGCACGCGGGCGGCAAGGACAACATCAGTGTGGCGCTGGTTCCGGTGCCCAACCCGGTACAGGCAGGAGATGCCCGATGAGTTCCGTTACCGCAGCAGGCATTTCGGTCGCCGTCGATCAGAACGAATATCTGGCCGAGGGCGCCCGCACGGTGGACGCCATCGTCACCGTGGAGACCACCGACGAGCTGACCGTGGCCGCCCCGCCGCAGCAGCGGGTGGAGATCCTGATCATCGACTGTTCCGGTTCGATGGGCGGCCACGACAAGTTCGGCGGCGCCCGCCGCGCCACCCTGGCCGCGCTGGACGTGCTCGCCGACGGCACCCGGTTCGCCATCGTGGCCGGCACCGACAAGGCCGAGGTGGTGTTCCCCAAGGACGGCGCGTCCGCGGTGGCCGACCGGCACACCCGCGCCGCCGCCCGGCACGCGCTGGACAAGCTGCGGCCCTCCGGCGGCACCGCCATCGGCACCTGGCTGGGGTTGTCGCGCATCATCGCCCAGCATCATCCGGGGGCGATGGCGCACGCCATCCTGCTCACCGACGGCCAGAACGAGCACGAGACCCCGGAGCAGCTGGCCCGTGAGATCCAGGCGTCGGAAGGCGTGTTCACCTGCGATTGCCGCGGCGTCGGAACCGATTGGCGGGTGGACGAATTGCGATCCATCGCCTCCGCGCTGCACGGCACCGTGGACCTGATCAAGACCCCGGATCTGCTCGCCGCCGATTTCGCCGCCATGATGCAGAGCTCCATGGCCAAGTCGATTCCCGAACTGACGCTGCGGCTCTGGACACCGGTGGGGGCGCAGATCCGGTTCGTGAAGCAGGTCGCGCCGACCATCGAGGTGCTCACCGATCGCCGCCATCAAGTGGGGCCGCAGGTGGGTGAGTATCCGCTGGGTTCGTGGGGCGCGGAGGAACGCGACTATCACGTGCAACTGGAGGTGGAACCGGCCGCGCCCGGCCGCGAGAAGCTGGCCGCGCGGATCAGCGTGGTGCTGGGCGACGAGGTGGTGGGCCAGGGTCTGGTGAAGGCGGTGTGGACCACCGACACCGATCTGTCGGCGCGGATCAGCCGCCGGGTGGCGCATTACACCGGGCAGGCCGAGCTGGCGCAGGCGGTGCAGGAGGGGCTGGCCGCGCGCAAGGCGGGCGATCTCACCACCGCCACCGCGAAACTTCAGCGCGCGGTGCAGCTGGCCGCCGAGTCCGGCAACGACAACACCGCCAAACTCCTTGCGGCGGTGGTGGAAGTCGATGACCGGACCGGCACGGTGCGGCTGCGTTCGGCCATCGATCCGGCCGACGAGATGGCCCTGGATGTGCGTTCCACCAAGACCGCCCGGGTGCGAAAGGACGACTGATGCCCGCCTGCCCCGAAGGCCACCCGTCCACGGCGACCGACTACTGCGATGTGTGCGGATCGCCGATGGGCGCGGCCGCGCCGCCCGCCGCCCCGCTCGCGCCGCCGTGCCCGCAGTGCCGGTCGCCCCTGGAGGGCCGGTTCTGCGAGTACTGCGGTTACGATTCCGCGCTGGGCACCGCGCCCCGGATTGCCGCTCCCCCACCGGAATCCGTGGCGGAGGTGACCGGTGACCACGGCATCGCCGCGGGCACGGTGCTGTGGGTGGCCACGGTGACCGCGGATCAGGCGCACTATCAGCGCATGATCGCGCTCAAGGGCCCGGACCTGGATCGCGTCGACTTCCCCGTCTACTACCCGGAGCGCCGGATTCCCCTGCACGACACCGACATTCTGATCGGCAAGCGCAGCGAATCGCAGGGCGTGCACCCGCACATCGACCTGTCCATCGCCCCGGCGGATGTGGCGGTCTCGCGCTCGCACGCCATCCTGCACGTCGACGGCGACAGCATCGCGGTGACGGATCTGGGTTCGACCAACGGCACCTGCGTCAACGAGAGTTCCACGCCCATCCCGCCGCGCCGGCCGCTGCCGTTGCAATCCGGCGACCGGATTCACGTCGGCGGCTGGACCACCATCACGCTGACCGCCGAACGGTTCTGACTCAGCGCACCGAGCGGATGGGGGCGACCGCGAGCGCGCCGAGCACCGAGAGCAGGCCGCCGAACAGGAACAGCGGGGTGTAGCCGCCGAGACCGACCACCGCCGAGGCCACGAACGGGCCGAGGATCTGCGGTCCGGCATTGGCGATGTTCAGCACGCCCATATCGCGGGCGGCGTCCTCGGCCTTGGGCAGCACCATGGTGACCAGGGCGGTGTCCACGGCCATGAAACAGCCGAAGGCGAAACCGTTCACGGTCGCGAAGACCAGCATGCCGGGCCAGGTGGGGCTGAGGGCGGGGATGAGCTGGGCACCGGCGGCGAGCCCGGCGGAGATGCCGACGAACAGTTTGCGGCGGTTCAGGCGGTCGGACAGGACGCCGCCGATCACGGTGGAGATCGCCATGCCGACGGCGGCGATGGGGGTCAGGATCGCCACGGCGTCAGCGGGTTCCAGGCTCCCGGGCAGCCGGATATGGTCTTGCAGGATGTAGAGCTGGTAGCCGCTGACGGCGAAGTAGCCGAGCACGATGAGCGCGCGGCCGATGAACGCCCAGCGGAAGTCGTGCTCGCGCAGTACACCCAGGAAAGTGACGACCTGATCCCGCAGTGGCGCAGCCTGTTTCGGCGGCAGCCGCTGCTCCTTGGCACGCGTGGTGAACACCACCGCGGCCAGCGCGACCAGCGCACCGAGCGCGAGATATCCGGTGCGGTAATGGTCGGAGAAGCCGGACGCCAGCAGCACGCCGATGATCGATCCCACCGGCAGGCCCAAACCCACTGCCGCCGAGGCCGTTCCGCGCCGGTCCAACGGCACCCGGTCCGGCACCACCGAGGTGATCGCGGCTTGGTAGATGTTCATGACGGCCTGCCCGAGGCACCAGCAAATGGCCACCAGCAGCACGGTATTCACGCTGCCGAGCAGTCCCAGGGCGAGGATCGCCGCCAGTCCGCCGCCCAGGATCCACGGATTGCGCCGCCCGGAGCGATCCGACAGCGCGCCCGCGACCGGATTGAACACGGTCGCGAAGATGGCCGCCACACCGGCCACCAAGCCCAGGTTCGCCACCTTGTGGGCCGGATCGATGTGCTCGATCTGCAAGGGCAGCAATACCGATCCGACGCCCACGTACACCGCGTACATGGCCGCGTTGCCCAGGAACAGCAGGGGCAGCTGCCCGCGGTTCGGCGCGGCCACGGGTGGTGCGCCGACGACGGCGTCGGCATCGAAATCAGCCACGGTGAATCCCAAGCGGAGAGAAGCGGAAGCGTGAACTCCGGCCGCGGGCAGGCCGGATGGCGGGCCGCACGCGCGGCCCGCTCCGAACGGCCGGTCCCGCACGCGGCACGGGACCGGCCGCGGCTCAGCCGATGTCGGCGGTGAGCGGTAGCTCCATGACGGAGGTGCCGATATGGAGTGTGAAGCCGCCGGGCTCGACGGCCCAGCCGGCATCGGTCCAGTGCTCGAACGCGCGCCGCGGCAATTCGATGGTGGCGGTGACGGTTTCACCCGCTCCGGCCTCGACCAGCGCGAACCCGGCCAGCCAGCGCACCGGGCGATCGACGGCGCTGTGCTCGCGGGACAGGTACGCCTGCACCACCTGACGCCCGGCACGGTCGCCGGTATTGCGCACCGTGACGGTCGCGGTGCGCCCCGATACCGTGAGCCCGGACAGCTCCCAGCTGGTGTAGCCGAGGCCGTGCCCGAACGGATAGGCCGGGGCCACACCGGATTTCAGCCATGCCCGGTATCCGATGTGAATGCCCTCGTCGTAGGGCAGGCTGTTGTCCGGGTTCGGCTTGGTGTTGAGCACCGGCACATCGGCCATGGTCTTGGGCCAGGTGGTGGGCAACCGGCCGCCGGGTTCGGCCGCGCCGGTGAGCACATCGGCCAGCGCCGCGCCGAATTCCTGTCCCGGGAACCAGGCCAGCAGCACCGCGGCCACGTCGTCGCGCCACGGCATCTCCACGGGCGAACCGGAATTCACCACCACGATGGTGCGCGGGTTGACCGCCGCCACCGCCGCGACCAGTTCGTTCTGGCGGCCGGGCAGGGCGAGGTCGGTGCGGTCGAAGCCTTCGGATTCGATCTGCTCGGTGGTGCCGACCACGATCACCGCGACATCGGAGTTGCGCGCCAATTCGACCGCGGCGGCGAACTCTTCGTCGTCGGCGCGGCGCGGGCGGCCGATGGCGTAGGTGATGCCCATGGCGGGGAAGCCGCCGCCGGGCGTCAGGCGGATCAGCACGTCCACCTCGTCGCCCTCGGCGAGGGTGCGGGTGACGAAGCGCTGCGGCGGATTCAGCAGCATCTCCACCGGATCGCCGCCGTCGGGCATGACGGTGTCCTCGAGGACGGTCTCGCCGTCGATGCTCAGGCTCAGCGCGCCGACGCCCGCGAGCCCGATTCGCCATTCCCCGGCGGCGTCGGCCCGCAACCGGCCGCGCAGCTCGATGGTCTTGGCGGCCATGGCATTCGGATTGCCGAACAGCATGAGGCTGCCGGCGGTGCGATGTTCGGCCTCGAGCACCTCGTCACCGTCGAGGTAGCGCAGCGACAGCCCCGGCGTCCCGGTCTCGGGATCGGTGACCAGGGCCGGCGGCACCGGAATCAGGTTCTCGCTCAAGTGCACACCGGGCGTGTAGGTCACCGGCAGCGCGGCCGACAGCCCCTCCAGGGGTGAGGTGGTGTGCGCCGGAATGACCGTGGCGCTGCCGCCGCCCATGAAACGCGGTTCGGCGGCGGCGGACCCGAGCAGCGCCACCCGCGCGGGCTTGTCCAGGGGCAGCGTGCCGTCATTGGCGACCAGCACCATGGCCTTGGCGGCGGCCGCGCGCACCAGTTGCTGTGCGGCGGCGTCGGTGAACGGCGCGACCGCTTTGGGCTCGCCGTTCAATCCGCCGACCCGTTCGGCGAAACGCAGGATGCGCCGGACCTTCTCGTCGATGGCGGACTCGGGTACCTCGCCCTTGCGCACGGCCTCTTCCAGGGGCGCGCCCCAGGCCTCCCACGGTCCGGGCATGGCGATGTCGTTGCCCTTGGCCGCGCCGGTGGTGGAGCGCACCGCGGTCCAGTCCGACACCACCACGCCGTCAAACCCCCACTCGCCCTTCAGAGGCTCGTCGAGCAGGGTGTTCTCGGTCATGGTGACGCCGTCGACCGAGTTGTAGGCGGCCATGACCATCCACGCGCCGGCGGCCACCGACCGTTCGAACGGGTACAGATACAGCTCGCGCAGGGTCCGTTCGGAGGCGATCACGTCGGCGGTGAAGCGCTCGGTCTCGGAATCGTTGGCCACGTAATGCTTCGGGCAGGCGCTCACCCCGTGCTCCTGCACCGAGCGCACGTACGCATCCGCGATCTCGCCGGTCAGCACCGGATCCTCGGAGAAGCATTCGAAATGCCTGCCGCCCAACGGCGATCGATGCAGGTTGATGGTCGGCCCCAGCACCGCGTACACGTCCTTGCGGCGCGCCTCGGCCGCGATCAGCGCCCCGATCTCGGTGAGCAGCTCCCGATCCCAGGTGGCGGCCAGCGCCGTGCCCGAGGGCAGGCTCACCGACGGATCACGCTCATCCCACTGTTCACCGCGCACCCCGGACGGCCCGTCCGAGACCGGCATCTCCGCCAGCCCGATGCTCGGCTCCCCCGCGAACCGGAAGAACCCGGCCCCGGAGATCAGCTTGATCTTGGCGGGCAGGTCAAGCTTGCCGAGCAGATCCTCGATGCGGTCGCTCATGCCAGTTCCTTCCAGAAGTCGACCAGATCGGCCGTAACCTGTTCGGGCACATCCTCATTCGGCACATGGCCGTGACCGTGATAGACGGCGGTCCTCGCACCCAGCGCGGCGGCGAACTTCTCGTGCACGGCCGGGGCCCACAGATCATTGGTATCGCCGTAGGCGACCAGCAGCGGCACGCCCGTCTCGCGCAGTTCGGCCGGATCCTTGACGGGTGGCTCCTCCATCACCTTCAGAATGCCGAGGATGTTCGCCTGCTTGGTCGCGAGGATCCGGTCGTGCAGGAACTCGGCGCGACCGGGCGCGAAGGTGGTCCCCGCGGCGGTCATGGCGGCGTTCATCTGCTGCCAGATGGCTTCGCGCCCACCGGCTTCCACCATTTGCGCGACCAGCTGCGGCGGCGGGAAATCGATGTCCTCGATCGAGGAGGGCCCGGAGGCCAGCAGGGTGAAGCTGCGGAAGCGGCGCGGCGCGGCGATGACCGCGACCCGCGAGACGTAACCGCCGAAGGAATGCCCGACCAGATGCACTGGTTCGGCGGGCGACACCTGATCGATCACGCCGAGCAGGTCGCCGACGAAATCGGCCATGGCATAGCCGGACACCTCGTCCGGCCCGTCGGACTGATACTGCCCGCGCTGGTCGTAGGCCACCGCGCGATACCCGGCCGCCGCCAGCAGCGGGAGCATGTACTCGAAGTCTTCCTTGGATCCGGTGAAGCCCGGCACCAGCACCACCGTGCCGCGCGGCTCGACTCCGGCGGCCGGCGGAATCTCCCAGGCGGCGAGCGCTCCGGCTCCCCCTCGCAGGGTGATGGGCGTGATCGCCTCGCTGCTCCGACTCATCCCGGCTTCCCTTCCTCGCACGTCCCTGTACGGCTGGCACGAGTGTGCCAGCGGAGCACCCAGTCTACCGAGTGCCCACTCGGTACTGTTACCGTTTCGTTATTCGAGAAGGATTTTGCCTGATCAACGCACTTGGTTAGTGTGCCTGGTCATGAGCGAGAACCCGCAACGACGCTCCCGGGGCGAGGCCCGGCGCGAGCAGATCATCGACGAGGCGCTGCGGGCGTTCGCCGACAACGGCTATCGCGGGGCCTCCATCGCCGAGATCGCCGAGCGGTGCGGACTGTCGCAGCCGGGCCTGCTGCACTACTTCCCGAGCAAGGCGGCGCTGCTGGCGGCGGTGCTGGAACAGCGCGACCGGCTCGACTACGACCGCATGTCCGCGGGCCGCCCGCTGAGCGGCAAGGACGCGCTCATGCGGCTGGTGCAGCTGGTGGAGTACAACGAGCACGTGCCCGGGCTGGTGCGGTTGTTCACGGTGCTCACCAGCGAGGCCGTCACCGCGGACCATCCGGCGCACGAGTGGGCGGTGCGGCGGTACCGGAAATTCGGCGAGTATCTGGCGCAGGCGCTGGCGGACGGCCAGGCGGACGGGACGATTCGCGCCGAGGTGGATACCGTCGCGGTGGCCCGGCAGATCTCCGCCATGATGGACGGCCTGCAGCTGCAATGGCTGCTGGATCCGGAGCGGGTGGATATGCCGGGGCTGTTCCGCGCCTACATCGAAGAGCTCATCGCCGGGCTGTCGTAGCCGGGCGCTGGGCGGCGAACCAGGACAACAACTCCGGAGCGTCGACGGCGGAGGGGTCCACGACCTGCGCCGGATCCGCGCCCTGGAGCAGGCGTTTGAGCGGGACTTCGAGCTTCTTGCCGGTGCGGGTGTGGGGAATGCCCGGGGCGCAACGGATTTCGTCGGGGACGTGCCGGGGCGAGAGCTCGATGCGGATGACGGCGGCGATGCGCTGTTCCAGGATCGGGGTCAGCTCGTGGCCCGGCGCGGGGACGATGAACAACGGCATCCAGTACCCGCCGTGCGGCTCCTCGATACCGAGCACCAGCGCTTCGGCCACCTCGGGCAATGCTTCGACGGCCTGGTAGATATCGGCGCTGCCCATGCGAATTCCATTGCGGTTCAGGGTGGAATCCGAGCGGCCGTGCACGATGACGCCGCCGTGCGCGGTGCCGGTGATCCAGTCGCCGTGCCGCCACACCCCCGGGAAGGCGTCGAAATAGGCGTCGCGGTAGCGAGAGCCGTCGGCGTCGTTCCAGAAGCCGATGGGCATGGACGGCATGGGCGCGGTGACCACCAGTTCGCCGACCTCGCCGTACACCGGGACGCCGGCCTCGTTCCACGCCTCCAGCGCGACCCCGAGATACGGGGCCGACAGTTCGCCGGGCCGGACCGGGACCGTGCGCACGCCACCGGCGAAGGCCGACACCACATCGGTGCCGCCGCTGATCGAGGACACCGGAATGTGTTCGCCCACGGCGTCGCGCAGCCACAGCGACGAGGCCGGCGGGAGCGCGGATCCGGTGATGCCGACCAGCCGCAGCGCGCTCAGGTCGTGTGCGAGCGCCGGGATGACACCGGCTTTCTCGCACGACAGCACATAGCCGGGACTGGTGCCCAGCACGGTGGCGCGGGTACGAGCGGCCAACCCCCACAAGGCGTCCGGGCAGGAATAGGAGGGGCTGCCGTCGTAGCAGACGATGGTCGCGCCCACGAGCAGCCCGGCCACCTGGTAGTTCCACATCATCCAGCTGGGGCTGGTGTACCAGAAGAACGTGTCGTCGGATCCGATATCCGATTGCAGAGCAAGGGCTTTGAGATGTTCCAGCAGCACCCCGCCGTGACCGTGCACGATGCCCTTGGGCTTGCCGGTAGTACCGGAGGAGTACAGCACCCACAGCGGGTGATCGAATGCCACTGGTTCGACGGCCGGCAACCCGCCGCTGTGCCCCGGATCCTCGGTGGCGTCCTCCCAGCTCAGCGCGGCGGGCACGGTGAGCCCGAGCCGCGAGATCGCCACCGTCGCACGCAGACTCGGCAGCCCGGCCCGCAGTTCGGCGATCTCCGCGCGCTTGTCGTGCGCCTTGCCGCCATAGCGGTAACCGTCGGCGGTAACCAGCACGGTCGGCTCCAACTGCCCGAGCCGGTCCAGCGCCGCCTTGGCCGTGTAGTCCTGCCCGCACGCACTCCAGGTCGCCCCCAGGCTAGCGGTGGCCAGAAACGCGATGACCGCCTCCGGAATATTGGGCAGGTACCCGGCGACCCGGTCCCCCGGCCGCACCCCGAGCTCACGCAACGACTGCGCGAGAACAGCAGTGCGGGAGAGCATGTCATCCCACGACAGCTCACGCGGTGGCGTGTCCTCACCCAATCCGACAATGGCCGGCCGGTCGGTACGCGCCTGCCGCAACACCTGCTCGACATAGTTGAGCCGAACGCCGGGAAACCACCGCGCCCCGGGCATGGCGGCCTCGGCGAGTACCGCACCGGGAATCTCCCCGAGCTCGAAGTACTCCCACACCGCCCGCCAGAAAGCGGCGATATCGCCGACCGACCACTGCCACAGCGCCCGATAGTCATCGGTCCGCACCCCGTATCGCCGCTCCACGAAGCGGGCGAAGTCGGTGATGCGCGCCTCGTCCATATCGGCCTTGCTCGGAACCCATTGCGGCACGTTCCCATTCGCCGCGGTCGCGTTCTCGGTGCGGTTCATCGCGCGCTCCACCCGCCGTCCATGGTGTAGGACGCGCCGGTGACCATCCGTGCCTGGTCGGTGGACAGCCACGCCACCAGGGAGGCCACTTCCTCCGGTTCAACCAGGTGCTTGACGGCGTTCTCGGTCAGCATGATCCGTTCCACCACTTCCTGCTCCGGGATGCCGTGCGCCTTGGCCTGATCGGCGATCTGCTTGTCCACCAGCGGGGTTCGCACGTAGCCGGGATTGACGCAGTTGCTGGTCACCCCGTGCGGGCCGCCTTCGAGCGCGGTCACCTTCGACAGTCCTTCCAGGGCGTGTTTGGCGGTGACGTACGCGGATTTGAAGGCCGAGGCCCGCAGTCCGTGCACCGAGGACACATTCACGATCCGGCCGAACCCCCGCGCGTACATGTGCGGCAGGGCGGCGCGGGTGAGCAGGAACGGGGCCTCCACCATGAGCGCCAGCATTTCGCGGAAGCGCTGCGGCGGGAAGTCGGTGATCGGGCTGACCGTCTGCACCCCGGCATTGTTGACCAGGATGTCGGCGTCCAGCCGCAGCTCCTCCAGCGCGGTCACGTCCAGCAGATCCACTTCCCAAGCGCTACCGCCGATCTCGGCCGCGACCTGCTTGGCGCCGAGCCCGTCGATATCGGCCACGGTGACGGTCGCCCCGCACGCGGCCAGCTCCCGCGCACAGGCCGCGCCGATCCCGCTCGCGCCACCGGTCACCAGCGCCGTCCGCCCGCTCAGGTCTCCGCGTAGGGGTCCGGTCGTCCCGCTCATGCCACCCGCACCTTCGAATTCGATTCCGCCGCCAGCATTTCCGCATCCGCCCGGTCCACCTCGGCCAGGTCCGCGCCCTTGGTCTCGCGGGCGAAGAACACCGCCACCACGGTGATGGCGCAGGCGCCCGCCAGGTAGAAGGCGATCGGCACCGAGGAGTGGTAGGTGTCCAGGAGCTTCACCGCGATGATCGGCGCCAGCGAACCGGCCACGATGGAGGTCACCTGATAGCCCAGGGACACACCGGAATACCGCATGCGGGTCGGGAACATCTCGGCCATGATGGCCGGCTGCGCGGCGTACATGAACGCGTGGAACACCAGGCCGATGATGATGGCCGACAGGATCACCGCATTGTGCTTGGAATCCATCATGGGGAAGGCGAAGAAGCCCCAGGTGCCCGCGGCGAGCGCGCCGATCAGGTAGATGGGCCGCCGCCCGTAGCGGTCGCTGAGCCGTCCCACCACCGGGATCACCAGGAAGTGCACGGTGTGCGCGGCCAGCAGCCACCACAGGATCACCTTGGTGTTCGCGCCCACATGGACTTTCAGATAGGTGATGGAGAAGGTGACGATCAGGTAGTAGCTGATGTTCTCGCCGAACCGCAGGCCCATGGCGGTGAGCACGCCGCGCGGATACCGCTTGAGCACCTCGAGCGCACTGAACGAGGCGGCCTTCTCCTGTTCCGCGAGCTGTTGCGCGGCAACGAAGATCGGCGCGTCGGTGATCTGCCGGCGCACGTAGTAGCCGACCAGCACCACCACCGCCGACAGCCAGAACGCCACCCGCCAGCCCCAGGACAGGAAGGCGGCATCCGACAGCGTGGAGGTCAGCGCCAGCAGCACGACGGTGGCGAGCATATTGCCCACCGGCACCGCCGCCTGCGGCCAGGAGGCCCAGAACGCGCGGCTCTTGCTCGGACTGTGTTCGGCGACAAGGAGAACCGCGCCGCCCCATTCGCCGCCGACCGCGAAGCCCTGGATGAAGCGCAGGGCGACCAGCAGCGCCGGGGCGAGATAGCCGACCTGCCCGAAGGTCGGCAGGCAGCCCATCAGGAAGGTGGAGGCGCCGACCAGGATCAGGCTCAGCTGCAACAGTTTCTTGCGCCCGTACTTGTCGCCGAAGTGCCCGAACACCACCCCGCCCAGCGGCCGGGCCGCGAATCCGACGGCATAGGTGATGAACGCCGCCAGGATGGCGTCCAGATCGCTGGTGCCCTTGGCGAAGAACACCTTGTTGAACACCAGCGTCGCCGCCGTGCCGTACAGGAAGAACTCGTACCACTCGACGACGGTCCCCGCCATCGAGGCGGCCACTACTCGCCGTAATCCGGCGAGCGCCGACCCCGGCTCCGGTTCCGAAACCCGGACGCTCATCGCGCACTCCTTCACGCTCGGGCCGCCACACCCTCATCGTGTGACGGGGCCCACAAACTTCGATGCCAAGGAGTATTCGTGCACATCTGAACGCGGTGCAATGACCAGTTCCGCAAGTGCAATCTGCAGGATTGCAGATAAGTCCGTGACCTGCGCCACTCCGTACCCAGCACCCGGATCAATCAAACCGAAAGGTCGCGATTCGGTCTCGGACGGGCCGCGCCTGCACGGGACCGGGCCGGATGCGTCGTAACGTCGCGAGTCATGACGGAGAAAAAGCTCATCGGCCTGCTCGTCGGTGCGTTTGTTTGTGCCGCCGTATTCACCTTCAACCCCACCCCCGCCGGTGCCTCCGGTGATGTCGGAACACCCGGGGGACCCGTTCCCAGCAATGCTCCACACGGCTCCACCCCCGCCGGCGCGCTGCCGGTTCCGGAAAGGCCCGTGCCCGCACCGGAAAAGATTCTCCCCGCCAGCCCGCCCGGTGGAGGTTTCCTCTGCCCGACACCCTGATCAGTACCGGACGTTGTTCCGAACCGCGAAACTATGGGCCCCTCCGGCCTGGCCGGAGGGGCTTTTTCGCGCCCGGACACAGGGATAGGTAACCGGCGGCGAACACGATCAGCACCGCCCCGGCGACGACGGCGGGCGTCAGGGCGATGGGATAGAACGCGGCGGAATAGACCAGGGTGAGCACCGGGCTGATGGTCCGGATGGCATTGGCCTCGTTCGACGGAATGCGTTTGAGCGCCTCGTAGAACAGGATCAGGCCCAGGAAGCCGTTGAGGAAGGACGCCAGGCAGATCCACGCCGTGCCGCCGTTGACCGGCACAGCGCCTTCCGAGAGCAGGGCCGCGGGTAGCAGCGGAATCAGCGTGCAGACATTGATCGTGAAGAGAGTGTCGTTCGAATCTTGTTCGGGGGCGAGGCGTTTGATCAGGACATTGGTCATCGCGAAGAACGCGGCGTAGGCGAGCACGGCCAGCACGCCGAAAGCCGGTGCGGTCGCCGAGCCGGAACCCGTGAACAGCAGGCCGCCGCACACGATGACCAGCAGGCAGGCGCCGCCGATGGCGGAAACGCGTTCGGCCAGCAGCCAATAGGAGAAGGCGGTCGCGAACAAGATGTAGGAGCGGCTGTAGAAGCCGACCTGCGCGGGGGCCAGCCACACCGCGGACAGATAGAGCAGGGTCAAGCCCGCGGCGTTCGCTGCCGTGATCAGCAGCATCGGGGCGGTGGGAATCAGCATCGGACGGCGCTTGCGGATCAGGCCGAATGCCAGGCACCCGGCCGATCCGATGGCGGCGCTCAATACCGATCCCCACAGCGGCCCCACGCCCGCGGTGACGCCGAACTTGTTGAACAGCGGAGCCGAGGCCATGATCGCCACGGACAGCAGTTGCATGAGGTGGCCGGGCCGGACCCCTACTCGTTCAGCCAGAAATAGGCCAGTCCGTCGCCGGGGTGCGCCGCCATGTGCGCCAAGGCGTTTCGTACGTACGGCACTACCGGTTCGGGTAGCGCGTTCGGCGGAAAGAATCCCAGGTCGTCGCATTTGTCGCGCTCCAGGTTCACGGCTCGCTGGTCCGGGGGCAGGGTCGCGGTGAAGAACACGTCGAAGCGTTCCTGGCGGTCGGTGTCGCGCTTGTGTTGCAGCAGCGCGTATTCCAGATCGCCCGGTTTCAGCCGCACCGAGGTCTCCTCCGCCAGTTCGCGCACCGCCGCGTCGTGCAGTTGCTCACCGAACTCCACGTGCCCGGCCGGCACCGTCCAGCATCCGTCCGCGTAGCCGGTGTTCGCGCGTCGCAGCATGGCGATGGCTCCGTCCGCGCGGGCCAGCACCACATGGACCGCGACGTGATAGCTCGCATGCGTCACCGCTCGTCTCCGTTCTCCCCTAGGCAACCGTCCCGGAACACCGACAACCCTTTCAGACCGAGCGAGCGCGCCCGGTCGAACAGCGCCGCGACATCGTCGACCGTGGCCTCGGCGGGCAGGTTGATGGTCTTCGAGGCGGCATCGTCGGCGAATCCGGAGAACGCGGCATGGATGCGCAGATGGGTGTCCGGGGTGAGCTGCCGCGCGCACGCCAGCAGATGCGATTCCCCGATCCCCGGCAGCTGCCCGGCGGAATCCAGGCTTTCGACGCCGATGCCGTGCCGGCGCACCTCCGGCGGCACCGTGTTCTCGAACCGGCTCGCGACGCCGGTCTGCCCGAGCAGCGAGAAATGCGGTTCGTAGGAACGCGAGACGCCGAGCATCTCCGCCACCACCCCGGTCGGCGGAAACGCCACCGCACTGGCATTCCGAATACCGTGCCGCACAATGCATTCCTCGAGCTCCCGCCAATCCGCGGGCCGGACCGCACCGGCCCGCAGCGCCCGTTTGCGCCCCACCCAGGCGCGATCGGTCCAGCGGGAGGTGTGAAAGGCGGGGAAAGGCCCGCGTTCCGCCGCCAGCCGCTGACTTTCCCGATGACAGCCGTAGGTCAGGAATTCCGCCAGCCGCCGGGCCGTGCGCACACTGCGCGAATACGGGATGCCGAGCATGAGCAGACTGGTGTGGAATCCGCAGAAACCCACGCCCACACGCCGTTTGGCGAGCACCACGTCCTCGGCGTCGTGCGCCGCGATATCCACCGCGTTGTCGGCGGTGCGCAGGCACAGCGCGATACTGTGCTTCAGCTTGAGCCAGTCGTAATCGTCCTCTCCGACATGCGCGGCCAGATTGATCGAGACGAATACGCACCGCTCCCCCTCCGCCAGGAACACCTCGGCGCACGGTGCGGTGGAGCGGATTTCGTATTCGGGCGTCGGATTGTCCGCCTCGGCGGCGCGCTGGAACAGCACACCGGGTTCGCCATTGGCGTGCGCCGCCGCCGCGAGCACCGGGCGCAGGCGCTCCCATTCCAGGTCGCCGCCCGAGACCCGCAGCGAGATATTGGCGACCCAATCACCGAAATCCGCACCGCTTTTCACGGTCGCGAACTCGACGCTGCGCGGATGCCGGGAATCGCAGGTCAGCATGAGCGCCGGTGGCCGCGACCGCCGGGCCCGCAGCTCCCGGTTCAAGCGCGCGGTCGCCGCGTTGATCAGGCGCGCGCCCCGCGCCGGATCGTCGAAGTCGGACAGGTCCACCCCGCAGCCGAGCCCGCGCCGCGATCCGGCCTCGATCAGCACGACCGCGCGCGCGAGCCGGTCGGCATCGGTCGGGCCCGCCACCGGCAGCACCGTGCAGGAGGCGGCGGTCCCCTGCCCGCCGAGCGCGGCCAGCAGTTGGCTGGCGGGCGCGATGCCGCCGGTGGCCAGCGCATGCCGCAGTGCCTCCCGATATCCGCAATCCGCACCGTATTTCGCGTCGGCGGCGGCGATCCGCTCCACGAACACCCGGTGCGCGTCCGCGATCGTCGACGCATCGCCGATCACCCCTCGTTGCCGCGCGATCCGGTCCGCGGCCCCGCCGGGCGCGAAATCCGGTGCGTACCGCCCACCGGCACAGGTCTCTTCCCGCAACATCATGTCGATCCCCCCTGGTTCGATCCGGTTTCGATCCAGCGACCGGGACCATCCCCTCCCCCGTCCCGGCCGCCCGTCCTGCCGCATCGATGGTGCGGGCGCGGGGCATCGGGCAACCAGCCTGCTTCCATCCGCGAAATACCGCTTGACCAGCGTTATAGCCTGGTGCTATGGCGCGTTCGGGCGTTCCACCGGTGCAGGCACGATCGCTTTCCGACATCGCGGAATCGAACCTGTTGTCGATGGCGGACCTGGCGTTCCTATCGCAGGTTCCGGTGAGCACGCTCTCGCGGCTGTGGCAGGACGAGTCCTGGCTGGACCGGGTGTCGGGGCCGACCCTGCAACTGCTGCTCGGGACGCTGCCGGGCCTGGCCGAGCACCTTGCGCGCCGCGGCTGCGCGGCACGGCTGGAGGACGCGGTGCGCAAGTGCCGGGACGCGGGGCTGGAATTGCGCCCGGGCGCAATGGCCCGATTTCTCGCGGATGTCCGGTTGATTCCGCATCTGGCGACGGCCTTGTCGGCGGCGGCCGGGGTGGCGCGGCTGGATCCCCGGGAAGCGACGGCCTATCTGGCCCGATGCTGGGGCAGCAGACAGGATCTCGCGCTGGACGCGGCGTTCTCGGCCGGGCCGGACCGGCTGCTGGCCGATCCGGCGGGGCTGCTGGCGCAAGCGCGAGATCTGGTCGGCCGGGTGGAGGTGAGCGGCAATGCGCTGCATCCGACGGTGGCGTACGGGATTCTGGTCCACAAGATCGCCAAGGCGACGGGGACGCCACCGGTGCTGCATCGGCCGGACACGCCGGAGCGGCACTCGGCGTTCGCCTATCGCAGCGGGGTCATCGGGGTACTGCTGCACACCGACGATCTCGAGACCTCCATCGCGTATCAGCGTGCGCTGGAGAAGAATCCGCTGCTGCGGCGCAACGAGCTGTGGTCGCTGTCCAGCTATTGCGCCGATATCCAGCAGACTCCCCAGTTCACCGTCACGATGACGCGGGGACTGCGCCGGACGGCGGGCGAGGTCATCCGGGATGTGGGTCTGCGCAATGAAACCTATCTGCATTACCTGGTGAACACGGCGATACCGGTTCTACTGGAACGAGATCCGGCGTTCGGCGGGCAGCAGGCCGAACTGCGCCGGAGCCTGCACGAACGACTGACCGCCGGCATTTCCGCGCCGATCGTGCGGACGGCGGCGGCGCAACTGATCCGCAAGACCCGCTGAATGCCCAGAGGAGCGAATGTGCTTGGTGACGAACGCGTTTCGACCGCGTATGCGCGGAATGCCGAATTCTGGATCGATATCGTCCGGGACCGGCTGGATCCGTATCAGACCCAGCTCACCGATCCGGCATTGCTCGCGGCGGTGGGCGACTGCACCGGATTGGACGTGCTGGACGCCGGATGCGGGGAGGGGTATCTCACCCGGGAGCTGGTGCGGCGTGGGGCCGGGCGGGTGCACGGGGTGGACACCTGTGCCGAATTCGTCACGGCCGCAAGCACACATCCGGAGCACACGGCCGACATCGCGACCTTCCATCATGCCGATGTCGCCGAGCTACCACTGCCGGACCGCAGTATCGACCTGGTCATCGCCAATCGCCTGCCCAATGGAATCACCGATCCGCAGGGGCGTTTTCGCGAGTTCGCCCGGGTGCTGCGGCCCGACGGCCGCCTGCTCACCCTGGGCATGCATCCCTGTTTCTATGCCGCCCGCGCCGAACGCGACTCCACGACAGCGCAATTCGCTATCGACGACTACTTCGGCACTCGGACGGTGGAACAGCGATTCCAGGTCGCGGGCCGCACTTCCCCCGCAGCGTCCGTCCAGAGCTTCTTCTCCCTCGAAGCCTCCACAGCCATGATCACCGAGGCGGGATTCGCCATCACCGCACTGCGGGAACCCCGGCCCACCGCCGAGCAACGCCGCGAAAACCCGTGGTGGGATCAGCATTTCCAGCGTCCACTGTTCCTGCTGCTCGAAGCCCGGCCCTGGCCTCGGCCGTGACGACGAAAAGTGGGAGGTGGCCGATGCCGCCTCCCACTTTCCTGCCTCGTGACTCGAGCGCCTTCCTGCGATCCGCTCAGGCCGCGAGTGCGAGCTGCCGTTCCGCCCGGGCGGCCGGCCAGCGGCGGTGCTCGGCATCGATCACGTACACGTGGGTGTGCTCGTACAGCCCCTCACCCACCAGCTCCGCATCCGCCAGCCGCTCCGGAGCGATGCTGCCCGCCGCGTGCACGTGGGTCAGCTCGGCCGGGTCGTAGGCGGGCCAGACCCGCAGCGCCACCACGATTCCCGCGCCCGCCAGCACCGTGAGCGTCACCCAGGTGGCGGTGAAGCCCGCAGCGGTGGTCAGCCAGCCCGCGATCGGGTAGGTGACCAGCCAGGCCAGGTGCGACAGCGAGAACTGCGCCGCGAACAGGGCCGGGCGATCGGCGGCCTGCGAGGAACGCCGCAGCACCTGACCGGTCGGGGTGAGAATGGCCGCGGTGCCCGCGCCGACGGTGGCCCACACCGCGACGGCGGCGATCCAGCGCCAGTCCCCGGCGGTGGCCAGCGACAGCGCGATACCCGAGGCGAGCCCGGTCACCAGCGTGGCCGCACCGGTCAGCATGACCGGCCGCGCGCCGACCCGATCCAGTACCCGGGGCAGCGTCAGCGCGATGACCATGGTGCCGAAACCGTTGGCGGCCAGCAGCATCGCCACCCCGGACTGGGTGCCGCCGAGGGTGTCGCGAACGTAGTTGACGGTATTGACCATGATCACCGAACCGGCGGCGGCGACCACCAGGTTCAGGCCCAGCAGCCCGCGCAGACGCGGCGTGGCGGCGAAGATGCGCATACCCACCGCGATGCGTTCGCGGAAGCTGTCCTGCGCGGCGGCGGTGGCGTCCGGGATGCGGGTGCTCACCACCAGCAGCGCCGAGATCACGAAACCGATGGCGGTACCGACGAACAGCCAGTGGAAGCTGATCACGGCCAGCGCGGCGGCGGCCAGCATCGGGCTCAGCAGGGTCTCCATGGTGGCGGCCAGCTGGGCGGCCGACAACGCCCGGGTGTAGTCCCGCTCCTGCGGCAGGATGTCCGGAATCACCGCCTGATAGGTGGGAGTGAAAGCGGCCGAGGCGGTTTGCAGCACGGCGATCAGCACGTAGATCTGCCAGACCTGGTCGATGAACGGCAGCGCCAGCACCACCGCGGCGCGAATCGCGTTGAGCGACACCAGGAACAGCCGGCGCGGGAAGCGATCGGCGTAGGCGCCGACGATGGGCGCGACGGTCACGTACACCAGCATCTTGATGGTCAGCGCGGTGCCGAGCACCGCCGCCGCGTTCCCGCCGGCCAATTCGTAGGCGAGCAGGCCGAGGGCGACGGTGGTCAGGCCGGTGCCGAAGAGGGCGGACACCTGGGCGGCGAACAGGCGCAGGTAGTCGCGGTTGGTGAAGAGTGAGGAGATCATCGGAAAGTCCTGTGGCTAGGGCTCGGTGGAAGGTTCCACTTCGCTCGTCGAGCTGATGACGGGGTCCGCGTGGTCCGCGCAACAGCTACAGGTCGTTCCGGTCACGGCAACGGTGATGGCGCTCATCGCAAGTCCCTTCTCGGTGCCGCTCGATCGGCAACACCGGGGAACCATACCCCCAGGGGGTATATTCCGCAAGGTGGCGCGACGGCGGGATTCAGCGCTGTGGCGGTTCCCACTCCAGCACCGGGGCCAGGCCGTCGAGCAGCGCCTTGGCCGGGGTCAGGCGCACGATCAGGTCGCGCAGCGCGGCCGCCGGCGGGAAACTCCAGTGCGCCACCGCGCCGATGCGATGCGAGCGGGCCGCGATCTGCCGGGTCCGGGGCCGGCGCTGCTTGTCGTAGGCCGCCAGCGCCGCGCCGATTCCCGCATGGGTGTCGAGCAGCGCGGCTAGGGTCACGGCATCCTCGAGGGCCTGGTTCGCGCCCTGGCCCATATTCGGCGTCATGGCGTGAGCCGCATCGCCGAGCAGGGCCACCCGGGTGGAGACGAAGGTGTCGAGGGCGGGGAGTTCGAAGATGTCGTGCCGCAGGATCGCGTCCTCCTCGGCGGCGGCGAGCAGTTCCGGGATGGGTTCATGCCAGTCGCCGAATCGCCGCTTCAGCTCGGCCAGTTCGCCATCGGGGCCAGTTTGACCGGCCGGTACGCTCGCCACCCCGAACAGGTACACCCGGCCATCGGGCAACGGCCCCAATCCGATTCGCTCGCCGCGCCCCCAGGTCTCCCCGCCCGCCGTCAGGGGCCGCTCCGGCCGCACCACCACCCGCCAGGTGGTGTATCCGGCGTACTTCGGCTGCACCTCGCCCCAGATCGCGCGGCGCACGGTGCTGCGAATCCCGTCCGCGCCCACCACCAGGTCCGCGCGCGAAACCCCGTGCGAATGCACCACTTCCACCTGCTCCCCCACCACCCGGACGTCCTTCACCTCGGTGTCCAGGTGCAGCAGATCGGCGTCCACCGCATCGCGCATGATCTCCAGCAGCTCGGCGCGATGCACCACCACCAGCGGCCCGAATCGCCGCGTCAATTCCTCGGTGTCGGTCCGCGACAGCCAGCGCCCGGACACATCGCGAATCCCGGCCTGGGTGTCGGCCATGGCGCGCTCACGCACCGCGTCGCCGAGGCCCAGCTCGTCGAGGGCGCGAATACCGTTGGGCCACAGTGAGAGTCCCGCGCCGACCTCGCCGAAGGCCTTCGCCTTCTCCAGCACCTCGACAGCCCAGCCGCTCCGGGTCAGCGCCCGCGCGGCCGCCAGCCCGCCGATGCCGCCACCGACCACGATCGCTTTCCGCGCCATAACCCACTCCGATCTCGTGCCTGCGCAATTGCGAGCACGATATTTTCCGGGCGGTGACGGCAGGTATCGGATGAATGCCTGAAGTTGCGTGCCTTATGCGAGGGTCAGGGTGCGGGCCTGCTGATAGGGGCAGTGGGCGGCTTCGAAGGCGGCGGCGGTGGCCCGGACGCGGTCCGGATCGTGATCGTGAAGCGCTGCGGCCCGGTCGACGATGGCGGCGGCGATCGGGTTGCCGGACACCGCGGTTCGCGCCGTCTCCAGGTACTCGGGCGCCTCGGGATCACCGGCCAGGATGGCGGCTTCGGCGCGCAGGGCCAGGTACCAGTGGCTCCAGACCCACAGGGTGCGTTCGTCCAGATCGGCGGGGTCGGTGGCCAGTTCGGCGAGCGCTTCGGCGGGGCGGTCGTGGTGCAGCAGGACCAGGGCGTTGAAGACGGCGTTGTAGGCGGCCTTGTGGTCGGGGGTGACGCCCAGGGCGTCGACGATCGCGAGCCAGTCCTTGCGGGCTTGATCGTCGCCGCTCAGGCCGTGCGTGAGGGCCACCGCGGCGGCGGCCGTGGCGAGGTTGGGGGCGTGCGGGCGGCCGGTGAGCGTCCACGCGTCGAGGAAACGCTCACTGGCGGTGCGGACTTCGTCGGCATTACCGGCCAGGGCGTCGGCGACGAGCAGGCGGGAGGTGGCGAAATCGCCGCGTTCGGCCAGCAGGGGGAAGTCGCGGAGCCGGGTGGCCCAACGGCGGGCATTCTCCAGATCGCCGGTGCCGATGGCTGTTTCGGCGGCTTCGGCCAGGGCGCTGACCAGTTCGAGGGCGATGGCGGGGCTGGCCGGAGCCGCGTCGAGGAGTTCGACTCGGCGGCGGATGGTTTCGGTGGTGGCGAACGCGCCGCCGGTCCAGATCTGGGCGGCCGCGAGGGCGTCGAGGGCGGCGCTGCGCGCCAGCGGGTCACCGGTGCGATCGGCGAGGTCCACCGCTCGCTGGGCGCGCGCAATGGCCTGGTGCGCAGCGGTTTCCGGCTCCAGGGCATCGGCATCGGCGGTGTTGGACTCGACGCCGCATTCGGCCAGGGCGACGGCGGCCAGCGCGGCCGGGTCGTCACCGGCGAGTGCGCGGGCTTCCTCCAGCAGCGCGGCGGCCTCACCGAACGGGGGCGGGGTGGAGAAGGCATCGGACATGCGATACACGGTGATGGCGGCCGTGGCGAGATCGCTTGCGGCCCTTGCCTTTCGATCAGCGCCGCGCGCGACGTCGGCGGCGGCGCGATACAGGCGGTACATGTCCTCGCCGCGCATATGGCAGCCCGCGACCTCGGCGGCGCGGCGCAGCGCGCCGGCGGCCGCGTCCGGGTCGTCGGTGAGCGTGGCCGCCTGCTCGAAGCGGGTCTGGGACTCGCTGACGAGATTTCGCCCGAATAGCAAGTGCGCCAAGGACATCGCCAGCTCGTGTGCCGCCGCGCGATGCCCGGGCTCGGAGGCCGCCCACGCCAGGGCGGCCCGGATATCGTCGGCGGCCGCATCGAATCCGGCGCGCCACTCCCCGGCGTCGGAGGTGGCAGAGCGCTTTCCGGCGGCGGGAAGTTCCCGTTCCAGCTTCGCGGCGGTCGCGGTGCACCAATGCAGATGCCGGACAAGCACTTCGGTGAGTTCACCGTTGACGCCGAGCTGCTCGCGCGCGTACTGCCGCACCGCCTCCAGCGCCCGATAGCGGGTGCCGCGCACGGAAGGCGTCACGGTCAGCAGGCTCTGTTCGACCAGCCCCGCCAGCCCGAGCGCCACCGCACCGGCATCCAGCGGCGCGTAACCGGCCAGCGCCGCGGCATCGGCGGCGGTGAACGGGGCCACGAATACCGAGATGCGTTGCAGCAGAGTGCGATCGGCGGGCGTCAGCAGCGCCTGACTCCAGTCCAGCATGGCGCGCACCGATTGATGCCGTTCGTCGGCCCGGCGACCGCCGACCAGCAGGCGCAGTGGATCGGCCAGGCTCGCGCCGAGGCCGTCCAGGCCCAGGGTGGGCAGCCGGGCGGCGGCGAGTTCGATGGCCAGCGCCAGTCCGTCGAGCCGCTGGCACACCTCGCTGACCTGATCCAGCTGCTTCGCGTCCACCGGCCAGCCGAGCGCGGCGGCCCGGTCCTGGAACAGGGCGATGGCATCGGCGGCATCGTCGCCGAGGGACATCGGCGGCACGGTGTAGACCTGTTCGAACGGCACCATGAGCCGGGCGCGGCTGGTGGCCAGCACGGTCACCCGCGGGCAGCGCGCCAGCAGGCGTTCGATGAACGGGGCCACGCCATCGCGGAGATGTTCGCAGTTGTCGAGCACGAGCAGCACGTGCCGGTCGGCGAGCGCGGTCAGCACGGCATCGTCGAGGCTGCGGCCCGGCTGCTCCCCCAGTCCGAGCGCCCGGGCCACCGCCGCGCCCGCCATCTCCGGATCGGTGACCGGCACCAGGTCCACGAACCAGGCGCCGTCGGCGAATTCGCCCGCCAGGTCGGCGGCCACCGCCAGCGCCAGCCGCGTCTTGCCCACCCCGCCCGGACCCAAAGCCGTGACGTGCCGGTTCTTCTCGACGGCCGCCCGCAGCGCCGCCCGCTCGGCCGCGCGCCCGACGAACGAGGTCAGCGGTGACGGCAGCACGGCCGTCGTCTCGGTCGCCGGCGCGTCGCCGGTGAGTTCACCGGCGCGTTCGGCGAGCGCGCGCCGATCCGGCACCCCCACCTTGCGCAGCAGCGACGACACATGCGTCTCCACCGTCCGCACCGAGATGAACAGCTGCGCCGCTATCTCGGCATTACTGCGGTGTTGCCCCACCAGGGTGAGAACTTCCGCCTCCCGGCCCGAGATTCCGGCGGCGACCTTCTGCTTCGACACGCCCCCATTCTCACGCACGGAACCGGAAAGCCCGATACGTACCGATTACGTGGTGGGTTCCGTGGTCAGCACGGATGTCCGGGCCCCGGCCCCGGCCATACCGTAATTCCCATAGCAACAACGCATCCCGAACCACCGGAACCGAAGGAGGGGCCGTGACCGCCAAGGGCATCAAGACGGTGCTGCATCCCGTATCCGACCTGGCCGCAGCCAAGACCATGTACACCGCCCTGTTCGGCTTCCCGCCCCAGGTGGACGGCACTTACTACGTCGGTTTCGAACTCGACGGCCAGCACATCGGCCTGGTCCCCGGCGGCGGCCCGCAGGGCATGACCTCGCCGGTCACCTACTGGCAGGTCACCGACCTCGAATCCACCCTCGACGAGATCATCACCGCCGGCGCCACCCTCGCCGAACCCATCCGCGAGGTCGGCGGCGGCCGCCGCGTGGCCACCGTCACCGACCCCGCCGGCAATGTCATCGGCCTGCTGCAAGACCGCTGACCCCCATCCCCGCCAATCCCCGAGGAGGCACCCCAAATGAGCACCACCACCAAAACCACCGTCGGCTTCTCCGCCGAAGAGCGCGCCGCTATGAAGGCCCACGCCGCCGAGCTCAAGACCGCCGCCCGCCGCGGCGCCAAGGCCACCAAAGCGGACGGCGAAGCCGACGTCATCGCCAAGATCGCCGAAATGTCCCCCGCCGACCGCGCCCTCGCCGAACGCATCCACGCCATCGTCAAATCCGCCGCCCCCACCCTCACCCCCAAACTCTGGTACGGCATGCCCTCCTACGCCCGCGACGGCAAGGTCGTCTGCTTCTTCCAGTCCGCCGAAAAGTTCAAGGCCCGCTACGCCACCCTCGGCTTCAACGACACCGCTCACCTCGACGAAGGCACCCTGTGGCCCACCGCCTTCGCCCTCACTCACCTCACCCCCGCCGACGAATCCCGCATCGCCGCCCTCATCGAGAAGGCCGCGGGCTGAGCCCCACCCGCCTGATTCGAACCGGTCCGGGTGATCCCAACGCCGCGATCACCCACCGCGAAAGGTCTCCCACCCGCAACGCCGCGCCCACGGAGCCCCCTTCGAACCAGCCCCTTCGGCAGTCGCGGATTCGTTCGGCAATGATTGGCCCAAGCCACCAGAACGAACCGCAAGCGAGCCGCCAATGCCTGACACCTGGGTCCAATCCGCCGGAGGCCCTTTCCTCGTCGCTCCGGAATCCGAACTCCAGCATTGGGCCGGCGTCGAGGACACGGACGGCCCGGTGGAAACCTGGGGCCGCGGAGCGCAATCCGGGTCCGACGAGGATTTCGCGGCCGTGGCGCGACGGGTATTGCGGGACATCCCATGGCATCCCGACGAAGATCTGGTCTGGGAAGTGCCAGGACCGCTCGTCCTCTTCGACTCCGCCTGGCCGGGAACCGACATCGAGCCCGGCAATCAACTGCGGATCGACCTCCAGCCAGGGAAATACCGCGTACGGGCCACCTCACGACACGAGCCGGACGATTGGCTGATTCTGGTTCAGCTACAACCGATCCTCGACGAGCAGAGCGACAGCGCCGATGGGTGATTCACTGCCGGAGGATACGAACGCGGCAACCCGGTTGTGCATTCGCTTTCCAGTCGTTGACGAAGCACTCTCACGGCTACACGCCGATGCGTTCGGGGAAGGCTACGAGCTCATTCCGTGGGCAGCGCGGCTGGAACGGCACAGTAGATCGTGGGTGGGGGCGTTCGACGGTGAGGTGATCGTCGGCTTTGTTCATGCGGTGTGGGACGGCGGACGCCATGCCTTTCTGCTCGACACGATGGTCGCTGCCGATCACCGGCATCAAGGCATCGGGACCAGGCTGGTGGCCGCTCTCGCGGATGATCTCCGGGAGCTCGGAACCGATTGGCTCCATGTCGATTACGAACCGCATCTGGACAGCTTCTATCGCGATGGTTGCGGATTCGGCATGACGGCGGCCGGATTGTTGCGGCTCAGCTGAATCGGAGGCTGGGTGACTTCAGGCGGGTGGCAGCAGATCGCTTTCGCTGACCGTGTAGGTCAGGGTGGGGTAGGTGAAGTCTGTTTCGTTGTTCTCGCGTCGTCGTAGCTGGTAGAACTCGCGCTGCTGGTCTTCGTCGGCTGCGGTGAGGCGTACGCCCTGGGGGAGGTGGGGGTGGCCGTCGCGGAAGTGGATGAGTGTCTTCGAGGTTCGGAAGGTCACGCCCAGCCATTCGTTCTCTACCGCGCGGGCCTCGAGCACGATCTTGTGTTTGAGGCGTCGGTTTGCGTCGATAGAGAACACGACGAAACCGTTATGGACGAGCGGGATTTCGGATTGCTCGCCGGATGTTTTCGATTCGACGATCAATTTCCGCGACGGGGCGGGTTCGGGGTTTCGGTAGCAGGAGAAGACCGCGATGAACGATTCGTCGGCCAGGTCGAGGGCTTGGTCCGAATGGCTGCCCATGGTGGCGTAGGCGTTCGTGTAGCTCTCGATGAGTGCGTTGTTGAAGCTGGTCGAAAGCCCTGCCTGGGCTTGAATCGACTGTGCCAGGCGGTCGTGGACCGGATGGAAGTGTTGCGCCGGGTTCGTATATCGCGCGGTGGTTCGCACCAGCGGTACGCCGCCGGTGGCGGCATCGACCTTGGTCAGAATGGCGCCGCGGCGGCCTTTTCCTGCGTCTTCGAGTACGGCTGACGCAGAGAGTTCCGTGAAGAGATCCTCCTCGGTCGGCCATTCGTAGGAGGCGATCTCGTCGCCGATTCTAGGTGCGGGGCGCAACATAGTCTCCCGTGTTCATGCTGAACAGAAACTGGTCCCCGTAGTCGATGAACGACGAGGTCTGGTTCTCCTGTGCGTAGAGTCTGCGCAATTCGTCCATGCCCTCCGGAGTGGGCGGCTCCAACGGAACCAGGTCGCCGGCCTTGTCGAGGTACGTCTGCCCGTACTTGTGTACGGCTTCGGTCTTCGAGCAGCGCACCACGTATCCCAGGCGGGTCGGGAGTAGTTCGGCGTCCAGCATCGAAGGCCGGATCTCGTGCGTGTACAGGCGATTGGTCGACAGCGGCATGAAGAAGACGGAGCCCGGATACAGCGTCAAGCTGAACTGGGCGGGGAGCGAGCCTCTTTCGCTCTCCTTCACCGAATCCTTGAGGCGGAACCGAAGTTTGGTCAGCCCGCTGACTCCCTTCACGCCATAGTCGAAAACGTCATCTTCCAGCGGCTGCAGCTTGTCGAGCCCGTCGTAGAACGTGCAGAAAGCCATGATGCCGTTGACGGGCATGTCCTTGGTCTTGTCGGCATGCGAGGAGATCTTGGCCTTCGATTGCTTCCGCTCAGCCGTGGCCAGAGTGTTGTGATAAACCTGCGCGAGCACATGATTGAGCGCCGCATGACCCCGAAAGATCGCGTCGGCTTCACGATTCAAGGCTTCGACGATGCTCGTGTCGGTCGCCCGGAAGTTCTCGGTCGGTCCCGAAAGGTTCGTGGAGCACCGAAGCAGACGAAACCGCAGCTCATCCCGATCGCGGGTGACAGGCGTCAGGTAAATCCCGCTGCGATGCGCCGACCCCGGTTTGGTGGATTCGGTCAGCGATTGAAACTCGTGCTCCGCACGTATCCGCCCGAAGTGATCGTCCGCGAGATCGAAAAACCGACGGTAGAACACTCCGACATCGTGAACCCGAAAAGGCACCCGCCCCGCACCCGAGGCAAGCGTCTCCGCCGTGCCCGACGAGTCGAAGAAGTCCCCGAAGTCGTTGTCGCCCAGCACCGCGGGCACAACCACGTCTTCAACGCAGGTTTCAGTTGCATCCAACGCCCGCCCCCTAACTCCCGACCTCTGACCATACCCACCCGCTACGACGTCCTCGCGAGGAAAGTTGATCTACCCGACCACGGTTCATGCTAGGACAGAACCCATGATGCGAAGCATGCTCAGGTTTGCGGCAGTATCAGCCCTGCCGGTCATCGCGTTGGGAACGTCAGCCGCCCCAGCGTCCGCGGACACCTCGTCCTTCGACCCCGTACACATCGACGCCGGACCGGGCTGCGTCGGCACGGTCAGTGCGTCGGCGTCCCCGCAGCAGGGCCAGCAGGGCGGCGACCACGCGACCTTCTTCGACAGCTCGGTGCAGGTCAGAGTGGGCTTCAAAGCCGACGCCGACAGCACCCCATCCGGTTCGACATCCCCCTCCCCCACCGCCGGCACCGACTGCTCGATCCCCGCCACAGTCACCGTCACCAATCTCGACACCGGCATCACCGCGACCGACACCCAATCCACCCACTACGACAGCCATTACGGCTGGAACGCCGCCTGGTTCCACTTCCCCGGCTCCGGCCGAGTGAGCATCCAGGTCAGCACGAACCCCACTCCCACCGAACTGATCGTCGACGTACCCGCCCCACGCTGACCCACCCTGAAGCGAAGGCGCCAGCCAAGTTCCCGGTCAGGAGACCCACGCCCGCCTTCGCCACAGCCGCCCCCGCAACCTTCATCGCCGACAACGACCACCTAGCAGCCCGCTACACCCTCCACGTCACCAAGATCGTCGCCCCACACGGCCACGATAAATGGATCCGCCGAGTACGCGGCTGATCAGAGTGCGAGTTCGGTGAGGAGTTCGCGGATGTGGGTTTCTATCTGATCGCGGATGGTGCGGACGGCGTCGATGCCCTGGCCGGCGGGGTCGTCGAGTTTCCAGTCGCGGTAGGAGACTCCGGGGAAGTAGGGGCAGGTGTCGCCGCAGCCCATGGTGATCACGACTGTGGAGGTTTCGACGGTGTCGGGGGTGAGGATTTTCGGGGTTTGGGCGGTGATGTCGATGCCGAGTTCGGCCATTGCCTGGACCGCGACGGGGTTGATGGCGTCGGCGGGGGCAGTGCCGGCGGAGCGGACTTCGACGCGGTCGCCGGCTAGGTGGGTGAGGAAGCCGTGGGCCATTTGGGAGCGTCCGGCGTTGTGGACGCAGACGAACAACACGCTGGGGCGGACCGATGTCATTGCGGCAGGGGGCCTTTCAGCGGGTCGGGGTGTGGGAGGACGATGTCGTCGGGTGACGTGGCGGGGTGGAAGACCGCGGCCGCGCCCAGTCCCAGCAGTGCGCCCAGGAGTTGGGCGGCGATGAACCCGGGTGCGGAGGTGGGGGCGATGCCGGCGAAGGTGTCGGTGAAGATCCGCCCGATCGTGACGGCGGGGTTGGCGAAGGATGTGCTGCTGGTGAACCAGTAGGCCGCGCCGATCCAAGCCGCGACTGCGAAGGGCGCCAGGGCGGTGCGACCGGTGCGCGCCAGGGTGAAGATGAGTGCGATAAGTCCTGCGGTGGCGACGATTTCGCCGATCAGGTGCCCGGTCGTGATGCGGTGATGGGTGGAGATCTGCGCGGCCGCAGTGTCGAACATGATGTTGGCCAGGACCGCTCCGAGGACCGCGCCCAGGGTTTGGGCGGCACTGTAGGCCGCCGTCTCGGTGCCGGTCAGGCCCGTACCGGTGCGGCGTCCGGCGAGCCAATCCGCCAGGGAGACAGCGGGATTGAAGTGCGCTCCGGAGACCGGCCCGAAGACCAGGATCAGGACCGCGAGGCCGAGGACGGTCGCGGTGGAGTTCTGCAGCAGCTGCAAGCCGGTGTCGTTCGGCGACAGCTGCTGGGCGGCGATGCCGGACCCGACCACCACCGCGACCAGCAGGGCGGTTCCGACCGCTTCGGCGGCCAGTCGGCGCGCCAACGGTGGCGTACCCATCGCGCTCATGCCGAGGCGGGGACGGTCAGCCCGGCCGGGGCGAGGATATCGGAAAGACGTTGCAGCGCAGCGGGAACAACCCGGTAGTACACCCAGGTCGCGCGCCGCTGGGAGATCAACAGCCCGGCCTCGCGCAACACCTTCAGATGGTGAGAGATCGTCGGCTGCGACAGATCGAACGCGGGCGTGAGCTCACAGACACAGACCTCTTCCCCGCCTGCGGCAGCGATCATCGACAACAGCCGCAGCCGCACCGGATCCCCGAGCGCCTTGAACGCCGCCGCCAGATCAACCGCGGCCTCGGCATCAAGAGGCGTTGCGAGGGTGGTGGTGCAGCAGTCGGTGGAGGCGATCACCGGCAGTTCCTGTTTCGACACTCATCGATATTGACAGATATCGAATCAGCGCGCCAGACTGTATATCGACAATTGTCAATACAGACCGATCAGCCGGCCCCGGGCGGCCTCCAAGAGGAGTGATTCCCATGCCAGAAGCCGACGCCCTGCGCGAGACAGTGCGCGACCGATACGCGGCGGCCGCCATCGCGGTCACCGACAGCAAAACCGCCGAAGACTGCTGCGGCACCACCTGCTGCGGGACCGGAGAAGTCGACATCGACCAGAACTTCGGCGCCGGCCTCTACGCCTCCGCCGACCGCGACGCACTACCCATCCAGGCCGTCGCCGCCTCCCTCGGCTGCGGCAACCCCACCGCCGTCGCCGACCTTCGCACGGGCGAAACCGTCCTCGACCTCGGCTCCGGCGGCGGCATCGACGTCCTGCTCTCCGCCCGCCGAGTCGGCCCCACCGGCAAGGCATTCGGACTCGACATGACCGACGAAATGCTCGCCCTCGCCCGAGCCAACGCCACCAAAGCCGAGGCCACCAACGTCGAGTTCATCAAAGGCACCATCGAATCAATCCCCCTCCCGGACAACACCATCGACGTAGTGATCTCCAACTGCGTAATCAACCTGTCCACCGACAAGCCCGCAGTATTCGCCGAAATCGCCCGCGTCCTCGCCCCCGGCGGCCGAATCGGCATCGCCGACGTCCTCGCCGACGACACCCTCTCCCCCACCGCCCGAGCCGAACGCGGCGACTACGTCGGCTGCATAGCAGGCGCACTCTCCTTCACCGAATACCGAACCCTCCTGCAATCAGCCGGATTCGAACAAATCGAGATCACCCCCACCCACCCCGTAGCCGACGGCATGCACTCCGCAATCATCAAAGCCGTCCACCCCACCGACCGCCCCTGCTGCGGAACAGACTGCTGCTCGTAGCCCCAGCACACTCCCGCAACCGTTGCAGCCCTTTCAAACTCCGCGCCGGATCGACCGAGTCGCATTGCGCTGATAGAGACTCGTCGGCCAGCGAGTGTCCGGCGGGTCTGCGACATGCTCGAAATCGGCTTCCTCGTAATACCGGCGCAGGCGGGGGTTATCGCTCGACGTCGCCAGTCGGACGTATCGGCGATGATCGGCTACGGCTCGGTCGGTGATCCAGTCCAAGATGCGGTGGCCGAGGCCTGCGCCTGCTGCTTGGCGGGCGACGGCCAGTCGAGAGATGTAGTAGGCGGAAGTGCTGTCCGTTTTCCAGAATTCGGTGTTGGTGTCTGCGACTACGACGGTGGCGACTGGGTTGTTCGCGTCGAACACCAATAGCGCTTCCCTGCTCACGATTTGATGCCGCACCGAACTCGTGGGAAACCGTTGTGGCCACTGGTCGATGCCCCGGCTTCGCAACCAGCCCGCAGCCTCCGCCAGCAAGTCGAGGATGATTTCCGCCTCGTCGGGTTGTGCGGGTCGGATGGTGAGTTCGCCGATAGGTGTTTCCCGGTGGATGACCGCCACATAGGACACCGTAAATGTCGAACGTCCCGTGCGGGTGGGACATCACGGAGCATCGTGGTGTCCCCGGCCATCCGGGTCGATCGCGCTGGCCGGAGCGGTCGAGTACGGTTGTCTGGTTGCGAATGGTGCAGAGGCACAGAGCTGCTAGGGGCGTTCATGTCGGCGCTGGGACGACCGGGCTGGGTGCTGGGTGGCCGGTATCGGTTGATCGAGAAGCTGGGTAGTGGCGGGTTCGGGACCGTGTGGAAGGCGCGGGACGAGCGGTCGCGGGTGGATGTCGCGGTGAAGGAAGTGCTGTTGCCGCAGGCGGAGTCGGATGCGGAGCACGCCGAGCGGGTGGCGCGGGCCGAGCGCGAGGCTCGGAATGCGGTGCGGCTGCGGGATCATCCGAATATCGTGAGTGTGCTGGATGTGGTTACCGATGGCGGGACGCCGTGGATCGTGATGGATCTGGTGGCTGGGCGGTCGCTCAAGCAGCGGGTCGATGCCGAGGGGCCGGTGGGGGTGGCGGATGCCGGCGCTATCGCGGACGCGATGCTGCGGGCGCTGCGGGCCGCACACGATGCGGGGGTCGTGCACCGTGACGTGAAGCCGGGCAATATTCTGCTCGGCGCCGGCGGGGAAGTGCTGCTGACGGATTTCGGTACCGCCCGCCATCATTCCGATCACACGCTGACCGCCAAAGAGACCATCATCGGGTCGTTCGAGTACATGGCGCCGGAACGCATCGACGGCGACGACACCCCCGCGGGCGACCTGTATTCCCTCGGCGTCACCCTGTACCAGGCGGTGGAAGGCGTTTCGCCGTTTCGCCGCGACACCATCCAAGGAACCATGAAAGCGGTGATGTTCGCGGCCGCTCCCCCACCCGCACGCGCCGGCCAACTCGCCCGCCTCATCACCCGGCTGATGGATAAACAACCGGAACTACGCCCGTCCATCAGCGAAGCACTGCTACTACTCACCGAGCGCACGCCCCCCGCCCCCAAACAGCTGGTCCCCCCGACCAATTCGCGATCCCCCGAAAGCGGCCGCAAACGCGGCGAGGTCGGCCAGCTCCTGGCCCGCGCCCGCGAATACCAGCAGCGCGGCAACATCCGCGAAGCCGAACGCCTACTCCGCCAAGCCGCCTCTACCAACGATGCCCTCGCCATGTCCTTCCTGGCCCGACTACTCGAAAACCGTGGCGCCCGCACCGAAGCCGAACGCTGGTACCGCCGAGCCGCCGAAAGCGGCGAAACCCTCTCGATGCTCACCCTCGGCCACATGTGCCTGCAATCCGGCGACCTCAACCAAGCCGCCTACTGGTACCGCCGCTACGTAGACCACGGCCACGTCCTGGGCAAGGTCCACCTCGCAGCCGTCCATGAAGCCCGCGGCGAAACCGACCGAGCCGAACTCCTCTACCGCGAGGTAGAACAAGACAGCGACATGGTCGCCCTCAAAGCCCTCGGCGACCAATGGAAATCCCTCGGCCGCACCGACGCCGCCAAACGCGCCTACCGCAAGTCCGCCCAAGCCGGCTACGCCCCCGCCAAAGCGGCCCTGGAAAGCCTCCCCCGCTCATAACCCCCGTCGTCGGCGTGGACAATGCCCGTGGTTGTTGCGGGTCAGCGGGTGGGGAGGCGGGCTACTGCGGCTCGGAGGATTACTTCGGCCATGGGGCAGTTCATTTCTCGGGTGCTGTCTATCCAGCTGATGATTACGGCGAGGGTTTCGGTGTTGGTGGTGGGGTCGAGGTATTCGCGGGTGCAGGTGGTGGTGGCTTCGGGGGTGTCGAGGTACATGCGGACGCCTTCGACGATTTTGGTTTCGGCGGGGGTGGGGGTGTAGATGCCGGTGCGGGAGAGGCGGATGGTGGCTTCTACGCCGCCGTCCCATACGCAGGAGTGGGCGTCGGAGATGGAGGGTTGGAGGGGGGTGGGGCCGATGGTTTTGGTTACTGCTTCGCGGGTGACGAGGGAGCAGGGGGTGAGGGTGGCGAAGGAGGTGGTGGGGCGGGGTGAGGTGGGGGCGGTGGTGAGGGTGCGGGCGAGGGTGGCGGCTATGGGATCTATTGGGGTGCAGTTCTTTACGGTGGCGGGCTGGCGGAGTTCGAGGGTGATGCCGGAGGTGGCGTCGGGTGCGGCGGCGGCGATGGAGCGGGAGCAGCGGGGGGCGGCGCCGGTGCGGAGGGCGATGCCGTCGACGAAGGATTGCTGCGGGGTGAAGCCGGTGAGGTGCTGGCCCAGGGTGAGTTCCAGTTCGTAGCCGGAGGCGGCGGCCAGGCAGCCCCAGCTGGGGGTTTCGGTGAGCTTCCAGGAGGATTTGGGGAGTGTGGCGGGCGACGCCGGGAAGGAATCGCCGAGGGCGGTGGTGAGCCAGGCGCACGCGTCGGTTCGGCGCAGCTGGTCGAGGGAGATGCCCGGGACCGGAGCGGGTTCGGTGCTGGGGGCCGGGTCGTCCCGGGTTACCGCGATGGCCGTGGCGGTGGCGGCGAGCAGGATCAGCGCCGCGACGCCGGCGGTTATGCGAAGCAGGGGTCTGGTGCGGGACAGCCGCCTGCGCATGGACCGGACCCCGGCGGTTCCGGATTCCGTTGTGCGACTGAGCGCTTCGGACAGGCGTGCACCCACGGCAGGCGGGGCTCCGGCGGTGGTGACGGTGGGCTGGGCGGCGACGAGCTGGTGAACTTGCTGTTCTTGTTCGTCGATGGCATTCAGAACCGAGGCAGGCCACGAGGCGGCCGTGGGATTACCGAGACCACGCAGGATCTGGGCGGGAGTCGGACGGGCGCCCGGATCGGGCCGCAGGCAGGTGGCGATCAGATCGTGCAGCGGCGCGGGAACCGATCGCAAGTCAGCAGCAGGCGATTCGCCGGTGGCGGCGTAAACGAGCACCGCACCGAGCGAATACACATCGGCCGCAGGCGTCGGCTCATAGCCGTGCCGCTGTTCGGGCGCCAGATAAGGGGTGTCGAGCGGCGGCATACCCGGCGGTGGCGGGATGCCGATCTCGGCCAACCGCACACTGTCACGGGTCAATCCGACGGTGTCGGGACGGACGCGCCGATGCACCAGCCCGGCCGCATGCACACTGTCGAGCGCGGCCGCCAGCCCGGCGGCGAGAGCCCGAACGGCGGGCACGGGCAACGCCCGATGACGGGCGACAATACTGTCCAGGCTGATGGCGGGCACGAATACCGATGATCGCCAAGGGTTTTCATCCTCGGAGTCGACATCGATGACCGTGGGATTCCCGGGCCCGCCGACCCGCATGGAAGCCAGCGCGTTCGCCCGCCACCGCGCCCGGAAATCCGGTTCGGACAGCAGCGGCGCACCCACGCGTTGCAGCACGTACACGCCCCCGTCCGGCCCGACACCGAGAAAGGTGCGGAACCCGGGCCCGGTGCCGAGCACGCCCAGCAGGCGATACGGCCCGATGCGCGGCGGATCCTCCGGGGTGATGGATTCGATGCTCATAATCTCGGCAGCTTCTTCAGAATGGGAGCGGCGATGGCGTCGGCGAGCTCACACGCGTCCTTCTCGGGCACCCGCCGCGAAATATAGTCCACGGCAACGATTTCCCCATTGCGCCCGGTCGTCGGCTGGGCGAGCACGATATAGGAACACCGCTGCGGCGAGCGATCCATATTGTAGGCATTCCGGCTGTCGACCGAGCGATACCCGCGCCCGCGCGCACCGGACCACGCGGGCCGCAGCCGTTCGTCGAAACTGAGCGTGAGCTCCCCGTCCCGGCCCGACAGCAGACAGCCGTGCGGCCCGGAAGTGGTGTAGACGGCGGGATCCCCGATCCCCGCCGGAGTGGTTCCGCGCTCGAACAACGTGCAAGGATCCAGGGCCAGCACGGAATTCGCGGGCAGCGCACGCAACGGCGGGTTCACCGACAGCCGATGCACGATCGCCCGCAGCGCCTTCTCCGCGGCCACGCACCCGTCCCCACTCGCCACCCGAACTCGCAGATTCACCGACAGCGGCAGCCCGCTCTGGGTGATGACATAACGATCACAGGTGGCGGCGGTGGCGGCCAGCCCCAGCACCGGCATCCACGCGATGGTGCTCCCGGTAGGCTCGTTCCGCGCCCGCACCGTCCCCACCGGATTGGCCACGGACAGCGTGTATTCCAGCTTCCGCCCGGCGGTATCGGTCATCCCGGTCGCGCACGCCATCGCCCCGTCCGCGGTCAGCTCGTCGACATAGGTGCCGAACTCTCCCAGCACCGCCGGCCCGAGCAGCTCGCACACGTCCAGACTGCGAATCTCCTTGTCCGTCAGCACAAGCGGCGGATCACTCATGGCGACGGCATGCCCCGGCACCGTCATATCCACCAGCAGGCTCGCCGCCAGCACCGCCACCACACCCACCGCCACTCCCACCACGATCCGGCGATACCAGGGCCGCATCCGTTTCCAGGGCCCGGCCGATTCGGCCGGCCCGTCGGCCCACCGCACCGCCTCCATCCGGAATTCCTCGATCCGCCGCCGCACCGGCCCCGGCCACACCGGATCGGCCGGAATCCGCTCGGCCGCGTCCAGCACCTGTGCGGGCGTAGGCCGCAGCGCCGCATCGGGATTCAGGCAGGCGGCGATCAGCTCGCGCATCTCCACCGGCACCGCACCCAGATCCGCCGTACCGTGCAGCGGCCCCGCCGACCCGAACGGAATCGACCCGGTCGCCGCCATCACCAGCACCGACCCGAGCGAGAACACATCCGACGCCATGGTCAGCGACTGCCCGCCCGCCTGTTCGGGCGACATGTAGGCGGGCGACCCGATCCGCACCCCCGCCATGGTCAGCGCCACATCGGTTTCCAGCGCCAGCGCGATCCCGAAGTCGATGACGCGCGGCCCTTCGGCGGTGAGCAGCACATTGCTCGGTTTGAGATCGCGATGCACCACCTCGGTGCGATGGATCTCCAGCAGCGCCGACGCCAGCCCGACCGCCAGCAGCTTCAACCCCGGCAACGGCAGTTTGCCGTAGCTGTCGAGCATCTCCTGCAAGGTCGGACCGGCGATGAATTCCGTTGCCAGCCAGGGCCGATCGCAGTCGATGTCGTACCCGACCACACCCGCCGTGTACGCCCCGGTGACCCGTTTGGACGCTTCGATCTCGCGCCGGAAGCGCGCATGGAACGTCACGTCCCCCGCGAGCTCCCGGTGGATCAGCTTGATGGCCACCAACCGCCCGTCCGGTCCCCGCCCCAGCAGCACCTCCCCCATGGCCCCGTGCCCGATCACCGCCAGCACCCGGTAGCGGCCCAGTTGCTTCGGCACGTGCCGACCCCGGGGTTTCATCGTCGCGCCTCCCTCGCCGATGTCATCGATTCTCCCTCGAGAGCGCCGCCTGCGCCGCCGCCATCTGCCGCACGGGCACTTCCTGATTGCCGTTGATCCGCCACACGTACGCCCCGTGCCGCAGCAGGCAGGCGTAGTGCCGGGCCTCGATCACGCGGGCGTCGGGTTGCGTGGCTCGGTAGCAGGACACGCCGGTGACGCCCGCGCCCGCGTCCATGCTCTCGTAACCCGTTGCCGTCAGCTCGCTTTCGATGGCGTGCTGCAACGAGTCGGCGGCATCGCCGTCCTCGGCGCGAAAGAGCTGGTTGTTGTGCGCCACCGCCACCGCGTCGACCTTGAATTCCCGGTACTCCGACAGCCGCTGCGACGGCCGGTCCAGCAGCAGGGCGTAGGCGCGCGGCCCGTACACCGCGAATTCCAGCTTGTCCGGGGTATTCGTCCCGGTCCGCACCAGATCGGTGAGCAGTTCGTCCGGATCCATCTTCAGGTTCGGCAGGTCGGCCGAGCGCGTGGGCACGAACCCGGACAGACCGCTCACCTGTTCCTTGACGGTCCGGTCCAGCATGTCGACCAGCTGGCTGGCGCGCGCGTTCTCGAACTTGGCGTTGACGACCAGCACCAGGGATTTCCACGTGGTCCAGGCGGTCGCGATCTTCACTCGTGATTGCCAGTATCCTTGCGCGGCAGGCACATTGGGAATGGCAAGCAGGCTGTTCCCGGCCTCGGACCCGAAGTCGGCGGCCGCCATGGCCTGCGCCGCCGCCACCGCCAGCTCGTCACTGGGCAGCGCCAGCACGGTGACGGTCAGCGACTTCCCGGGCTGCTGTCCGAGCTGCGCGGAATTCCCGGCCACGGCGCTGTACCCGCCCAGCACCTCGAACGGCTGCAAGGCCGTGCGGGCGGCGGGCGAGAGCGGCCCGGACGCGCCGGCATGATCCACGATCACCCCGCCGCCGCGCCCGTGGGCGAGGTCGGAATCGATCTGCTGTGCGAACACCAGGCGCTCGCCGATCCGCAACGACTCCACCAGGATCCCGCGTGCGACGCTCGCCTTGCCGTCGTAATCGGCCGCCGCCCGGGCCGTCGAATAGGGCCCGAGATCCGGTGCGGGCGTGGCTTCCCCGCACCCGCTCACCCCGAGCACCAGGCTGGTCAGCACCGCCAGTCCGCGCGCGCGATATCGCCGCCCCCGCATACCGTTCATGCTATTTCTTCGGCAGCCGCGCAATGGCGGCGGTGAGCACCGAGGTCGCCGTAGCGCATTGCGATCCGTCCTGTTTGTCCGAAATAACCAGGGCTGTCACGGTTTCCACATAGGTTTCGTCGATGGCCCGGAACCGATAGAGCCGCTGGCAATGCATGGCCGAATCGAAACTGTTCGGTTGTTCGATGACAATGCCGTTGTCCAGCTCCACCACCTCACCGCGAGTGACCACATCCACTTGGCGCGGCAGCTCCAATTGCAACTCCACCGACGTCCCACCCCGCCACACACAGCCGTGCGCTTCCGGGATGCCGGGTCCGGCCGCGCCCGCCGTGGTGATCTCCGAATCGGTGAGCAGCGCACAGGGATCGACCACCGCCAGCGATCGAGCGTCGGCGGCGGCCGGTCGCGCGGACAGCGTCGCGGTGAGCCGATCGAGAATGTGCCGGGCCAGCAGGCACTCACCGCTGCCCGAGGTCACGACGGTGACCCCCCAGCGCTGCTCCGTGCTCCCATTGGCCACCGCGAACGCGCATTCGGTGCCGCGCCGGATCAGCTCGAACCCATTGACTTCGGCGCCGGTGGCGGCGAACCGGTCCACGCTCTGCCCGATTTCGACCGCGAATTGATCGCCACCGGAACTGGCGATGCACCCCCACGTCACCGTCGGGCCCCACCGCCACGCCGCGATATCGCGTTTGGCCCCGGAGGAAGCCGTCACCACCTCCGCGGGCAAGACCGGGCCGAGGGCCTGCTTCAACCAGCCGCACATATCCGTGGTCCGCAGCTCGGCCAGCGCGGGCAGGGCGCCGCTCGCGCCGTCCCCGGCCGGGCCGTCGCGCAGGAACACCACCGCCCCGCCGATCACCGCGATCACCACCGCCGCCAGCGCCCCCAGCACCAGTCCCCGCCGCCTGCGCGGCCTGATCGTGCCGCCGTGGGCGGCCGCCGGGTGCAACGGCGCGGGCACCGCGGGCACGATCACCTGGGTCGCGTCGGGATCGGTGGTGAAGGCGCGCAAGCGTTGCGCCTGTTCCTCGATGGCGCGGTGGATCAGCGGCGGCCAGGGCTGCGATCGCACCGACAGCACCCCGAGATGGTCGAGGATCTGCGCCGGCGTCGGCCGCGCCGCCGGATCCTTGCGCAGGCAGGCCCCGACCAGATCCCGGAGCTCCACCGGCACCCGTTCCAGCCGCGGTTTGTCATTGACCACATTGGCCAGAATCTGCGCCGGCAGCGAGGCCGCGAACGGATTCACCCCGGTGGCAGCGCAATACAGCAGCGTGCCGAGGGAGAAGATATCGCTGGCCGAGGTGATCTGCTGGCGGGTCGCCTGCTCCGGCGACATGTACGACACGCTGCCCACCACGCCGACGCCGGTCAGCTCCCCCGCGTCGCCCACCATTTGCGCGATGCCGAAGTCGATGACGCGCGGCCCGTCGGCGGCCAGAATCACATTGGCGGGCTTGAGATCCCGGTGCACCAGTCCGGCGTCGTGAATCGAATGCAATGCGGACGCCAGCCCCGAGGCGAGCGTGCGCAGCGCCGAGACCGGGAGCGGCCCGAAGTTCTCGACGGCTTTGTCGAGTGCGACGCCCGGAATGAAAACCGATGCGAGCCAGGGCGTGTCCCCGGCCGTGGAATAGTCGATGACGGCCGCCGCGAAGGCCCCGGAGACGCGCGCGGAAATGGTGACCTCATTGGCGAACCGGTCCCGGTATTCCTGATTGCCGAGCAAATGCGCGTGAATCTGTTTGATGGCGACGAAACGACCGTCCGGGCCGATGCCGAGCAGCACCCGGCCCATTCCGCCCCTGCCGAGGACACCCAGTATCCGATAGCGACCGACCTGGGCCGGTTCATCTGCCGCCAGCGGCTCGAGCAATTACCCATCTCCCCGACACGCGTCGCACCCGTCCCACCGGCGAAACGACCGCTTACCCGGGGTATTCGACCGCTTACAACGAGTCCGATGGAAAATCTAACACCAACGATCCTCCGGCACACCCGGATTGCAATGGCCTCGTTCAGGGCCGGGCGGGTCACGGCACCGATCGGGTGACGGCCGCCAGCGCCACGGTGACCTCGTGCGGCCCGCGATTGCGCAGGCGCGCCGCGATATGCCCGTCCGGCCGCACCAGCAGCGCTTCCTCCGGTTCGAGTTCGTAGCTGATCGCGTGCGCGCCGGGCAGCGTCTCGACGTGCAATGGCCATGGCGCGCTAGCGGTTTGCGTCCAGCGCGCCGGTTCGGGCGCGAGCAGGGTGAACCATTCGCCGAGGGTGTCGAGGGTGGAGCGGCCGGGGCCCAGCCAGCGGTGCGGCAGCCGGTCGCCGGGCCCGGCGGTGGGCAGGTAGTCGGTGCCGGGATCGGGCGCGGCGCCGGTGACGCCGAGCACCGCGGCCGAGCGATAGCTGACGCCGAGCACCAGGCCGAGCTGCGCGAAAAACCGTTCCGACCAAGGCAGTTCGACGTGTTCGGGGGTCGGTTCCCGGCTGCGCAGCTGTTCACCCCGCTTGTCCTGGACGTCGAAGGCCAGCCGGGCGTTGGCGACCGCCTGCCGCAGCGTCCGCTGGGCGACCGGTAGTCGTTCCGGCTCATAGGTTTCCAGCAGTTCCGGCCCCGCCCAACCGCGCAGTACGCCCGCGAGCTTCCAGCACAGGTTGTGCACGTCGCCGATGCCCGCGTTCATGCCCATTCCGCCGGTGATCGGAACCGCGTGCGCGGCATCGCCGGCGAGCAGGATGCGCCCGTGCCGGAACCGCTCGGCCACGAAGGCGTTCATCATCCAGTGCTGTACGCGCAGCACTTCGATCTTCGCGTCGACGCGCGGCCCGAGCGCCCGCAGCACATGCGCGGCCCAGTCCGTGCGCAGCGGATTCGCCGGGGTCCGCCCGAACCAGGCCCACCCGCCCTCGGGGTACAGCGGCGCGACGGTGCCGTACGCGGTGAAATACAGCCCGGCCGGATGCGCGGCGCAGCAGTCGCGCAGATCGGCATCGAACACGACGGTGGTCAGCTCGGCCATGGTGCCCGGGCCGGTCGTGCCGATATCGAGTCCTTGCCGCACAGTGGAATTCGCGCCGTCGGCGGCGAGCAGATAGCGCGCCCGCACCTGTGTCCGGATCCCGGCCCGGCGCTCGACCAGCCCCGCGGTCACCCCGTCCTCGTCCACCGCCAGCTCCACCAGTTCCACCCCGAACCGCACCGGCGTGCGCGCGGCCGCGATGAGCGTCGGCTCCAGCCGGTCCTGCGAGGTGATGGTGCCGATGACCGGGCTCTCCGCAATCGGCGCATCGATCCCCACCATGGCCGCCGCCGCGAAATCCTGCTCGCACAGGGTGTCCCGGAACCGGATGCGCCCGTACTCGCGCGCGAACCCGCGCTCGCTCACGGTCGCGGCGATGCCGAGTTGCCGGAAGATCTCCATCGAGCGCACATTCACCAGCCGCGACCGCGGAAAAGGCGATAGCTCAGTATGTTTCTCGATCAACAGCACTCGCACACCCCAGCGCTCCAAGAGCGCCCGCGCCGTCAACCCGACCGGCCCGCCACCGACGATCAATACCTCTACCTCGACGTTCGCTGCGGCCATGCCGAGCTCCTCGCGGTCGATACGCCCCGTCCGAAGCTCCAGTTTCGCACTTCACCCCGACCGCGGCGCAGGCATTTCGGCAGATCGCCCCGGGTTCACCGGCCGCGCGCCGGGAACATTTCCTGCGCCTTGGTTTTCACGCCCTGCGCGACCAGATGCCAGCCGCCCGGATCCCCGCGCAGCACCGCCTCGGTCACCGCCTTCAGCTGGTCCCAGGTGGCGTGCGGCGGAATCGGCGGCACCTCCGGATCGGTGTGGAAGTCCAGCACCACCGGATGATCGGCGGCGAGCGCGGCATCCCAGGCCGGGCCGATCTGATCGGGATGGTCGATGGTGAACCCGCCCAGCCCGGCACTGCGCGCGAATTCGGCGTAGTCGATATCCGGAAGCGTTTGCGATTCCTCGAATTTCGGCGCGCCGCCCATGGCGCGCAGCTCCCAGGTGACCTGATTGAGGTCGTTGTTGTGGAAGACGCACACGATCAGGCGCGGATCGGACCAGCGCTGCCGGTAGCGCTGCACGGTGAGCAGTTCGGCCATCCCGTTCATCTGCATGGCGCCGTCTCCTACCAGCGCGATGGCCGGCCGATCGGGATGGGCGAATTTGGCGCCGATGGCGTACGGCACGCCGCAGCCCATGCTGGCCAGGGTGCCCGACAGCGATCCGCGCATCGCGCCCCGGAACCGCAGGAAGCGCGCGTACCAGTTGGTGGAGGACCCGGAATCGGCGGTCACGATGGCATCCTCGGGCAGCCGCCGCGACAGCTCCCACACCACCCGCATGGGATTGACCGGCTTGGCCTCGAGCATGGCCTGCCGTTCCAGGGTCTGCCACCAGCGCGCCACGCTCTCCTCGAGCTCGTTGCGCCAGGCCCGGTCCGGGCGGGGCGTGAGCAGCGGAATCAGGCGCGCCAGGGTGGGCTTGGCGGCGCCGACCAGGTTCACCTCGGTCGGATACCGCATCCCGATCATGGTGCCGTCGATATCGATCTGCACTGCGCGCGCCTGCCCGAACTCGGGCAGGAACTGGGTGTAGGGGAAGTTCGAGCCGACGATGAGCAGGGTGTCGCATTCATGCATGAGCTCGTAGCTGGGCCGGCTGCCGAGCAGTCCGATCGGACCGGTCACGAACGACAGGTCGTCGGAGAGAATATCCTTGCCCAGCAAGGCTTTCGCCACCCCCGCACCGGTGAGTTCGGCGACCGCGACGACTTCGTCCACCGCGTCGCGCGCCCCCTGCCCGATCAGGATGGCCACCCGCGAGCCCGCGTTCAGGATCTCCGCGGCCCGCCGGATCTCGCTTTCCGGCGCGATGACCAGCGGGGCCGCCAGTTCGCCGGGCGGACTCGAGGGCACCTGCCGGAAGGCGTGCTCGGGCGGGGAGTAGGTCTCTTCCTGCAGATCGGCGGGCAGGATCACCGCGGTCGGGGCCCGCCGCGTCCACGCCGTCCGGAACGCCCGGTCGACGGCATTGGGCAGCTGGCTCGGCACATTGACCTCCACCAGGTATTCCGAGGCCACGTCCTCGAGCAGCACCCGCAGGTTCACCTCCTGCTGATAGCTGCCGCCGACCGCGCCGCGCGCGGTCTGCCCGACGATCGCCACCACCGGCACATGGTCCAGCTTGGCGTCGTAGAGCCCGTTCAGCAGATGGATCGCGCCCGGCCCCGAGGTCGCCGCGCACACGCCCACCGCGCCGCTGAACTTCGCGTAGCCGGTGGCCGCGAATGCGGCCATCTCCTCATGTCTGGTCTGCACGAACGCGGGCCGGTCGCCCGCGCGACCGAAGGCGGCGATGAGACCGTTGATGCCGTCGCCGGGATAACCGAAGACCTGTTCGACGCCCCATTCCCGTAGTCGCGCCACGACATGATCGCCGACCTGCTCGCTCATGCTCTCTCCCAGCTGTGGTGTTCCTCGTCGCCTCCCGGTCGCTGCCGCGATACCCGCGCAGTCACCACCGCAAACGCCCGCGGGATCGGTGTGCGGGTGCGGCGAACGGGTAGAGCCCGGGACAGGAGGTAAAGGAAAAATGGTGGAAATGCCAGGGAATCCGGGATCCAAGGGGTCCCCGGTGTCCAATCTGACCGGGCTGGGCGTCGACCAGTTGCGGGCGGTCGTGCGTGAGCAGACCGAGCGCGCGGTGCGCGAAACCATCGGGCGCATGCCGCAATTCGGGGCGCGGGCCAAACTGAACGCCACGGCGGCGCTGCTCGGGCTGTACGGCGGCGGCGCGGTGGTCGCGGCGGTGATCCTGCTGCTGGCGCTGGCCCTGCCGGACTGGGTGGCGGCGGTGCTGGTCGGCATCGTGCTGCTGGTCGCGGCGGCGGTGGTCCGGGCGCAGGCGAAAGCGAAGACTAGCGGGGCAGCAGCGGACCCAGCGGACCCAGATCGATATTCAAATCCGCTGGGCTGAGCCCGAAATGGGCGCTCAGCTCGTCCATGGCCGCGGCCAGCCGCATCAGGGTCGTGCCGATCTGTTCGATCTGCTGATCGGACAGGTCGCCGACCTCGATGCGCCGCAGGGCCTGCCGTTCCATCAACTGCCGCAGCAGTTCGACGATGGTGAGCACCAGGGTGGCCAGACCGCGCTCCACGGTGGCCGGATCCAGTTCGATGCGTTCACTCGGAGTGGCCGGTTCGGGCATGGTCAACCTTCCAGGAGGTTCGCGACGGAGGTGATCAGCGTGCGCAACGAGATGTGGACCAGTTCCACGTCGGCGATGGAGAGGGTGATATCGCCGGAGATCACCACCCCGCCCGCCAGCACGCGATCGAGCAGGTCGATGAGCGCGATCTCCCGGTCGCGGTAGTGCGCGAGGCCGGAATCGTCCAGCGCGGGTGTGATCCGGTGCGGTTCGCTCATCACAGATCGCCCGCGCCGGCGACGAACGAATACGGCAGCCACGGCCCGGTCTGCTCCACGATCAGCAGCGGATGGTCCGCCAATCTGTTCGCCGCGCCCCGGAATTCACCGATCCGCGCGTGCTCGACCAGATAGGCGGCATTGAGCAGCATCGGGGTGTCGCGGCCGGTGAGCGCGCGATCGGTGACGGGCCGGCGACGGGCGGCCACCGCGTACGGGCACAGCTCGCGGAACAGTTCGGCGGCGGCCAGGTCGGCGGCATCGCGTTCGGTGCGGTCGCGGTGCAGCGATTCCCGGCGCAGCTTCAGGTATTCGGCGCCGGAGGTGGCCCGCGGCATGCGATCCGGATCACCGCGGTGTGCTTGAAAAGCTTTGACGCCCAGTTCGATTCGTCCCTCGACGAGTGACAGCGCACGGTCGAGATCGGCCCGCCGGTCGCTCAGCAGCCGGCGCACGCCCTCGTCGTCGCCGCACAGCACCGCGAGCCGCACCGGCACCACGGCCCGGCCGTCGGCCACCGCCTCGATGACGGCATTGTGGGCGTCGGCGGTGGCGGCCAGCCAATCGAAGTCGTTCAGGTTGCGCTGCAAGGCCTCCGCGCCGAAACGGTCCACCGGTACGGTGCCCACCACCGCGGTCAGGCCGGCGGCCGTGACGCCCCGGGTCGCCTCGCCGCCCACCCCGGCGGGTGTGCGCGCGACATCGTCCCCGCGCTGCACCGCGTACACCCACACCACATGCTCACTTCCCATCGCCTTCCTCCAGTTCGGCCAGGCGCTGCCGCAAAAGCTCGTTCTCCGAACGCAATTCGTCCAGCGCCTCGGCGTCCGGCCGCGGCGTCACCGCCCGGTCCCCGCGCAGCCACGGATCGCGCTCCCACCAGTCGATGCCGACCTCGCGCGCCGTCTCCAGCGACGCCACCACCAAGCGCAGCTTGATGGTGAGCAGTTCGATATCCAGCAGGTTCACCCGGATGTCCCCCGCGATGACCAGACCCTTGTCGAGCACCCTTTCCAGAATGTCGCCGAGATTCGCCGGTTCGGAACCGCCGCGCGCCTGATTCGCCGGGTAACGGCCGGAAGACAGGGTCATCGCCGATCGTCTCCGATCACGCAGCGCTTGCCGCGCCGGATCCGGCGGTAGGACAACAGATTTCCGCTCGTGTCCAGGTCCACCTGGTACAGCGCGAGTATGTCCTCCGACGACGGGATGTGGGTGTCCTCCAGCACTTCCACCTCCACCTGCCAGCCGTCATCGACGGGCTGCACACCGGTGGCGCCCAGGATCTCCTTGCCGGTCAGTTCCGCGATGTGCCGCACCCCGGCCCCGGCGGCCGCGGCGGCGGACAGCCGTTCACGGGAACCCGATTCAGTGGCCACCGCCGCTTCCCTTCCGATTGAGCAGCCGGCTCAGCACCTCCTGCTCGGCGCGCTGGTATTCCGCTTCGTCGAGCTGTCCGGCGGCCCGTGCCCGCTCCAGTTCGTCGAGCTGCCGCCGGATGGCGGTCATGCCGTACAGCTCCTTGTCGACCTCCTCGGCCAGCACCCGGGCCAGCGCCACCACGCCGCGCACGGGCAGCAGCGGCAGGCCGAGCAGGGTGCCGATCACGATGCGTCCGGCCCCTCGGCGGCCACGAAATCCCAAGCGGCGAGCGGGCCCACGACCCGCAGGTCGACGCGGCCGCGCCACTGCTCGGCCAGATCGCCGATCAGCCGCATGAGTTCGTCCTGTTTCGCCACCGGCACCAGCACCGCGATATCGGCGACCTCCTCCTCGTGGGTGGGCGGCCGCAGCGCCAGATGCTCGGTGAACGCCTGCAACGCCTGCACCAGCACCTCGCCGTCCACCTGTCGCTTGTATTCCAGTGCGGCATTGATGGTTTCGCCCAGTGCGATGCGGGCGTCGCGGCTCAGTTCGGGCGGGGCGGTGCGGATGGTCTCGCGCAGTTCGGCGGCCTGCCGGTTCTCGGCGAGGATCTCGCGCAGCACCGCGTCCTCGACGTACTGCCCCTTCACCAGATATTCGGCGAGGCCGGACAATTCGTCCAGGGCGCGCCGGAAGCGATCGGCGTTGGGTTCGAGCAGTTCCCGCTCCACTTCCTCGGCGGCGCTCAGCGCCGCGCCGAAACGCACCGGAATGACCGGCATCTCGGCGACCAGGCTGTCGACCACCCGGGAGAAGGCCTGCAGATCCTCGGCCCGGTCCAGCGGCTGATCGGCCGGGACCTCGCTCACCAGCGCCGCGATCCGGCCGTGTTTGACCGTGCGCACCGGTGCGGGCGTGCGTCCGATGCCGTCCACCTCCGGTTCCGCGTCCGCGGGCACGATGCCGTAGATCAGCAGCGCGGTATTCGGATCGGCTTGATTACCAGTGTTTTCGGCGGTGCTCATGATTGGGTCTTCCGGCGGGTCGTGGTCCTGGGCTTGGCCTGTTCCTTCTCTTTGTCCTCGTCCTTACCGGAGCCGAGCGCGCCGAGAATCTGCTGCCCGGCGGCCTCCAGCAATTCCTTCGCGTCGCCCTTGTTGTCCTGCAACGCTCCCGACAGCTGCTTGGTCGCCGATTCCACGGCTTCCTTGGCGGTGGAGGCTTTTCCGCCCGACGCCACATCCTTGACCACGTCCGGCAAGCCGGGTTTCTGGTCCTGCGCGGCGATATCGAGCCGATTCACCGCCTCCGCGAAGCGCAGATAGGTATCGACGCTGGCCACCACCACGCGCGCGTCGATGGTCAGGATCTCGATGCCGACCAGCGAGACACGCACATACGCGTCGATCACGAGGCCCTTGTCCAGGATCGTGTCGAGCACCTCGGCCAGGCTGCTGGCGTTCGGCCTGCCGACGCCGCCACCTCCGCCGCGGGGTTGAAGTGCGGTTGTCATTTGTATCCAACTCCTTGTTCCGTTCTCTATCGGCCGCCTACCCGCTCCGGCCGCGGCTATGCCCCAATTGCCAGGTTTCTCAGCTCGTTTCGGGCCGGATGTGACGGGTAGGTCGAGCAACGGACCGTCCGTGGTCCACCGAGTAGGAGGAATGACATGAGTGCCACCGACAAGGCCAAGAACAAGGCCGAGGAAGTCAAGGGCAAGGCCAAGGAGAAGCTCGGCCAGGTGACCGGCGATGCCGATCAGGAGCAGCGCGGGCGGGGCGATCAGGCCAAGTCGGACGTCAAGGACGCCGGCGAGAAGGTCAAGGACGCTTTCAAGCACTGACCGCCGAATGGACGTGATGCCGGGGCGCCGTACTGGCGCCCCGGCTCATTCGTGATGGGCGGCCGCTAGCGGACGGACCAGTCGGGTTGGCTTCAGTCGGCCGCGCAAGGTCACCGATTCACCTGCCGCCCAATGGATTCGCTCGCGCGGACCGGCCGCCGCGACCGTGGCTGCCGAGGTCAGCACCCGATCGGGTTCGGCCTTGGCGAGTTCGCACAGGCGGGCGGCCTCGTTGACGGCATCGCCGATCACGGTGAACTCGTAGCGCTGATGCGCGCCCACATTGCCCGCCACCACCCGGCCCGCGGCGACGCCGATACTCGCGTCGATTTCGATTGCGCCGGTGGACAATCGGTGGCGAATGCGGCGGGCGGCGGTCAGCGCCGCACCGGCGGCGTCCAGCAGCGGCGCGGGGGTGCCGAACACGGCGAGCGCGGCATCGCCTTCGAATTTGTTGAGCAGCCCGCCCTGCCGTTCCACCTCGTCGACGACGATGCCGAAGAATTCGTTGAGCAGCGCCACGATCTCGGTGGCGGGCCGGGTGGCGGTCATGGTGGTGGAGCCGATGATGTCGATGAACAGTGCGGCCGCGTCGGTTTCGATGCCGGTGAGTTCGGGCGGGCCGGCCAGGGCGGCCTCGGCGACATCATGGCCGACATGGCGGCCGAACAGGTCCCGGACGCGTTCGCGCTCACGCAATCCCGCGACGGTGTGGTTGAAACCGCTTTGCAGTTCGCCCAGTTCGGTGCCGTCGTAGACGGTGACGGCCACTTCGAGGTCGCCGTCCTCGACGCGGCGCAGGGCATTGCGGACGCCGCGGATCGGGGCGACGGTGGCGGCGAGCGTCTGAATCTGCAACAGCAGGCCGAAGACCAGCGTGGCGCCGCCCAGGGCCAGTACGCACACCGCGAGGCGGGCGGTGCTCACGTCGGCATCGGTGAGGGCGAGCACGCCGACCGCCATGAGCAGCGCGATCGGGGTGCCGGATCCGACCAGCCAGACCAGCACCGAGCGGCCGAAGACGCCGATGCCCCGGCGGCGGCGGGCGGTGCCGGCTTCCAGCACCCGGGCGGTCACCGGGCGCAGCGCGAATTCCGCGATCAGGTAGCTGTAGGCGCACACCACGATGGCGCTGAAACCCATGCCCAGCACGATCTTCGCGACGAAGGCCAGATCGTGGCGGGCGTAGAGCGGGGTGAGCACGGCCAGTCCGCCCAGCCACAGCGCGGCCTGCAGGAAGGTGAGCCGCCGGGGCACCGCGGTCGCGGCGGCCTGTTCGGCGGGGGTGGGAATCCGGTCCGGATCGGTGGACCAGCGCAGCGTGCGCAGCGCCCACGCGGTGCCGATGGCCAGTCCGGCCAGGCTGGCGACCAGGCCGTAGACGGGCGCGGCCACGAAGTTCAGCAGCACCAGTTCGCGGGTGAGCACGCTCGGGCCGGGCAGCACGAAGGCGATCAGCACGCTCGCCACCGCGACGCCGATCATGTTCGCCACCACCACCGGAACGGTCAGCAGCACCTGCACCCGCACCCGCCGGCGCAGCGCGCCCTCGTCCGCGGGTCCGAGCCAGCGCGAACCCCACGGCTCGGGGCCCAGGGCTGCTGAGGTCACCTCGCTGTCGGCCACCTCAGCAGCGTAGGCCAGCGATCTTGGTCAATGCCGGTGGCTGGCCGGGCTGCGATGCGCCGGGCCGTGCGAGTCCTCGCAGTGCGCGTCGGCGGTATCCCCGACCTGCAGCAATTCGGGCGTGGCGTGATCGACCTGGAGGGTGGCGTGCTCGATGTGGAACTCGTCGTCCAGGAGTTTCGCCAGTTCGGTCCGGGCCTTGTGGCAGTCGCGGCCGGGTTCGACCAGCACGTGCGCGGACAAAGCCGGTGAGCCCGAGGTGATTTCCCAGATGTGCAGGTCGTGCACCTCGACGATGGAATCGACCGCCGCCATGGCCGCGCCGACCTCGGCCGGATCCAGATTCGCCGGGGCGGCCTCGAGGAAGATGCGGCTGGAGGCGCGCACCAGTTCGATGCCGGCCTTGACCATGAGCACGACCACCACCAGCGTCGCGATGCCGTCCGCCCGGGCGAAACCGGTGAGCAGGATGATCACGCCCGCCACCGCGGTGGCGATGAAGGCGAACAGATCGTTGAGGATGTGCTGGTAGGCGCCTTCGACATTGAGGCTGGTGCGGTTGGCGCGGCTGATCATCCAACTGGCCGCCACGTTCACCACGATGCCGATGAGCGCGGTCACCAGCACCAGGCCGCCGGTCACCTCGGGCGGATCGATCAGGCGGCGGATGGCCTCGTAGGTGAGCCAGGCCGCCAGCAAGAGCAGCGTGAGGCCGTTGGCCTGGGCGGACAGGATCTCCGCGCGTTTCCAGCCGTAGGTCATGCGCCCGGCGGCGGGACGGGCCGCGAGCCGGATGGCCCACAGCGCCAGCACGATCGAGGCCGCGTCGGTGAGCATGTGCGCGGCGTCCGACAGCAGGGCCAGGGAGCTGGCCATGATGCCGACCACGACCTCGCCGAGCATGAAGACGACGATCAGCGCGAGCGCGCCCGACAGCCAGCGCTTGTCGCTGTCGGCGGTCGCGCCGTGTGAGTGCCCGCCGTGGCCACCGTGGCCGTGCTCGTGCGAATGTCCCGCGCCCATCCCTCGTCTCCTTCGTCAGACCGACGACCACCATATGCACGGATTGCTATCTATGCAATAGTTTGCCAGGGTACGAGCCGAGCGGCCGTTCCCGGCACGGGTAGGGTCGCCGACGTCGTTGTCCATAGCCGGCGGGCCCGCCCGTCACCGTTCGAAAGACTCGTGTCCATTGTCCCCGCATGCCTCCGATCCCACCCGTCGCGCCGTTCTGGGCGGCGCCGCCGGTCTCACCGTCGCGGCGATCGCGGGGTGCGGCCCCGGTCAGGCGGCCGAGCAGACCGGCGAGGGTCCGTTCACGGTCGCGGCCGCGGATATCCCGGTGGGCGGCGGCAAGGTCTTCAAGGACCGGGCGACCGTGGTCACCCAGCCGAATCCCGGTGAGTTCCATGCCTTTTCGGCCAAATGCACGCATCGTGGCTGCCTGGTTCGCGATATCGCCAAGGGCAAGATCCTGTGCCCCTGCCACGGTAGCGCATTCGCCGTGGCCGATGGCTCGGTCGCGCTCGGACCGGCCGAACACCCCCTCGCGGCCCGGACGGTCACGGTCGCGGGCGCGGAGCTGCGGATCTCCTGACAGCTCCGCCCCGCGCGCGGGGTCAGCGCAGTCGATGCCGGCCGCCGGGAGGGGTCTCCCCCGGCCAGACGCTGGGCACCGGCAATTCGAGGGTGGGGTGGTCCAGGACGCCCTTCAGATGCTCGAAGAAGGCGTCCACCGTGCCGTACCGAGCGAAGATCTCGCTCAGCAGTCGTTCCACATTCGAGGTCATGACCAGCTCGTCCACTGTAACCCCTTCTCCCGGAACCGATTCGGTAGAGACATCCAGTTCTTGCCCACGCCAGGATCGCGTCCCGGTACCCGGGACCGCCGATCACTGTAACCAGGCGGACCCGATACTCCCCGGCACCACTCATGACGAATAGTGCCAACCATTCGGTTACAAAGGATCAGATCAGGGCGCGCTGCTTGTGCAGGCGGCGGCGCACGTCGGCCATCATCGACCGGGTGCCCGCGTTCCGGAGGAAACGCGGGATGAAGCGGTTCACGAATCCGACGAACAGGAAGAGGTTCTCGAACCGGCGCTGATCGAGAGCGGTCCACTCGACGCCCAGCTGCTGCCGGAAGTACGGCGGCAAGTAGCCAGCGGTGAGGAAACGCAGCAGGCCGCCGAACACCACGCGCAGATACCAGTGGATCATGCGCAGGTGCAGCAGGTCGTCGATGAAGGCCCGGATCTTGGCGTCGGCGGTCACTTCCCGGCACGCCCGGTTCCAGTACACGTCGAAGTCGGCGCGGGTGGCCGGCCACATCTCCGCGGTCACCTGCAAGGTGGTGCCCAAGGTCGAGGAGGTCGAATAGAACGCCTCGGCCTGTTCGGCGTTCATCTTGCCGTTGAGCAGCTGATAGGAATCCTCGAAGCCGATGTACAGGCAGGCCGCGACCCACAGCTGCAACTCACGGTCGAAGGCGTTGTACTTCACCGCCGCGCCCGGCTCGGACCGCACCTGCCGGTGCGCCACGTTCACCGCTTCCCGGAAGGCCAGCTTCTCCTCGGGCGTACCGAGAATGGCGACCGCGAGATAGGAAGCGGTGGTGCGCAGGCGCTTCCACGGGTGCACCATGAGCGCCCCGGATTCCACCTTGCTGTCCGCGACCCCGTGCCCGACGCCCGGGCGCGCCATCTGCATGGCCACATTCGCCGCCGCCCCGGAGAACTGCCAGAAGTCCAGGGCGTCTTCGAGTTTCGGGGGCCTTTTCGTACCGGTGCGATGAATGCCCGGAATGTGGATGCGCGTCTGCTCGAGGGTCAGCGGCGGATGCCCGCCGGGCCCGGACGAATCGAGGGGCTGCGCTGCCGCCGATGTCATGTGGATCCTTTCTCAGGGTGACCATCGGCTATGTTACTCAAGATTCTCGCTCTTCAGAACCCATTTCCGGGGAAAACAATGCGAAAGTCGGCGCCCGCGCCGGGGCGGTCGAGGAGTTGGATCCGGGCGTCGTGGGCGGTGAGCACGGCGGCCACGATGGCCAGGCCCAGACCGGAACCGCCGGTGCGCGAGCGGGCGGCGTCGGCGCGGTAGAAGCGGTCGAAGACGTGCGGGGCCTTGTCCGGGGGAATGCCGGGGCCGTCGTCGGACACCTCGATGAGGACGCAGTCGGTACCGGCGGGGAGGTCCGCGCCGGTTTCGGCCATCACTTCGGCGGGCGGCGGTTGCGGGGCGCGGGTGACGCGCACGTCGATGCGCGCGGTCGCGGGGGTGTGGACCAGGCCGTTGCCGACCAGATTGGTCAGCACCTGCCGCATGCGGTTCTCGTCGCCGACGACGTAGACCGGACCCTGGGGAATATGCACGCGGACACTGCGTTCCGGATGCCGGGCCAGGGCGTCGCGCACCACTTCGCCGGCGACGGCGGCGATATCGAACTCGGTCAGATCCAGGGGCCGCTGCTCGTCCAGGCGGGCCAGCAGCAGCAGGTCCTCGACCAGCACGCCCATCCGGGTGGCCTCGTTCTCGATACGGCGCATCATCATGGCCACCGCGTCCGGGTCGGCCGCGCCGCCGTGCCGATACAGTTCGGCGTAGCCGCGGATCGAGGTCAGCGGGGTGCGCAGTTCGTGGGAGGCGTCGGCGACGAAAAGCCGCAGCCGCGACTCGGATTCCGCGAGCCGGCCCATGGTGGTGGACAGTCGTTCCAGCATCACGTTGAAGGCGGTGCCGAGTTTGCCGACCTCGGTGTGGGTGTCGGTCTGCTCGACCCGGCGATCCAGCTCCCCGGCGGCGATGGCGTCGGCGGTGTGCTCGATACGCGACAGCGGGCGCAGCCCCACCCGCACCAGCCAGGCCGCCACCGCGACCATGAGCACCAGCAGCCCGGCGCCCGCGGCCAATTCGATGGTGCGCAGTTCCCGGATGGTCGCGTAGTAGCCGTCCAAGGGCATGATCACCGCCGCGGTGCCGCCCTCGGGCTGGAAGTCGTTGGCGGGCTGGGTGAAAGTGCGCACCCGCCAACGAGAATCGCTGCCGGTCTCGCCGACGGTGACCAGTTCATCACCCCGGGCGGTCACCGATGCCCGGTCCATGGGCGGTAGTCGCACCGGTGCGGTGCCGATGCCCAGGCGGCCCAGTTGCTTTCCGGCATTGTCGAAGAACAGGATCCGGAAGGTCGAGGGCAGACCGGCCTCGTCGTCGCCGGAGCTCGGGGGCGGCACCGGTGGGCGATCGGTCACCGACAGGTCGCGGGCCACCACGTTCAGCTGCCCGTCGATGCGGGACATTTCCGAGCGGGCCAGCATGGCGATGCCGAGCACCCCGAATCCGATCAGCCCGGCGACGGTGATGGCGAGCACCGCGACCAGCAGCCGGGTGCGTAAGGTCCAGCGCCGCAATCTCATCGGGACTCGTCGGGCGCGCGCAGGGTGTAGCCGACGCCGCGCACGGTGTGGATCAGCGGCGGGCGATCGGCGTCGAGTTTGCGGCGCACCTGGCTGATGAACGATTCCACCGCCCGGTCACTGCGGGCCTCGGTGGCCGTACCCCACACCCGGTCCAGGATCTGCGCCTTGCTGACCACCGTGCCCGCATTGACCAGGAGGTAGCGCAACAGGCTGAATTCGGTGGCGGACAGCACGATCGGCGTGCCGGCCCGGTGCACGGTGTGAGCGCCGACGTCGAGCACTACATCGGCGTAACGCAGCACGTCGGCGGGTTCGACGTCCGAGCCTTTCGTGCGGCGCAGGATTCCCCGCAGACGCAGGATCACCTCCTCGAGGCTGAACGGTTTGCTGACGTAATCGTCGCCCCCGGCGTTCAGGCCGGCTATCCGGTCCTGCACCGCATCCCGGGCGGTCAAGAACAGCACCGGCACATTATTGCCCGAATCCCGCAGCCGCCGCGCGACCGCGAAACCATCCATATCCGGCAGCATCACGTCCAGCACCACCACGTCCAGCCCGTGCGCGGCCGCCGCCAGCGCCGAGCGCCCGTCCACCGCGGTGCGCACCTCGAAGCCGTTCATCCGCAGCGCGGAGGTGAGCAGATCCAGGATGTAGGGCTCGTCATCGACCACCAGAACGGTCGGCGCGGCGGCGGGGCGATCGATCACGGACCTCACCATAGACACACCGGGCCATGGCTTGCCTGGAGGTAGCTGGGCGCGCCCGCGTTCGGTCCGCCGCAGTGCGTCGAGGCCGCCGCCGCCCGGTTCAGCGGGGCAGACTCACTGTGAAGGTGGCGCCCTCGCCGGGTTCGCTGTGTGCCGCGACCGTGCCATGGTGCGCGGCCACCAGGGCGGCGACGATGGACAGGCCCAGGCCGGTGCCGCCGCTGGCACGGGTGCGGGAGGCGTCGCCGCGGTAGAAGCGTTCGAACACCCGGCTCGCGTCCGCCGGTAGCCCTGGGCCTTCGTCGGCGACCTCGATCCGGACGTGGTCGGGAAAAGGGGTCAGCCGCACCGTGATCGACGCCTCGGCGGGGGTGTGGGTGAGGGCGTTGCCCACCAGGTTGGCCAGGATCTGGCGGAGGCGGGCTTCGTCGCCGGGGACCTGGAGCGAGCCCTCGCCCGCGCGGACCTCGAGTTCGATGGAGCGTTCCGGGCCGGCGTCCGAGTCGTCGCGGTGGGCCGCGAGCGCGCGGGCGTTGTGCACGGCGTCGCCGGCGATGGCCAAGAGGTCCACCGGCTTTCGATCGAGCGGGCGCTGGGCGTCGAGGCGCGCGAGCATGAGCAGATCCTCGACCAGCACACCCATGCGGGCGGCCTCGCCTTCGATGCGTGCCAGTACCGCCGCGGCATCGGTGCTCGCGCCCTGCCGATAGAGCTCGGCGAATCCGCGAATGGTGGTGAGCGGGGTGCGTAGTTCGTGGCTGGCGTCGGCGACGAATTGCCGCATGGTCTGCTCGGATCGGCGCGCGGCTTCCTCCGAGGCCTCGGTCGCGGCCACCCCGTGCTGGATGCGTGTGAGCATTTCGTTGAGCGAACGGGCCAGATGATCGACCTCGGTATCGACCCCGCGCACCGGCACCCGCCGATGCAGATCCCCGCCCGCGATGGCGGCGGCCGTGTCCTCCACCTCGCGCAGCGGGCGCAGGGTGTGCCGCACCACCAGGTATCCGCCGACCGCCAGGATCAGCAGAGCCGTTGCGCCGGTGCCGAGTTCGAAGTAGATGAGGCGCGATACCGTCTGCTGGTTCTCCGACAGCGGCAGCCCGATGGTGGTCGCGCCGTACTCGTTGGTGGTGGTCAGCACGCGCCATTTGGTGTTGCCGCCGATCGAGTCCACGGTCGTCGGCGCCGGCCAGCCGTGCCCGGCCAGATCGGGCAGGGATCCGCTCTTGTTGCCCGGAATCTCCGAATACGTCTGACCGCCAGGGCCTTTGCGCAGTTCGTAGAAGCGCCGCGGCTGATCCGAGGCCGACTTCACCAGATCCGGCGGCGTCGGCGCGTCCGCCGGCACCCAGAAGGTGCGCCCGTCGTCGGCGGTCAGCTGTTTCATCTGCCGCGGCTGCGCCCAGGTGCGGGCGGCATCGTAGAGCTGCTCGTCGGTGCGCTCGGTCAGCGACCGCGACAGCGCCGAGGTCAGCGCGACCCCGGAGGCCAGCAGCACCACGGTGGCCAGCGCCACCATCGCCACCACCAGTGCGATGCGCAGCGGCATCGCCGAAATCCGGCGCGCCACCGCGGATTTCACGGTCACGGACGACCCGGCCGCGGCGGGCGCAGCGTGTAACCGACACCGCGCAAGGTGTGCAACAGCTTGGGCTCTCCGGTGTCGATCTTGCGACGCAGATACGACACGTACGACTCGACCACCCCGGCATCGCCGCCGAAGTCGTAGTGCCACACGTGATCCAGGATCTTGCGCTTGCTGAGCACCTTGCCCGCGTTCAGCATGAAATAGCGCAGCAGCGTGAACTCGGTGGGCGACAAGGAGACCGGCTGCCCGGCCTTCCGGACCTCGCGGCTGTCGTCGTCCAATTCGATATCGCCGACGCACAGGCGCGGGGAGCCGCCCGGCTCGGCGACGCCGTGCGCGCGCCGCAGCACCGCGCGCAGCCGGGCGATCACCTCTTCCAGGCTGAACGGTTTGGCCACATAGTCGTCCGCGCCGAGCGAGAGCCCGGTGAGCCGGTCGTCGACGTCGTCGCGCGCGGTGAGGAACAGCACCGGCACGTCGACGCCGTCCGAGCGCAGCCGGCGCAGCATGCCGAACCCGTCCATGCCCGGCATCATGACATCCGCGATCAGCGCGTCGGGGCGGAAGCCGCGCACCTTGTCCAGCCCGTCGGCCCCGGACACCGCGGTCGCGACCTCGAAGCCCTGGAATCGCAGGCTCGCCGCCAGCAGGTCCACGATCATCGGTTCGTCGTCCACGACGAGGATGCGCGCCTCCGGAGTTTCATTGCCCATACCACCATGGTGAGCGGCCGACACCCCGCGCTACCTCCGAGCCGGCTGGGCGTTTGCTGTGAACCGGCCGGGTGCGCGGCGCGCGGATCGGCATGGCGTAGGCCATAATTCGACATCTTCGTGAGCCAGCTCATACTATTTCGAAACACAACTGGTTCACTATCGAGGTTCTCATGCGACGACGCCGCCTGCTCGCCACCCTGAGTGCCCTGGCCACGGTCCTGGGCACCGCGACCATTTTCGCCCCGGCACCCAGCCGCGCCGAAACCGATTGTCCCGCACTGTTCGTCGTGGCCATTCCCGGTACCTGGGAGACCAGCATGGACGGTCACACCCATGCGACGCCGGGCATGCTGTCGTTCGTCACCCGCGGCCTGCCGGACTCCATCCGGACCAATTACGTGAACTATCCGGCGACCGCCTTTCCCTGGGAGACGGGCGTGTACGGGCGGTCCAAGGCGGAGGCGATCGGCAATGCCCGGGCCATGATCGCGTCCATCGCCGACTCCTGCGCGGAGACCAAGATCGCGCTGCTGGGTTACAGCCAGGGTGCCGACGCGGCGGGCGATCTCGCGGCCGAGATCGGGACCGGCGAGGGCGTGGTGCCGCCGGACCGCATCGCCGCGGTGGGCCTGATGTCGGATCCGCGCCGCTCCCCCACCGATATTCAGATCGGACCGGAGACGCCCGGCGCGGGCGCGGGCGGCGCGCGTCCCGGCGGGTTCGGGCTGCTGGCCGATCGGGCGCGCACCATTTGCGCGGTCGGCGATCTCTATTGCGCCACCGCCACCGATGATTTCGTGACCCGCTTCGCCGGATTCGTCGCCCAGCTCTCGGATCCGACGCTCACCGAGCTCTGGCGCTACGAGATGGAGGCGGGCACGCTGATCACCGACCTGCGCAATGGCGGCGGCATCGTGCGGATGTTGCAGACGCAGTTCTCGGCCGAGGCCAATCGGGAACGCATCGCGATGTTCGAGGAGTTCTACAGCTCCCGCGTGCACACCAACTACCCCAGCTACGACGTCGGCGGCGAGACCGCGACGAAGTGGCTGCACAACTGGTTCGCGGGACTGGCGGTATGCCTCGAACCCAGCATTCCGACCGAACCCGGCGAGCCGAGCGAACCTACGGAGCCGAGCGAACGCACCGCCCTCAGCGAGTCGTGCGGGTGAGGAATTCCTGAGCGAGGGCGCGATATTGGTCCGCGCCCGACGACCGCGGCGCCCAGGTGGTGATGGGCTCCCCCGCGATGGTGGCATCCGGGAACCGGACCGTACGGGAGATGGCGGTCTCGTAGACGGCGTCGCCGAACACCTCGATCGCCCGGTCGCGGACCTGACGCGAATGCAGCAGCCGCCCGTCGTACATGGTGACGACGATGCCGTACAGCGCCAGCTTCGGATTGAGGCGATCGCGCACCTTGTCCATGGTGTCGGTCAGCAACGCCAGCCCGCGCAGTGAGAAGAACTCGCATTCCATCGGAATGATGACGCCGTCGGCGCAGGCCAGCGCATTGATGGTGAGCAGGCTCAGCGACGGCTGGCAGTCGATGAGGATGTAGTCGTAGCGATCGCGCACCGGTTCCAGCACCCGGCGCAGCGACTGTTCCCGGCCGACCTCGTTGACCAGCTGGATCTCGGCGGCCGAGAGGTCGATATTGCTGGGCAGCAGGTCCATTCCGGGCACCGAGGTTTTCATCAGCACCTCGTCGATGCCGGGCGCGGCGGGACCGAGCAGGTCGTAGATGGTCAGGTTGAGGTCGTTGACCGCCACCCCGAGTCCGGCCGAGAGCGCGCCCTGCGGATCGATGTCGACGAGCAGGACCCGCTGGCCGGATTCCGCAAGCGCGGCACCGAGATTGATGGTCGAAGTAGTTTTTCCGACGCCGCCCTTCTGGTTACAGAGTGCGACGATCTGCGCTTCGCCATTGTTTGCCGACATGTCGCCAGGGTAGTCGCATGACGCGCCAGCCTTGCGACACGCCGGTTGGGGTGTCGCTCACGAGATCGGCGTGGCGGCGGCGCGTTCGGCCGGAGCGAGTCCGGTGTGAACTTCTGTAAAGATGGCCACATGGTTGCCACCATGCTCTCGATCGCCGTCGCCCTCATCGCCTGGGCGTTGCTCGCGGCCAAGCTCGACGCCTGGCGCATCAGTCCGCCGATGGTGGCGGTCGCGGTCGGGGTGATCGTGGGCCTGACCGTGCGGGAGAGCATCGGCGAGACCCTCGATACCGAGGTGATGTTGCACGCCGCCGAAATCGTGCTCGCGGTGCTGCTGTTCGTCGATGCCACCGAGGTGCGCGGCGGCCTGCTCGGGCGTAATCCGAACGCGACGCTGCGGCTGCTGCTGCTCGCCCTGCCGTTGAGCCTGGCGGCCGCGGTCGGGGTCGGCCTGTGGCTGCTGCCCGGATTCGGCTGGGCGGTGCTGCTGGTGGTGGCGTGCGTGGTCATGCCCATCGATTTCGCGCCGGCCGCGGCGGTGCTGCGGGACAGGCGGATTCCGGTGCGGGTGCGCAATATCCTGAATGTGGAGAGCGGCTACAACGACGGCATCGTCTCCCCCATCATTATTTTCGCGCTCATCCTCGCGGGCGATCTCACCCAGGATCAGACGCCATTGAGCGCTCTGGGCACCGCGGGCCCGGCGGCCCTGAAGGCGATTCTGGTGGGCGCGGGCCTCGGTGCGGCACTGGCGTTTCTGGTCAATCGCGCCGATTCCGCAAGACTGATGACCGCGCAGGCCAAGCGGGTCATCCTGGTCGCCGCGCCGCTCGGCTCGTTCGCACTCTCATCCGGCCTGGGCGGCAACGGCTTCGTGGCGGCGTTCGTGTGCGGGCTGGTGTTCCGGCGGGTCCGGCGCGAGGAGGCGCACCTGCGCGAACTCGAACTCATCGACGATGTGGGCTTCCTGCTCACCATGATGATGTGGTTCGTCTTCGGCACCGTGGTGGTCTACACGCTGTGGCTGGGCGTGCCGTGGCGGATCTGGGTGTTCTGCGCACTCGTGCTGACCGTGCTGCGCTTCGTACCGGTCATGCTGTCGCTCATCGGCACCAGGCTGACCTGGGTGGAGGACGCGCTGATCGGCTGGCTCGGCCCGCGCGGCACCACCTCGATCGTGTTCGGGCTGCTGGCCTTCAACAAGCTCCAGCGCGACAATGCCGAACTGGCCATCACCGCCATGGTGATCACCGTGCTGGGCAGCGTGGTCATCCACGGCATCGGCGCGCCGCTGGCGGTGCGTGGCTATCGCCGCCGGATCGCGACCCGGACCTGAGCGGCTGACAAGGGATATTCACAGCGCGGCGGGGTATGGCGGCAACAACACCGACAGACCCCGGGCGGATCCGATCCCGCCGGGCCGGAGGAACAGCCATGTACCGCACCACGATCGCCGCGGGTCTCGCCGCGCTGGCGCTGTCGCTCGGGGCGTGCGACTACACCGGCGGCAAGACCGGACCGTCGCCGGAAGCCACCTCGACCAGTCCGGCCGACCCCTCGTACACCACGTCGAAGAATATTGTGCCGCCGGAGAATTCACGTTCGGTGTCCGCGCCCTCGGCCATCGCGCCCGCGGTGCTGCGGCACGAGACGTGTGAGAAATACCTGCCGCGCTTCGAGACCATCCGCAAGGACAGCGGTCAGGTCGGCGTGGATCGCGCCGTCTCCGACGCGCTGAACGAATTCCCGGATACGCCCGACTGGCAGGTGTTCACCGAGGAGCAGCGGCAGGCCGCGAGCCAGGGCGCCCGAGACGCCGGAACGGGCAAATGCGACTAGCCTCCGGGGTTTTGGCTGCCGAATCGTGACCTGTTCACAGGATATTCATGGCTGATTCTGGCAATACCGCATGGTCTGACACGGTTGACTGTCAGCAGTGCTGAGGGGCAGCACGGGCACATCAGTCCTAGGAGCCGCGCCGTGGACACAGCTGGGGCCAGCGCCATCCCGCCGACCGCTTCATCCGCCACGATCAAGGCCGCCTCGGCGACCCGGCGGGGCGGCCGATCGCTCAATGCCGACGCCGTCGCCTCGCACGCCGAACCCGGCAGCGGGCGGATCGCTTTCGCCGTCGCGGACGGCATCGGCGATCAACTGCTGGCGGCGCGCGCGGCCCGGGCCATCGCCGCGGTCGCCGCGCGCGAAGCGGCACAGCACGGCGCGCACGCCGGCATCCTGGCGGCCCAGCGGGAACTGCTGCGCGAATTCCCGCAGCCGGAAGCCGATGCCGTGGTGGTGGTCGCGGTGCTGCCGGATTCCGGGCAGCCGGACGATCAGATCGATATCGCGTGGGTGGGCGACTGTCGCGCCTACCGCTGGAACGGGCGCATCCTGCACCAGATCACCACCGATCACACGGTCGCGGAATATCTGACCAGCCGGGGCTTGGCGCCGACCGCGCGCATGAGCCATCTGGTCACCACCTCGGTGCGCACGGTCGCGCCGGACGCCATCGGGCACGCGCTCACCGGGCGCGCCCGCGGCCGACTATTGCTGTGCAGCGACGGCGTGCACAAGCCGCTCGAGATGGCCGCGCTGAAACTGCTGCTGGCCGCCGGGGAATCCCTGGCCGGCACCGCGAACGACTTGGTGGACAAGGCTTTACAGGCCGGCGGGCGCGACAATGCCACCGCGTTCGTGATCGAGCGCCGCTAGCCGGTTGGACGGCCGCCCACCCGATGAGGATGATCACTCGTGAGACGGGGTAACCGAATCGCGAGCCTCATGCGGAAGGAGACGGCGGATGGCGGGACAGGATCTGGCCGGCAAGACGGTAGTGGTGACCGGCGCGAGTTCCGGAATCGGCGCGGCCGCGGCGGCGCGGCTGGCCGAACGCGGCGCGACGGTCGCGGTGGTGGGGCGTTCGCCCGAGCGCACCGCGGCGGTGGCCGAAAAGGTCGGGGGCGCGGCGTTCACCGCCGATTTCGCGAATTTCGAACAGGTGCGAGCGCTGGCCGCGCAACTGCTGGAGCGGTATCCGCGCATCGATGTGCTGGCCAACAATGCCGGCGGCGCGTGGGCGGAGCGGACGGTCACCGTGGACGGCAACGAGCTGACCTTCCAGGCCAATCACCTCTCGCCGTTCCTGCTCACCAATCTGCTGCTGGAGCGGCTGCTGGCCTCGGACGCGCGGGTGATCAACACCTCCAGCACCACCTATCGCATGGCCCGGCTCGATCTCGACACCGTGAACGCCTCGACCGGCTCGTTCAATCAGCTCGCCGCCTACGCGCAGTCGAAACTGGTGAACCTGATCTTCACCCGCGAGCTGGCGCGCCGCACCGCCGGCACCGGCCTGCGCACCGCCGCCTTCCATCCGGGCGCGGTCGCGACCCACGTCTACGACAACGCCCCACTGGGTCTGGGCGCGTTGATCCGCTCGCCGATCGGCCGCCTGGTGTTCCTCTCCCCCGAGCGCGGAGCCGAGCCCCTGGTGCACCTGGCGACCACCGCCGAGGAGATCGAGGGCAAGTACTACCACCGGCTGAAGGTGGAGCAGCCCAAGAACAAGCAGGCCCTGGATACCGCACTGGCGCAGGAACTCTGGACGCTGTCGGAGAAGCTGACCGGCGTCACCTCGGCCGCGAGCTGACGCCGATCGTGTCCGGGGAGCACGCCGATCCGGTCGCGGTACTGCGGCGCTGGGAGTCCGCGGGCGCGATCTGGCGGGTGCTGGCCCGGCGCGCGGACCGGGTCACCGTCGGGCTCTACCCCTGCACCGGCGGTGAGGAGCTGGATCGATTCACCTCCGGTGATCCGGAACTGTTGCGGTTCATCGGGGATCGGCTCGGCAGCGACGAGTGAGTCACTCCGCCGCGGCGAGCGCCGCCAGAGCCAGCACCGAGGCGTGGATGATCTCCCGTTGCGGGGCGAGGCGGGCGGCCTCGGCGTCGGGGAGTTCGACGTGCACGTGGATATCGGTCTGCGTGCCGCTCGCATCGGGTTCCAGCCGCCATTCGAAGCACAGATCCGAGATCAGGCAGGAGATCGTCACCCGCCGCCCGGCGCGGTCGGTGCGCAGGGCCTGCGGCATCGGGAAGTCCGGATAGCCTTCCGGGTACATGGTGTAGCCGTCCGCGCCGGTGGCCGCCGCGGGTTCGACGCTGCCGATTCCGGCCCACCACTCCGGGAATCGGCTCGGGTCGTAGAGCAGCTTCCACACCTCCTCGGGCGCGGCCGGGCTGTGCGCGTGATCATCGAAGCTCGGCATGTCCGTTCCGGTCCTGTTCGATGGCGGAGAGTTCGGCCAGTACCCGATCGAGTTCCCGGGCCGGTTCGACCAGGGCCGCCAGTGGCGGGCGGCCCAGATCGACCAGTGCGGCCGAATAGTTCTCGCCGGTCGGCGCGCCGACGGTCACCCGGCGCCGCCACACCCGCGCCGACTGCCGCAAGCGCGTGACGGCCAGGTCGTCGTCCTGGCGGGCGTGCGCGATCAGCCCTTGGATGCGCTGCATTCTGGCCACCAGGGTGTCCGGGAAATCGCCCGCCGCAACGGGTTCCAGCGCGGCCTGCCGCAGCTCCGCCTCCGCGGCTTCGAGTTGCCCGGCGCGGGTGAGTGATTCGGCGCGATGGAGTCTAGTCAGGGCACGGCTTACGGGCGGGTCGGCGGCCAGGGCGAGACGGAATTGCTCTGCGGCGGCGGTGTCTTCGCCCCGGGCGTGGGCGAGCAGTCCGCGATCGTGGTGCACCAGTGCTTCCAGGTCGGCGCTGCCCAGACGCTCCGCGGCGCCGGCGGCGGCGTCGAGGGCGGTCTGGGCTTCGGCGAGCCGATCCAGTCTGCGCAGCAGCGCGCAGCGCCCGGATTGGGTGTAGACGATCAGCCGGAGCAACCCGTTCGGCACCACCAGGGACAGGCAGCGGTCGGCGAAATCCACACTGCGCGTGAACTCTCCGGCGCAGGCCGCGGCGCTGGCCGCATTGATCAAGCAGCTGTAGGCGAGGTCGGGCCGCCGGGCACGCTGCGCGGCATCGGCGGCCGACACCAGCGGCGCGTAGCTCTCGGTGAAGCGCCCGGCGCGCAGGAGCGCATGCGCGCGAGCCACTTCCAGGTCGTGGGCCAGCAGGTCACCAACCGGTCCGTCCGCGGTCAGGACTGCGGCCTGCTCCAGCAGTTCCGCGACCGCATCGGGCTCCCCGGCAACCGATTCCGCCCAGGCCAGCCCCGCCAGGACCTCGGCCCGGATCATCGGATCGGAATCCGGTTCGCGGTCCAGCAGATCCAGTGCCGCACGGTACGAACGACGCGATTCGCGTGGATGACACACTCCGCCCCGCAACCACATGCCCCGGCGCAGCCAGGCCGCGATCAGCGCGCCGGTGTCCTGGGGCGAGATCAGCTCCAAGGCCCGGTCGAAGGCGTCGTCGGCGGCTTCCAGCCGTCCGCGCCAGGCTTCCACTTCACCGAGTTCGAGCAGTGTTTCGGGATGATCGGGCTCGATCTCGAGTGCTTCGCGCAGGAACCCCGCGGCTTCCGCGAGCGCCGCCACCGCCCGGGCGTCGGCGGCGGCCCGGATCAGCTGTCCCACCGCGAGATCGTCCCGGCCCGCGCGCCGGAGATGATCGGCGATCTCGGCGGCCCGCCGGGTAGCCCGGCCGTCCCGCGCACTCAGCTCCGTTGCCAGTGCCTCGTGCAGATGGGCGCGCACCGGTTCGGCGATATCGTCGTAGACCGCCGCGCGCAGCAGTGCGTGCCGGAATCCGATCGCGCCCTCGCGGATTCGCAACAGTCCAGCGCCCAGTGCCTCGGTGGCGGCGCGATCGGGAGCGGTCAGCAGCGGCAGCCGCACGATATCCGCGCGCCCCAGATCGTGCCCGGCGACAGCGGCCAATTCCACGAAAAGCCTTGCCTGCCCGGACAATCGACCGAGTTCGGCCCGGGTCGCAACCCGCAGATCCTCCACCGGATCGGCGTGCCCGAGCGCGAATTGCCGGGCCGCGGTGACGGTCAGCAGCGGACTCCCGCCCGCCACCGACACGATCCGCTCCAATTGCGCGGCGGTCAGGTCGGCGGTACACCGCGCCAGCTCACGCACCTCCCCCACAGTCAAAGGCCCCAAGTCCATGTCGGCCGCCAGCACTCCCTTCGCCCGCAAGGCCGCGAGCACGGCATCCGCGCGCCGCCCGGGCGGCAGCCGGCGCCGGGTGAGCACGAGCAATACCGGCAGCCGCCCGATCCGCCGCCCCACATAGCCGAGCAGATCCAGACTGGACGCGTCGGCGAGATGCAGATCCTCCAGCACCAGCACCAGTGGCCCCCGCGCCGATAGCCGAACCAGCAGTTGAACCACCGCCTCGAACAACCGAATTCGATCATGCTCGGGTGCGCCGGCCGATCCGGGCGGCGCGACGGCGGGCACCAAGCGCGCCAGATCAGCCACCCAGGCGGCGTCGGCGGGCAGCGGCCCGGCACCGGCGAGCAACTCGGCCAGCGCCTCGGACCACACCCCGAAAGGCATCCCGCCCGGTCCGCCGGCCGCACCGCTCCCACTGCGAATCCCATGGCGCGCTACCAGATCCAGCAGTTCCTCGGCCAGCGCCGTCTTCCCGATCCCGCCCTCCCCGTTGATCATGACAACACAACCGCGCCCGATATCCATGCGCGCCAGGCAATTCCGCAACTGCGCCAGTTCCGGCACCCGGCCGATCAAAGAGACAGGTGCCGTGCCGAGCCAACCGCCCGTCGCAGGCGGTCCGGCGTTCCGTACCCGACCCACCGGCGCCTCGATCGCAGTGGGCAGTTCGGCGGAGTGAACTGCCCACTGCGATGGAACCGGCGCGGCGAGAGGCCGCCTGCTCACCGAATCGATCCCTGGGCCCGGTTCGGCCGAATACGACTGCCGCCCTAGCGAATCGAATCCCGCATCCGGTTTCGCCGAACGCGACCGCCGCCCTACCGACCCAGCAACCGGTTCCGCCGAAAGCGACGGATGTCCTACCGAATCGAACCCAGTAACCGGTCCCGCTGAACGCGACGGATGTCCTACCGAATCGAGGCCCGCAACCGGTTCCGTCGAACGCGACCGCCGCCCTACCGAATCGAAGCCCGCAACCGGTTCCGCCGGGCGCGACGGCGGCACCGCGGACTCGGACACCGCGAGCGGTTCGGCCGAGCGGATCCGATGAATGAGGGCGACAGTTTCGGGCGCGGGGGCCACCTCGAGTTCGGACTGGAGTGTGCGGCGCAGGCGGGCGTAGCTGGAGAGCGCGGCGTCGTGGTCACCGGTGGCGGCGAGGAGCCGGATCAGTTCGCGCGCGGCGACTTCGTCGACGGGATCGAGGTCGGCTCGGCGGCGGGCCCAGGTCAGGGCGGCGTCGTGGTCGCCTTCGGTTTCGGCGGCGGTGGCGGCGAGTGCCAGTACCCGGGCGAGGCGGCGGGTGTGGTCGGCGCGAATCGGCGGCAACCAGTCTTCCTGCCAGCCGGTGAGGAGTTCGCCGCGGCAGAGAGACAGGGCGGCGGCAGCCGCTCCGGCGCTGGCGAGGCGATCGAATTCGGTCAGGTCCACCTGGACATCGGGACTCAGGGCAATGGTTTCGCGGGCGGTGGCGAGGGTGGGCGAGCCGGGGCCGAGAACGGTGCGGAGCGACCAGATCGCACTGCGGAGGCTGGCCCGGGCGTTCGGGGCGGGAGCGTCTGGCCAGAGTTCGGCGGCCACGGTGGAGCGGCGGCGGGGGCCGGGGTGGACGGCCAGCCAGGCCAGGAGGGCGCACACGCGTTGGTTTCGATCCGGTAGCCGCACCGGTTGTCCGTCGAGTTCGGCCCGGAGCGGGCCGAGTACCTGTATTCGCAGCATCGCGTGTGCCTCTCCGCGAGGATCTCCGAGTCTCGTCGCATGGCAGTCGCCTGGCAACCCCTCGGGGCAGCAGCGCTTGACGCGCGTTTGACGCAGGCCGCGCAGACTTCCCACGGGCCGGGAAACCAGGGAGAAAGGCACGTCATGAGCACCACCGATACCGGGTTCGATCTGCGCGAGTTCCGCCGCGGGATCGAGGAGCGCGACGCCGCGGCCTTGCGCGCGATGTACGCCGAGGACGCGGAAGTACGCATGATCGATCAGGACAATCCACCGAGTCATCCGCGGGTATTGCGCGGGCGCGATCAGATCGGCGCGTATCTGGCCGATGTGTGCGGGCGCGAGATGACGCACGAGATCCAGCACGCCGTCACCGACGGGGTCACGGTGAACTTCTTCGAAGCCTGCCGGTATCCCGACGGCACCCGGGTGCTGTGCGCGGTGACCATGGATCTGTCCGACGGCCGCATCGTCCGGGAGACCGGCGTGCAGGCGTGGGATCGGTGATCGCCATGGGCACCGAGCACCGGGATTTCGCCACGCCCGACGAGGTGCGGGCCTTCGATCGGGGCCGCGCCGAGATCCTGAAGGTCGGCGACAGCGATATCGGCCGGCTGGTCCTGCATCCCGGGTGGCGCTGGTCGCAGGACGTGAAACCGATCGCGGGCACCGAATGGTGCGAGGCCCCGCATTTCCAGTATCACGTGGCGGGCACCCTGCACATTCTGATGGCCGACGGCACCGAATTCGATGCCACGCCCGGCCAGGTCACCGCGTTGCCGTCCGGGCACGACGCCTGGGTGGTGGGCGATGAGGACGTGGTGGTCGTGGATTGGTGGGGCGCAAGCCATTACGCCAAGTGACGGCGGTTGTGCCGCGGGGCCCGGGTGGCGGGCTGCCGCGGCGCTGCCACCACGGGCGCGGGCGGATTGGGAAGGGTGAGTTCACCGTTCAGTACCCGTGCCGCACCGTGGTGGGTCAGCCGGACCGGTTCACCGGTCAGCAGCCGGTAGGTGGTGTTCGCGGCGGTGATCTCCACGCGGATTCGGCTGTCGCGCCACAGGATTCGGAAGGCCAGCCGATCGATCGGCGCGGGCAGCCGGGGCGCGAACGCGGGCAGGCCGTCCTGGTCGCGCAGCCCGCCGAACCCGCCGACACAGCTGATCCAGGTACCGGCCAGGGCGGCGATGTGCAGTCCGGCGGACACATTGTGGTGCAGATCGTGCAGATCGGTGAAAGCCGCCTCGGCGAAATAGTCGAAAGCCAGTGACAGATGGCCGACTTCGGCGGCGAGCACGGCTTGCACACTGGCCGACAGCGACGAGTCGCGCACCGTCAGCGCCTCGTAATAGTCGAAGTTCCGGGTCTTCTGTCCCAGGTCGAAAGCATTGGGGCACAGGTACATCGCCAGAATCAGATCGGCCTGTTTGACGACCTGCTGCCGGTACAGATCGAAGTACGGGTAGTGCAACAGCAGCGGATAGTTCTCGGCCGGCGTCGCCGCGAAATCCCATGGCGCGTAACGGGTGAACCCCTCCGATTGCTCGTGCACCCCCAGTTCGTGGTTGTAGGGCAGCAGAATGGCCGCCGCGCACTTGCGCCAATGCGCGAGCTCGGCGGCGTCGACCCCCAGCCGGTCGGCCACCTCGGGCTGCCGCTCGCACGCCGCGGCCGCTTCCTCGAGATTCCGGCGGGCGAGCAGGTTCGTGTACAGGTTGTTGTCGGCGAGCGCCGAGTATTCGTCGGGTCCGGTGACACCGTCGATGCGGAAGAGTCCGGCGGTGTCGTAATGCCCGAGGCTCACCCACAGCCGGGCGGTCTCGGCCAGCAGTTCTACCCCGCAGTCGATTTCGAACTTCTCGTCACCGGTGGCGGTCAGATACCGCGCGGTGGCGTCGGCGATATCGGCATTGACGTGCACCGCCGCGGTGGCGGTCGGCCAATATCCGGACGCTTCCTCGCCGTCGATGGACCGCCACGGGAACATGGCCCCCGCCTGCCCGAGTTCCCGCGCCCGCCGCCGGGCCTGATCGAGGGTGGCATGCCGCCAGCGCAGCGCGTCCCCGGCCGCCCCCGGCATGGTGTAGGTGAGCACCGGCAGCACGAAGGTCTCGGTGTCCCAGAACGCGTGCCCGTCGTAGCCGGGGCCGGTGAGACCCTTGGCCGGAATGGCCCGGGCCTCACCGCGCGCACCCGCCTGCAGTACATGGAACAGCGCGAACCGAACCGCCTGCTGCAGTTCCGGATCACCGTCGAGTTCGATATCGGCCTGCGCCCAGAACTCGTCGAGGTAGGCGCGCTGCCGGGCCAGCAGCGCTTCCCAGCCGGTGTCCAGTCCCGCCGCGAGCGCCGCCTCCACCTGTGCGCGCAGGGCGGGCGCCGAGCGACGCGCCGACCAGCCGTACGCGAGATACTTGGTGAGACAGAGCTTTTCACCGAACGGCACATCGGCGGCGATGGTCACCCGCGCCAGCTCGTCCTCGGCGTGCACCCCGCAGCGCGCCGAACCCGGCACCGCGAGTTCGTGATCCATTCCGGCCGCCATCCGCAATCCGGAACTGCGCGTGTGGTGCACGAGCACGGCGGCGAGCTCGCGCGCCGCGACATCGTCGGCGATCAAGGGCCGGTCCAGGGCCGCGGCGAGCCGGGGATCCCCGCGGGTGGCGGTGATCGGTTCGTTGACGAGCAGATCGGACTGCACCACCAGTTCGATATCGCCGTCGAGGGGCTCGACCTCGTAACGCACCGCGGCGATCGCGCGTTCGGTGAACGACACCAGCCGCTCCGAGCGAATCCGCACGGTCCGCCCGGTCGGCGAGGTCCATTCGGTGTCCCGGCGCAGCGTCCCGGACCGGAAGTCCAGCACCCGATTGTGCGCCCGGGTGTCCCCGTAGCGCAGATCCATCGGCTCGTCCTCCACCAGCAGCCGGATGATCTTGCCGTCGGTCACGTTGACCACGGTCTGCCCGTGCTCCGGATACCCGTAGCCGACTTCGGCGTACGGCAGCGGCCGGGATTCGTAGAAACCGTTCAGGTAGGTGCCGGGCAGCCCGACCGGCTCGCCTTCCTCGAGGGTGCCGCGCAGTCCCAGATGCCCGTTGGACAGCGCGAAGATCGATTCGGTGCGGTGCAGCGCCTCGAGATCCAGTCCGCACCAGCGCAATTCCCACGGCGATATCTCGAAACCGGGATCGCTCATCGGGTTCCGCCCAGGTCCGCGAGAGCACCGACGATCACATCCGCCCCGGCTCGGCGCAGGGCTTCGGCATGGGCCGGGGTCCCGGTGCGTTCCACCCCGACGACGTACCCGAAATCGCCGCCGCGCCCGGCCGCGACCCCGGCGACGGCATCCTCGAACACCGCCGCCGCATCGGGGCGCACCCCCAGCTCGTCCGCGGCGGTGAGGAATCCGTCCGGCGCGGGTTTGCCCCGCAGCCCCTGCGCGGCGAAACTCTTGCCGTCGATCCGAACTTCGACGAACCGCGCCAGGTCGGCCGCCGCGAGCACCGCCTCGGCATTGGCCGAGGACGACACCACCGCGATCCGTAATCCGGCGTCCCGCACGGCGGACAGGTATTCCACCGTCCCGGGGTAGACGTGCACGCCGTCGCGTTCGATCAGCGACAGCAGCAGCTCGTTCTTCCGATTCCCGATCCCGTGCACCGTCGACTCGGTCGCCGAATCGTCCGGCTTCCCTTCCGGCACAGCGATATTCCGCGCTCTCAGGAACTCACGCACCCCGTCGGACCGCGGTCTGCCGTCCACGTATTCCTGATAGTCCCGTGCGGAGAAGGGCTGGAATCCCGCCCCGCACCGTGCTTCCAGGAACTCGTCGAAGACCTGCCGCCAGGCGCGCTCGTGCACGGCGGCGGTATCGGTCAGCACCCCGTCCAGGTCGAACAGCGTCGCCGCGATCGCATCCGGCAGGCCCAGGCGCATGGTGTTCTCCTGATCGTCGATCCGACGCCGTGCCATCCCGGCGTCGCGAATCGCCTACCCGGCGTGCGGCGCGTCAAACGACCCACCGGCGTGGCGGTTTCGGGCCGCCGGGCGCGGGTAGTCCCGGCCTATGCTGCCCGTGACGGAAGGCAGGCTCGGCGGTGGTCTGCCGCACCTGACCATGGGGAACGGCCCGTCCCTGGTGGTGTTCTCCGGTTTCACCCCGCTGCACGGCAATCCCGCCGGCGCGACGCGGCGAATGCTGCTGGCGCAGTTGCGAACCCTGTCGCGGCGACGGAAGGTCCATCTGATCGGCAGGCGCGTGGGCGTGCCGCCGGGTGCGTCCGTCGCGGATTTCGCGGACGACTACGCGGCGGCGCTGACCGCGAATTTCACCGCGCCCGTGGATATCGCGGGCCTGTCCGCCGGCGGCGCGATGGCATTGCAACTGGCCGCCGACCATCCCGAACTGGTGCGGCGGCTGATCGTCGCCGGGGCCGGGCACACCTGGTCGGCGTACGGGCAGCGGGCACTGCTCGATTGGGCGCTGCGGGCGCGGGCCGGGCGACCGCCCATGCGGACGTTCACCCGCATGGTGACGCCCTCGCCCGGCCTGCGTCCGGCGGCGTCCCTGCTCATGTGGTGCAACGACCGCGGACTGCGCGGCCGGGACCTGTCCGACGGGATCGTGATGGCCACCGCCCTGGCCGCTTTCGACTGCCGGGAGCGGCTGGCCGACATCACCGCGCCGCTGCTGCTCGTGGCCGGGGACCGGGATCCGCTGCTGACGGCGGACATCATCGGCCGGACGGTGCGCGGGGCGGCGGGCGCGCAGCTCGCGCTGTATCCGCGGCGCGGGCATTACGGAATCTTCCTCGGCGGCAGGCTGTCCCGGGAGATCGAGCATTTCCTAAGCGGCGACCACCCCGGGCCGGGCTAGGGGGTGCGGGCGGGTTCTCCCCCATCGGCGATACGCCGCAGGGATGACCGCGAATGAGCCAGTGGGGCGATGCCACCCCGTCCGGCGCGCGGCTACCGTCCAGCTCATGACATCCCCGGCGACCGAATCCGCTTCGACCGCACGCCCCGGCCTGCTCCGTTTCGCCCCCTTGGCGGCCGTCGCGGTGCTGGCGGGCACAGTCGCCGCCTGCACCTCCGATCCGGCCCCGCCGCCGCACGGCCCGCTGTCCGACAGTTCGCGCACCGCCGTGCAGCAGACCCTCGACGCGGCCGTGGCCGCCGGGATTCCCGGGGTGCAGGTGGTGGTCACCGCCGACGGCCTGGATTGGACCGCCGCCTCCGGGGTCGGCGATATCGCCGCCCGCACCCCCTTCCCCGAGGGCGCGCACGCTCGTTTCGGCAGTAATACCAAGGCGTTCGTCGCGACCGTGCTCATGCAATTGGTGGCGGCGGGTTCGGTCGACCTGGACGCACCGATCGAGCGGTATCTACCGGGCGTGGTGCGAGGCGAGGGCATCGACGGCAATCGCATCACCGTGCGAAATCTCATGCAGCACACCAGCGGTCTGCCCGAGTATCTCGAACTGCCGGAGTTGCAGGATGATTCGGACGAGCTGCTGACCAAGCATTTCGACGCCGCCGCGCTGGTCCGCTCCGCGATGGCCATGCCGCCGCATTTCCAGCCCGGCGAGCGCGCCGAGTACAGCAATACCAACTTCCTCATCGTCGGCCTGCTGGTCGAACGCGTGACGGGCCGACCCCTCGCCGATGAGGTCGACCGCCGCATCACCGGTCCCCTGCACCTGCGCGAGACCTACTTCCCGGCCGCGGGCGACACCGATATCCGCACCCCGCACCCGCAGGGTTACGAGTCCATCGACGGAAAGCCCACGGACTACACGCGTTTCGATCCGTCCTGGGCCGGCGCGGCCGGTGAGATCGTCTCCACCGGCTCGGACGCGAACCGCTTCTTCACCGCGTTGATCACCGGAAACCTGCTTCCCACCGCGCAATCCACCGCCATGCGCGCCGACCCGCGACCGCTCACCAATCGTCCCGGCTACTCCTACGGCCTGGGCCTGACCCAAGCCACGGCCCCCTGCGACCTCACCGTCTGGGGTCACGGCGGCTCCATCCCCGGCTTCCGCACCTACAACGGCGTCACCCCGACCGGCCGCGCCGTCACGGTGATCGCCAACCTGCGCCCGGCCGATGCCGCCGCCACCGCCGCATTGCAAAAGGTCTTCGACACGGCCGTGTGCGCGTCGGACTGACCCTTGACTTTCCTACTAGGAAAGTGGGAGCCTCACTTTCCAGGCAGGAAAGTGAGGAATTATCATGGAGTACATCGCTCCCGATCAAGCTCGCGCCGCCCTCGAAGCGGCCGCACGCGCCGAACGCCAGGTGGCCGCGGAAGTCGGCCTCCCCCGCGCCTATTGGTGGGGCATGGCCGCCGGCTGGCTGGTGCTCGGCATCGTCGGCGACCTGGGCCCGCAATGGCTCGTCATTGCCGCCACCCTGGCCTTCGGCATCGGCCACTCCACCATCGCCTCCCGGCTGCTGGACGGCCGCAGCCGCACCGGCCAGGTCCGGGTCAGCGCCGAAACCGCCGGCCGCCGTGTGCCCTTGGTAGTGATCGCAATGCTGCTCGGCCTGGTCGCGGTCACCATCGGAGCAGCCTTCGCCCTGAACGCCGACGGCGCCCGGCACCCCGCCATCTGGTCGGCCGTGTTCGTCGCGGCCATCGTCGGCTTCGGCGGCCCGGAGATCCTGCGCACCCTGCGCGCCTGGGTGCGGGCATGACCAACGCCCGGTTCGACGAACTCATCCACCCCAGCACCCGGCTGTCGCTGGTCGCCACCCTGGCGGCAGCCGACTGGGCCGAGTTCGCCTACCTCAAAGACCGCCTGGCCCTCTCGGATTCGGCCCTGTCCAAACAGCTAGCGACTCTCGAGGACGCCGGTTACGTCACCACCGAACGCCGCCTCGACGGCGCCCGCCGCAAACTACGCGCCCGCCTGACCGACACCGGCCGCACCGCGTTCCACGGTCACATCGCCGCCCTACAGGAAATCGTGGCGAGCGCGACACCGCCCCCGGACTGAGCCGGGGGCGGCCGGGACCGTGAGGCGGCCGGTCAGCCGCCGGCCCGCAGTCGCGATTCCAGCAGCGGTGCGATTTCGGCGGCCTTGTCCGCGTTCAGCATTCCGGTGTGCCATTCGTCGATGGCGATCTGATCGATGCGGCCGGTGATGTGGCTGCGCCAGGTGTCGGCCAGGCGGTCGCGGCCGGATTCGCGGCCGGCGGTGAACAGCACCGCGTCGCCGGTGAATCGGCCGGGGAGGTAGGGCAGCGGGTTGGAGAAGCTTTCCAGTACGCGCTGGACCTGTTGCGGGGCCAGGATTCCCGCGCGGCCGATGCGTTCGGCGATCAGGGTGTAGAAGTCGTCCAGCTCGCCGATTTCCGGGATCTCGTCCAGTTCGAGGATGTCGCGCCAGCCGCCGAGGATGCGGGAGACGGCTTCGGTCACTTCCTTTCGCGTCGGTGCGGCGGTTTCGCCGGCGCCCGATTCGGGGGTGGCGTCGACCAGGGCGAGCAGTCCGACCGGGCGGCCGAGCTCTTGCAGCCGCACCGCCATGGCGTGTGCGATCTGCCCGCCGAGGGACCAGCCGAGCAGGTTGTAGGTGGCGTCGGGGCAGCGTTCCAGGATCTCGCGCACGTACCGGTCGGCGTAGGCGTCGACCGAATCCAGTCGGGATTCGCCGGCGACGATGTACGGGTCCTGCAAGCCGTAGACCGGACGGTCGGGTGCGAGGTGCCCGACCAGCGCGCCGTACACCCAGGCCAGGCCGCCGCCGGGGTGCACGCAGAACAGCGGTGAGCGATCGCCGGAGGAGCGCAGCGGCGTCAGGACGCCGAGCGAGATGTTCATCGGGTCGGCGCCGCGGTCCAGGGCTCGGGCCAGCGATGCCGGGGTGGCGTCGGAGAACAGCTCGTTGTATTGCAATTGCGATCCGCTGCGGGCGAGCACCAGGGAAACGACCTGCACCGCGGACAGCGAGTTGCCGCCCAGGGCGAAGAAGTCGTCGTCCGCGCCGACCGGCTGCACGCCGAGGACTTCGGCGAAGACGTCGGCGATCAGCTGTTCGTTCGGCGTCGACGGCGCCCGGAAAGCCCGCACCGGCAGTTCGGGATCCGGGAGCGCCTTGCGGTCGATCTTGCCGGTGGCGGTCATCGGCATGGCGTCGAGAACCATCACCAGGTCGGGAACCATATAGGCGGGCAGGTGCTGCGCGGCCGCGCTCCGGATCGCCTCCGGGTCGGCTTGCTGTCCGGGTGCGGCCACCACATAGCCCACCAAACGAGCGGTGGCACTGCCGTTTTCGCTTTCCTTCGCGTCCCGGATCATGGCGACGGCCTGTTCCACGCCCGGCACGGCGACCAGCGCCGCTTCGACTTCGCCCAGTTCCAGGCGCTGTCCGCGCACCTTCACCTGGAAGTCGGAGCGGCCCACGAATACCAGTGCACCCGAGCCGGATTCGTCGGCGGCCCAGCGCACGAGATCGCCGGTGCGGTAGAGGCGGTCGCCGGGCGCGCCGTACGGATCGGCGACGAAGCGCTCGGCGGTCAGCCCGGCCCGGCCGCGATATCCGCGCGCCACACCGGGTCCCGCGAGGTACAGCTCACCCACCACGCCGACCGGCACCGGGCGCAGCCAGGCGTCGAGCACCGCCACCGACATGCCCGTGATCGGTTCGCCGATGGCCGGCGGCTGCTCCGGGAGCAGTTCCGCGCCGGTCACCCAGATGGTGGCTTCGGCCGGGCCGTAGAGGTTGTACACCCGGCGTGAGCCCGCGCTGTCGGTGCGCGACCAACGTGCCGCCAGCTGGGCGGTGGCGCGGTCGCCGCCGGTGAGCAGGACTCGAAGGTCGTCGAGCGCTTCGGGTTCCAGGGTTGCCGCCACGGCGGGCGTCAGGAACGCGTGGCTGATGCGCTGGGCTCGCATGAGCTCGGTGAGCGGCTGGCCGCCGTACACCTCGGCGGGTGCGACAACCAGCGTCGTGCTCGCCGCGACCGACAGCAGCAATTCCAGGATGGCGGCGTCGAAGGTCCGTGCGGCCACCGCGAGTACCCTTGCGTTGGAATCGATTTCGCAGCGGCGCAGATGATCGGCCATCACGGCGGCGAATCCGGCGTGCGTGACCTCCACGCCCTTGGGGCGACCGGTAGAACCCGAGGTGTACACCACATAGGCGGTGCTCGTCGGCCACACCACTCCACGCCGATCGGCCTCGGACAGGGCAGTGGCCGAATAGCGATCGAACTCCGCGGGGTCATCGGCCAGGAGCCACGCCACACCGTCATCCGGAACCGACCCAACGTACTGCCGCGACGTAATACCCAGCCGCACAACAGAATCGGTGCAGACGAACCGATTCCGTTCGATGGGATGGGCCGGATCCACCGACAGGAAGGCCGCGCCCGTCTTGGCGACCGCCCACACGCCGAGGACCCATTCCAGCGACCTCGGCACGGCCACGGCGACCACGGCTTCCGGTCCGGCGCCCTGCTCGATGAGCCTGCGCGCCAACCGGTTCGACCGCTCGTCGAGTTCCCGGTAGGTCAGCGTGCGGTCACCGTCTCGCAGCGCCGTCCCGTCCGGGTTCGCGGTCACGGCGGCCGCGAGCAGCTCCGGGAGCGTCACCACGTCCGCGGCAGCGCGATCATTGCGGCCCCAGACGTTGAGCAGCTGCTCCCGCTCGGGCACCGACAGGGTGTCGACCTCGCGCACCGGAATGCCCGGATCGGCGGCCAGAGCGGCGAGTACGGTACGCAATCGCCACGCCAGCGCCGCCATCGTGACGGCGTCGAAAAGTTCGGTGGCATAGCTCATTCCGACCGGGATCGCGCCCGCCGCATCGGGGGCGTCGGTGAGGGTGAAGGTCAGATCGAACCGCTCGATGCCGGTGTCCGCGCCGGTGACGGTCGCTTCGACCCCGGGCAGCGAGAATCCGGCCGCGTCGAGATTGTGGAAGCCGAGCATCACCTGGAACAGCGGATGCCGGGCCTGGCTGCGCGGCGGGTCGAGGGCCTCCACGACCTGTTCGAACGGAATCTCGGCGTGCGCGAAGGCATCCAGGTCGGCGTCGCGGACCGCGGCGAGCAGTTCGCGGCCCGGCATCGACTCGTCGACGCGGGTGCGCAGCACGACGGTATTGACGAACATGCCCACCAGATCGTCCAATTCGGCCGATCCGCGCCCGGCCACCGGGGTGCCGACGGCGATGTCGGCGCAGCCGGACAGCCGTGCCAGCACCACGGTCAGCGCGGCGTGGAAGAGCATGAACAGGGTGACCCCGGTGTCCTGGGCGAGGCGTTGCAGCCCGGCCACCAGCTCCGGTTCGAGGACGAACTCGTGCCGGGCCCCGCGATGGGATGCCACCGCCGGACGCGGCCGGTCGGACGGCAGCTCCAAGGTCTCCGGCAGTCCGGCGAGCCGGTCGCGCCAGTAGCCGAGTTGTTGTGCGAGCACGGATTCCGCGTCCTCGGCGGTGCCGAGCAGTTCGCGCTGCCAGAGCGTGTAGTCGGCGTACTGCACCGGCAGCGGTGACCACCGCGGCTCCCGTCCGACGCTCCTGGTCGTGTACGCGGCGGCCAGGTCGCGGGCCAGCGGGGTCATGGAGAACCCGTCGGCGGCGATGTGATGCACCACGAGCACCAGGACGTATTCCTCCGCGCCCACCGCCAGCAGTCGTGCCCGCAGCGGAATCCGTTCGGCCACATCGAATCCCATCGACACGATGTCGGCCACCACGCCTTCGATCTCGTGTTCGCGCACCGGCCGCGCGGTCAGGTCGACGTCCACCGCCTCCCGCAGCCGCGCGACCGGGGTCACCACCTGGTAGGGCACGCCGTCGGCGTCCGGGTACCTGGTGCGCAGTACCTCGTGGCGGGCCAGCACATCCCACAGCGCCGCCGCCAGCGCGGCCGTATCCACCGCGCCGGACAGGCGCAGCACCAGCGGAATGCTGTAGGCCATGGATTTGGGTGCGAACCGGTTCACGAACCACATGCGCTGCTGCGCGAACGACAGCGGCACGCGTTCCGGGCGCACCCGGGGGCGCAGGCGCGGACGTTCGAGTTCGGCCGCAGCGGTCATCCGGGTCGCCAGCCGCGCGGCCAGGTCGCCGACCACCGAGGTCTCGAAGACGTCCCGCACCGCCACCGGGGCACCGACGCCGTCGGCCAGTCGCGCCGCCAATCGGGTGGCCGACAGCGAATTCCCGCCGAGGGCGAAGAAGTCGTCGTCGAGGCCGACCCGGTCCACGCCGAGCACCTCGGTGAACACCGCGGCCACCCGCCGTTCCACCGGTGTCGCCGGGGCCCGGAATTCCGTGACTTCGATGACCGGCCGCGGCAGCGCCTTACGATCGACCTTGCCGCTGGTGTTCAACGGCAGCGTGTCGAGCACCGTCACCACATCGGGCACCATGAACCGCGGCAGCCGCTCCCCGACCGCCTTGCGCACCGATTCGGCGACCACCACCCGCCCCGGCCCGGCCACCACGTACGCGGCCAATCGCGCACCGGCGGAACCGTTCTCGCCGGGCACGTGCACGACCACGGCCTGCGCGATCCCGTCCAGATCGCACAGCGCCGCCTCGATCTCACCGAGCTCCAGCCGCTGTCCACGCACCTTGACCTGGAAGTCGGAGCGGCCCAGGTACTGCAATTCCAGCGCGTCCGCGACGAGGTCGGTGACAGTCGACAGCGCCGTGTCGGAGTCGGGCACAGTGGATGCCGCCGTGCGGGCGTCAGCCGCACTGGATGAGCCGGTGGCGGAGTCGGCCGTGGCGGAGTCGGCGGCACCGGCCAGCCAGCGCACCAAGTCGCCGGTGCGGTAAAGCCGTTGTCCGGGCGCACCGTACGGGTCGGCGACGAAGCGTGCGGCGGTGAGGTCCGCGCGGCCGCGATATCCGCGTGCCACACCAGGTCCCGCGACGTAGAGCTCGCCCACCACGCCTACCGGCACGGGCCGCAGCCAGGCGTCGAGGACCAGCAGGCGCAGTCCGGCGATGCCCGCGCCCATGGTGACCGGCTCGCCGGCCCGCAGTTCGCGGCTGACCGTGGTGATGATGGTGGCCTCGGTCGGCCCGTAGGAGTTGAACATGCGCCGGGTTCCGGCGCGGTCGGTGTGCGCCCAGCGGGCCACCAGTTGCGGCGTGAAGTGCTCGCCGCCGACCCAGACGATGCGCAGTTCGTCGAGTTGGTCCGGGTCGAGCGAACCGGCGACCGACGGGGTCAGCCAGGCGTGCGTAATGCGTTCGTCGCGCATCAGCTCGGTCAGCGGCGGACCGCTGTACACGTCGTCGGGCGTCATCACCAGCACGGCTCCGGCGGAGACCGCGAGCAGGAATTCCAGCACGACCACGTCGAAAGTCCGTGCGCCCACGCCCAGGACGCGGGAGCCGGCGTGCACCGCGTACCGCTGCCGGTGGGCGGCGGCGAGGGCGCCGAGCCCGGCGTGGGTGACCTCGACGCCCTTCGGCCGTCCGGTCGAACCCGAGGTGTAGATCACGTAGACCGTATTGCCGGGCCGTACCGCCGCGTGCCGATCGCTGTCGGTCACGGGGCCGTCCGGGCACTGCGCGATGGCCTGGGCCACGCTCGCGTCGTCCAGTACGAGCCATTCGGGTCCGTCGTCCGGCAGTGCCCTGCGATGACGCTCGGTGGTAATACCCACCCGCACACCGGAATCCGTGCACACGAACCGATTCCGGTCCTCGGGATGGGCGGGGTCCACCGACAGGAATGCCGCCCCGGTCTTGGCGATCGCCCACACCGCGAGCACCCATTCCAGCGAGCGTGAGACGCCGATCGCGACCACGGACTCCGGGCCGATGCCCTGCCCGATCAGGTACCGGGCCAGTCGATTCGACTGTTTGTCCAGCTCGCGATAGGTCATCCGCCGGTCACGTTCCAGTACGGCCGCACCGTCAGGATTGGCGGCGACCACTGCCGCGAGCAGGCCCGGCAGGGTCACCCCGGCGGGATCGGCCCCCTCGAGCAGCCGGGCGTCGGCGTCGGGAATCGGCCGGTGCAGCAGGCGATCTCGCTCCGCCGCACCGAGCAGCTCCAGGTCTCGCACCGGTATGGCCGGGTCCGCGCCGATCGTGCCCAGCAGCAGCGCCAGCCGCTCCCCCAGCGCCGCGACCGCGCCCGCGTCGATCAACTCGGGCCGGTATTGCAGGCGGATGCGCAACTCGTCCTGGTGAATCACGGTGCAGGACAATGCGAAATGCGTGGAGTCGGTGCCCGTCACACCGGTGAGCTCCAGTCCGCCCAGATCGGTCACCTGGCGCAGTCCGCGCGCGTCCACGGGATAGGACTCGAGCACCATGGCGGTGTCGAACAACAGGTCGTTGCCGGTGAGCGCGTGTATATCCGGCAGCCCCAGATGGTGATGGTCGAGCAGGGCGGCCTGTTCGGCGTGGATACGGGTCCACAGCGCGGTCACGGTTTCGGCGGGGTCGAGCCGGACGCGGGCCGGAATCGTATTGATGAACAGGCCGATGGTGTACTGGGCGGCCGGCAGTTCGGCGGGCCGCCCGGAAACGGTGGCGCCGAACACGATATCGGTGTGACCGACGGCCTGGGCCATGATCATCGCCCAGGCCGATTGCAGCACGGTATTGAGCGTCACGCCGGCGTCGGACGCGGCGTTCAGCAGCGCCCGGGTCGCGGCGGCGTCGATCACGAGCGCGTGATCGGCGGCCGCGCCGGTGGCGGCGGTGGCGTGATCGGCGATGAGCGCGGGTTCGAGACCGTCGAGAGCCGCGGACCAGGCGGTCAGGGCGCCTTCGCGATCACGAGTTCCCAACCACGCCAGGAAGTCTCGATACGAGCCCGCGGGCAGGGCCGATTCCCCGCCGCCCGCATAGTGGGTGAACAGATCCGTGACCAGCAGCGGCCAGGACCAGCCGTCGAGGATGACGTGGTGGTCGGTCAGGATCACCGCCCACCGATCAGCGCCCAGCTTCGCCACCGTGGCGCGCAGCAGTGGCGCCACGGCGAGATCGAAGCGCCGGGCCTGCTCGGATGCGGCGAGCACGGTCAAGCTCGCTTCGGGATCCGGCTCACCACTCAGATCGACTACCTGCCAAGGCAATTCGACGTCGTCACATACCACGGCCACACTCGTCCCACCAGCGGTGGTCGTGAATGCCGTGCGCAAGCTCGTGTGGCGCTCCAGCAGCACACTGGCAGCGCGGTGCAGCCGGTCCAGGTCGAGCGGACCGGACAGGCGCAGCGTCACCTGGGCGGCATAGACGTCGACGCTCGTGCCGTGATCGGCCAGGTGGGCGTGGAACAGCAGCCCGGCTTGCAATGGCGTCACCGGCCACACATCCGACAGCGACGGATACGCCTGTTCGAGTGCGGTGACATCATTCTGCGTCAAGGCGACCAGCGGGAAGTCCGAGGGCGAATGCCCGCCCGCGCCCGGCGTTTCGGCGTGCGCGGCGATAGCGGTCAGCGCCTCGGTCCACAAACTCGCGAGCTCTTCGATCTCGGCGCGGTCCAGGAGGGTGCGCGGGAAACGGAAGTCGGCGCGCAAGCGGTCCTCGAGCACGATCGCGCTCACGTCGACCGCGACGGTCACCGGCATCGCCGGATCCGGTGCGACCGTGAGTTCCCCCAATCCGCCGTCGATGCCGTCCGTGCCGGACACGCGGCCCAGGTAGTTGAACCCGATCCCGCCCGGCATCCGATCCGGCAGTCGCGCGGCGGTTTCCGCATTGAGATACCGCAGCAGTCCGTAACCGATGCCCTTGTCGGGGATCGAGCGCAGGGTTTCCTTCACCGCCAGCACCGCTGCCGCGACCGCGTCGCCGCCGGTGGTGACGGCATCGGCGTCGATGCCGGTGAGGTCGAAGCGAACCGGGAACATGGTCGTGAACCAGCCGACGGTGCGGGACAGATCCGCTCCGGGCACGACCTGTTCTTCGCGGCCGTGGCCCTCCAAGCGCACCGAGATCGACGGCTCGTCGATACCGCGGCGAGTACGCCAGATACGAACGGCTACGGCCAGACCCGCCAGCAGTCCGTCATTGACGCCGCCGTGGAAGGCCGCCGGTACCCGCGTCAGCAAGGTCTGCGTCACCGTCTCGGGCAGCTCCACACCGACCTGTTCGAGGGTCGCGGCGGTGTCGATCGCCGGATCCAGTTCCCGGCCGCCCCAGTTCGGATCGACGTCCGCGGCCATGCGCTGCCACAGTTCGAGCTCGGCGATCCGTGCGGGTTCGGTTGCGGCACCGGCGAGTCCGTGCGCCCACCGGCGCATCGAGGTGCCGACGGGCTCCAGCGCCGGGACCGCACCCGCCTGCGCCTGCGCGATGGCCGACAGCAGATCCGGGGCCAGTACCCGCCAGGAGACGCCATCGATGACGAGGTGGTGCGCCACCACCAGCAGCCACCCTGCCGCACCGTCCGCGGGTGCGAGGTGAACGAACTGGACCATGACCCCGGCGTCCGGGCGCAAGCGGCCCAGTGCCGCATTCAGTTGTGCCGCTGTGGTTTCGGTGGCGAGCTGCCACCCGGCCTCGGTCTCGACGTCTGCCTCGATCACGCAGTTGCGCAATACCACCCCGGCCTCGACGTCCGCGGGCGGTGCGACGACCAGCGACCAGTCTCCGGAGTCGCCGCGGTGCAGCCGCGAGCGCAGCAGGTCGTGCCGTTCGAGCACGGCCTCGACGGCGACGGCCACATCCGCTGCGGCAGCGCCCGCGGGCAATCGCAACACGACGTGCTGATCGAAGCGGTCGTATCCCCTGCCCCACTCCACCATCCACTGCGCCACGGGCAGCAGCGGCATCTCGCCGACACCGCCACCGGCCAGTTCGGCGAGGCCGGTCGTGGCCGAACCATCGAGCACGCGTGCGCATTTCGCCAAGCGCGCCGGTGTCCGCTGCTCGAACACATCGCGCGGCCCGAACACGACGCCCTGGGCGCGCGCCTGTGCCACCACCTGGATGGAGACGATCGAATCGCCACCGAGCGTGAAGAAGTCGTCATCGACGCCGACGCGTTCCAGCCCGAGTACTTCGGCGAAGATCCGGGCGAGGATCTCCTCGACCGGTGTGGCCGGGGCACGGAATTCCCGGGGCGCGAAGACCGGTTCCGGCAATGCCCGCCGGTCGATCTTGCCGCTGCCGGTGAGCGGCAGTTCGGCCAGCACCATCACCAGGTCGGGCACCAGGTACGCGGGCAGGTGTTCCCCCACCGACCGCCTGACCTGCTCGGCATCCACCACAGTGCCCGGTTCGGGCACGACGTATGCGACCAAATGCGCACCGCCGCCGTTGTTTTCGCCCGCGCCGTGTACGAGCGCCACGGCCTGCGCGATGCCTGCCACGGCGGTCAGCGCGGCTTCGACCTCGCCCGGTTCCAGCCGTTGGCCGCGCACCTTCACCTGGAAGTCGGAGCGTCCGACGAATTGCAGCATGGCGGCGCCGGATTCGCCGACCCAGCGCACCAGGTCGCCGGTCCGGTACAACCGTTGTCCGGACGCACCGAACGGATTGGGCACGAACCGCGCCGCCGTGATCCCGGCCCGCCCGAGGTAGCCGCGCGCCAATCCCGCGCCGGCCACATACAATTCGCCGACCACGCCCGCCGGCACCGGTCGCAGCCACGCGTCCAGTACGAGCGCGCCCGCACCGGCGATCGGACCGCCGATGCCCGGGGTGCGGTCCGGGGCCAGTTCGGCGCCGGTCACCCAGATCGTCGCCTCGGCCGGTCCGTACAGGTTGTGCACCCGGCGCAGTCCCGCCGCATCGGTGCCCGACCAGCGCGATACCAGCTGCTGCGGGCACCGGTCACCGCCGGTGGCCACCAATCGCAAATCGTCGAGCCCGGCGGCATCCAGCGACAGCGCCACCGACGGGGTGAGGAAGGCGTGCGTGATCCGCTGGGCGGCCAGCAATTCCCGCAGTGGCTGTCCGCCGTAGACGTCCGCAGGCGCGATCACCAGCGGTGCGCCGCCGGAGACGGCCAGCAGGAGTTCGAGAATCGCCGCGTCGAAGGTCCGCGCGGCCACGGCCAGCACTCGGGAGCCCGGATCGACGGCGCAGCGTCGCACGTGGTCGGACACCACGGCCGCCAAACCGGCGTGCGTGACCTCGACCCCCTTCGGGCGGCCGGTCGACCCCGACGTGTACACCACGTAGGCGGTGTTCTCCGGGCGCACGTTCGCGCGCCGATCCGCATCGGTCATGGCCGCGCCGGACCAGTGCGACAGGTCGATGCGGTCGATGTCCACCGTCTCCAGCCCGGCGGCTTCGAATCCCGGATCACCTTGCGTCAGCACACAACTCGCCCCGGCATCGACGCAGACGAACCGGTTCCGGTCCAGCGGATGCGCCGGATCCAGGGACAGGAACGCGGCGCCGGTCTTGGCGATCGCCCAGACCGCGAGCACCCACGCCGCCGAGCGCGGGGCGGCGATCGCCACCACCTGCTCGGGTCCGATGCCCTGCGCGATCAGCGCGCGTGCCAGGCGATTCGAACGATCATCCAGTTCGCGGTAGGAGATGCGCTGTGCGCCTTCGACGATCGCGTCACCGTCCGGTGCGATCGCCACCGCCGCCGCGAGCACCTCGGGCAGGGTGGTCCCGGCGGCCGGGTATCCGGTGTCGTCGAGCCCGTCCAGGGCGGCCAGGTCGAGGTCGCAGGTGCCGATCCGGCCCCATTCGTGCACGAGCTGATAGCGCTGGGATGCGGAGAGCGCCTTCACATCTCGCAGCCGGACCGCCGGGTCGCGGGCGATGGTGCGCAGTACCCGCTGCAGCCCTGCGGCGAACGAGTCGATCTCCGACGCGTCGAACAGCTCCGGCCGGTATTGGAGCCGTATTCGCAGGTCGTCCTGGAGCCGTGCGGTGCAGGACAGCGGATAGTGGGTGCCGTCGGCGGCGTCGACACCGGTGATCGCCAGCTCGCCGCTGCCGACCGCGTGCTCGATATCGCCCATGTCGACCGGATACGACTCGAGCACCATCAGAGTGTCGAAGAGGCTGTCGTGGCCGGTGAGCGCGTGGATGTCCCGCAGCCCCAGGTGCTGGTGTTCCAACAGCGCGGCCTGTTCGCCGTGCAGGCGCGTCCACAGGCCGGTCACGGTCTCGTCGGGGCGCAGCCGCACCCGGGTCGGGATCGTATTGATGAACAGGCCGATGGTATGCCCGGCGGCGGGCAGTTCACCGGGCCGCCCGGACACCGTCGCGCCGAAGACCACGTCGGTGCGGCCGACGGCCTGGGCCAGCATGATCGCCCAGGCGGATTGCAGGACGGTGTTCGCGGTGACGCCGGCGGAGGCGGCGGCGGCCACCAGTTCCCGGGTTTCGGCGCGGTCGATGACGATCGACTGTTCGGCCACGGCGCCGGCGGTGGTGCGCGGCGGGCCCGCGAGCAGGGTCGGTTCGGCTCCGTCGAGCGCCCGCGACCAGGCGGTACGGGCGGCGTCGCGATCGCGAGTCGTCAACCACGCCAGGTAATCCCGGTACGAGCCGGCGTTCCAGGCCGGCTGCGCACCGGCGTATTCGGTGAACAGTTCGGTGATCAGCAGCGGGTAGGACCAGCCGTCGAGGATGACGTGATGGTTGGTGAGGATCAGCGCCCAGCGATCGGCGGCCACCGCGACCAGGGTGAATCGCAGCAGCGGTGGGGCGGCGAGATCGAAGGGGCGGGCCAGCTCGGCCGCCGCCAGCGCGGTGAGCCCGGCCTCCGGATCGGCATCCCGGGTGAGATCGACTACTTGCCAAGGTAATTCGACGTCGTCACAGACCACCGCCACACTGCGGCCGTCGGTGGTGGCGGTGAACGCGGTTCGCAGTCCATCGTGGCGGCGCACCACGGTAGCGGCGGCGGCGCGCAGTCGTCGCGGGTCCAGCTGTCCGGTCAGCCGCAGAGTCAGCTGTGCGACATAGGCATCGGTTTCGGCGTCGGCTCCGGCCAGTTCGGCGTGGAACAGCAGACCGGTCTGGAGCGGCGTGAGCGGCCAGACGTCGGCGAGCGCGGGATAGGCGCGTTCCAGGGCCGCGATATCCGGTTGAGCAAGGTTCACCAGGCCGAAGTCCGAGGGGGAATGCCCACCCGCACCGGGTGTTTGCGCGTACTCGGTGATCGTCGTCAGCGCCTGCGACCACAGGTCCGCCAATTCCCGGACCTGTGCCCGATCGAGCAGGCTGCGCGGGAAGCGGAACACCGCCCGCAGCCGGTCCTCCACGACGATGGCGCTCACATCGACGGCGACCGTCACCGGCATGTCCGGGTGCGGGGATCCGCTCAGCTCACCCAGGCCGCCGTGCAGGCCACCGCTCCCGATATCGGCGGCCGAGATCCGGCCCAGGTAGTTGAAGCCGATCCGGCCCGGCATCCGATCCGGCAGCAGCGCCGCGGTTTCCGGGTTGAGATAGCGCAGCAGGCCGTACCCGATGCCCTTGTCGGGTATCGAGCGCAGTGTCTCCTTGACCTCCCGCACCGCGACCGCGAGCGCGTCCCCATCCGCTGCGGCCTCGGCGTCGATGCCGGTGAGGTCGAAGCGGGCCGGGAACATGGAGGTGAACCAGCCGACCGTGCGCGAGAGGTCCGCGCCCGCGACCACCTGCTCCTCGCGGCCGTGCCCCTCCAGGCGGATCAGCACCGAGGGGTCGTCGCCGCCGTGGCGGGCACGCCAGCTGCGCACCGCCACCACCAGTCCCGCGATCAGGGCGTCATCGACGTTGCCGTGGAACACGGCGGGCACCCGGGACAGCAGGGACCGGGTCACCGATTCGGGCAGCCGCAGTTCGAGCTGTTCGAGCGTGGCGGCGGTATCGATCGCGGGGTCGAGTTCCCGGCCGCCGAGAACCGGATCCGCGCCCGCCGTCAGCTGTCGCCAGTAATCCAGTTCCGCCGTCCGGGCCGGGTCCATGGCCGCATCCTGCAGCCCGTGGGACCAGCGCCGCATGGACGTGCCGACCGGTTCCAGCTCCGGATTCCGGCCCGCCACAGCTTGTTCCAGCGCTGACATCAGGTCCGGGACCAGTACGCGCCAGGACACCCCGTCGACCACCAGGTGGTGCGCCACCACCAGAAGCCAGCCCGGGGTGCCGTCCTGCGGGTCGAGCCAGACGAATCGCACCATCGCACCGTCTGCCGGGCGCAAGCGGCGGATGGCCGAATCCAGTTCCGCCGCAGCGATATCGGCGACGGCGATCCGGCCCGCCTCGCTGTCCTCGACGGCTTCGAGGGCCCGGCGATGCAGCACGGAGGCCGCGTCCGGCGTGCCCGCCGGAGCCACCACCAGCGACCAGCTGCCGGTCCGATCGGACCGCAGGCGGGAGCGCAGCATGTCGTGCCGCTCGAGGACCGCGTCGAGCGCCACGGTCAAGCATCGGTCGTCGACCCGGGCCGGCACGCGCAGCACCACATGCTGTTCGAACCGGTCGAATCCCTTGCCCCACTCCACCATCCATTGCGCCACCGGCAGCACGGGCATTGCACCGATGCCGCCGCCGTCCAGTTCGGCCAGCGTCTCGGCGGCCCCGGTCGCGGCGCAGGCGGCCAGCCGGGCGGGGGTGCGCTGTTCGAAAACGTCGCGCGGGCCGAACAGCACGCCGCGGGCGCGCGCCTTGGACACCACCTGGATGGAGACGATGGAATCGCCGCCCAGTGCGAAGAAGTCGTCGTCCACGCCGACCCGTTCGATCCCGAGTACCTCGCCGAACACCTCGGCGACGATCTCTTCGAGCGGGGTGGCGGGCGCCCGGAACCGCGGTGCGGTGATCACCGGTTCGGGCAGCGCGCGCCGATCCACCTTGCCGGTGGCGCTCAAAGGCAGTGTGCCGAGGACCATCACCACGTCTGGGACCAGGTAGCCGGGAAGCCGCTCGGCGGCAGCCTGCCGGACCCCGGCCGGATCGATCTCGGATCCGGCGCGCGGGACCACGTACGCCACCAGGCGAGCCACGGCGTCGGCGGTGTGGACGAGCACCACGGCCTGCCCGATGCCGTCCAGTTCGCACAGTGCGGCCTCGACCTCGCCGGGTTCGAGACGCTGACCGCGCAGCTTCACCTGGAAGTCGGCGCGGCCGACGAAAGTCAGTACGCCGGTAGCGGATTCGGAGGTCATCCAGCGCACCAGGTCACCGGTGCGGTAGAGCCGGTTGCCCGCCGGACCGTAGGGGTCGGCCACGAATCGGTCAGCGGTGAGACCGGGACGGCCGAGGTATCCGCGCGCCAGGCCCGCTCCGGACAGATAGAGCTCACCCACCACACCGACCGGCACCGGGCGCAGCGCGGCGTCCAGTACCCGCACGCCCATGCCGGGGATGCCCGCTCCGAGGTCGATCGGAGCGCCGGCGCGCAGTTCGCCGCTGATGGACATGATGATGCTGGCCTCGGTCGGGCCGTAGGTATTGAAGAACCGCCGCTGGGCCTCGGTGTCGGTGCGTGACCAGCGTTCGACCAGCCGGGACGAATAACGTTCGCCGCCGACGGTCAGCATGCGCAGCGTGTCGAGCCCGGCGGGTTCCAGTGAGGCCACCACCGACGGGGTCAGGAAGGCGTGGGTGACGGCCTGGTCGCGGATCAGTTCGGTGAGCGGTTGCCCGCCGTACACGTCGTCGGGGGCGATGACCAGAGCCGCGCCGGCCGGGACGGCGAGCAGTAGTTCGAGCATGGCGGCGTCGAAAGTGCGTGCGGAGACCGCCAATACGCGGGATTCGGCTGCGACCGCGTAGTCGAGGCGTTGCGCGGCGGCGACCGCGGCCAGGCCCGCATGGGTGACGGCGACGCCCTTCGGCCGTCCGGTGGAGCCGGAGGTGTAGATGACGTACGCCGTGTTGCCGGGCCGCAGCGCCCCGCACCGGTCGGCATCGGTGACGGCGGCCGACGGGCACTGCTCGAGTCGCTCCGTCACGGCCGGGTCGTCCAGGCACAGCCAGGAGACACCGTCCGAGGGCAGCGCGGCGGTGTGGCGTTCGGCCGTGATTCCCAGGCGCACAGCGGTATCGGCGCACATATACCGGTTGCGTTCGATCGGATAGGCGGGGTCCAGGGACAGGAATCCGGCACCGGTCTTGGTGATCGCCCACACGGCGAGCAGCCATTCGAGGGAACGCGGCAGCGCGATCGCGACCACCGATTCGGGGCCGATATCGCGTCCGATCAGCAAGCGGGCCAATGCGTTCGAGCGCTCGTCCAGCTCCCGGTAAGAAATGCTGTGGTCCGCGTCCACCACCGCGGCACCGTCCGGGTTCGCCGCCACCGCGGCGGCCAGCAGGACGGGCAGCGTGACGGCGTCGGTGGCGAATGCACCGAGCGCGGGAGTGCCGGTGCGGCCCCACTCCTCGACCAGCAAGTGGCGTTCGTCAGCAGACAACACGTCGATATCGCGGACCGCGACGGCGGAGTCGGTGGTGATCGCGCCGAACACCCGCTGCAGGCGATCGGCCAGGGTGGCGATCGTCGCGGGGTCGAAAAGGTCTGTTGCGTAACCGATATCGACGGGAATGGCACCGTCCGGGTCCGGCGTGTCGGTGAGGGTGAAGGTCAGGTCGAAGCGTTCGACGCCGGTTTCGGCACGGATCGGCGTCACCTCGAGGCCGGGCAGTGCGAGGCTCTCCCGGTCCAGGTTGTGGAAGGCGAGCAGCACCTGGAACAGCGGATTGTGGGCTTGACTGCGAGGCGGGTCGACGGCTTCCACGACCTGTTCGAACGGGATCTCGGCGCGCGCGAAGGCATCCAGGTCGACCTCGCGCACCCGGGCGAGGAGTTCGGCGAACGACGCCGAATCGTCCACGCGGGTGCGCAGTACGACGGTATTGACGAACATGCCCACCAGGTCGTCCAGCTGGGCCGATCCGCGCCCCGACACCGGTGAGCCGATGGCGATATCCGCGCTGCCGGACAGCCGGGACAGCACCACGGCCAGGGCGGCGTGGAAGACCATGAACAGCGTGACACCTTGTGCCGCAGCCAGTTCCCGCAGTCCGGCCACCACCGCCGGGTCCATCGTGAAGCCGTGGGTGGCTCCGCGATGGGACGCCACCGCCGGGCGTGGGCGGTCGGCGGGCAGCTCCAGGACTTCGGGGAGATCACGCAATCGCTCGATCCAATAACCCTGTTGCCGCGCGAGCAATGATCCCGGATCCTCTGCGGCACCCAGCAATTCGCGCTGCCACAGCGCGTAATCCGCGTACTGCACCGGCAGCGGCGACCACTCGGGTTGCCGCCCGGCGGACCTGGCCGCGTACGCCGCGGCCAGATCCCGCGCCAGGGGGCCCATCGAGAATCCGTCGGCGGCGATGTGATGCACCACCAGCACCAGTACCTGTTCGGCGTGGCCGAGCGCGAGCAGCCGGGCGCGGACCGGAACCCGCTCGGCCACATCGAATTTCACGGCGACCGACTCGGCGATCACCCGCGTGAGATCGGCAGCGCGCACGGTCCGCGGCGCGAGGTCGATATCGATCACGCCGTCGAGTTCGGCTTCCGGCACCACGTCCTGACGCGGCACGCCCGCGGTATCGGGGTATCGGGTGCGCAGTACCTCGTGCCGTCCGAGCACGTCCCGCACCGCCGCCGACAGCGCCTCGGCATCGAGCGCGCCCGACAGGCGCAGCACCATGGGAATGCTGTAGGCCACCGAATCGGGCGCGAAGCGGTTCACGAACCACATGCGTTGCTGCGCATACGACAACGGCACCTGTTCCGGTCGCGGCCGCGGTACCAGCGGCGGCGCGTCGTGGCCGGGCGTCGTCGCTCGCGCCTCCAGCAGTGCGGCCAGGTCCCCCACCGCCGGGGCTTCGAACACCTCGCGCACTCCGACTGTGCCGCCTACGGCTTCGGACAGGCGTGCCGAAAGCCGGGTCGCCGACAGCGAATTGCCGCCCAGCGCGAAGAAGTCGTCGTCGAGACCGACCCGTTCCACCGCCAGCACCTCGCCGAACACGCGCGCCACGGCGGTTTCGGTCGCGGTGCGCGGGGCCCGGTAGCCGGCGCGGGCCGCCACCGGTTCGGGCAGGCTCGACGTGTCCACCTTGCCGTTCACGGTGAGCGGCAGGGACTCCACCGGCAGGACGACATCGGGCACCATGAAGCCCGGCAGCCGCTGTGCCGCCGCCCGCCGCACCCGGGCCGGGTCCACCGCGCAGCCGGTGCCCGCGACCACGTAGGCCACCAGCCGCGCCCGCGCATCGGAGGCGTGCACGAGCGCGACGGCCTGATCGATGCCGTCCAGGGCACACAGGGCGGCTTCGACCTCGCCCAGTTCCAGGCGTTGGCCGCGCACCTTCACCTGGAAGTCGGCGCGGCCGGCGAAGCTCAATACGCCGGTGCCGTCCTCGGATTCGAGCCAGCGCACCAGGTCGCCGGTGCGATACCAGCGCTCGCCCGATCCGGCCGGATCGGCGATGAAGCGGGCCGCCGTCAAGCCCGGACGACCACGATAACCCTGGGCCACGCCGGGGCCCGATACGTACAACTCGCCTATGACTCCGGCGGGCACCGGCCGCAGCCAGGCGTCGAGGACCTGCGCGGACATGCCGCCGATGACCGAGCCCATGGTGACCGGATCGCCCGCGCGCAACGCGTCGCTGCCCGTCACCCAGATGGTGGCCTCGGCCGGGCCGTACAGATTGTGGACCCGGCGGCGGCGCGCGGTATCGGTGCGCGACCAGCGCGCGACCAGGGCGGGCGGGCAGGCTTCACCCGCCGCGATCAGCACCTCGAGATCGTCCAGGCCGGACGGGTCGAGAGCGACCGCCACGCTGGGGGTGAGGACGGCGTGGGTGACGCGTTCGGTCCGCAGCAGTGTGGCCAGGGCCGGTCCGGCGTAGACGTCGGGCGGTGCGGTCACCAGGGTGGCGCTGCCCGAAACCATCAGCAGCAGTTCGAAGATCGCGGCATCGAAGGTGCGGGCCGCGACGCTCAACACCCGCGAGTCCGGACCGGTGCCGAAGCGCCGGTGCTGCGCGCCGCGGACGCCGGCCAGACCGGCGTGGGTGATCTCGACGCCCTTGGGGCGTCCCGTCGAGCCCGAGGTGTAGACCACGTATGCGGTCGCGGCGGGATGCAATTCGCAACGGCGGTCGGCAGCGGTGATCGGCGAGGCCGGGAGCTGTTCGAGGCGTGCGGCGACGGCGGGGTCGTCGACAGCCAGCCAGGCCGGGCCGTCCGAGGGCAGGTCTTCGACGTGGCGACCGATCGTAATGCCCACTCGCGCACCGGAATCAGCGCACATGAACCGGTTCCGCTCCAGCGGATGCGCGGGGTCGAGGGACAGGAAGGCCGCGCCGGTTTGCGCGATCGCCCATACCGCTTGCACCCATTCCAGTGAGCGCGGCACTCCCACCGCGACCACGGAGCCGGGGCCTGCGCCGCGTTCGATCAGCAAGCGCGCCAGCCGGTTCGAGTGTTCGGCGAGTTCGCGGTAGGTGACGCGCCGCTCCCCGTCCACCACCGCGCACCCGTCCGGGTTGGCCGCCACCGCCTGTGCGAGCAGGGCCGGCAAGGTCGGTTCGTTGTCCGCGTCCGGGGTTTCGAGGTCGAGTGCGTTGCCGCGGCCCCAACGGTGCAGCCGCGCCAGTTCCGCCGCCGGGAGCGTGTCCAGGTCACGCACCGTCATCGACGGATCGGCGGTGACGGCGCTCAGCACCTGTCGCAGCCTGGCCGCGAGCGCGGTGATCACGGCCGCGTCGAATACCTCGGGCCGGTATTGCAGCCGGATGCGCAGCCCGTCCTGGACGGTGACGCTGCAGGTGAGCGGGTAGTGGGTCGAGTCGGCGGCGTCGACGCCGGTGACTTCCAGGTCGCTGTGTGCGGTGAGCCGCCGGATGCCCTGCGCGTCAACGGGATACGACTCGACCACCATCACGGTATCGAAGAGGGCCTCGTAGCCGGTGCGGGCATGGATATCGGTCAAGCCCAGGTGGTGATGCTCGAGCAGCGCCGCCTGTTCACCCTGGAGACGAGCCCACAGCCGGGTGAGGGGCTCGGCGGGCCGCAACCGCACGCGGGTGGGCACGGTGTTGACGAACAGGCCGAGAGCGCTGTCCGCGCCGGGCAATTCGGCGGGCCGCCCGGATACCGTCACGCCGAACACCACATCCCTGCGACCGCTCAGCTGGGCCAGCAGCATCGCCCACACCGATTGCAGGACGGTATTGACCGTGACACCGGCGTCAGCGGCCGTTGCGGTCAGGGCGCGGCCCGCCGCCTCATCGAGGGTGATCCATTCCTCTTCCACCGCACCGTGATTCGGCGCGTTGCCCGCGACGAGTGTGGGTTCGGCGCCGTCCAGGGCCGCCGTCCACGCATCCAGCGCGGCCTCGTGATCGCGAGTCGTCAACCACGACAGGAAATCCCGATACGAACCCGCGGGCCGGGTGGCGCCGTCGAGGTAGCGGGTGAACAGTTCGGTGACGAGCAGCGGGTAGGACCAGCCGTCGAGGATGAGGTGATGGTTCGTGAGCAGCAGCGCCCAGCGATCGACGCCCAGCCGCGCCACCGTGCAGCGCAGCAGCGGTGCGGTCGCGGGATCGAAGCGCTCGGCCCGCTCCGCCGCCATGAGCGCGGTGAACGCGGCCTCGGGATCGGCATTGTTCGTGAGATCGACCGATTGCCAGGGCAATTCGACGTCCTCGGTCACCACCGCGACACTCGTCCCGCCGCCGGTGGTCGTGAAGGCGGCACGCAATCCCGGATGCGCGGCGAGCAGACCGCGCGCGGCTTCCCGGAGTCGTTCGGGGTGCAGTTCGCCACGCAGCCGCAGCGCCAGTTGCGCGACATAGGCATCCGGCTCGGCGGTGCCGGTGAGTCCGGTGTGGAACAGCAATCCGGCTTGCAGCGGCGTCACCGGCCAGACATCGGTCAGCCCCGGATACGCCCGATCGAGCGCGACAACTTCGGGCTGGGTCAGTGTCACCAGTTCGAAGTCGGACGGGGAATGTCCACCGGCGTCCGGGGTTTCGGCGTGCGCGGCGATGGCGATCAGCGTCTCGGCCCACAGTTCGGCCAGTTCTTCCACGTCCGCGCGGTCCAGGAGGGTGCGCGGGAAGCGGAATCCGGCCCGGAGCCGGTCGTCGATCACGATCGCGTTCACGTCGAGGGCGATGGTGACCGGCTGCCGCGGGTCCGCGGCGACCGGCTGTTCGGCCTGCCCGCCGGTGACCTGACCGAGGTAGTTGAATCCGATGCCGCCCGGCATTCGATCCGGCAGCAGCGCGGCGGTTTCCGGATTGAGGTAGCGCAGCAGGCCGTAACCGATGCCCTTGTCCGGGATCGCGCGCAAGGTGTCCTTGACCGACCAGACAGCCGCCGCGACCGCGTCGCCGTGTTCGACGTCGATGCCGGTCAGGTCGAGCCGGACCGGGAACACCGTGGTGAACCAGCCGACGGTCCGGGACAGGTCCGCGCCCGGAACCACCTGTTCCTCGCGCCCGTGGCCTTCGAGCCGTACCAGCAGCGTCGGTTCGTCGAGCCGCCGCCGTGACCGCCAGATGCGCACGGCCACAGCCAAACCCGCGAGGAGGCCGTCGTTGACGCCGCCGTGGAACACCGCCGGGACGCGCCCCAGCAGCGCCCGGGTCACCGCCTCGGGCAGCGTCACCTCGACTTCGTCCAGGGTGGCCGCGGTGTCGACGGCGGGGTCCAGGGCGCGTTCGCCCCAGCTCGGGTCCGGACCGGTCACCATGGACTGCCAGAGCGGAAGTTCTTCCAGCCGTGCGGGTTCGGCGGCCGCGGCCGCCAAGCCGTGCGCCCAGCGCCGCATCGAGGTGCCGACCGGGTCGAGCACCGGGATCCGGCCCGCCGCGATCTGCTCGAAGGCCGAGAGCAGGTCCGGCAGCAGCACCCGCCAGGACACGCCGTCCACCGCCAGGTGATGGGCCACCACCAGCAGCAATCCCGGGGTCTCGCCGTCGTTGTCGAGCCACACGAACTGGACCATGACGCCGCGCTCGGGGTCCAGGCGGTCGGTGGCCGAGTTCAGCTGTGCGGCAGCAGCATCGGCTTCCGCGGCCGGTCCCGCCGGTATGCGGTGGCGATGCAGTACCGCCGCGGCGGGCACGCTGCCCGGCGGTTCCACCAGCAGTGACCACCCGCCGGCCGGTTCCCGCCGCAATCGTGAGCGCAGCATGTCGTGGTGATCGAGAAGGGCGGTGATCGCCGCGAGCACGGCGGTCTCGTCGATACCGGCCGGGAGCCGCAGCGCCATGTGCTGTTCGAAGCGCTCGAATCCGTTGTCCCACTCCACCATCCACCGCGCGACCGGCAGCAACGGCAGCTCGCCGACGCCACCGCCGGGCAGTTCCGCGAGCACGCCGGTGTGCGCGGTACCGGCGGCACGCGCGGTCGCGGCCAGCCGCGCCGGGGTGCGCTGTTCGAATACGTCGCGGGGCCCGAACACCACGCCGCGCGCCCGCGCTTTCGCCACCACCTGGATCGACACGATGGAGTCGCCGCCGAGGGCGAAGAAGTCGTCATCGACGCCGACCCGGTCCAGACCCAGCACTTCGGCGATCACCGCGGTGATGATCTGCTCGAACGGCGTGGCGGGCGCACGGAACTCCCGGGTTTCGGCCGCGGGCTCCGGCAGGCTCCGGCGATCGACCTTGCCGCTGCTGGTCAGCGGCAGCTCGTCCAGGGCCATGACCACATCCGGCACCAGGTAGCCCGGCAGCAGCTCGCCGACCTCGTGCAGCACCGTTTCCTGGTCCACCGTGCGGCCCGGCTCGGGCACGACGTAGCCGACCAATCGGCCGCCGCCGGACGTGGGGTGCACGACGGCGATGGCCTGGGCCACGCCGTCGACGGCGGCCAGTGCGGCTTCGATCTCGCCGGGTTCCAGGCGCTGCCCGCGCACCTTGACCTGGAAGTCCGAGCGCCCCACGAAAACCAGGGTGGCCGTGCCGGATTCGCCGGTCACCCAGTGCACCAGGTCACCGGTGCGATACAGGCGCTGCCCGGGTGCGCCGAACGGATCGGCCACGAAACGGCCTGCGGTGAGCCCGGGCCGGTCCCGATAGCCGCGCGCCACCCCGGGGCCCGCCACGTACAGTTCACCGACCACCCCCGCGGGCACGGGCCGCAGCCAGGCGTCCAGCACCACCGCGGACATTCCCGTGATGGGTGTGCCGATCGCGGGCGTCCGGCCGGGCAGCAGTTCCGCGGCGGTCACCCAGATGGTCGCCTCGGCCGGGCCGTACAGGTTGTGCACGCGGCGTGCGCCCGCCGCATCGGTGCCCGCCCAGCGCGCCGCCAGCTGCGGTCCGCACCGATCGCCGCCGGTGAGCACCACCCGCAGGTCGTCGAGTCCGGCCGGTTCCAGCGACAGCGCCACCGACGGCGTCAGGAACGCGTGGCTCACCCGCTGGGCTCGCAGCAGGTCCCGCAGTTCCTCGCCGCCGTACACGTCCGGCGGTGCGACCACCAGTGTCGCGCTGCCCGAGAGGGCCAGCAGGAGTTCGAGAATCGCCGCGTCGAAGGTCCGGGCGGCCACCGCCAGCACCCGCGCCCCGGCGTCGACGACGCAGCGGCGGGCGTGGTCGGCGCGCACGGCCGCGAGACCGGCGTGCGTGACCTCGACACCTTTGGGGCGTCCGGTCGAACCGGAGGTGTAGATGACATACGCCGTGCCGTGCGGGTGCACGAGCCCACGGCGATCCGCGTCGGTCAGCGCATCGGCGCTGAATGCCGCCGGCTCGAGTTCCGCCAGGTCGATCACGTCGGCTTCGGGCGCCGCGAATCCGAGATCGCCGCACGAGAGCACCCAGCCGACGCCGGAGTCCGTGCACAACAGACGGTTTCGCTCCGCCGGATGCGCGGGGTCCAGTGACAGGAACGCCGCACCGGTCTTGGCGACGGCCCACACCGCCAGCACCCAGTGCAGGGACCGTTCGATCCCGACCGCCACCGTGGATTCGGGGCCCGCGCCGCGTCCGATCAGCAAGCGCGCCAATCGATTCGATCGCTCGTCGAGCTCGCGATAGGACATGCGCAGCTCGCCGTCGATCACCGCGACACCGTCGGGGTTCGACGCGACCGCCGCGGCCAGTAGCGCCGGGAGGGTCGGATGCTCCGTCAGTTCGTCGGGGATTCCGTTGCGTCCCCAGTCCCGGACGAGCCGCTGCCGTTCGGGTTCGGACAGCACCTCGATATCCCGCACCCGCACCGCCGGATCGGCGGTCACGGCACGCAGCACCGCGCGCAGGCGATCGACCAGGTTCGCGATGGTGCCCGGATCGAAAAGGTCGGTGGCGTAACCGAGTTCCACCGGGATCGCCCCGTGCCCGTCGGGGGCGTCGGTCATGGTGAAGGTCAGGTCGAACCGTTCGGTGCCGGTGTCCGCGCCGGAGGCCGCCACCACCACTCCGGGGAGTTCGAGCACCGCCTGGTCGAGATTGTGGAAGGCGAGCATGACCTGGAACAGCGGGTGATGCGCCTGGCTGCGCGGCGGGTCCAGGGCCTCCACGACCTGCTCGAACGGGACCTCCGACTGCGCGAACGCATCCAGGTCCACGCCGCGGACCTGGGCGAGCAGGTCGGTGAACGGCTGCGCTTCGTCCACGCGGGTGCGCAGCACCACTGTGTTGACGAACATGCCGATCAGATCGTCCAGTTCGGCCGCGCCGCGCCCGGAAACCGGTGAGCCGATGGCGATATCGGTGCTGCCGGACAGCCGCGACAGCACGACCGTGAGCGCGGCGTGGAACAGCATGAACACCGTGACGCCCCGAGCCTGCGCCAGGTCGCGTAATCCGGCGACCAGCGCCGGTTCCAGGACGAAGGCGTGGGTCGCGCCCCGATGTGAAGCGACCGCCGGGCGCGGGCGATCCCAGGGCAGTTCCAGTACTTCGGGCAGTTCCCGCAATTGCTCCGACCAGTAGGCGACCTGCCGCGACTGCGAGGACTCCGGATCGTCGGCGGCGCCGAGCAGTTCCCGTTGCCACAGTGCGTAATCCGCGTATTGCACCGGCAGCGCGGGCCAATCGGGTTGCTGCCCATGGCGCCTGGCGGTGTAGGCGGTGGCGAGGTCGCGGGCCAGCGGCCCCATGGAGAAGCCGTCGGCATTGATGTGATGCACCACCAGCACGAGCACGAACTCATCGGCGCCCACCGCCAGCAGCCGCGCCCGCAACGGAACCCGCTGGGCCACATCGAAACCCACCGAGACCAGTGCCGCGAGTTCGGCTTCGGCACCGGCCGCATCGACCGGAAGCGCGGTCAGGTCGATATCCGCCGCCCGCTGCAGCTCGGCCACGGGCACCACCGCCTGGTACGGCACCCCGGCCACGTCCGGATAGCGGGTGCGCAGCACCTCGTGCCGGGCGAGCACATCCAGTACCGCTGCGGCCAAGGCGAATTCGTTCACCGCGCCGGACAGCCGGATGACCATCGGGATGTTGTAGGCCGCCGACTCCGGATCGAACCGGTTGACGAACCACATCCGCTGCTGCGCATACGACAACGGCACCCGTTCGGGCCGCCGGCCGCGCCGCAAGCGCGGGACCGCGTCGCGATGCGCGGTGTGCTCCACCCGCCCGGCCAGCAGCGCGGCCAGGTCCTCGGCCACCGACGCGTCGAACACATCGCGCACCGTCACCGTGACGCCGACGCCTTCGGACAGGCGCGCCGATAGCCGGGTCGCCGACAGCGAATTGCCGCCGAGGGCGAAGAAGTCGTCGTCGAGGCCGACCTGTTCCATCCCGAGCACTTCGGCGAACACCGTGGCCACGATCTCTTCGGTCACGGTGCGCGGCGCCCGGTAGTAGGCGCGCGCCGCGACCGGTTCCGGCAGCGCCGCCTTGTCCACCTTGCCGTTCACGGTCAGCGGCAGCGCGTCCAGGACCATCGCCACATCCGGCACCATGTAGGCGGGCAGTTGCGCGCCGAGCCGTTCGCGCAGCAGCTTGCCGAGTGCCGTTGGGGCGCACCATTTCTCGTCGGGGGTCAGGAAGTCTGGTCGCGCCGTGTCGACGTCGGGGTCCGGGCCGACGGTGGCGCGGTAGGCGTAGACGATGTGCAGGTCGGTGCCGACCACGTTCGGCGACACCCGGGCGGCGGAAACGAATCCGTGCTCGTGCAGCAGGTTCTCGATGCGGGCGAGCCGGCCTTCGACATCGTGGACCTCGATGACCATGCGGTCGATGAGCGGCCAGTGCTCGGGTGCGATACCGCGCAAGGCGTCCAGTTCGCTGCCTTCGACATCGAGTTTGAGCAGGTCGATCCGGTCGATGCCGTATTCGGTGATGATGTGCGACAGCGTCCGGACCGAGACGTCGACGCGTTCGAAGTCCAGGCGGTCCTCGATCAGCTGATCGACATAGCTCTCCCCCAGATCCGCGCTCTCGGCGGCGTATTCGTGATGCAGGAAGGATTCGAGAATGTCGTGCTGCACGCGGCTGTCGGTGCCGCGCCCGGACATGACCGACATTTCCGGGTAGTAGGTGAAAGTGTCGGTGGCGGCTTCCGCGCCGATGGCGTACGGCACCACGGTGGCGTCGAGGCCGTGCAGCCGCGAGTTGGCCTCGTACATGCGCCGCAGTTCCGGCATGGGTTCGACCGCGAACAGCCGGACCGCCGGGGAGGTGCGTTTGGCGTAGACCGAGAACATGCCGACGTGCGCGCCGATATCCACGATGCAGCCGGTGGCGGGGATGGCGATGCCGTCGTGGCAGTATTCGCCGTTCTCGAAGATCTCCTCGTACAGGAATTCGACATTGGAGCGGTTGCGGCCGACGATCGGCATGCCATTGGGCATTTCGTGCAGTTCGCCCGGCGCGATCACGCCGTCGCGTTGCAGCTCCAGGCAGGTCGCGGCCACCGGGGCGAAACGCGGGTCCGGGACCAGGTAGGCGACCAGCTGGGTGTCCGGCGCGGCCTCGGGCGCGGCGGGTGCGGCGGTATGGGTGGTGACGACGGCGCGGCCGACCGCGGGCTGATCGGCGAGCACGGCTTCGACCTCGCCCAGTTCGATGCGATAGCCGCGGATCTTCACCTGTTCGTCGGCGCGCCCGAGGTATTCCAGCACCCCGTCCGCCGTCCAGCGGACCACGTCCCCGCTGCGATACAGGCGACCGCCGTCCGGGTCGAACGGGTCGGCGACGAAGCGCGCGGCGGTCAGCGCCGCCCGGCCGCGATAGCCGCGCGCGACCTGATTGCCCGCCACGTACAGTTCCCCGGCGACCCCCACCGGGACCGGCCGCAGCCAGGCGTCGAGGACATAGACGCGCAGGTTCGCCAGCGGCACGCCGATCGGGCTGCTGCCGAGGTCGCCGTTCCAATGCTGTTCCGTGAGCGGCTGTTCGGTGACGTGCACCGTGGTCTCGGTGATGCCGTACATGTTCACCAGCGCCGGGCCGCCGGGCGCACCGGCAGGCCGCCAGCGCGCCAGCCGCTTGGGGTCCAGGGCTTCACCGCCGAACACCACCATGCGCAGCGCCGAATCCTCCAGCGCGGCGCTGCGTGTGGATTCGATCAAGGCGTAGAAGGCGGACGGGGTCTGGTTGAGGATGGTCACGCGCTGCGCGACGATCAGCTCCCACAGCTCCGCCGGGGAGTACGCGATCTCGCGCGGCACCACGACCACCCGGCCGCCGTGCAGCAGCGCGCCCCAGATCTCCCACACCGAGAAGTCGAAAGCCTGTGAGTGGCACCAGGTCCAAACGTCATCGGGGCCGAAATCGCACCAGGGCGCGGTGCTCTCGAACAGCGACACCGCGTTGGCGTGCGTGACGGCCACGCCCTTGGGTTTTCCCGTGGTGCCCGAGGTGTAGATGACGTAGGCGATATTGCCCGGCCGCGACGGTCGCGGCGCGGTGGCCGGCGCCTGATCCTCGATGGTGTCGTCGGTGATGACCAGGGCGGGCGCGGCGTCGGCGAGAATGTAGGCGAGCCGATCAGGTGGCGAGGTCGGGTCCAGCGGCAGGTAGGCCGCGCCCGCTTCGAGCACCCCGAGCATCGCCGTGATCAGCGGAATGCCCTTGGGAAGCGTAATGGCCACAACGTTTTCCGGCCCCACGCCCTGTGCCGCCAGCGTGGCCGCCAATCGGCTCGCGCGCGCTTGCAGCTCGGCGTAGGTGATCTCCTCACCGCCCGACACGACGGCGATGGCATCGGGTGTCGCCGCGGCCTGCCGTCGGAACAGGTCGGTGAGCGTGACGCCGTCGTCGATGGGTAACGCGCTGTCGTTCCACTCCCCCAGCACCCGCGCTCGTTCCTCGGCGTGCAGCAACTCGATGGCGCGGACCGGCGTCCCGGCGTTGGCCTGGCACGCGCGAAGGAACTCCCCGAAGAACCGGATGAACCGATCATGGTGCCGCGCAAGCTCTTCCGGCGTGTACAGGTCGTGGTTGGCGACGAAGTCCACGCGCGTGCCGCCCGAGGCCGCATCGGAATAGACGCTGACCGACAGATCCGACACCAGTCCCGGGGTCAGCACCTCGAGCTGCCCCACGATGGGCCCCAGCACCACGTCGGTGTCGAACATCATGAGGTCCACGTACGGCCCGAAGACCTGCGTCTGCGGGGTGAGCCGCCCGATATCGCGGAACATGTCCTCCTGCCGGTACCGCTGCCGGCGCAGGACGTCGATCAACCGCTGCTGGGTCGCCGCGATCAGCTCGCCCGCGGTGATGAACGGGCTCAATGTGATTCGGAACGGCAGCGTGTTGGCGAGCATGCCGCCGGACCGCAGCGCCGCCGTGGTGACGCGCGCGGACACCGGCAGGCTGAGCACGATATCGTCGCCGCCGGTCATGCGGCCCAGGAACGCCCCGAAGGCGGCCAGGATCGGCACCGCCGGGTTGGTGGAGGTCGCCTTGACCACCGCGGTCAGCAGCCCCCCGGTCGCCGCGGGCAGTACCGCGCCCACCGAGATCGGGTGCGCGTCCGCCTGCCCGCTCTTCCCGGCCAGGCTCACCGGCGCGGGCAGCCCGGCCAGCTGCTCGCGCCAGAACTCGCGGTCGGCCGCGAAACGCTCGGACTCCCGGTACTTTTCGTCCTCGGCCACCAGGTCGGCGAGACCCTTGACCTTGGAGGCGGACGGCTCCCGGCCCTCGACCGCTGCCGTGTACACCTCGCCGATACGGGCCAGCAGCGTCATGGCCGCCAGCCCGTCCATCGCGATGTGATGGGCGCGCAAATACCAGAACCAGCGCGACTCCGCCACCCGCAGCACCGCGGTGGTGATCAGCCGATCCCGGTGCAGATCGACCGGGCGGCTGTATTCGGCGCGCATCCACTCCCGCGCCGCGCCGATCGGGTCCGCGGCCGTCCGCAGATCCAGGCATTCGATGCCCTCGCCCAGCGGCCGGTCCACCGCCTGCCGCGGAATGCCGTTCTCCTCGAGCACCCGCAGCCGCCCGGCCTCGAACTCGCCCGCCACCCGCCAGAACGCCGCCGCCAGCACTCCGGTATCCAGTGCGCCGCGCAGGTCGATACACAGCGCATTGGTGAACGGCGTGGCGCCGGTCAACTGTTGCGCGTACCAAATCCCTTGCTGGGCAGCCGATAACGGAAAAGAGTGCGAACGTGCGCCGGTCAAATCTGCTCCTGCTTCTCGTGGCGTCGGGAAGGTGCGCTACGCGGATCGGGTCAGCTGCTCCAGGGCGGCCAGCGACTCCAGACCGGTCAGCACCTCGGCGTCCGGAATACCGAAGTCGATCAGGCAGGCGATCTCGTCCACCCCGATCGCCCGCAGCCGCTCGACCATGGCCGCCGCGCCGGCGGGGGTGCCGAACAGGCCGTTATTGCGGTAGTAGCGCTCGAATGCGAAGTCCAGCACCCTGGTCCGGGTCTTCTCGTCCAGGCTGTCCAGGGCCTCGGAGCCGCGCCGCCACAGGTCGACCGAATCCTCGAGGTAGCTCTTGAACGGGCCCTCGACGGTCTTGCGCACCCGGGCCTCGTCCGCGCCCACGAAGGTGTGCAGCATGACGGTCACGATGCCCGCTTCCGCGCCGTGCCCGTGCTCGGCACGCGCCTTGCGATAGGCGGCCAGCTTCTCGGCCAGCTCGTCGACTTCCTGGAACAGCAGGGCGGTCAGGATGTTCGCGCCCACCGCGCCCGCCATCTCGAAGCGTTCGATGCCGCCGCTGCAGGTCAGCCAGGTCGGCAGCGCCGGCTGCACCGGGGCCGGGAAGATGCGCACCGCACGCTCCTCGCCGACGCCGTTGGCCAACGCGACGGTCTCGCCGCGCCACAGTCGCTGCACGGTATCCATTCCGGCCCTGGTGATTTCGACCCGGTCGGCGTAGCTGTCGCCCGCGAGCACGAAATCGTCCGCGTTCCAGCCGGTGGCGAAGGCGACGTCGACGCGGCCGCCGGACAGGTTGTCCACCACCGACCAGTCCTCGGCCACCCGGACCGGATTGTGCAGCGGCAGCACCACACTGCCCGCGCGAATCCGCACCCGTTCGGTGCCGGCCGCCAGCGCCGCGCCGAGCACCGCCGGATTCGGGTACAGCCCGCCGAACTTGTGGAAGTGCCGCTCGGGAATCCAGATGGCCTCGAAGCCGTGCGAATCGGCGAAGCGGGCGCTCTCCAGCAGCAGCCGGTAGCGGTCGTCCGCCTGCCGCTGCGCGTCACTGGAGAAGAACAGCAGGCTGAATCGCATACGGTCCGAGGGCGTCTCACCGCCGCAACCGGCTTCGCCATTGCCGGTGCGCGCGGTCGCCATGGCCGCCACATCGGCGAGGCTGAGCCCGTCGAAGATGTCCTCGGCGGTGATCTCGGTCTGGTACCGGTCCTCCAGGATGTTCATCAGCTCCGCGGCTTTCACGGAGTCCAGCCCCAGTGAGGTGAGTGGCGAGTACGGGTCCACCGTGTCTCGTTCCAGCCGTGCGGCGGCCCACTCCACGAAGAAGTCCAGCACTGGTGTCGTATCCGGCGATCTGCTCAATTCCGTCCTTTCCTAGCGTGCCGCTGTCGTCGAGTACGTCTCCCGGAGAAGCTGTCGCTGAATCTTTCCGCTGGTCGTCTTGGGCACCTCGCCCTTGCCGACGAATACGACCCGGTGCACGCCGATGCCGTGCACGCGGCTCACGATGTCGCGAATCGAACCCGCCAGCGCCGTCGCGTCGCCGGCCTGCGCGTCGGTGAGTTCCTGCACCACCATGACGCGGTCCTCGTCGTCGATGCGCGCGGTGAAGACCGCGCAGCCGCCGGGCCGCAGCGCGGGATGCTCGGCCAGGATGGTGCGCTCCACGTCCTGCGGAAAGATATTGCGGCCGTGCACGATCATCAGTTCCTTGCTGCGCCCGGAGATGTACAGCTCACCGTCGGCCACGAAACCGAGGTCGCCGGTGCGCAGATACGGCGTGCCGTCGCCGTCGGTGAGGGTGGCGTGGAAGGCGCGTTCGGTCTCGGCCGGCTTGTTCCAGTACCCGGCGGCGATGCTGTCGCCGCGCAGCCAGATCTCGCCGATCCGGTGTTCGGCGCAGCGCTGCCCGGTGTCGCGGTCCACCACCGCGATGCGCTCCGGCGCCATCGGCCCGACGCTGATCAGCTCGCGCCCGGGGGTTTTCGGCTCGGCCACGCCGCGATCGAGATCGATGATCGAGAAGGCGCGGGAGCGAGCGCCGTCGCCCGGACGGCCGCCGCTGACATACAGCGTCGATTCCGCCAATCCGTACATCGGCACGAAGCTCGCGCCGCGAAAGCCGCTGGCGGCGAACAGGTCCGTGAATTTGCGCAGAATGTTCGGGTCGACCGGTTCCGCGCCGACGAAGGCAATGTCCCACCCGCTCAGATCGAGCCCGGCCGCATCGGCCTCGGACACCCGTTTCGCGCAGAGCCCGTACGCCAGGTTCGGGCCGCCCGCCACCACGTGCGCACGCGCGGCGATGGCGCGCAGCCAGATGAGCGGATCGCGCAGGAACGTCATGGGCGAGAGCAGGACGCTCGGGAAGCCGACGAACATGGGCAGCAGCGCACCCTGGATCAGCCCCATATCGTGGTACGGCGGCAGCCACGAGACGATCGAATTGTCCGGTGTAAGAGCGTTTTCGGACTGGATGAGCCCGAGGTTTACCATCAGATTCCGGTGCCGGACCATGACGCCCTTGGGGGATCCGGTCGAGCCGGAGGTGTACTGCAGGAAGGCGATGTCCTCCGGGTCCGGGTGCGTGGCCTCGAAACCCGTTCCGTCGCTCGCGCTGCCGGTGTCGACGACCCGAATGTCCGGTCCCAGTTGCCCGTCCCCGATCGGCACCGTCGCCAGCGGAGCGATGGCCGCGGTAGCGCCGCAATCGCGCACGATCGCGGTGAGCGCGACCAGCTGATGCGCCGATGCCGCCAGGTGCACCGGCACCGCGATGCGCCCGGAGAGCAGGCAGGCGAAGAAGGCGTAGACGAATTCCGGTCCGGGCGGGCACATCAGCAGCACCCGGTCGCCCGGCGCGGTGACTTCGGCTACGCGCGCGGCCAATCCGGCCGCCCGGTCCCACAGGGCGCGGTGATCGACGACGGTGTCGGCTTGCCGATGGTTCGAGAAGATGTACGCGGAACGCTGCGGGGTCTTCGTCACCCGCATCGACAGGATGTCGACCAAAGTGCGAGGTTCACGCGCTGATTGCCCGACATTCATCCGCCTGGCTCCTCCCGGAGTATGAGCAGCTGAAAAGAACAGTCCAAAGGCCCATCCTGGCAGAGCCGGACGGGTGTGAAGCCATGTAGCGGCTCATCGCCAGCGTGTCGCTCGTGATCAGCCGACCAGTAGTTGCGTGTGGTGCATCCGTCCAGGTCCGGGACGCGTGTCCCTGCACCGCATCACACGGGCGGGGTGGCATCATCGTCGCGTTCGAGCCACGGTCGGAGCGATATTCCCGGCACCCGGGAGGAAAGCGAGGGGGCGCCAGCATGTCGAGCGTTGCCACGGATGTGCTAGATCGCGAAAAGGATAGCACTCCCGTCGATTTCACAACCGCTTTCTGGAAACCGTTGACCAGGGTCGCGTTCCGTTTCTGTTTCGCCTATTTCGGATTGCTCTGCCTGCTGTTCGCCCAATTGGTGCTGGTCTTCACCGGACCGCTGTTCGTCTATCTGGCGGCGAGCGCGGCCGGCGGCCAGATGGACTCGATCGACGATTTCGTCCGCACGGTCAGCACCACCGTGTTCGGTACCGAGGTGGCCCCGCTGCGCAAGTCCTACAGCGGCGATCAGGCCCCGCTCTGGGTGCTGATCTTCTGCGTCTTCGGCGCCGCGGTCGCGATCACCCTGGTGTGGTCGGTGCTGGACCGCCGCCGGACGGCCTATGTGAGACTGCACGCTTGGTTCCTCACCGCCGTCCGCCTGTGCCTCGGCGGGCAGATGCTGTTCTACGGCATGGCCAAGGTGATCCCGTTGCAGATGCCGCGGCCCACGCTGATCACCCTGTTGCAGCCGTACGGGGATTTCAGCGCCACCGGGGTGCTGTGGAACCAGGTCGGGTCCGCGCCGGTGTACGAAATGCTCTTGGGCACAGCCGAAGTGCTGGGCGGGCTGCTGCTGTTCCTGCCCCGCACCGCGACCCTGGGCGCGCTGCTGAGCCTGGTGAATCTGGCCCAGGTGTTCGTGCTGAACATGACCTTCGACGTGCCGGTCAAGCTGCTGTCGTTCCACCTGGTGCTGATGTGCCTGTTCGTGCTGGCGCCGCAGGCCGGGCGGCTGGCGAATGTGCTTGTGCTGGAGCGGCATTCCGGTCCGATGACACAACCGCCGCTCTTCCGCGGCGCGCGGGCGAACCGGATCGCCGCGGTGGCGATGGCGGCGCTGGGCGTGTGGGTGCTGGCCGGTGGGGCGCGGATGGCCGCCGAGGGTTATCGGGTGCAGGGCGACGGCGTGCCCCGCCCGCCGCTGTACGGCATCTGGAACGTCACCGAGTTCACCCTGGACGGCCGGTCGCTGCCGCCGCTCACCACCGACGAGACCCGCTGGCGGCGCTTGGTTCTGGACACCAGGAAGGCCGCCTATCAGAAGATGGACGATTCCTTCGTGCCCGCGGTCGCGACCGTGGACACCGGAACCAATACCCTCACCTTGACCGGGCCGCCGCTGGACGAACAGGCCCCGCCGAGTGAAATGCCGCCGTTCACCTACACTTTCAGCTTCGAGCAGCCGGCGGCGGATCAGCTGGTGCTGCGCGGGGAGTACGACGGGCGGCCCGCGACCCTGACCATGACGGCGCTGGATCCGGATACGTTTCCGTTGCGCGACGGCGACTTCCATTGGATCCAGGAGTATCCCGACCTCGGCAAGCTGATCCGCTGAAGCTTGCGCGCGAGTGGCGTCAGGCGAGCGTGGACTTGTGCTTGCTGTCCTCGTAGGGCACCAGCTCGCCGATCCGTCCGTCGCGGATCAGCTCGACGAAATCCGGATTGGCCAGTACCGCACGCCCGACCGCGGCGATATCGAATTCGCCGCGGTCCAAGCGCCGCCGTAGCCGTTCGAGCGAGATCACCTCGGCGGGTCCGCCCGCCGCGGCGGCGTCCTTGGCCAGCCCGATCGATCCGACGATGACGGCGGGCCGCCCGGTCACCTTCTTGGTCCAGCCCGCCAGGCTCAATTGCCCACTCGGCCCGGCGATTCCGGGAAATTCGGGCTCGTCGAAGCGCCGGGTCGAGGGATGGAAGGCGGCCACCCCGGCCTCGGCGAGCGGCCACAGCAGTTCCTCCAGCTCGGCCGGTCCCGCCGCCGCGCGAGTGCCGGACCGCCCGGCCCGCCATTGCGAAAACCGGTAGGTGACCGGCATTTCCGGCCCCAGCTCGGCCCGGACCGCACCGACCAGTTCGGCCGCGAGCACGGGCCGGATGGGCAGCATGCCGTGCGCGCCATGGATTTCGACGCCGTCGAACCCGGCCCGCCGGGCCTGCCGCGCCGCCTGCGCGTAACTCGCGATGATCCGCTCCGCCTCGACGCCCCAGCGCACCCGGTCCGGTTCGCCGACGTACATCAACTGCGCGAAGATCGGCACCCCCTCGGCGTGCACGGCGGACACGATCGCGGTCCAGGCCCGCAGCGCCGACGGCTGCCGGATCGCGGCGATACCCGAGCCCGCCGGGCTCGCGCCGACGGATATGCCCTCGCTGATGATCAACCCGAAGCCGCCGGCCGCGCGCCGCCGATAGAAGGCCCCGAGTTCGGCGGCCGGCACCCCGCAGCGCGCGGCGTAGCGCGAGAGCGGGGCCATGGCGAACCGGTTCCGCACGCGCAGCGGGCCGAGCGTCGCCGGCGTGAACAGTCCCGATAGGTCGATAGCGTCGAGCGCGTTCCGCATGGCCTCCCACTCCCGTTTCCGATGTGGTGTACAGCCCGTCCCTGACCGGAACCGTCCGTATTGTAAGCACGCGCTCGCGAACGGAATCGGATTCGATCGCGATAACAGGGCACAGGCAACTCCGGCAGCGCGTAAACCACCCGGTCTACCGCACTGCCCATATCGGGCCCAAATCGGTGTTTTTCATGACCGCAGCGAGAAATTTTGCAGGATACGTGCCGGTAACCCCGTCGCGCGGTGTACCTGAACGCGCCCGGAGGGGCATAGTACGCGGAAAGAGCAGTGGCAATACTGTTCGCCTGTTCGCCCGACCGGGCCGGAATCGTGGAATGGAAGGAGCTGGCGAGTGTTCAGCCGCATCGCCATCGTGAACCGGGGAGAGGCCGCTATGCGGCTCATCCATGCCGCCCGCGACCTGGCGGCAGAGACCGGGCAATCGATCGAAACCGTCGCGCTTCACACCGATGTCGATCGGAACGCGACATTCGTGCGCGAGGCGGATATCGCCTACGACCTCGGTCCGGCCGCCGCGCGCCCGTATCTGGATCTCAAGCTGCTCGAGCGCGCGCTGCGCGAGACCGGCGCCGACTCCGCCTGGGTGGGTTGGGGTTTCGTCGCCGAGGATCCCGCCTTCGCGGAACTGTGTGAGCAGATCGGGGTCACCTTCATCGGCCCCAGCCCCGACGCCATGCGCAAGCTGGGCGACAAGATCGGCGCCAAGCTGATCGCCGAAGAGGTCGGGGTGCCGGTCGCGCCGTGGAGCCGCGGCCCGGTCGAGACCATCGACGAGGCCAAGGAAGCCGCCGAGCGCATCGGCTACCCGCTCATGCTCAAGGCCACCGCGGGCGGCGGCGGGCGCGGTATCCGCGTCATCACCGGCCCGGAAGAGCTCGAGGACGCCTACGAGCGCACCCGTCAGGAAGCCGCGCGCGCCTTCGGCAGCGGCGTCGTGTTCCTCGAGCGCCTGGTCACCGGCGCCCGCCACGTCGAGGTGCAGGTCATCGCCGACGGGCAGGGCACGGCGTGGGCGCTGGGCGTGCGCGACTGCTCGGTGCAGCGGCGCAATCAGAAGATCATCGAGGAGTCGGCCTCGCCGGTGCTGCGGCCCGAGCAGGCGGCCGAGCTCAAGGCGTCGGCCGAGCGGCTGGCCGTCGCGGTCGGGTACTGCGGCGCGGCCACCGTCGAATTCCTCTACCACCCCGGCGACGAGCTGTTCGCGTTCCTCGAGGTCAATACCCGCCTGCAGGTGGAACATCCGATCACCGAGTCCACCACCGGCTTCGACCTGGTGCGCGCACAGCTGCACGTCGCGGCCGGCAACAAGCTCGAGGGTGAGCCGCCGGTCGAGCGCGGGCACGCCATCGAGGCGCGGCTCAATGCCGAGGATCCCGATCGCGACTTCGCGCCCGCGCCGGGCCGCATCGCGCGCCTGGATCTGCCGGCCGGACCGGGCATCCGGGTCGACACCGGCGTCAGCCAGGGCGACACCATCCCGGCCGACTTCGACTCCATGATCGCCAAGATCATCGCCTACGGCCGCAATCGCGAAGAGGCGCTGGGCCGGCTGCGCCGCGCGGTCACCCAGACCCGCGTCGTCATCGAGGGCGGCGCGACCAACAAGAGCTTCGTGCTCGATCTGCTGATCCAGCCCGAGGTGCTCGACGGCAGCGCCGACACCGGCTGGATCGACCGGGTGCGACCCGAAGGCCGCCTGGTCTCGCATCGCCACTCCACCATCGCGCTGGCCGCCGCGGCCATCGACGCGTACGAGGAGGAAGAGCGGGTCGAGCGGAATCGCCTGCTGTCCACCGCATCCGGCGGGCGGCCGCAGGTGCAGCACGAGAGCGGGCGGCCGCGCGATCTGAAGCTGCGCGGCGTCGGCTACCGGGTGCGGGTCGCCCGCATCGGCGCGCATCGCTTCCGGGTCGGGGTCGAGGCCGGCGGCGAAACCCGCACCGCCGACGTCGATCTGGAGCGTTTCGACGATCACACCGGGCAGGTCGTGGTCAACGGCGCCCGCTACCGCCTGACCACCGGCACCCACGGGCCCGTGCACGTGGTGGACGTGGACGGCGTCACCCACCGCATCAGCCGCGACGAGGGCGGCGTGGTCCGCTCCCCCGCGCCCGCGCTGGTCGTCGCCACCCCGCTGGCCGTCGGCGACGAGGTGGAGGCCGGGGCGCCGGTGCTGGTGCTGGAATCCATGAAGATGGAAACCGTACTGCGCGCGCCGTTCCGGGCGCGGTTGAAGGAATGCGCGGTGTCGGTCGGCACCCAGGTGGAGACCGGTGCGCCGCTGCTGCGCCTGGAGCCCATCGCCTCCGAGGACGATGCGGACGCCGAGGCCGCCGCCACCGGCACCGCCACCCTGGATCTGCCCGATCAGGCCGCGCCGGTGCGCCCGCACGAGCGGCTGACCCGCGGGCTGCAGGATCTGCGCAGCCTGCTGCTGGGCTTCGATGTGGACCCGCACGACGAGGGCCGCGTCATCGCGGACTACCTGGACGTGCGCCGCACCGTGGTGTCCGATCACCGCCGGCCGCTCGCCGAAGAGCTCGAATTGATCGAGGTGTTCACCGATCTCGCCGAGCTGAGCCACAACCGGTCGTGGGACGACGAGGGCGTGCAGAGCCATGTGCACAGTGCGCGTGAGCATTTCCACACCTACCTGCAGAGCCTCGATGTGGAGCGGGCCGGGCTGCCGGACTCGTACCAGGCCAAGCTGGTCAAGGCGCTCGGGCATTACGGCGTGACCGAACTGGACCGCACCCCGGACCTGGAATCGGCGGTCTTCCGCATCTTCCTGGCCCAGCAGCGGCCCGCCGACACCGTCAATGTCATTACGACGCTGCTGCGTTCGTGGCTGCGGGAGCCGGTGCCGAGCGGATCGCTGTACGAGCCCGCCGGTCTGGCGCTGGAACGGCTGGTCACCGCCACCCAGGTGCGTTTCCCGGTCATCGCCGATCTGACCCGTGGCGTCGTATACGCCTGGTACGGACAGCCTCTGCTGCGCCGCAACCGCGCTCGCGTGTACACCAATGTGCGCAAGAACCTGCGCTACCTGGATCTGCACCCGGAGACCACCGACCGTTCCGAGCGCATCGCCGATATGGTGCGCAGCACCGAACCGCTGGTGCGGCTGCTCGGGCAGCGCCTCGTCCGCGGCAATATCGACAACACCGCCATGCTCGAGGTGCTGACCCGCCGCTACTACGGCAACAAGGACCTCACCGACGTGCGCACCCGGGAAGCCGGCGGCTGCACCTTCGTGAGCGCCGAACGCCGTGGGCTGACGCTGATTTCGGCCGCGGGCAGCTTCGACGAACTCGGCGCCATCCTGCGCGGGCTGGCCGAACTGGCGCACGCCTCGGCGTCCATCGAGGTCGATATCTACCTCGGCTGGGAGAAGCAGCCCGAGGACTTCGACGCCATGGCCACCGCGTTGCAGGAGGTGCTGGACGGGCAGGCGCTGCCCAACCAGGTGCACCGCATCACCGCCACCGTCGCGGGCAGCGGCGGCGCGGTCATGCACCACCACTTCACCTTCCGGCCCTCGGCCACCGGGATGAGCGAGGAGCGGCTGATTCGCGGCCTGCACCCGTTCATCGCCCAGCGCATGCAGATGAAGCGGCTGCGCAAGTTCGACCTCACCCGGCTGCCGTCCTCGGACGACGAAGAGGTGTACCTGTTCCGGGCCATCGCCAAGGACAATCCGTCCGACGAGCGGCTCATCTCCTTCGCTCAGGTGCGTGACCTGGCGGCGCTGCGCGACCACGACGGACGGCTGCTGGCGCTGCCGACCGCCGAGATCGCCATCGCCACCTGCCTGGACTCGATTCGCCGGGCGCAGGCGCAGCGGCCGTCGGCCAAGCGGTTCAACACCAATCGCGTGATCATGTACATCTGGCCCGAGGTCGATGTGACGCGCGAGGAGCTGGAGAAGGTGCTCGGCGGGCACGTGCTGCCGCTGACCGCGGGGGCCGGGCTGGAGGAGATCCTGCTCATCGCCCGCCAGCGGGATCCGCAGACCGGGGAGCTGGCCAAGATCGCGGTGCGGATCGCGTTCGACGCCACCGGCGGTGCGGAAGTCAGCATCGGTGAGCGCACCGAAGAGGTCGTGGAGCCGCTGGACGAGTACCGGCAGAAGGTGCTGCGCGCCAGCAGCCGCAATACCGTGTACCCGTACGAATTGACCAGCCTGCTGGGCGATTTCACGGAATACGATCTGGATGCCGCGCACGCGCTGGTGCCGGTGGATCGGCCCAAGGGCAATAACAAGGCGGCGATCGTGGCGGGCGTGGTCAAGACCGCGACCCCGTCGTACCCCGAGGGCATCACGCGCGTGCTGCTGCTCGGCGATCCCACCAAATCCCTGGGCGCGCTGTCGGAGCCGGAATGCCGGCGGGTGATCGCCGCGCTGGATCTGGCCGAGCAGTTGCAGGTTCCGCTGGAGTGGTACGCGCTGTCCTCCGGTGCGCGCATCTCCATGAAGTCCGGCACCGAGAACATGGACTGGGTGGCGGCCGCGCTCAAGCGGATCGTCGAATTCACCCAGGACGGCGGCGAGATCAACATCGTGGTCTCGGGCATCAATGTCGGCGCCCAGCCGTACTGGAACGCCGAAGCCACCATGCTCATGCACACCAAGGGCATTCTGGTGATGACCCCGGATTCGGCCATGGTGCTGACCGGTAAGCAGGCGCTGGACTTCTCCGGCGGCGTGTCGGCCGAGGACAACTTCGGTATCGGCGGCTACGACCGTGTCATGGGCCCCAACGGTCAGGCGCAGTACTGGGCGCCGAACCTGAACGCGGCGCGCGGCGTGCTCATGTCCCACTACGAGCACACCTACATCGCGCCCGGCGAGGCCATGCCGCGCCGCACCGCGACCAGCGACCCGATCGACCGGGACGTCTCCGACTTCCCGCACGTGGTGGCCGGCAGCGACTTCACCACCGTCGGCGAGATCTTCTCCGCGACCGCCAACCCGGATCGCAAGAAGCCCTTCGACATTCGCACCGTCATGCGCGCCGTGGCCGACCAGGACCATCCGGTCCTGGAGCGCTGGGCGGGCATGGCCGACGCCGAAACCGCGGTCGTTCAGGACGCTCGTCTCGGCGGTATCCCGGTGTGCCTGTTGGGTATCGAGTCCCGGGGCGTGTCGCGTCGCGGCTATCCCTCCACGGACGGTCCCGACACCTACACCGCCGGCACCCTGTTCCCGCAGTCGTCGAAGAAGGCGGCCCGCGCCATCAATACCGCCAGCGGCAATCGCCCGCTGGTGGTGCTGGCCAACCTGTCCGGCTTCGACGGTTCCCCCGAGTCGATGCGCAAGCTCCAGCTGGAGTACGGCGCCGAAATCGGCCGCGCCATCGTCAATTTCGAGGGCCCGATCGTCTTCTGCGTCATCTCCCGCTACCACGGCGGCGCGTTCGTGGTCTTCTCCAAGGCCCTGAACCCGAACATGACGGTCCTGGCCCTGGAAGGCTCCTTCGCCTCCGTCCTCGGCGGCGCCCCCGCCGCCGCCGTCGTCTTCGCCGGTGAAGTCAGCGCCCGCACCGCGGCCGATCAGCGAGTCCGCGAACTCGCCGAACGCGCCGCCAGCACGGCCACCGCCGACCGCGCCACCCTCACCGCCGAACTCGACGAAATCCGCTCCTCCGTCCGCACCGAGAAACTCGGCGAAGTAGCAGCCGAATTCGACCGCGTCCACAATATCCAGCGCGCCGTCGAAGTCGGCTCGGTAGACGCCATCATCCGCGCCGCCGACCTCCGCCCCCGCATCATCGCGGCCATCGAATCCAAACTCCCCGGCGCGGTCACAACCGACTAACCCACCCCACAAATGAGTAGGGCCCAACCCCAAAAGGGTTGGGCCCTACTCATTTCCCCCTACCCCAACCACGGCCCCTCCCTCCGCTCCCGATAATGCCCAAGCCGCAACCGCACAGTCGGATGCACCGGCATCCCCTCGAGCTCCTCCAACGCCACGAACCGAACCTCGGTCGACTCCTCCGAAACCCGAATCTCACCCCCCACCACCCGCCCGAAATACACCACGGCAAACTCCTGCCGAACCTCCCCATCCTCATAAGCAATCACATGCTCCGGATCCGTATAAATCCCCAACAACCCACAGACCTCAATCTCCACCCCCGTCTCCTCCCGAGTCTCCCGAACCACACACTCCCCCAACGTCTCCCCCACCTCCATAACCCCACCCGGCAACGACCAGTTCCCCGAATCCCCCCGCCGCTGCATCAACACCCGCCCAGCCTCATCCACCACCAGCGCCGCACCACCAGGCTTCAGCGAGTTCGGCTTGGGTGCATCAGGGTCCTTGTAGTAGTCACGCCGACTACCCATCGCTTCCTCCAGTCCTCTTGCCCATGCGCTACCTCACCTCGTTGCCCGAGGTCGTGAATCATGAGGGTATCGACGGCAAGGCACTCGGTAAACTGAGGACGAAAGGCTGATCATGGGCAGGATCGAGTACTACAACGACCCGAGGGCGCCCAAGCCGAATTCGCTTGTGGTGGCTTGCAATCTGCTCGTCACCGATGAGTCCGGGGCGATTCTGTTGCAGCGGCGGCGCGATACGGGGCAGTGGGCGTTGCCCGGCGGGGCGATGGATTTGGGTGAGACGGCGGCGCAGTGTGCGGTTCGGGAATGTGAGGAGGAGACCGGGATTCTGGCTGAGATCACGGGATTTCTTGGGGTGTACAGCAATCCGAATCACATTGTCGCGTATACCGACGGTGAGATCCGTCAGCAGTATGAGAACTGCTACATCGGGCGGCCTGTCTCGGGGGAACCGAGCGTCAATGACGAGGCGGACGGCGTGGAGTTCGTTCGGCCGGAGGAGTTGGGCCGGTACGACATTCATCCGAGTATGCGGCAGCAGATCGGAGACTTCCTGTCCGGAGACTATCCGTATCTTGGTTGACCGCCGGTGGCGTCTTGGATTCGGGAGACTGCCGACTGAATTTCCGGTGCTGCTCATTGAATGAATCTGCCTACCAATGAAGTAGACCAGGGTTCAACGCTACGAGAGGCGATGATCGGCGTATGGGCGGATTGCTGGTGTTGGTGAATGGGCTTCCTGGTGCGGGCAAAACGACTTTGGGCGCTGCGCTGGCCCGATCGATGGATGCCTGGTTCTTGTCCAAGGACGCGGTGAAAGAGGCGTTGGCCGATTGCCTCGAAGGCGCGCGGGGTGTGCCGGAACTCGGTGGGATCGCGATGGATACGGTTTGGGCGCTCGCGGCGGAGGCGACGGTGGACGTCGTCATCGACTCGTGGTGGTTCAGGCCGCGAGATCTGGGGTTCGCTCGTGCTGGGATCGAGCGGAGCGGGGCACGCCGGGTCGTGGAGGTGTGGTGCGATATCCCTGCCGAGGTTGCCAGGGCCCGCTACGCGGCACGGACGCGTGCAGCTGTGCACCGCGACCGGGAACGGCTGGCCGGCGATTGGAACGACTGGGCCGCTCATGCTGCGCCGCTCGGGCTGGCTCCGGTCGTCGTGGTCGACACCTCCCGGCCTGTCGACCACGCGTTCCTCGCCCTTAGGATCCAGGCGGTACACGACGCTCGAGATCAATGAGCGATCCCTGTTGACCATTCGGGTAGTGGTTCTCTGCACGCGAGCCAGTCCCGTGGCAGGCCGTCGAGAGTTGTTCGGGCGCCGAGGATTCCACCGATGATCGCGCAAGTGGTGTCCTGGTCGCCACCTGCCGTAGCCGCTGTCCAGCATGCCTCTTTGAAATCATGGCCGTGATTGGCGGCAACCCAGAGGCTGAAGGGGACGGTGTCGGCTGCGGCGGTGTCGTGGCCGACACCCAATTTCGCAGCGGCGGTGCCGGGATCGCCGATCGATGCCGCGTGCACGATCTTGTCCTGCACCGGTCCCACCGGAGTGCGGGCTGCGGTCATTTCGAGGAGCGATCCGGAGTTGGCGTGCGGTTCGACGGCGGACAGGGCGGCGGCGACCGCTACCGCGACAGCGCCTGCCACCGCATCCGGATGGGTATGAGTTACTTCCGCCGATGCGGCAGCCTCGGCGACAACCCGGTCCAGGTCGTCGGCGAACCAAGCGCCCAACGGTGCGACCCGCATCGAAGCGCCATTGCCCCAGGACCCTTGGCCACCTCGTGCCTGCTGGGCGAGTTCCCGCCAGTGGTAACCCTTTTGGCGGATCAGCCGCAGTATCCGACTCGTCCCTGGACCGTATAGCCGGTAGATGTCGTAGTGCTGAGCGAACGACCCCGCCAGTGCGTCCTGATCGATCCGCCCGTGCTCGGCCAGCACGGCGAAGATGGAGCACGCCATCTGTGTGTCATCGGTCCACAACCACGGCCCCGGCAGCACCCGGCGTTCGCGCAGCGCAGGTTGATTCATCGCATCCTCGTAGCAGGACCCGAACGCATCTCCCAGCGCCAAGCCCTGCAACGACGCGTATGCCCGCGACCGGGCGTCCCCGCTCATCCGACCAGTCTGGCAGGAACTTCGAGATTCAGTCCTGCCGATCAAGTTCGGCGCTCCGCACCCCCGACCAGCGACGACGGCACGTTATGGTGGATCTGGTGCGCACATCGATACGAGCGAGTACGGCGTTGTTGCTCACCGGAATTGCGGTGTATATCGCCGCCCTGGTGGTCCTGACAGTCAGCGGCGAAACCTCGGTCCGCTTCTCAGCCGACACAGCAGAATCCCGCCCGATCTGGCTCCTGTGGCTACCAGCCGTCGCCGGCTTCCTCGTCGCAGCAGCGCTCCCACCCCGCGAACCCGCCTCCGACCCGTTCACCGCCATCGATCCGCGACAGCTCACCCGCGACACCTGGATGCTGGTCGGCGCAGCAGTCACCTTCGCAATCGGATTGCACCTGGCCCAAGGCGACAACCTCTGGTTTCTCATCCTGAAAACCGTTCTGCTACTGGCATTCCCACTTCTGGTCTGCCACGTCACCTGGACCGAATGGGCACGCCTGAATGTCCGCGGCCGCTGGCTACGCCCCGCCCTCGCAATCACCGCCTACATCGCCACCACCCTCGCCATAGACCCCGGCTGGGAAGGCACCGCCCCCGACATCATCACCGTCCTGGCGGTATTCCTCATCAACGCAGTCCTAGAGGAAGTCTTCTACCGCTTCTGGCTGCAAACCCGCCTGGAATCCCGCTACGGCCGCTGGCCCGCCATCATCCTCACCAGCCTCCTATGGGCAGCCTGGCATTCCGCAATCCACGGCGGCAACGGCCTACTCATCGATTCCGCCGCCGCAATCCTCAACATCGGCGTAACCGGCCTCTTCCTGGGCTACCTCTGGTCCCGCCACCGCAACCCCTGGCTCTTGATCGCCGTACACGGTTTCATGAACGCCCCACCGGCCATGCTCGCCGCAATGGTGTGAGCAGACCATTGCCAGGTCATCACCCCCGCCTCCACTAACCTCGGCAATCATGCCCACGACATTCCCTCCGATCGACCCCTACGCCGAAGGTCTGCTCGAGGTCGGCGACCGGAATAAGGTGTATTGGTGCACCAGCGGCAATCCGGACGGACGGCCGGTGCTGGTAGTGCACGGCGGGCCGGGTAGCGGGAGTAGTCCGGGACCGCGGAAGTCGTTCGATCCGAATATCTTCCGGATCGTGCAGTTCGATCAGCGGGGATGTGGGCGCAGTATTCCGAGCGCGGCTGAGCCGGATACCGATATGACGGTCAATACCACCGAGCATTTGATCGCTGATATGGAACGGCTGCGCATTCATCTCGGGATCGGTCGCTGGCTGTTGTACGGCGGATCGTGGGGTTCGACGCTGATCCTGGCGTATGCGCAGCGATATCCGGAGCGGGTGACCGGGATCGTGATGGTCGGCATCACCACTACGCGGCGGCGTGAGATCGACTGGCTGTACCGGGGTGTCGGGCGCCTGCTGCCCGCCGAGTGGGAGCGGTTCCGGGCTGTGGTTCCCGGCGATATCGACGTGGTCGAGGGTTATCGGCAGTTGCTCGAACACCCGGATGCGCGGGTGCGCCACAATGCCGCGATCGAATGGTGCCTCTGGGAGGACGCGGTCATCGCCCACGAATCCCTCGGTAGCCCAGGCCAATACAGCGCCAAGCCAGACACCCCCATGCTCGCGTTCGTCCGAATCTGCACGCATTATTTCGCACACGCGGCATGGCTGGAGGAAGGCGCACTACTGCGCGATGCCGATCGCCTCGCCGGAATCCCCGGCGAACTGATCCACGGCCGTCTCGACCTCAGCGCCCCACTCGAAACCGCCTGGGCGCTAGCCAAAGCCTGGCCCGACGCCCGCCTGCACGTCATCGACGACTCCGGCCACACCGGCAGCCCCGCCCTGGCCGAACAACTCGCCCACTCCATCTCCCGCTTCGCCCATCCCCTCTGATGTCGGCCGGTCGAGGCACAATCACGCGATGTGAGCTACGACCTGAGAATCTGGGAAGGCCCCCAACCAAGCGACGATGGCGAACTTCGTTGCATGCTGGACAGTTTGAGCGAGGTAGAAGAACGCCGGGTACTGGCAGAAGAGCCTGCGGCCCCGCCGACCGCGGCGATCGCCGACTTCATCCAGGCCCTGCTACGCCGCTGGCCCGACGTCGGACAACGTAGCCCGTGGTCTTCACGCCTCACTCAAAGTGCCAACGGCTCAGTTCTCTACGTCAATATCCGATGGGGTGAAGAGACCAAGGTCTCGGAGTTCGTGGCGGGTCTGGCCAAGGTGTGGGGCTTGAACTGCTACGACGGTCAACAAGACCGCCTGCGGCCATAGCCGTCCTGCGATTCCGGTTGCGGTCCATCCAGAACAACGGGCTGTTGATGGCCACAGTCGAGTTCACCTCCATGCTGATCGTGCGCAATGAAGGCGGCGGTCAGCCGAAAACGGCTCGGAGGACGGACTCGTCACCTTCGATCTCGACCAGGCCGGCAGCAAGGGCATCAGCAAGGGTAATGGCGCCGGCGGCGAGGCCGAGGATGTAGCCGGGTTCGGCGCGGACGGTGGCGTCGAGTGGGTGGCCGTCGTGTAGTCCGACCTCGAATCCCGCTGTTGTGGCGCGGAGTTGGAAGGGCGAGTCGCCGATTTCGAGGCCGATGGTTGCGGTGGGGCGGTGTTGGATCCGCGTGTTGAGCAGGGCGGGGACGGCGAGGGCGAGCCATTCGGGGCGGAAGGTATCGCCGTCGGGGCCGCGGAGCATGAGCGGGGTGGACCAGCGGATCAGGCTCTCGATCGGCTCGCGTAGCTCGGCGCCCCACGGGGTGAGCGCGTATTCGACGATGCTGCCTTCACCCGATAGTCGACGCTCGACCACGCCCGCCGCTTCGAGGTCCCGGAGCCGGTCGGCCAGCAGGTTGGTGGCGATGCCGGGCAGTCCGTCGATCAAGTCCCGGTAGCGCGCGGGGGCGATGAGGAGCTGGCGCACGATCAGCAGATTCCACCGGTCGCCGATGACTTCGAGGGACCGGGAGAGCCCGCAGTACTGTCCGTAACTTCTCATCATTTCCTTCAATCACTTGATGTTCTCAAGTACGCTTGAGAACATCAAGCATACGTTGCTGCCGAGCCCGGAGGGGGCCGCCATGGCCGATACCACCAGCAGTGTGCGACCCAGCTGGGTCGATGACGATTTGTTCCCGTTCGAGAGCCGCTTCATCGATATCGACGGTCACACCGTGCACTACGTCGACGAGGGGTCGGGTCCCACATTGCTGCTGCTACACGGCAATCCGACCTGGTCGTTCCTCTTCCGGGACGTGATCACCACATTGCGCAGCGACTTCCGTTGCATCGCAATGGATTACCCAGGCTTCGGCCTGTCGGCCCCGAAACCGGGCTACCGCTTCCTCCCCGAAGAACACGCCGACGTGGTCACCGGTTTCGTAGACGCGCTGAAACTGGAGAAGATCGGCTTGGTAGGCCAGGACTGGGGCGGCCTGATCGGCATGGCGGTAGCGCAGCGGCGACCAGGCGTCTTCGATCGATTGATCCTCGCCAACACCTGGGCTTGGCCGTTGAACGGCATCCTGCACTTCGAAGCCTTCTCACACGCCATCGGAAACCCCTTGAGCCGCTTCCTGGTTCGACGATTCAACCTCGTCGTCAACGGCTTCATCCCCACCGGCCATCGCAGGCGGAAACCGACCCAGGCCGAGATGACCCACTACCGCCACGCGCTGGGCACCCCCGAACGCCGGCAGGCCTCCGCCATGCTCCCCAACCGCGTCCTCGCCAGCCGAGCCTTCTTCGCGGAGGTCGAAGCCGCACTTCCGGATATCGCCGACCTGCCGACCCTGATCATCTGGGGCGACGCCGACATCGCCTTCCGCCCCCAGGAGCGCGAACGCCTGGAAGCGACATTCACCAACCACAAGACCGTCATCATCGAAGGCGCCGGCACCTACGTGGAATCCGATGCACCCGAGGAATTCGTCGCCGCCATCCGCAATTGGGACGGGAAATAGCGAAAGGTCAAGACACAGCAGATACGCGCCCGGCCAGCCGTTTTAAGAATCCTTCAAGTGATGGACAGGTCCCGCTTCCTAGTGTCGTCGCTGTCATGTTCAGCCTGCTGAACGTGGCGCGGGTGGCGCCCTTGTGAAGGTGGGGACTGAGGATGAGCGTTCGAACCGCCGAGCCTGGCTCCGATATCGAGCCGGAGCGACAGGAAGCGAAGCGGTGGCGGCCGATCACCCGCGTGCTGGTTCGGTTCAGTCTGGTGTACTTCGGGTTGTTCGCGTTGCTGACCCAGGTGATCCTGGAGTTTCCGGGGCTGGCGGTGTGGTGGCGGCCGGTCGCTGTGAAGTGGCCGCAGCCGGTGGTGGCGTGGGTGGGGCGCACGATTTTCGGTGTCGAGGTCGTGCGCCGGGATTCGGGCAGCGGTGATACGGCGTATGACTGGGTGCTGCTGTTCTGCATTCTCGTGATCGCGGTGACCGTGACGGCGGTGTGGAGCGTCCTGGACCGCCGACGTACCGAATATCGCACGGCGGCAGGCTGGTTGCTGGTGCTGCTGCGAGTGTGCGCGGCGGGGACGATGCTGAGTTACGGCTTCGCCAAAGCCTTCCCCCTCCAGATGCCGTCGCCGTCGCTGACCCGGCTGTTGGAGCCGCTCGGTGACTTGACGCCGATGAGCGTGCTATGGAGCCAGGTCGGAGTGTCGCCGGTATACGAGATCCTGCTCGGGATCGCGGAAATACTGTGCGGCGTACTACTTCTGGTGCCTCGCACGGCCGTGGCAGGCGCACTCCTGACCGTGGTCTGCGCGGCGCAGGTGTGGGTTCTGAACATGACCTACGACGTGCCGGTGAAGATTCTGTCGTTCCACGTACTGGTCATGGCGCTGGTATTGGTGGCACCCGAAGCGCGCCGGATCACGGCAGTACTGCTGGGCAATGCCGCTGCACCATCGACCGCCCCGCAACCCTTCCGGACCTCCAACGAACGGCGCGTCATCGCGCGCATGCAAGTGGCGCTGCTGGTTTGGCTGATCGTCGCGGGCACAGTCAATGGCATCGCGTCCTGGCAACAGCGAGAGTCCAAATCGGAGCTGTACGGGATCTGGGAAGTGAGCACGTTCATCCGAGACGACCAACCGGTACTGGCCACACTCGGAGATGAAACCCGTTGGCGGCGAGTCGTGTTCGACCAACGCGAGTACACGGCTATCCAAACGATGGATGATCAGTTCCGACCTGCAGAGGCGGAACTCAACGCCGAAGCAAAGCAGCTCATACTGCGTTCCTGGACCGATTCCGAATCCGCCGCACCCTGGGCAAACTTCACGGTCGAGCGCCCCACACCGAACCAGTTGCGGCTCAGCGGCGATCTGGACGGTCATCCGGTCACGATGGAACTAACCCTCTACCATGCAGACCGTTTCACACTGCGGCAGAGCGGATTCCACTGGGTCACCGAATTCCCTAACAACAGCTGTGTTTCGGGCCGACCAGCATGCCCCACGCCCTCGGAATCATCGACGAGGTGAAGACGCCTGCCTCCACGATGCAGGTGGCATCGTCGAGGCAGAGCGCACCTTGACCTCGGCCGAAAGCCCGCTCGGCGAGATAATCCTCGCGCGCCGCAAGCTCTCGGACATTGGGGATCAGTTCGAGGAGGGCACCTCGAACAGCTGCTCCTGAGGCGGCCCGGCCAGCAGCTCAGCTCCCGCCGCGAACGCCTCCTGCAGGTGCGGGCTGTTCAGGTGCGCTTCGAAAGCCGCCCGACTGTCCCAGGATTCGATGACCACCCAGCTCCCCGGCTGGGTCGGGTGCTGATAGGGCTGGTAACTGAGGCACCCGGGCTCGGCGAGCGACGGCTCGATCAGGGACAGCGCCTGCGCTTGCACCAGGTCTTCCTTGCCTGGGCGAGCCTGCAGGGTGGAGATTGCGGTGATCGTCATGGACCGGTCAACCTTTCACGATCGAAATCTCTTCCCCGTGGGACCTGCACTACTTTCTCCTGAAATTCCGCCCATGGCCTGCCCTCAGTCGATCTTGTTGGCATGTTCGGCAAACCATCGGGCTCTTCGTTTGCCACTGCCCCTGCGACTGCCCTAGCCACGGGCTAGCATTCGGCCGTGTCAGGTAATGAATGGGACGAGACTGTCCTGGTCACCGACGGCTTCGAGCGGGTGTACGTCGAATCGGAGCGGTACGACTGGCCGCGTTCAGGCCTCGCCGATATCGGCGGGCGGCCACACTATTTCGAGGGCTGGGCCTTCGATCGCGTGGACGTCGGCTATCTGTTCAATGTGTGGCCCGCGAATGCGGAAGCAGTGACCTGGGAGCTCGAGCGGTGGGCGATCTACGCTCGCTGGGATCAGCGTTTCATCGCCGGCGAAGTTACCAGCGACAGTCATCCGGGCCAGGGCGGTATCGATGCTCGCTATGACGAATTGACTGCCGCACTGGCACCACATCGTCAGGTTCCGGCGAATTCTCGAAAGCTCGTGGCGGAGATGCGATTCGACAAGGGCGATCGGTATCGAGTCGACGGCACCGACATGTGGTTTCGATGGCATCCACCGGAGCAGCTGGAACTGAACGGCCGCGAATTGCCGTAGACGACGACACTCCCCCTCGCGGCCAACTCGAACTCAGCCGCAGTAATCGAGCCACCACCATCCCCCCGCCAGCTCCATGGTGGGGCAGATCTGTGCGCCGAAGCCGTCGTAGGGGCCCGGGTCGGGTTTGCCGATGAAATGGCCGTAGCCGAAGGCGTCGTCGGGGATACCGACGTAGTCGGGGACGAAGCGGACCGGGTGGCCTGCGCTGGTGCCGATGACGGCTACTTTGCACATTGCCGAGACGAAACATAGTTGGGCGGGTAGGTCGGTGCCGTAGTAGTCGCCTTGGCCGTAGGGGGGCACTTCCATGTGGGCGATGGCGGCGAAGGCAGGGCGTTCCAGCCAGAAGCGGGTCCAGGCGGAGGCTTCGAGGTGGGTGGCGAGGAACGCGGGGCCGGCTATCCCGAGGACGGTGAGCATGGACGTTATCGCCAATGGCCAGGGGCTCGGGTGACGGCCGGCCCGCCAGACCGCAACGACGAAGAGGGTGATGAGCACGAGGGCGATGGCCAGGAGCAATGGCAGGGCCAGCAGCCACAACTTGGTGACTATCCAACCGCGATGCAGCACGACACCGTAGGCGATCAGTGCCAGAAGCAGGGCCGACGCCGGGGCACGAAAGGTGTTGACGGACACAGGCGCAACCTACGGCAGTGGCGCGTAGGAACGACGTGGGAAATGTGGGGATTGTGTGTCGGGCGGGCCCCGGCCCGCGCAGTTGGCCTGGGCCCGACGGCGGCGCGTGACCTCGCGAACTCGTTTCACGCTAGAGTCGGTCCCGCACTGAGACTTACGGCGGATGCGGGGGATGTGATGGCGCTGACCAGCGAGCAACAGGAAGAACTGCTCGGCGAGATCGAGCGAGTTCTGCGCTCTGGGCTGCCTGCGGGCGGGCGAGGGGTGTTCACCTGGTCGTCGGTGGGCGATGGGGGCTCTGAGGCCGGATTCTCGGTTGTCGACGGTAATGGCAAGCCCGTGGCGCGCAGCCATCCCGAGGGACTGGCAAAGCTGTGCTGGCGGTTGAAGACCGGCATGAAACGGCCCGCGATCGGGACCTGGTTCACCGTGCGGTGCGAGATCGACGAAAGCGGTTCGTTCCGTACCGATTTCGACTACGACGGCGAGCCCAGGCTGGGGGCGATTCCTGAGCACTATGCCCGGGAGCTGGAGTGGTTTCCGCGTGACGCCGCGCATACTCCCGATTGGCTGACCGCGATCCTGGCGCGAGTTCCCAACGTCTACATGGGAATTCGTGCCGAGCCGGGTGAGCAGTACGAGGATGAGATCGGCCCGCATCTGGGTGAGGTCGCCGCCGTCTTCGACCAGGCCGGGTGGGAAGTCCGGCGCGGTGATTTCGGTGAGCTCGACCTCAGCATAGCGTGGGGGAAGCTGGAATCGCTGTCCAGCTATGGGCATATCCGCCTCGCGGGCAAGATCGATCCCGAGCGGTGGGCCGAACTCGTCGAACTGATGACAGCACCGGGCTGGGATGCCGGTGGTGAACTCTACGACGGCGGGGAGATCACGGCCGAATTCCGCCGGGCGGCCACGGCGACCGATGACCCCGCCGACCTGCCACCGTCGTAGGCAGGTGGACGATAATCCGGCGGGCAGTCAGAGCCGTGTTGCGGTATTGACAAGGTCGGCAACGGCTTTGGATCTACTGTGCGGAGGCCACGCGATGACCGTCGTGACGGGTGGTGCGTCGGATACCGGAACGACGGCGTGATCGTCGCGGAGCTGGGCCCGCAGGGATTCCGGCACGATCGCGCACGCGAGCCCGAGCGCGATCAGCTGGAAAAGCTGGGTGTGGTCGCGCACCTGCGGACCGGGACCGTCGCGATAGGTGCCGTCCCGTCCAGGCCAGCGCGGCAGGGGCAGGTTCGCCAGCGTGCCGACTTCGGCCAGCGACACCTGCGACCGGGTCGCGAGGGGATGCCCCGCGGGCAGGACCACGACCTGGGATTCGGTGTGCAGGTCCTCGGTGTCGAATCCGGCTGTCGTGTCGTAAGGCCGATGCAGCAGAGCGACATCGGCAATCCCATTGCGCAACAGGGCTTCCGGCTGACCCGGCCCGGCGAGCATCACCTCGACCGCCACGGCGCCCGGTTCGGCGGCGTAGGCGTGCAGCAGCTTCGACAGCAGTTCACTGGCGGCGCCGGACTTGGTGGCCAGCACTATTCCGGGCTGGTCGGCGGCGGCGCGGCGGGTGCGGCGTTCGGCGGCTTCGATCGCTTCCAGGGCGAGGCGGGACTCACGCAGCAGTACCGAACCCGCATCGGTCAAGGTGATCGCGCGAGTACCACGGTGCAGCAGCATGACTCCGAGCCGCCGTTCCAGTTGCTGGATTGCCCGCGACAACGGTGGTTGCGCCATCGCGAGTCGTTGTGCCGCTCGCCCGAAGTGCAACTCCTCGGCGACGGCGACGAAAGATCGCATCTCCCGCGTCTCCACCGCGACATGGTATCCGGTGATGACCTCGGCCGATACCCGTGCGGTATCGGCGGCTACCCGATCGGTCTTGGACGGGGCAGGTGTGCCCGCAGCAGGATCGGCGTTGTGAGTGAACAGACGATCGCGCTGGTGACCGGCGCTAACAAGGGAATTGGATACGAGATCGCCGCGGGCCTGGGGGCGCTCGGCTGGCGGATCGGCGTAGGGGCGCGGGATCGGCTGCGGCGGGAGACCGCGGTGGAGAAGCTGCGCGCGGCCGGGGTCGATGCTTTCGGGGTGCCGCTGGACGTCACCGATGACGAAAGTGTTTCCGCGGCAGCAGAATTGATCGCCGAGCAGGCCGGTGGGCTGGATGTACTGGTCAACAACGCCGCTATCACCGGCGGTATGCCGCAGACGCCGTCCACGGTCACACCCGAGACCGTGCGAACCGTCATGGAAACCAACGTGATCGGGGTCATCCGGGTCACCAACGCGATGCTGCCGATGCTGCGCGCCTCCGCCGCGCCGCGGATCGTCAATATGTCCAGCAGCGTCGGCTCGCTCAGCCTGCAAACCACACCCGGCATCGACATGGGCCCGGTCCCCACCGCCTACCTGGCTTCGAAGACCTTCCTCAATACCCTCACCATCCAATACGCGAAGGAACTGCGCGACACCAATATCCTGATCAACTCCGGCTGCCCCGGACTCACCGCCACCGACCTCAGCGGCTTTCGGGGCAACCGCACTCCGGAACAGGGCGCGGCCATCGCGATTCGCCTCGCGACCCTGCCCGCGTACGGGCCGACCGGCGAATTCTTCGATGACGCCGGAGCGGTGCCGTGGTGACCGGCGGGCGGTGATGCGGGCGGACTTACGTTGCCGGGGTAGCTGTTATCGATTGACCGAAGTCCGCCAGGCCTATACCGAGCTCGAGCGCCGCCACACCCCCAGCATTTCGGCCATATGATCCTCGGCCCAGGTGCGCAAGTCGGCCAATGGGATCTCCAGGGACAAGCCCAGTTTGGTGAGCCGATAGTGCACGCGCGGCGGCACCGTCGATTCCACCCGACGCACGACCAGACCGTCGCGGACCAGATTTGCAGGGTCACCGACAGCATCTTCTGGGATACGCCGGGCATTCACCGCCGCAACTCGGCGAACCGCACCTCCCCCTGCGCCCACCTGGCAGGTGTGCCACGGACCGCCTACGTTCCGTCGGTTGCGGCGTCGGCGTCCAAGGGCTGGTCAACCTTCGGCCTGTTGAGGTTTTTGCCGCCCGGGCTGTTGGTGAAGATGTTGTCGAATACCGCGTCGTTGTTGATCGACGTGTCCGCAGATTTCGGCGCCGTGGTGGCCGGCGCCTGGTCATTCTCGGTCATCGCGCATCTCCGTGGTTGGTCCGGTGGGTATTGACCAGGGTATTGCTGGTGGGGGCTGTTGCGGCGGCGATCAGGCCGTCTACTGCGGCCAGGGAGGAGAAGGGGTCGCTGTAGGTGAGGGATGGGTCTTGGTCGGACCATGCTATGTAGGCGGCGCTGGTCGGTGACCATCGGACGTGGATGGACGACAACGAGATCGGCGGGGAGGGCGTATCGCCCATCGGACTCTCCTTTCTGGGATCGGTATGGAAATCATTGTCGGCAAAAGGGGCTTGCGGGTGCCGCTAAATTTTGGCGGGAAACGGTCGGAATGTTCTGTTTTCGCAGGTGAGTGGGGCCGGGGGCGTTCAGGGGTCTTGCCATCGAGCGGAAGGCCCGGAATCACTCACCTGGTGAGAGCTTTTGACAGCGGCTGCGGCGCGGGGGTGGAGGTTGCGGTGCGCAGGCTCAGGGCGAGCAGGGCCAGGGCTATGGCGGCGAGGCCGGCGCCGACCCAGCCGAGGGATCCGGATCCCCAGTGCTGCAGGGTGATTCCGCCGACCGCGCCGCCGAGGGCGATGCCGAAGTATTGGGCCGAGGCGTTGAGTCCGATCAGGAGCGGGGTGTGCTGGGACGACAGCTCCATGAGGCGATGTTGTTGCGCCACAGCCCAGATCCAGCCGGGGATGGCGAAGGCGGCGGACCAGATCACGGCGGTGGCGAAGGAATGGCTCGCCACGCCGACCGTCGCGAGGACCGCGATGACGCCGATCAGTGCGACGGGTTGGATGCGGCGCGAACCGATCCGGTCGACCAGGTGTCCGCCGGCGGTGCTGCCGATCACGGCCACCACGCCGTAGATCCAGAGCAGGATCGAGAAGCGGCCGCTGCTGCCGCCGGTGGCGTCGTGCAGGGCGGACGCCAGGTAGGTGTAGACGGTGAACATGCCGCCGAACAGTGCGAGTGCTTGCAACAAGGTGGCGGCGATCGTGGTGTCGCGCAACAGGTTCAGGCGTTCGCGCAGGCCGGCGGGGGCGGGCAGGCGCAGGTCCGGCACCAGCTTGGCCACGCTCGCCAGCGCCAGGAGGCCGAGGACGGCGACCATCACCATGGTGGCGCGCCAGCTCAGCGCGCCGCCGATCCACGAACCCAAGGGCACGCCGATGGCGCTGGCCACGGTCAGCCCGCCGGTCACCACCGCGATGGCCCGTCCGCGTCGTTCCGGCGGCGCGATGGCTCCGGCCACCGCCGCGGCATTCGGGGTGTACATGGCCGCGCCCGCTGCCGCGAGTATCCGGGAGGCCAGGACCAGCCAGAACCATCCGGCCACGGCGGTGATGACATTGCCCACGACGAACAGGGCCAAGCCGGTCATCAGGATGGTGCGGCGGGAAATGTGCGCGGTGGCGGCCGCGAGAATCGGCGAGAACAGGGCGTATGCCAGCGCGAACACCGTCACCAGCTGCCCGGCCGCCGCGGTCGAGACGTGTAGATCCGCGGCGACCGGACCGAGCAGGCCGGCTGTCACGAACGCGTCGATGCCGATGGCGAAGGTGCCCAGCGCCAAGGTGACCAATCGTGAATTCACCCGAAGCTCCTAGAGGGAGGGAGAGTGCGGGAACCCGCATTAGTTTGACGAACGTCATACTATGAAGACGGTTTGATAGATGTCAAACAATCAAACTGTTTCGGTAGAGTGGTCGTCATGCGGTACCTGCCCCAACCGGCCGTCGAGGAGATCCGGTTCGTCACGCTCATGCACGCGCTGTCCGACCCGGTGCGGTTGCGCATGCTGGCCGAGCTGGCCGATGACGCCGAGCACTCGTGCCAGGCCGCCACGGACGGCATCGAGGTGCACAAATCGACTGCGTCCCACCACTTTCGGGTGTTGCGCGAGGCGGGTCTCATCTCCACTCGCCAGGACGGGCGCAACCGGCTGGTCCAGTTGCGCCGCGACGAGGTGAACGCGCGCTTCCCCGGGGTGCTGGATGCCGCGCTCGAGGCGGGCGCGGCGCACGCGGCCGAAGCGTGATGGTGTCTACGTGACCGGATAGTCGATGACGATCACTCCACCGGTGGCGTAGTTGGCGACATCGGCGGCCAGCCGCCGGCCCTGTTCGGATGCGCGGGCAGCGGCCAGGGCGTCGGCGTCGGCGAAATCGGCTTCGAAGACGGCGAAATACGGTGCTTCGCCGTTGATCGACACTATGTCGAAGCTGTAGCGCCAGGCCAGGACGCCGGGCCAATCCTGGACCAGTGGAAGGTGTTTGGTCACGTAGTAATCGCGGAAGTGGTTCGGGTCGGTGGGCTTGGGATACAGGACCAGGGTCTTATGCATGGTGGGCTCCGTCTCGCTCTCCCGTGCGGGTATGTGCGGTTTCGGTCGTATGAATCGTCATATCCGCAGGTTAGGGCTCGATACGGGGTCGAGGGAAAGACCGGAACGGGATAGGCTCAGAACGGATCGTTATCAATCGACGGGGAGGGCTGGTGGCGCCGGATACGGTGAGCCTGCGGTACTTTCTGGTGCTGGCGCAGGAGTTGAACTTCACCCGGGCGGCCGCACGGGTCGGTATCGCGCAACCCGCGCTCAGCGCCCGGATACGCCGGCTCGAGACCGAACTCGGGACGAGCCTCCTGGTTCGGAGCACGCGCAGCGTCGTATTGACCACGGCCGGTGCGGCTTTGGCGGAGTCCGCGCCACCCGCGCTGGCCGCACTGGACCGGGCCTGGGAGACCGCGCGGAACGCAGGGGCGGGCGAAGTGGGCACCCTGCGGATCGGATACAGCCTGTCCACGGGGGCTGAGACCGCACCGGCGCTGGTGGACAGGCTGCTTCGCAGCAGCCCTGGTCTCGAGGTCAGCGCGGTACCGATGACGACACCGGAGATCTCCCCCGCCGTCGCCGACGGCCGCGTCGACGCCGGAATCACCCGCGGTGAACAGCCTGGTCGCGGCGTACGCCGGTTCCTGCTGCGGCGTGAGCGCGTCGGAGTCCAACTGGCACAACATCATCCGCTGGCCATGCACCCAGAGATCGAGATCGCAGCCGCGGCCTCCTATCCGCTACGTCTCCCCATCCGCAGCGCCAACCCCGTGATCCACGATCAACTATCGTCCCTGTTCCGCGACACCCACCCGTCGCCCCGATTCCACACGCCCGCAGTATCTTTCGATTTGTCCCAACGCGACCTACTCGACGGGCTCACACTCGCCCCAGCCGGAGAAATCGCGATCACGACACAACCAGCCGGTCTCACATGGCGGCCATTGCAGGGCTCCCCCACCCTGACGATCCACCTGGTCCTCCCCCACGTGCAATCACCACTACACCGCCGCCTCCGCTCCGTCGCCAAAGCCCTAGCGCGCGAACTGCATTGGCTGCCGGACTGATGAGGGGGAAGTCAAACGCTGCGCACGACCCGGATACCGAGCGGCGGCCTTCTTCAATGCGGAATCCACGGGCGCGAGGCGCGACCGCTGTAGCAGGGCGCGGAAGGCGTCGTCGGACGGTAGCTGAGCGAGAATGCCTGCAACGAAGGTTCTGTCCTTCGAGGTGCGGCAGGTATCGAGCAGCAGGGCCAGTGCGGGCACTGCGGCCGGACCGAGCTGGCAGACCACGTTGAAGATCGGGGCCCTATCGGCATGCAGCGTAAGCGTGTCCATCGGCGCACGACCTTTCAAGTGCCCGATGCGATCCAGCTGGGCGGCGGTTGTCACCGAGGTGACCAACAGGTCCAGCGGCAGCGAATACTGGGCGTCTGCTGGATGATCGGCCAGGTCCGCCTCCAGCCAGTCCTGCCGTTCGGGCAGCAGATACGACGACAGCAGGCGGGCCAGCAGCGAACCCGTGTTCCGCAGAGCCTCGACCCGCTGCACAGCTTCGGAGTACTCCTTCTCCGACAACACGGACAGATGAGCACGTATCGCCCGGGCTGCTTCGCTGTGCAGGCCCCACCAAGGCTCGTCCTGCGGTCGCAAGGACAGAGCGTCGAACCACTGGTAATAACTCACCCGACGCCATGGCATCCAACCGGCGGGGTCCTGATGGCGCCGGACCATCACCAATCGTCCGGTGTGGGCGAGTACATCGACGGCGAAGGCGACCCCGCCCGCGGCAACCCAGCTGTCGACCATGGGAGCCGCAAGTTGCTCGCGGACGTGCTGACTGTGCTGGACCCACGAGGGGCAACAGCTGTTCTGGTCGTCGGTGAGGATCGTGGCCACCGCTGCCGCGCCGAGTGCGGAAGGCGTTGTCCGACCGTGCGAATCGAGATATTCCAGCCACAACAGGCCGGCATCGGCGATCTCGGCGTTCCCCTCGTTGCGCGCGTTGGCGAGGGTTCCGACGATCCGCTCTCGTAACCGCTCGACTACCCGCGTCAACGGCGCGGTGGGCGCCGGCTCGATCGGGCGGTGAGCGGTCACCCCGCGGAACGGCTCGGCCTTCGCCAGCCAACGTTTCGGAACAACCCACTTGTCCTCATCGATCATGAGCGCAGGCTAACGTCGCCCACCGACACCCGGCGGACGCCTCGGTGGTTCGTCGAGGACACGCCGAAATCGCGTGTCCAAGTGGAGAAATGCCTTTCGGGCCCGGGCGGGTGAGGGGGCGCGGATACTGGGTGGGAGCTTGGAGGAGGGGTTATGGATCTTCGGGCACCCGTGTGCGTGGTGGGCGCTGGGCAGAGTGGGATTCTCGTGGCGGCGAAGTTGCGGGAGTTGGGGTTCGAGCGGGTCGATGTGTTCGAGGCGCGGGCGGGGATCGGGGGTTATTGCGAGACCACGACGGTGGCGGGCGAGGTGTATGACTTTCAGGCGCATCTGGTGATTCAGCAGGATTTCGGGGAGGGGTTCGCGGGGACGGCGATTCATGGGTTGCTGGAGCGGTATCCGGTCGAGATGCAGACCGAGGCTTTGTATTTCGTGGGGCGATCGCGGTCGGGGAAGCCTCGGATAGGGGTGCCACCGCATTTCGTGCCGTTGTTCGCGGCTCTGACACCTGAACAGGTGGCGGATCAGATCAGCGAGGCGTGGACGATTATCGAAGGAGCGGTGCGGGATCGGCGCGGGCCGGGGATGAACGGGCTGGCGTTCGATCGGCGGGCCGGGGAGACGTGGGAGACGTATCGGGCTCGGCACGCGCCGCTGGTGGGGGAAGTGCTGCAGGGGCTGACGCTGTATGCGAATATGCGGCGGCCGCGGCAGCCGGCCGAGAGCGTTATCAATATCAATGCGCATATCTCGGGGCATGTGTCGCAGCTGGCGAAGATGATACTGTCGGCGTATCCGGGGCAGCGGCAGGAACTGCTGAATCGTCTGCCTGAATCACTTGTCGCGCAGATGAATTCGACTCGGCCGGTAACGCTCAGTTTCCGGCGGGGGTTCATCGATTTGCTTCGGCGCATCGTCGCGGACAATCGAATCGAGGTGATGGTCGATACTCCGGTGACGCGGATCGAATCGCCTGGCGCGGAAGGTGTTCGCGTCAGTTATCGACGCGCAGGAGTGGATTGCACCGCGATGTATTCCAAGGTAGTCGTCACGACGCGACCCACACAGATTCGGCAGATGTTCCCGAACGGAGAGATACGGGAACTCTTCGACGAACAGAACTGCCCGCGCACCTGGACCCGCAGCTACCTCATCCGAGTTCGCAACGAGCTCATCGCGTTCCCACGTGCAGTCGATACCCCCGAACCGCTGGGTTTCTGGGTGATAGACCCGTACGGCAGCTACACCGACACCGACCCAGATCAAGCCCTGCATCGAATAACCGCAGCAAACAAGCAACACCCAGGACCGTACTGGGTGTGCTTCAGCAATTCGGACAGATCGGTGTCCGACGCGCGCGCCTGGGAACTGGCCAAGGAAAGCCTCTTCCTGTTCGAGAACCCCGAACTGATCACCGAGACCATCGCCGAATGGCCCGCGTACCCGAGCGCCGCGGCAATCCGCGAGGGCTGGCTGGACCGGGTAGATGCCATGCAGGGACGCGACGGCATACATTTCGTCGGTGAAATCTTGTCCGGCCCGACCATCGAGTGCATCAGTTCCTATGTGCAGGAGGTGATTCCGCAGTGGTTCGGGCCCGAAAACTGACGGCTGGAGTTGCCCTGCCGGATGGGCCATGAAGGCCTGATCATGCACCGCTTTCCGGCCAACCGAGAGTGCCGCTGGGCGGCGAACTGGTTTGCCGGTCTCGACACCAGGCGTCAGGAAGTATGCGGAATACTTCGGTGATATGACCTTCACGGATGCCGAACTCGAGTATCTCCGGTCGCAGCCGCTGGCTCGGCTCGCTACCACTGACGGCGGTGGACAGCCTGATGTCGTGCCCGTTGCTTTCGAGTTCGATGGCACGCACTTCTGGGTGGGCGGTGGCGCGACGGTTCCACGCACGCGCAAAGCGCGCAATGTCGCGGCGGGCAATGCCGAGGTGGCGCTCGTCGTCGATGATCTGGTTTCGCTCGATCCGTTCATTGCACGTGGACTGCGGGTCTACGGGCATGCTGAACCGGCCGTCGAACGCATGGGAATCGTCGGGCCCGGCTATTACCTGCGAATCACTCCTGTTCAGTCCTGGAGTTGGAATCTGGAGGGTGAGCCGGCGGGTGATCAGTGGTACGAGACTCGCCACGCTTGGCACTGACGGGGGGTGATCAGCCGCAGGAAGTCGCTTGCGCGATAGCCGAAGGGCGGCAACCACATCCCAGCTTCGAGACCGCTCTGCGCCACCACAGGCTGCTCGCCGCCATCGCGCAATCCGCCGCCGCGGGCGCCGGCCGCCGCGTCGCGTAACCGGCCGGGCAGCGGGGGCCGGGTGCAGCGCGGGAGGCTTCGTGCCAGACTGCGGCTATGAGCGAATCTGCGGGCGGGGCGCCGACTATTACGTGCGGGAGTCGGTGGCGGGTACAGGGTGAATCTCATGAGCGCGCGGGGCGGCTGGCCGCGGCGTTCGTGGCGGGCGGGATTCGGGGCGGCGACCGGGTTGCGGTGATGGCGCGCAACGACATCGAGTTCCTGGAGACGTCGCTGGCGGCGGCGACCTGTGGAGCCAATCCGGTGCCGGTCAATACGCGGTGGCGGGCTCCCGAGGTCGCGCATCTGCTGTCGGATGCGGGGGTTCGGCTGGTCATCGCGCACACCGAGTTCGTCGGGACGGTGGAAGCGGCGCTGGCGTCGATCGGTTCGGACGCGGCGATTCTGGAGATTCCGATGTCGGCGGAACTCATCCGGGAAGCACGTCTGCACCCCGAGCTCGAGCAGACCACCGGGCGGCACGAGTTGTTCGACGATTGGATCGACCGGCAGCCACAGGGGCTCGGGCACGTCGAAGGCGCGATCGCCGATTCGATGGGTTTGATCTATACGTCGGGAACCACCGGACGGCCGAAAGGCATACTGCGGGAACGGATGACGCCACAGCAACTGCTGTCCATCGCAGGGGCCACAGCGCAGCGTATGGGCCTGGTGCCGGGCGGGCAGATGCTGGTGGCGGGGCCGCTCTATCACACCAGCCCCAATGCTGTTGCGGTGCTGGCATTGCGGATGGGAACCAACATCACGATCATGCCGCGATGGGATGCGGAGCAATTCCTTCAGCTGGTGCAAGAGCATCGAATCCAGCACGCGAAGGTGGTGCCCACGATGCTGTCGCGGCTGCTGTCCCTGCCGCCGGAAACCCGTGCACGGTACGACATTTCGAGCCTGACGCATCTGATCCACTCGGCAGCGCCGTGCCCGCCCGCCGTCAAGCGCGCAGCCATCGACTGGTTCGGCGACGCACTGTGGGAGTTCTACGGCTGCAGCGAGGCCGGCGCGATCAGCTGGATCGATGCCGCCGACTGGCAGAAGCATCCGGGATCGGTCGGACGGCCTCTCGACGGAGCGGGCGTCGCCATCCTCGACGAGCACGGAAACACCGTGCCCACGGGAGAGACGGGCCGCGTGTTCATCAAACGCGCCGACTACTGGCCGGATTTCGGATATCTCAACCGGAACGACACTCCCCCGGCCACCCCGATGATCACCGTCGGCGATCTCGGCTACCTCGATGAAGAGGGCTACCTGTACCTGACCGGCCGTGACAGCGAGGTCGTCATCTCCGGCGGCGTCAATATCTACCCGGCCGAGATCGAAACGGCGATCAGCGAACTGGCCGAGGTGGAGGATGTCGCGGTGTTCGGTATCCCCGACCGCGGCGACCTGGGCGAACGCATTGCGGCACATATCATTCCCCGCCCCGGAACCACACTCACCGAGGATGACGTCCGCACCGCTCTCGGCGGCAAACTCGCCGCCTACAAGCTGCCCACCGTCATTCGCATCGTCGGCGAACTCCCCCGCGACGATTCCGGAAAGGTCTACAAACGCCAGCTCCGAGACCTCTATCCGGCGTCCTGACCGCGCGCCGCCTCAGCGCAGCAACCGGAATTCGCTCGGCGTCATGCCCTTCTCGACGCGAAAGGCGCGGTAGAACTGCCGCTCGACCTGGAACCCGGAGGCCCGCGCCACCGCCGCGAGGGGCAACCCGGGGCGGTTCCGGATGAGGGTGCAGGCGTGTTCGACACGCAGACCGCGCAGGATGGCGGCCGGACCGCCATCGAAACCGTCGAAGACGCGGTAGACGGTACGGCGGGAGATGGCGCAGCCCTCGGCGATTCGATCGACGGTGAGGTCCGGATCGGTGCAGTGGGCGCGCATGTACTCCATGACCCGGCGGGCGGCGAGGCTGCGCACGGCGTCGCTGGGCAGCGCCTGGCGGCGGGTCAGCGAGATCGCGCTGGTCAGCAGGTCGACCGCCGAATCCGCCAGCGCCCGGGCCTGTTCGGGCGCCCGCGATTGCAGGTCGGTCAGTTCCCGGAAGTAGTCGGCGACCAGGCCGGCGGGGGTGCCGGGGGCGATGGTGAGAGCGGTGGGAATCTCGCGCAGGGTCAGGCCGAGGCGCTCGTGTAGGGTGGCGGCGGGCACCTGAACGGCGGCCATCTCCCAGTCCGAGTCGAATTCCCAATGGTAGGGGCGCGTGCTGTCGTAGAAGACCATGGCGCCCGGCCCGACATCCGCGACGCGACCGTCCTGGTGCAGGCGCCCGCGCCCAGCGATCTGAATGCTGGTGTGCAGGAACTCCCCCGCGGTCCGCGCGATCAACCGGTCGGTCCGATGCACCAGCTGCCGGGTCGAACCGAGCGTCGACAACTCGACCCCGTCATAGCGGCCGTGCTCGATCCAGGCCCGGAAGTCACCGGCGCCGGACGGCGAAATCGCCAGCGGCACATAGGCTTCGCTCAGCTCGGCTTCCCACCGATCGAAAACCTGGGTCGCGGGACTATCGCCGGTGGACCGTAGATCGACGCGCCGGATCTCCGGCCGCTCGCCCGCCATCAACCCACCTCAACCCAGAATCCCGAACCGCCGGCCTGTCACCAGCCGCACCGGAATCCTTCCATGCCAGCTCCGGCAGCGCCCGCCGGACCCAGTCGCACGGCGCGATCACCCCTTGTGATCGAGCGCCCGAATCGTCCTTGTACAACGTGCCGTACAGCTTCCGGATCAGCGTGTGCTGCCCGGCCAGATAGGCGGCGGTGCGCACCGCGCTCAGCCCGCTGCGCACATCGGAGGCGGCCCGCCAATGCCGATCGGCGTCGGCGACCGGAACCGTCAGGCAGCCGCGCAGCCAGGTGGCCTCGGACAGCAGCACGGCTTCCGGGCGGCCGTGATTCAGCACCAGCAGGGCGGACAGCTCGGTATTGACCCGTACGAGTCGCTCTCGCCACTCCGCCCGCAGAGTCGCGGTATCGATGCTCTCCAAGATGTGAGACCTCCATGTGGTGCGCCGCTCCCGTGCGCGATACCAACGGGAGCTGTGGAGATTCGATGCGACAACGCATTTTTCGGCAACGACTTTGTGGCGAGTCACAAGCCGCACAATCATCCGCGCCAGGTTTTGTGCCTGGCCACAAGACCGGCGATCGCACGCGCGACGGCGGGGATCTGATCAGTGCGCCTCGAAACGGGCTCTCCGACAGGTAGTCTCGATGCGATGGGACAACGTGCACTGTTCACACTGGCATGTATCGTTCTGACTAGCTGCATGCTCACTTCACCCGGCTCCGCAACCGCCGAGGTACCGGCGGTGGGCGGCGATTTCCGCTGGGGCGTTTCCAGTTCCGGCTTCCAGAGCGAGGGATTCGCGCCCGACAGCAACTGGAGCCGCTACGCCCGCTCGGGGCAGGCCGAGGACTATCGCAACTCCGTCGACTTCCTGCATCGCTACGACGAGGACATCCGCAACGCCGCCGACCTGGGCGTCGGCGTGTTCCGGGTCAGCGTGGAATGGGCTCGGGTGCAACCGAATCCGGGCGAATGGGACTTTTCCTTCTACGACGCCATGATCGGGCGGATTCGCGCGGCCGGTATGCAGCCGATGATCACCCTGGACCACTGGGTGTTCCCGGGCTGGGCGGTCGATCGCGGCGGATGGCGCAGCGCGGGCATGGTGGACGACTGGCTGACCAACGCCCGCGCCGTGGTGGACCGGTACGCGAGCTACGACCCGCTGTGGGTGACCTTCAACGAACCGCTCGCCTACGTGGGCAAGGAACAGCAGATCGGCGGGGTCGGCACCCTCGACGTGCCGGGCATGCTGGACCGGATGGTGGCCGCGCATCGCGCCATCTACGACCACATTCACGCCCGGCAGGGCGGCGCCATGGTCACCAGCAATATCGCCTATTCGGCCATCGGCACCGCGCAGGCCGAGGCGTCGTTCGTGGACCGGATCGCCGACAAGCTCGACTACATCGGCATCGACTACTACTACGGCGGATCGCTGAGCAAGCCGCCGAATCTGGTCGCGCTGCTGACCAATCAGTCCTCGAGCCTGATACTCGAACCCGACGGCATCTACTACGCGCTGCGCCGCTACTCGCAGAAGTTCCCGGGCCGCCCGCTCTACATCGTCGAGACCGGCATGCCCACCGACAACGGCTCCCCCACCACCGACGGCATGACCAGGGTCGACAACCTGCGCGACACCGTGTATTGGGTGCAGCGGGCCAAAGCCGACGGCATGAACGTCATGGGGTTCAACTACTGGAGCATTACCGACAACTACGAATGGGGCAGCTACTCACCGCGATTCGGGCTCTACACCGTGGACGTCACCACCGACCCGTCGCTCGGGCGGCGGCCCACCGCCGCGGTCGGGGCCTACCGTGACATCACCGGGGCGGGCGGCGTGCCCGCGGGCTATCTGCCCACCCGGTCCCCGGCGCTGTGTTCCATCCAGGATCTGCCGTCGAGCTGCTTCAACCCGGTCACCGTCCCGGGACGGTGACCGGCCGCGAGCGAATCAGACGTGTTCGCCGATATTGCCGAACACGCTGTTGAGCTTGGCCTGACCGTCGGCCAGGTTGTAGGTGACGCAGGCGATGGCGCATTCGCCGGCCATGACGCGCTGGGAGATGGTAGTCGAGCGCTGCAGCAGCTGCCGCGCGGTCTCCTCGACATGGCGGCCCTCGAGTTCGTCGACCGTCTCGAGGCCCTCGCGGCGGCCGAGCAGGATGGACGGGGTCACCCGCTCCACCACGCTGCGAATGAATCCGCCGGGCACCGCGCCGGTGTCGAGGGCGTCGATGGTGGCGCGCACCGCACCGCAGCTGTCGTGACCGAGCACCACGATGAGCGGCACGTTCAGCACCTGCACGCCGTATTCGATGGAGCCGAGCACCGAGCTGTCCACCACGTGACCGGCGGTGCGGACCACGAACATGTCGCCGAGGCCGCGATCGAAGATGATCTCCGCGGCGACCCGGGAATCACCGCACCCGAACAGGATGGCCGAGGGCTGCTGACCGCCCGCGAGTTTCGCGCGGTCGGCCGCGCCTTGGCTCGGATGTAGTGTCTCGCCCTTGACGAAGCGCTCGTTTCCCTCGCGAAGCGATTTCCAGGCACTGATCGGATTCGAATGGGGCATGCAATCCATCATGCACACAAATCGGACATTGCCGAGTTCGGGGGGTCAGGATGCGGGATGGACGACCATCACTGGGCACTCGGCATCCTGCACCAGGGCATTGCTGGTGGAGCCGAGCAACATTCCGGTGAAGCCGCCGCGGCCGCGACTGCCGACCACCAGCAGGCGCGCCGACTTCGACCAGGTCAGCAGGTGATCGCGGGGGTCGGCGAGGCGCACCTCGACGCTCACCTCGACATCGGGATAGCGCTCGCGCCAGCCGGCGAGCTGCTCGGCCAGCCGCAGTCGTTCGCCTTCGGCGGTCTCCGCGGCCTCGATCTCGGTGTCGATGATGCCGGAGAACTGCGCGAGATAGAGATCACTCCAGACGTGCACCGCCTGCAGCGGGGCGCCGCGCAGTGACGCCTCCCGGAAGGCGGCGGCGACCGCGGCATCGCTGATCGGGCTGCCGTCCACGCCGACCACCACGGGACCCGTTGCGCGGGCCGGGTTTTCGGCATCGCCGCGCACCACCACCACCGCGCCGCGGCTGTGACTGGACACCGACAGCAGGATAGAACCGATGCGACCCAGGCCGCGCTTGTGCGGCGGACCACCGATGACCACCAGGTACGCGTGCGCGGACTGTTCGATCAACAGCCGCGACGGATGCGCGGGCGACACCTCGGTGCGGATCCGCAGGCCCGGCGCTGCCGCCGCGGCGAGCTCGCGGCCCTCGGCCACCAGTTCTTCGCCGTAGCGCGAAATCGGGTCCACCACATCGCGTTCGACGAACGAGTAGGTGCCCAGCAGCGCCCGCGTCATCTCCAGATTGGTGCCGTGCACGATGACCAGTTCGCGTTCGCGCGCCGCCGCGGTGGTGGCGGCCCAGACCACCGCCGCCCGGGATTCGGGCGCGCCGTCCACGCCCACCACGATGGGCGCGGACGCGAGCAGATGCGAATCCCGCGCATCCGATTCGGCCTGGTGGGCGTGGTCGCTCATTGCTGCCTCCGCACTGATCGCGTCTCGAGCTCTGGTGAACCTTCAGCTATCTGCGATTCCGACCCTAGCAGCGCGGCGTTCCCACCCGATCGCGCCACTTCCGAGGGGTTGAGTGTTACATCTTGTTACGTATACTTGCGCTTGGTCGGGCCGGTCACCGCGGTGACGGGCCGCTGCACTCAACGAGGAGGCACGAAATGGCCCTGCCCATGTCGGAACGCGCGGACCACTTCGGACGCGACTACCGGGACCTGCTGGCGACCCTGTCGGACGGGTCGGTGCACCGGAATTTCGACCCCTACCTCGATATCGACTGGGATGCGCCGGAGTTCGCGATCGATCCCGCGGATCCGCGCTGAGTGCTGCCGGATTTCGATCCGCTCGGGGCCACCGCGTGGTACCGGGAGCTGCCGCTGGAGCGGCAGATCGAGATCGGGCGGTGGCGGATCGCGAACAGCATCAAGGTCGGCGCGGCGTTCGAGAGCATGCTCATTCGCGGGCTCATGCAATACATCATGAAGCTGCCCAACGGTTCCCCCGAGTTCCGCTACTGCCTGCACGAGATGACCGAGGAGTGCAACCACATCCAGATGTTCCAGGAGCTGATCAATCGGATCGGCGTGGACGTGCCGGGGATGCGGCCGTGGTTCCGGCGGCTCTCGCCCTTCGTCGGCGTCGCGGGCGGCTACCTGCCGGTGGGCCTGTTCATCGGCATCCTCGGCGGCGAGGAGCCCATCGACCACTACCAGAAGTCGATCCTGCGCGAAGGCGCGAACCTGCCGCCGGCGGTGGTGCGCTGCATGGAGATTCATGTGGCCGAGGAGGCGCGGCACATCTCGTTCGCGAACGAGTTCTTGAAAGTGCGTGCGGGCAGGATGAGCGCGCGGCAGAAAACGCTGTCGGGCATCGTGTTCCCGATCGTCATGCGCTGGCTGGCCGGCGAGATCATGACCCCGCCGCGCTCCTTCGCCACCGAGTTCGGCATCCCCGAAGACGTTTTCCGCCAAGCGTTCTGGCGCTCCCCCGAATCGAAACGGATCCTCGCGAGCTACTTCGGCGATATGCGCCGGCTCAACGAGGAACTGGGCATGATGACCCCACTGTCGCGCCGAGTGTGGAGCGCACTCGGCATCTCCGGGCCCGCGTCCCGGTATCGCAGCGAGCCCGAACGCCGGTCGGCACACGCGGCGGCCTGAGGTCCGTACTCGCGGATGCCGGGGCCGGGACGGTCAATCCGCCCCGGCCGACCGGATTCCGCTGCTGCTCGGCTACCGCGATCGATCGCGGGCAGTAGCCGCCCGCACCGCGCGCAGTTCGTCACCGCGCGGATCGGCGGCATCGTGGGACTGCGGTGCGTCGAACACGTGCACCTGGCGGGTGCCCGGTTCGTAGCGGGACCAGCCCGGGTCGCCGTGGGTGGCGAAACGCACCCAGGCGGCGTGCATTTCGGTGGCCAGGTGCGCGGGTGGGTTCGGGCCGGTCAGGCGGTGGGCGGTGGCGAGGTTGTCGAAGACGAACGGCAGTTCCAGGACGTGGCAGGAGCCGAGGTCGGGAATGCCGGAGCGCCAGGCGAATTCGTAGACGTAGGACGGGTTGCCGGCGGTCGCGGCGGCTTCGGCCAGGTTCAGGACGTCGTCGCGGAAGATGCCGTCGGTGAGGATGGCGGCGAAGATGTCGGCGGGCGCGGCATCGGGGCGATTGGCTCGGTACACCCCGGCGACGTCGGGATCGATTCCGAAGCGGCCCAGCATGATCGGCAGCGTTTGTTCGGTGATCGCCGCTGCCAGGCCGGAGGGGATGGTGTAGAAGCGGAACTCCTCGGCGTTCGCCCCCACCAGCAGCGGCACCATGCGATCGGGCCGCGCGGACAGGATCTCGCTCGGCACACCGGTGATGGTTTCGCCGTCGATCGCGGGGAACAGGCTCATGATCCCGCCGCCCCGTTCGATCACCGTCGCGCCCCATCGCGCCGGATCCGGATCGCTGAGCAATGCCAGGCCGACCGCGTCCTGTGCCGTCCGAATCCGCTCGGGATCGAGTTCGCCGAAAGCCGCTGCGGTGGGCTCGATTCCGAGAATTCCGGCGATCTCGACGGCGACCCGCTCGGCGTCCTCCGCCGCCGCCACAGCAAGCCCATTGGCGCTCTGCACGATCGCCTGCCGGAACAGGCCCTCCGCCAAGGGCGTGGCCATCAGGTTCAGCACGCTCATCCCACCGGCGGATTCCCCGAACACCGTGACCCGGCCCGGATCCCCGCCGAACGCGGCGATGTTCTCCTGCACCCACCGCAACGCGCAAAGCTGGTCGTGCATACCACGATTCAACGGCGCACCCGGCACCGCGGCGAACCCGGAAATACCCAGCCGGTAGTTGATCGACACCAACACCACGCCGTCACGCGCGAACGCCGCCCCATCGTAGATCGGCTTCGAGTTCGCCCCGCGTGTGAACGCGCCCCCGTGAATCCACACCAGCACCGGCAGCCCGGACCCACCCGGATCCGGCGTCCACACATTCACATTCAGATAGTCGTCACCGGGAATGTGGTCATACCCCAGCATCGCGTCCAGCCCCGGCGCATACGGCGTCTGCACACAGGTGGGGCCGAACACGGTGGCATCCCGCAATCCCGACCACGCCGCCGGCGGTCGCGGCAGCTCGAATCGCGCAGGCCCGACGGGCGCGGCCGCATAGGGAATACCGAGAAAGGCCGTCACGCCGTTCTCGAAACGGCCCCGGATCTTGCCTCCGGTCACGGACACGATCGCTTCCACGGGAACTCCTTCGTCACCGACACTGTTCTCGGACAGTCAACATCATGGGAGGGGACCCAGATGGCACATCCAGCTTCCACACCTGCGCCCGCTACGGAATCTCAAGGGCTGCTGCGGCATTACGCCGGTGATTGGCGGTCGATACTCGAGGGGACCGCGGCGGGGGTGCTGCAGTTGATGTACCCGCCGTTGGGGACGGCGGTGGCGGAGCAGTCGGAGTTCTTCGATGATCCGTTCGGGCGGATCTATCGGTCGATTCCGCAGATCTGGGCGACCATCTTCGCCGAGGATCACGCGATGCGGGGGTTGCGGATCCGGGATCTGCACCGGGGGATCAAGGGCGAGCTCGATGACGGGGAGCGGTATCACGCGCTGGATCCGGAGACCTTCTGGTGGGCGCATGCGACGTTCACGTGGTTGATCTTCCGGTCCGTCGAATTGTATTACCCGCCTGCTGAATTGGATGATGACGGGCGTGAGCGGTTGTATGCCGAGACGGTGGAGTGGTACCGGGAGTACGGGGTGAGCATGCGGCCGGTGCCGGGGACATATGCGGAGTTCCGGGTGGTGTTCACCCGGTTCTGCGTGGAGAAGCTGGAATTGACGGTCGCCGCGCGGCGGTCGCTGGATATCGCCGATATCAGCGAGCCGAGTGCGGTGCCGCTGTTGCCCGCGGTGGTAGTGCGGGGGACGCGCCGGTTGTTGCGGCCGTGGTCGCGGGGCGCCGTGGTCGGCGGGCTGCCGGTGGAGGTGCGCCAGCGGTTCGGGTTGGCGTGGAGCCGCGGTGATGCGCGACGGGATCGGTTCACCACGGCGGTGGTTCGGATCGGGTTTCGGATGCTGCCCGAGCGGGTGAATCGGGCGAGCTTCGCGTGGGCGCTGCGGTGGCTGGGTGCACGAACCCGGCCGAGGCGATTCCAGCCCTGAGCTGCCGATACTCACTCGAAGAAAAATGCAGTTTCTGAATTTTTGCAGTTTCTGCTACTTTTTTGGCATGACGGAGGCGGAGCGGGGCGAGCCGGAGCTCGGACTGCGGGAACGCAAGAAACGGCAGACCCGAATCGACCTGTGCATGGCGGCCCGGCGGCTCACCGTGGAGCGCGGACTGGATGCGACGACCACCGACGACATCGCGAAAGCGGTGGGGGTGTCGCCGCGGACGTTCTTCAACTACTACGACACCAAGCTGGACGCGGTGGTGGGGCCGGTCACCGAGATCGGGACGCCGGCCGCGCGCAGCGAGTTCGTGGCGGGCGGGCCGAGCGGGGTGCTCCTGGACGATGTGGTCTGGCTGTACGCCTCGGGGTACGAGCCGGATGACGAAGTGCGAGAGAGTATTTCGCTGGTCGCGGAGATTATTCAGACCGAGCCGCGGGTGCTCGCCGGGTTCATCGCGGCGGGGACGCGGCACGAGGCGGCGGTGGCGGAGTTGCTGAGCGCGCGGGCCGGTGCGGAGGTTTCGGCCGAATTCGCCGCGCTCACCGCCGCGCTCATGTCGACGCTGTCCACCCGGGGCGCCATGTCGCTGGCCGCTCATCCCGAACGCTCCGTCGCCGATGCGCTGCGCGCGCAATGCGAGCTGGCGCTCGAACTGTTCCACCGACCTGACAAGAGATGAAGGAGAAGCGCCGATGACCACGACGGCTACCGCGCCGCCGGCCCCGATCGTCCTGACCCAGAAGCGGATCTGGCTCATCTTCTCCGCGCTGATCGCGGGCATGTTCCTGGCCAGCCTCGATCAGACCATCGTCGGCACCGCCATGCCGACCATCGTGGGCGAGCTCGGCGGCGTCTCCAATATGGCCTGGACCGCCACCTCGTATCTGCTCGCCACCACCATCGTGATGCCCATCTACGGCAAGTTCGGCGACCTGTTCGGGCGGCGCTGGCTGTTCCTGTTCGCCATCGGCGTCTTCACCACCGCCTCGGTGGGCGCGGCGCTCTCCACCGGATTCTGGGAGTTCATCGCCTTCCGCGGCCTGCAGGGCGTGGGCGGCGGCGGTCTGATGATCCTGGCGCAGGCCATCATCGCCGATGTGGTGCCGGCCAAGGATCGCGGCAAGTACATGGCCCCGATGGGCGCCATCTTCGGCCTCACCTCGGTGGCCGGTCCGCTGCTGGGCGGCTTCTTCGCCGATCACACCGGCTGGCGCTGGTGCTTCTGGATCAATGTGCCGATCGGTATCGCGGCGCTGGTGATCGCGTTCAAGTACCTGAGCATTCCCTCGCACCGGCCCAAGACGAAGCCGGACTACCTGGGCGTGCTGCTGATGACGTCCGCGACCACACTGCTGATCCTGGTGACCGATTGGGGCGGTAAGCGTTACGCGTGGGATTCGTCGGTGATCCTGTCCATGATCGCGGCGCTGGTGGTCGTGGTGGCGGCGTTCATCGTGGTCGAATCGCGGGCCGAGGAGCCGATGCTGCCGCTGTGGCTGTTCCGCAATCGCACCTTCGTGCTCACCTCCGCCATCGGCCTGGTGGTCGGGCTGGTCATGTTCGCGGCGCTCGCATTCATCCCGACCTATCTCCAGATGGCCACCGGCGCTTCGGCTTCCGTCTCCGGCCTGCTGCTGATCCCGATGGTGGTCGGCATGATGGCGACCCTGATCACCTCGATGGCGGCCATCACCAAGACCGGCCGCTACCGGATCTATCCGCCGCTGGGCGCGCTGGTGATGGGGGCGGGGATGCTGTGGCTGACCCAGTTGAGCGCGGCCACTTCGATGTTCGTGGTGTCGGCCATGCTGTTCGTGATGGGCGCGGGCCTGGGCCTGATCATGCAGATCATCGTGCTGGTCGTGCAGAACTCGGTGACGCCCGATCAGATCGGCACCGCCACCAGCGCCAACAACTACTTCCGGGAGATGGGCGGCGCGATCGGCGTCGCGGTGTTCGGTTCCATCTTCACCAACCGGCTCACCGAGGGCCTCACCGATGCCTTCCGCGCCAACTGGCAGGAGGCTGCGGCTTCGGGGGTCGATCCGACCGCGCTGGTGCCGTCGGTGGTGAAGCATCTGCCCACGCAATTGCACGATGCGATCGTCGGCGCGTACGTCGATGCGCTGGTGCCGGGGTTCTGGTATCTGATTCCCGGTGTGGCGGTGGCGTTCCTGCTGGCGCTGTTCATTCCCCAGCTGAAGCTGTCGGATGAGGCGGGCATGGTCGCGCGTGGTGAGGCGGTGCTGGAGGAGGAGCTACCGAAGGCGGACGCCGAGAAGGCCGACGCGCACTGAGCGCCTGGAAAGGCCGCGAGTCCCCCGGGCTCGCGGCCTTTCGCCGTTTGGTGCGCGGCCGTCGCCGGCTATCCGGCCGCGGTGACGCCGAGCGATTCGACCGCGGTTCGCGCGGCGGCGGCGACCAGGGCATTGTCCGGTTCGGCCTGCTGCTCGGACTTGGTGGTGAGCACCGCGATGACGATCGGCGCACGGTTAGGCGGCCAGGCGACGGCGACATCGAGCGCCGAACCGTAGGCAGGGCTGCCGGTCTTGTTGCCGACGGTCCAGCCGGCGGGCAGCCCGGCACGGATGCGATTACCGCCGGTGGTGCTGGCGACCAGCCACGATTTCAGTTGTGCGCGTTCGGCTTCGGGGAGTTCGGTGCCGACGGTGAGCGCGCGGTAGTCGGCGGCGAGCACGCCGGGTGCGGTGGTGTCGCGTTCGTCGCCGGGGATGGCGGTATTGAGCTCGGTTTCCCAGCGGTCCAGCCGCGACGTCGCATCGCCGAGGGTGCGCAGGTAGGCGGTGAGACCGGCGGGGCCGTCCAGGAGTTTCAGCAGCTGATTCCCAGCGGTGTTGTCGGACAGGGTGATCGCGGCCTTGCACAGTTCGGCGACGGTCATGCCGGTGTCGACGTGCTTCTCGGTTTCGGGCGAGTAGTCCACCAGATCTGTTGCGGGATAATGGATCACCTGGTCGAAGTAGCCCGAGGACAGGGGATGCTTGTCCAGCAGCGCCCCGCAGGCCAGGCCCTTGAAGGTGGAGGCCATCGGGAAGCGTTCGCCCTCGCGGTAGCCGACGGTGCGGCCGTTCCCGGTGTCGATGGCGAAAACACCCAGCCGGGCAGCGTGTTTCGACTCCAGGTCGGCGAAAGCCGTGGTCGCGGTGGGGTTCGCCGAAGTGGTCGGGGTGGTGCTGCCGGAGTCGGTGCCGCATGCTGCGGTGACCGTGAGGGCGCAGGCCGTCAAAGCGGCGGCGAGGAACCGATGGCGGCGGGTCGGGTGGGGGCCGGTTGAGAACGTCACCGCCGCAGCACACCATCGGCAACGCGGAGATCGCCAATATCGGACCGTCGCGGGGGCGAGTCGATCTGGATATCGTCGCAGTTCACACCCGGTGCCGACCCGTTCATACCGGCCTCGCGCACCCGAGCGGGCAGGCTACTGCGGCGATGCTGGTTCAATGACCTCATGGACCTGATCCGCCATCTCCGCTATTTCGTCTCCGTGGCGGACGAGGGACATTTCGGCCGGGCCGCCGGCGCCCTGCACATGACCCAGCCGCCGCTGTCGCAGGGAATCCAAAGGCTGGAAAAGCATTTGGGGGTCGAGCTGCTGCATCGCACCCGGCAGGGCGCGGTGCTCACCGCCGCCGGGGTGCGCCTGCTCCCCCGTGCCCGACTGCTGGTCGATGACGCGCAGCAGCTGCTGGCCGAAGCCCAGCGGCTGGCGCAGGCGCGCGGCGCCGTGCACTGGGGTGCGGTGAGCGGGTTGTCCGATGCCCTGGTCACCGCGGGTGTGAGCGCGCTGCGGACCGCGATCGGGCCGGGCGCGACGGTGTCCACCACCATGGGTTCGACCGTGGATCTGGTCGGCGAGGTGCGGGCGGGACTGTGCGATCTGGCGGTGATCGAACATCCCGCGCTGGTCGACGGGGTGGAGGCGGGTCCGGTGACCAAGCTGCCGCGCTGGCTGGTCGTGCCCGCGGATCATCCGAGCGCTGCCGCCGAACGGCCCACGTTTCCCCTGCTGACCGGACTGGCGTTCGCGCATTCCCCGCGTGCGGCCAATCCGCCCGCCTTCGACACGCTCGTCGATCTGTTCCGGGAACGCGGTGTGGATCCGCGCGTCACACCGATCGCCGATGATCGATCGATGTTCGCCGCCGTGGCCTCGGGCGCGGCGTTCGGGCTCACCACCACGCCGCCCGCGACGACTCCGGGCGTCACCTGGCTCCGGCTGGCTCCGCAGGCGATCGCGCTGCGCGTCCGGGTCGTTCGCCGTCCGGGTGCCGAAGCGCACGCCGAGGCGCTCGAAGCCCGGCTGTACCGGGAGCGGCTCCGATGAACACCGATGCCCGCCGCCGCACCGCCTCGGATCGCATCGATCCCGGTTCAAGCGACGCCATTTCCGCTGCGGCGCAACATATCAGCGCCGTCTTCGCCGACGCCGGCTGCACCGGATGGCTGCACGCCCGCCGCTGCGACGACTCCCCCGCCGAGATCAGCGTCGACGGGCACGCCCGCGTGGTCACCGCCTCGGTCTACAAACTCGCGCTGTTCCTGGCGTTCTGCCGTGATATCGACAGCGGGCGGCTGGACCCCACCACCCGGCTCACCGTGGACCCCACCACTTGCACCCCCGGGCCGACCGGGCTGGCCGCGCTGCGCGATCCCGTCACCTTGAGCCTGCGTGATCTGGCCGCCTCCATGATGACGGTCTCCGACAGCGCGGCCGCCGATATCCTGCTCGGCGAGATCGGGCTGCCCGCCATCGATTCCCTGCTCACCGGCCTCGGCCTCACCGAAACCCGGGTGATCGGCGGCACCGCCGACATGCACCGCACGCTGGTCCGCGACACCGACACCCACGCGACCGCGGAAGCCTTCGCCGCGCTCGCCGACAATGACGAAGCCTGGACTATTTCCGCCTACGATCCGGCCTACACCAGCGCGACCACACCGGAGGAGATGACCAGGCTGCTGCACGCGCTGTGGACCGGTTCGGCACTGTCTCCCGAGCGCACCGAGTTCGCGAAATCGGTGATGCGGCAGCAGGTTTGGCAGCATCGCATCGCCGCCGGTTTCCCGCACAGCAACGTGTCGGTGGCGGGCAAGACCGGCACCATCGGCATCATTCGCAACGAGGTCGCGGTGGTGGAGTTTCCCGGCGAATTCCCGGTCGCCGTAGCGGTTTTCACCCGGGCGGCGCGTGCCGACCCGATCCTCCCGGCGGTGGACGCCGCCATCGCCGAAGTCGCCCGCATCGCGGTCACGGCCCTGCGCCGCCCGCTGCCGGAGTGAACGGCGCTGTGTGTCAGCGGCGTTCGACCCGGCCCGCCGGTGCGTCGACGGTGCCGCGGGCGGCCAGGTAGGACTGTAGGGCGTCCAGGTCGAGCGGGCCGGGGGTGACGTTCTTGCCCTGGGTGAAGACGCTGAATCCGTCACCGCCGGTGGACAGGAAGTTATTGGTCGCGATCCGGTATTCGGCGGCGGGATCCAGTGCGGCCCCGCCGATCCGGACGCTGCCGGCGATCACCTTCTGCCCCTTCGGGGCGGCGGCGGAATAGGCGTAGGTGATGCCCGCGGGCGCGAGCACCGCGGTCTTGCTGACGTTATCCCATTGCTGTTCCAGCAGTTTCAGGATCTGGTCGCCGGTGAGGGTGAGCGCGACGATCGTATTGCCGAACGGCTGGGCGGTGTAGAGCTGCTGATAGGTGATCGCGCCCGCGCCCACACCCGCGCGCACCCCGCCCGGGTTCATGAACGCCGCCACCACCGGCCCGAAGGAGTTCACCGCGAGCATGGAATCGGCGATGACATCACCCATCGGGGAGTCTCCGGCGGGAGTGGCCTCGCCGGGCAGCGCCGCGGCAGCGTTGCCGACCACCCGTTCCGCGAGCGGCTTCGCCTGTGCCGCATAGAAATCCACCAGTTGCGTCGCGGCTGTATCCGCCGCGATATCACGGGTGACGAGGCGGTTCACGGCCGAGGCGTCCACGCTGCCGTCGTGGAAGCGCAGCGTCACATCGGTGATGATCCGCCCGAACGAGGCCGCCTGGGTGACCACCTTGCCGTCGATCGTGCAGTTGTAGGCCTGATGGCTGTGCGCGGTCAGGATCACCTTGACCGCGTCGTCGACCTGCTCGGCCAGTGCGGTCACATTCGGTGTGATATCGGCACACCCGTTGTAGTCGACCGGCCCGCCCTGGGTGCGCTGCGCGCCACCGTCATGGACCATGACGACCACGGCCTCCGCCCCAGCCGACTTCGCCTCGGGCACATACTTGTTGACGGCATCCGCCTCGGCCCCGAACGTGTAGCCCCGAATCCCCTCGGGCAGCACGATATTCCCGGTATCCGGTGTGACCGTCCCGATCGCGGCGATCTTGTGCCCGCCCACGGTCAGCATCGTCCACGCCTTCAACCCCAGCGGCAGCTGCCCGTTGCTATCGGTGACATTGGCGGCCAAATAGGGAAAGGCCGCCCCCGTGAACGATTCACCCGGCGTGCACCCGTCCGAAGCACACCCACCCTGCTGCAACCGCCGCAATTCCGCCACCCCATGGTCGAATTCGTGATTCCCCACCGAAGACGCCGCCACCCCCACCGAATTCAGGAACCGGATCGTCGGCTCGTCATGAAACAACGCCGACACCAGCGGACTGGCCCCCACCATGTCCCCCGCCGCCAGCACCGCACTGTCCGGATGCTCCGCCTTCAACTTCGCCAGATGCGCGGCGAGATAGCCCGCGCCACCGGCAGTCTCGGTGCCGACCTTGCCGTTGGACCCCTCGGGCGGCTGCAAATGCCCGTGCAGATCGTTCAGCCCGAACAAATGCACCTCGGAGGCCCGCGGCGCGCCCGATGTAGCACTGCTCCCGCACCCGGCGACCAACAGCGCAGACACCAGCGCCGCACCCGCCCCGAGCATCCGTCCACCACTCACCATGAACGTCAACTCTGGCAGACCCGGCTGACCGGCGAATCACACGCAGATGAATTCTCGCGCGGCACCACCGGTAAATCGCTGCCCGGGGTGCGTCTTTCGGGACGCTTCCTGGGTTACGGTGCTGTTCGAAATGCCCACGTTGCGATCGAATTTGCTGCGTTTGCCAGAGGGAGAGACGTTTTCGGTGACTTGGTACTCGGTGTGGCGGTCGGCCGCCGTGATCGGCGCGGTGATGGCGATCCAGGGTGGCGGTGTGGTGGCGAACGCGGATCCGGGCGCGGGGACGCGGCCGCTGGGCTGTGTGCCCGCCATCAGCACGTTGCAGGTACTGCCACCCCTGCCGGGGCTGCTGCTGCCACTGCCGAGTATCAAGGGCGTTTCGGAGTTCAATGAGCTGCCGGCCGCGCCCGCGCAGGTGAGTTTCCCGGCGAGTATCGAATTGCGCGACAACACGCAGGGGTTCAACGATTTCGCCGAGGTGGTGCTGCGCGATGGGGTGTTGTACGCGCGGCCACGGTCATCCGGTGGGGTGTGGCGGCAGGTGCCTACGCCCGAATGCTTGAACGGGCAGATCGCCGCGGTGTCGGTGGACGGGAACATGCTGGTCGCGGCGGATCGCAATGGCTGGGTGTATTCGATGGACAATTTGCTGTCGGGGCCGCTGCTGTGGAATTGGACCTATTCCTATGGTGGGCCGATCTGGTTGTGGCCGGGTGAGCAGGTGCCGGGGATCGGGGATGGGCCGATCGCTTCGAGCCGGTGGGCGATCAGTCATCGGATGTCGAAGAGTTTCGAGGATGCGAAGGGGTATACGCATCCGACTACGGCCGGGCTGGTCGAATTGGTGGCGTTGTCGCAGGACGGGTCTCGGATCACCTATCAGGATCCGTGGCTGCCGGCCGATTTGAGCTATGAGATCGGCGGGCCGATGGGTGGGCGGTTCGTGTCCGAGGCATTGTCGGTATCGGGTTCGGTGACGTTCGTGATGAATCGCTACGGGGACATGTTCACGCGCAAATACGACTTGGATATGGCGGGGTCCAACCACATTCCGGGCCGCTACACCTGGCAGGACCAGGGGCCGTTGCCGTCGGCTCCGGATCAGCTGACCGAACGGGTGAATCCGGCCTACGCCGCCATCTCGCTGCCCGCCGAGGACTGGCAGCGGCAGCCCAAGATCCCCGGCGAAATCACCTCGCGCATCTCGATTCATGTCTCCGGCGATACCGCGGAGAATCGGGAACTGCGGGTCGAAGGCCGCCGGGACGGCCGAACGGGATACTGGCACAAGGATCTTCGCGCCACGAACTGGGAATTCACCGCCGACGACCAACCGCTCACCGGCGCCCCCATCGCGAACTCGGCGAACGACCGATCCACGCAGACGCTGGTGGCCCCGACCGGCATGACCTTCCAAGGCGCGCTACCGGCCGGCTGGAACCTCCGATTCGACGACTTCGACTGGGCCCAAACCAAACACCCCGCCACCCTCACCGCACCATCCGGCCGCGCCTACGCCATCGAGCTCTACACCACCGACGGCCTGCGACTACTCCCGCGCGCGGCCGGACTGGACGACAATCCCCGTGAACTCGAAGGTGCACTGGATGTGCGCGCAGCCGACGCCGATCCGGAGCTCCTCGACTTCGTCAATACCCAGCTAGCCGGAAAACCGGTCTACGAAGTCACCGTCCAAGCCACCCGATCTCAGCTGGTCGTCGCCGCCTTGGGCGCCACTTTGCCGCGCGCCTGAGTGCCGGCCTCCCATTCCGCTGTCGCACAGCCGATTTCGGTCACCGGTGGTTCGTGGTAGAGCCATTCGCGGGCCAGGTGATGCCAGTTGGCGGTGGTGTGGAGTTGGCCGAGGGTGGCGAAGGTGAGGAGGTCGGCGCGGCGGGAGAAGACGTGTTCGGGTGGGAGGAGTTGGCTGCGGAGGCCGCGGAATTCGGTGGTGCGGGGGTCTACGGCCATGATGACGGCGGCGGTGGCCAGTTCGGGTGTGATGGTGAGGGGTTCGTCGAGGAAATGCCAGCCCGTTGCGGCCCAGACGTAGTCGAGGCAGTCCTGGGGGGTGACGTCGGCGACGGGGTCGAGGATGCCGCGGGCAGCCCAGTGCCGGTGCAGGTCGTCGGCGCGGAGTTCGCAGGCGGTGCGCAGTCCGGTGCGTTCGAATTCGACGTCGGCGGGGGCCATGTGGTTGTAGAGGCCGAAGTCGACGAAAGCCACTCGGCCGTCGGCGGCGAGCAGGATATTGCCGGGGTGCGGGTCGCCGCAGAATTCGTAATGGGTGAACAGCGGGGTGATGTAGAAGCGGTAGATGATCTCGCCGATACGGTCGCGGTCGGCGGCGGGCAGGGAGCGGATGTCGTCGAAGGGGCGGCCGTCGACGTAGTCGGTGACCAGTACGTGCGGTGCGCAGTGTTCGAGCACGCTGCCGGGCACGGTGAGGAACGGGTGGCCGCGATAGCGCGCCGCTATCCGGTGCTGGGTGGCGGCCTCCCCGAGATAGTCGAGCTCGCCGCCGATATTGCGGGAGATCTCCGCCAGCACGGAATGGTCACCGGCACTGGGCAGGAACGCGCGCAGCAGTCCGCTCAGCATCTCCAGATTCCGCATATCGGCGTGCACGGCCGCGTCCACGCCCGGATACTTCACCTTGACCGCGACCATCCGGCCGTCCCGCAATCGCGCCCGATACACCTGGCCGATGGAGGCCGCCGCCACCGGCATCTCGTCGAAATCGGCGAAAACCCGTGCCAGCGGCCCCAGATCGGCTTCGATCACCCGCCGCATATCCGCGAACTCCACCGCCGGCGCCCGATCGCGGAGCTCAGCGAGCTTCTCGCGGAACATGGCGCGATGCTCCTCGGGCACCAGATCCAGATCCAGCACGGACAGCATCTGCCCGAGCTTCATGGCCGCGCCCTTCATGCTCCCCAGCACCGCCACCAGCTGTTGCGCCGCCTGCATGGCCGACCGCTGGGCGAGCCGGCGCCGCGCCTCCTCGGTGCGCCCGATCATGGCCAGGCGGGCCCCGGCCCCGCGCACCGCCTGCCCGGCGGCCAAGCGGCCCAATCGCGCGCCGCGCACCACGCGGCCCTCGGGAACTCGCCCCGCCATGGGCACCTCCTGCGATCTTGTCGCGCAACAAGATACCGCACACGTGACGCCCGTCACGGCTAAAATGAGCATCGCTCATTTCTCACGGCAAGGAGGCTGTGGTGCCGTCGAAATCCGTCCGCCCGCGTCGCCGCCCCATTCAGGATCGGTCGAAAGCGACCCGGGAACACATCCTCGACACCGCCGCCCGCCTGTTCGGGGAGCGCGGCATTGCCGGCACCTCCACCAATCGGATCGCCGCCGAAGCCGAGGTCAGCATCGGCACCCTGTACCGGTACTTCTCCGATCGCGGCGTCATCGTCGACGAACTGCTGGGCCGCATGCTCGCGAACATGGAACGTGACTTCACGCATTGGGTTTCGGGCCTGTCCCGGTACTCCGGGACCGCGTCGATGCCCCCGACCCGGCAGATCATCATCGAACTGCTGGAGGTGTTCACCACCGAACTCGTCGCCAACGCGAAACTGGTGCGGGCGCTGGTGGCGGGCGTGCAGTTCTACAGCAGCGGCCTGCCCGAGTTCGAACCGCGGCTGCGGCTGCTGGTGAAGGTGCTGCTCATCCAGATGCTGGGCCCCGGCAACGATCACCGCTACGACGTGATGACCTTCGTGCTGGTCAATACCGGGTTCGCGAGCGTGCTGCGGGCCTCGGCGCTCGAGGTCGGCAGCCAGGAACGGCAGGAAGCCATCGAGACGACCGCCCAGATGATCAGCGCCTGGATCGAGGCCGAGGCCCGCGCGGCGAACTAGAGCGAACCGCCGCCGCCCACCAGCCAGGGATTGAAATTGCATTGCAGCTGCGAGTATTTCACCGGATCGAGGGCCCGCAGCGCGATGGACAGCGCCCGCGGCGAATACATCATGGTGAGGTGGTCGGAGACGTCCTGTTCGCACCCGTCCTGCAGCAGGATGTTGGTCACGTGCGCGCCCGGGCCCGCTTTCAGGAAGGTCAGGTCGACCGGATTGGTGACCTCGTCGTAGCGGGTGCCGACAATCGTGTAGTCGATGCCGGGGACGGTGTCGCCCTTGGCATTGAGCTCGTTGACGAAATCCGAGCCGATGGTCTGCTGAATGCCCGCGTGCCCCACGAAGATCTCGACCAGCCCGAGCACGTCGATGCCGAGATTGTTGATGGCCCGCCCGAGCGCGCCGATCCCGTCGAGCGAGGTGCCGTGATTGGTGGCCCCGAAGGTGATCATGTTGTGCACCTTGGCCGCCCCGCCCTCGAACTTGGTGTACCAGCCCGACATGGGCCCGCCCTGCGAGTGCGCCACGATATCGACCTGGGTGGAGCCGGTGGCGGCGAGCACGCGATCCACGAAGGCGGACAACTGTTTCGCCGAATCCTGGATGTACCCGGTGCCCATGGTGCCGGGCAGGATCGATCCCAGGCCGCCGCCCTGGATCAGGTCCGAGCGCCCGTAGTTGAGGGTGAAGGTGCAGAACCCGGCGTCCTTGATGGGCTGGCCCATATAGGCGAAACCGTTGTAGGCGTTCATCCAGGTGCCGTGCACCAGCACCACCGGGCGCGGATGTTCGGCGGTCGGCTTGCAGTTCCAGTCGTTCGCGCCGGGCGGTGTGGCATCCGGGTTCGCCAGGCCGTAGCCGAAGGCCGCCACCCACGAGGTCATGACCGGTCCGTAACCCTTGGTGTCGGTGGCGCGGCCGCCCGAGGAACCGGAGCTGGAACCGGAACCGCCGTAGCAGTCGCCCGAACCATTGCCGGATCCGGCGCCGCTGCCGGAGGTGCAGGCCGAACCGGTGCCGGCGGCGATGTATTCGGCCAATTGCTGTTCGGTAGGAGCGGATCCGGGCGCCGCGTCCGCGCCGACGCCGACGCAGCCGAACGCCAGCAGGGACGCCCCGGCCAGGACGGCGGCCCGTACCGCCGCGCGGCGGGTACTTCTTCTCATTGCGTGATTCCTTTCGCTGGTGCGAATCCGCGCTCACGCTAGGCCGGGCGCGACGGCGGAATCGGCGCCGATATCGATCTCTGGAGGACCTCACCAACGGCCGCGGCGCGCTCGGTGAAACGTGACAACTCGAAGTCCAGGAACACGATTCACAAATCCCGGCCCCGGATCACGGTGAAATATCCAGAGATCGCGCCCATTTCGCCGCACTCGCCGCCGGCTGTTGAATTATCGATTTCAGGCGCCGCTGCTGGACCGCCCCCGTCGTCCCAGCGGCGCCGTAGCTTTCGAGAGGAATCACCATGGTCAATGGAATCCTGGGCGCGGATCAGGCGCAGGCGCTGATCGGTCACCGCTATCGATGCGCGCGGCCGTTCCGGGTGGAGCGCGCGGGCATTCGTGAATTCGCCCGCGCGGTGCAGGCATTCCATCCGGCGCATTGGGAGGAGGCGGCCGCGGCCCGGCTGGGGTACGACGCGGTGATCGCGCCGCCGACCTTCGCGGCGCTGGTGTGGCAGCGGGCGCGGCGCGAGATTCTGGACCGGCTGATCACCGGGTACCGGGTGGATCGGGTGGTGCATGTGGACCAGACCCTCGATATCGGGCGGCCGCTGCTCGCCGGTGACGAGCTGACCTGCGATATCTCCTTCGAATCGTTCCGGCAGTTCCGGACTTTCGATGTCATCACCGTGACCGGGGTGCTCAGTGATCGGCACGGGACGCCGGTGCAGACGGTGTCCACGGCGCTGCTGGCCAGTACCGGGGCGCCGCCGGTGAACGCACCGGTCGGTCCCGCCGGGCCCGGGCTGCCGGCCGGAGTGGTGCGCCGCCTTCGGCGACCGTATCCGCGGCCGGAGGTGAACCCGCTGGTCGAAGGGGCCGAACTACCCCTGGCACGGGCCACCGTGAGCACCCGGGACCTCACCGATTACGCCCGCGTCGTGGGTGATTCGCTGTCCGAGGGCCGGCCCGGCCGGGATCATCCCGGCGATCGGCCCACCCTGATCGCGCCGGGCATGCTGATCCTGGCGCTGGCCGCCGGTTACGTCACCTCCTGGACCCAGGATCCGGCCGCGGTCACCAAGTACCGGGCCGAATTCGCCCACCAGGTGCACTATCTGGCGGTGCCGCACAGCACGGCGGCCGAAATCGAGTTCCGGGGGCGCATTCTCGCCTGCGATCGGGCCGCGCGGACCGCGACCGTCGCCGTCGACGCCCGGTCGCAGGGCCGCAAATTGTTCGGCTATGCCAGCGCCGAAGTCGCTTTCGCACCGCTTCCGCAGCCGGCCGAATCAAGGTGAGTATTCCCGTATTTCAGGCCGGATCGCGGCGTTCGCTGAAGGTGCGGGCGATGAGCGCCGAACGCAGCTGCCACAATCCGGTAATTACCGTCGGATCGAATCCGGTGAGCTGGCCGATCTTCTTCAGCCGGTAGTCCACGGTATTGGTGTGGATATGCATGAGCCGTGCGGTCCGCTGCCGGTTCAGGTTATTGCCGATATGGGTTTGCAGGGTCTGCAACAGCTCCGGATGCCCGTCGAGCGGTTCCAGTAGCGCGCCCAGCGTTTCCCGCCCCGGACCCGGCCGGGTGAGCTGGTATTCCAGGGCCATATCCGCGAATCGGTACAGTCCGGCAACGCATTCCAGCCGCTGCACCATATCCAGGAGTTCGTGGGCGCGATCGGCCGCATCCGGCACGGCGTCCGGCGGCGCGATCACCACCGCGGCCGTGATCGGCACCCGAGCCGCCTCCGACAGCCGCGCCAGCAGCGCGTCCAGTTCGCCATCGGCCACCACGGCGGTCGGCACCAGCATGGTGCCGCCGTCCACGCTCAGCAGCGCCAGCGCGGATTCGCCGCAGCGGGTGGCCAATTCGGCCTGCACCCGCCGTAGCTTCCGGCGCGCCACCACCTTCCCGTCCAGCCGTGGATGCCGTTCGTCCGGATGCTCCGGGATAGCCATCGCCAGCACGGCGTATTCGGCGGCGATATCGATTCCGCACTCGCGCGCCATGGTGGAGGTCGAATGTCCGCCCAGCAGCGCCGAAGTAAGCGTGTGCACGGCGGTGTGATGCTCCCCCACCACCGCCTTGAACTCGCGCACATAGGCGCGCGCGACGGTGGCATTGATCGTGTCCAGCAGCGTCACCACGAGTTTCGCGCCGCCGATGAGACTGTCGTAGTCCCGCATGGTCGCATCCGACACCACCCGGTCCAGGCCGATCTTGAACCCCTCGTGAATCGAATGCAGCACGGTGTCGATGGGCACGCCCTCACGCGCCCAGCCCGCCGCCGCCTCGGCCAGCCGCCCCGTCTTCTCCGGCAGGTCCCGCCCGTCCAGCATGCCCACGGCCAGTTCCAGGCAGACCCGGGTGACCGCCGTGACGTCCCCGGAGATCACATCGCCGGGCAGGGTCCCGCACGGGATGACCTTGTCGACGAAATGCCCCACCAGCTGCCGGGACAATCCCCGCACATCCTGCAGCGGCGTGGACATCGGCCTGCCGGAGACGGTCAGGCCGACTCGCAGTGCTCCGTCGGTCGTCATCGTCGACTCCTTCCGATTCATCGCACCAATCGGTGGAGTACGAACTCTAAGTTGGTCGTTCACTCACCTTCTACTCGCTTCCGGCCATTCCCCGCCTGCGCCCGGGTGCGGCCCGTTTACCTGGGAATATCGGCGCGCGGACCGTCGGCAGGCGAGTACGCGGCGAGCAGTACGAGAGATCGACTCACTTTTGCTCGACGGCCAATCCGCCGAGGAGGTCGTGCACGAGACTTTCGGCTCGGGCGCGGGTCTGTTCCGGATCGTCGTTCTCGGTGATGAGCAGGGCGAGTTCGGTGAGTGCGCCGTAGAACGCGCCCGCGACGAGTTCGGCGGGGTGGGGTCGAATCAGGCGCGCCTGCAACAGGTTTCGTACCGCTTCGACGATCAGGCCGCCGAGGTGACGCTGGTCGAGTTCACGCCAGCGCTGCCAGCCCAGGCCGATCGGGCCCTGCAGCAGGACGATATGGCGGTAGTCGGGTTCGGCGCAGACGTCCAGGAACTCGGCCACGCCGCGGTCGACGCGTTCGAAAGGTGCGGAGACCGAGTCGATGGCGGCGCGGATGCGTTGCGCCGCACGGTTCTCCAGGTCGTCCACGACCGCGTCGAACAGTCCGCGCTTGCCCTCGAAGTGGTGGTAGAGCGCGCCCCGGGTCAGGCCGGCGGCCCGGACCAGTTCTTCGGCGGACAGGTCCGCGTAATCGCGTTCGGCGAACAGGCGGGCTGCCGTCTCCAGCAGCGCCTGCCTGGTGTTCTCCGCGTACTTTCCGCGAAAGGATTCCATACAGAATGAATATCACATACAGTCTGTATGTCAGATACACGCTGTATGAAGGTTGGGTTCCATGGAACGAACGGTGGACGTCGTGGTCGTCGGTGCGGGGATCGCGGGGCTCGTCGCCGCGCGTGATCTGGTGCGGAACGGAGCCGAGGTGCTCGTTCTCGAAGCGCGGGACCGGGTGGGCGGGCGGCTGTTGAATGAGGAGTTGCCCGGCGGCGCGGCCATCGAGGTGGGCGGGCAGTGGGTCGGGCCGGGACAGGATCGGATTCTCGATCTGATCGATGAGCTCGGGCTGAAGACGTTTCCCACTTATGACGAGGGCCGCCATATCGCCGAAATCGGCGGCGGGCGTTCGGAATACGTCGGGCGTATTCCGAAACTGAACCCCTTGGCGCTGGCCGATATCGCGCAGTTGCAATGGCGATTGGATCGCCTGGCCCGTCAGGTTCCGGTGGACGCGCCGTGGCAGGCAGCGCGAGCAACGGAATGGGATTCACAGACCGTCGCCACCTGGCTGCAACGCGCCGGGCGCACCACCGGCGGGCGCGGATTCCTGCGAGTGATCACCGAAGCCGTCTTCTCCGCCGAGCCGGAAGACCTTTCCCTGCTGTGGGCCGCCTTCTACATCAATGCCGCGGGCGGGATCGACGCGCTCATCAACACCACCGGCGGCGCGCAGCAGGATCGCATCGCCGGCGGTTCCCAGACCATCGCGCTACGCCTGGCCGAAGACCTGGGGGATCGCGTCGTCCCGAACGCGCCCGTCACCGAAATCGACTGGGACCCAGCGGGTGTGCGCGTCACCGCCGGATCCACCACCGTTCGCGCCCGCCGTGCCGTCATCGCCGTCCCACCGCCCCTGGCGGCACGCATCCACTACACGCCCGGCCTGCCCGGCGACCGCGACCAGCTCGTCCAGCGCATGCCCATGGGCCGGGTCATCAAATTCAATGTCGTCTACGACGAACCCTTCTGGCGCCGAACCGGTTTCAGCGGCCAGGCCAACAGCGACAAACGCGCCCTCGGCACCGTCTTCGACAACACCCTCCCCGACCACTCCCCCGGCGTCCTGGTCGGCTTCTTCGAAGGCCGCCACGCCGACCTGGGCGCACGCCTGAGCTCCGCCGACCGCCGCGCCCAGGTGATCGAAGACCTCACCGGTTACTTCGGCCCCCAGGCCCGCAACCCCGTCGCCTTCATCGAACGCGATTGGGCCGAAGAGGAATACAGCCGCGGCTGCTACGGCGCCTTCACCGCTCCCGGCACCCTCACCCGCTTCGGGCCCGCCCTGCGCGCCCCGATCGGCCCGCTGCACTGGGCGGGCACCGAGACCGCCACCCGCTGGGCCGGTTACATGGACGGCGCGGCCGAATCGGGTCATCGCGTCGCCCGTGAGATCGCGGTGAATTTGCATTTTCAATGACGGAATCGAGTACGCGCGATTCCATCCATTCAACGGAAGGTCTTTGCGTAATTAACTTTCCAGGCTGAATATTTAATTGCGGATAAATACATACCGAACTGCCCGGTAGCAGGCATGATGACCTGCGTCTTTCTTTTCGATTTCAGCCCACGGCCAGATGTGAACAGGTTACATTTTAGACCCCTCGCGGTGCGGCACGGCATTACGGGTCGCACCGTTGCTTCACATATTGGAGATAGTTATGCGATCGATCGCTTCCGGGCTGGTACGTGTCGGTGTCGTCGCCCCGATGGCCCTTGCCACCGTATTCGCGCTGGCCGCTCCCGCGAATGCCGCGGGCGTCAGCATGAACTGGAGTTGCCAGGGCACCATCTTCGGCATCGGCCAGACCTCGAGCATGAGCACCTCGGTGGACGGGACCGCGCCCAGTTCGGCGGCCGCCGGCTCCGCGGTGGCCATCACCCTCACGCCGGGCGCGTCCTCGGTGCCCAGTTCGGCTTCCGGGTTCACGGTACAGAACATCAGCAATCTGAAGATGACCTGGCCCGCGCCGACCAATTCGACGGTGGTGTCCGCCAGCGTTTCCGGCGGCACCGTGGCCGGGACCGTGAGCACGGCGGGCGGGAACATCACGCTCACCGTGCCGGGTCCGATCGCCGGCGGCAGCAGCTTCACGCCGCCCGCGGTCACCATCAATGTCACGGCCGGTGCGGCGGGCACGCCCATCACCACCAAGTACGCGGGCACCAGCTACGCCAGCCCGGGCATGACCATGACGACCAAGGTGGCGTTCGTGGGCAATGTGGCGACCGCCTGCTACCCGAATCCGTCCCCGACCCTGACCACCACCAACGTCGTCTAGCACCGGCGCACAAAACGATCCCGGACTGGGCCGTTGCCGCCGGCCCAGTCCGGGATCGTGGGTGCAGACTATCCTATCGCCCACGCATCGCAGGCGAGATCCATTGCGAGGTTTCATGTTTCAAGCGTTCGAGGTTGGGAGCCCATGCGTCCGATGTCAACCGAACCCGATCGGATCGCCGTCGAACTCAAACGAGCCTTGGAGTTCTACCACGGCACCCTCGAAGATCTCGCCCGCGAAATCATCCGGTTACTGGGAGTGAACGAAACCGACAGGCGCGCACTGGAAATCGTGCTGCTCGGCGACGACCAGTCCACCACGCCCGGCACGCTCGCCGAACGGCTGAACCTCACGCCCGCGGGCGCCACCATCCTGCTCAACCGGCTGGAGAAACAGGGCTACATCACCCGCGCCCTGCATCCCACCGACCGCCGCCGCGTCATCGTCGTCGCCACCGACCTGGCCGCCCGCCGCGTTCACGAACTCATCTCGGCCCTGGTCGACGAGGGCTACAAGATGATGCTCAACTGGTACGACCCCGCCGAGCTCGAACTCATCGCGACCTTTCTCAATCGCGCGGGCGAACTCCAGCGCATCCACCGCGAGCGGCTGCGCGATATCGAGCCCTATCCGCGGCGCGGGATCTAGGCGGGCCGGAAGCCCGCGCCGATGCCGTTGCGCGCGTTGATTTCTCCGAGCACCACGTTGATATCGGTGGCCATATCGGGTTCGTGGACCGGGTTGACGGGGTTGGTGCAGGAGGGCAGGCCGGCGGTGACGCTGCCGAGGATGTACGGGTCGCCGGAGACGATCATGCCGACCAGGCGGTCGCCCACCAGGACCGGGGAGCCGGAGTCGCCGTAGTCGGCGCAGACGTGGCTGGAGAAGCCGCCGCTCAGGTTCTCCCAGACCGGGCCGCAGGAGAAACCGGTGGTGCGGCCGTTCTTGCAGACCGTTTGCAGGACGCCCGGGCGGGCGCCGACACCGGCGATGACGGCGGGGCCGACGGCGCGGACGAGATTCACCTTGGCCGGGTCGAATTCGATGACCGCCCAGTCCCAGTAGTAGTCGGTGTCGGCGATGCGGCCGACCTCGCCCGCGCCCAAGGCGGTCTCGGCGCGGATGCGGTCGCCGGGGTCGCCGCAGTGCCCGGCGGTGATGCCGACCGGGCGGCCCGCGCGGTCGTAGCCGACGGCGGTCAGGGTGCACAGCCACAGGCCGGCCGGATCGTCCTCGCCGATCGCGATGCCGGAGCCGCCGCCGAGGACGACGCCGCCGCGCGCCCGGACCTGGCCGGTACCGGCGATTGTCAGTACCGCCACCAGTGCGCCGATCACACCGATGACACTCAGGACACGACCGCGCATCGTGCACCTCCGCGTCCCCCGCAGCCTCGACGCCCTCCCTGGCGATCATTGGGCAACACCAGCTATCAGTGAAGCACTCTCATTGCCGACACAGTCGGAAACCGCGCAAATCGCCCATCCACAAGGCGGTTCATCAGTAATCGAAGCGACCGAAGACTCACTTCATCCGAAATGGATGATGGCTCGACTTACCGAAAAGGAGAGCATTCACAGGAATTGGCAACTATTCAGACAACTCATCGGCGGATCGTTGACCTCACCCACCCGCATCCTGCACGGCCCGCTCTTCCCCCGTCGCACCCCACTGGATCGAGCGAACGCGGCCAGTCGCATCAGCGCCTACGTCTACGGCAACATCCTCATCCTCGCCGCCCTGATTCCGGTGACCACCACCGCGGAACACGTCGGCATCCTCATCGTCCTGGGCGCCGCGGTCTCGACCTTCATCGCCCACACCTTCGCCGAAGCCGTCGGACACTCCGTGCGCGACAACCGAACCCCCGATCGCCGGGACCGCCTCACCACCCTCCGCGACGCCGTCCCCATCCTCACCTCCGCCCTCCTCCCCTGCGCCATCCTCGCCTCCGCCGCATTCGGCTGGCTCACCCCGCGCACCGCCCAGATCGCCGCCGAAGCCGTCATGCTGGTCCGCATCGGCGGCATCGTCCTCGTCATCGAACGCCTCGAGGGCACCCGTCCCGGCCGCTCCACCCTCATCGCGGCCCTGCTGCTGACCGCCGCCGCCACCTCGGTCGTCCTCGTCAAGATCGTCCTCACGCATTGACGCCCGCGACGCGCCCCGTGCGGGTGACGCCGGACTTCGAAAGCGAAACAGGCACAATCAGGTCATGTCCTCCCGTTCGACGCCCGCTCCGGATCAGGCCGGCTACTCGGTCCGCACCGTGGCCGAGCGGCTCGGCATTCCGACGGCGACGCTGCGCAGCTGGAATCGGCGGTACGGGATCGGGCCCCGGCAGGATCGGCCGGGGCGGCATCGGCTCTACAGCGAGGCCGATGTGATGGTGCTGGAGCGGATGACCGAGCTGATTCGGGCGGGATCGACGCCGGCGGGGGCGGCGGTGGCGGCTCGGGGGCCGGCCTTGTCGTTCGGGGATCGGGATGCGTTGCTGGCGGCGGCGTTCACGCTCGATACCGCGGTGGTGTGCGAGCTGCTGGAGAAGCATCTGCACACCTACGGGGTGGTGGAGACGTGGGATCGGCTGTGCCGCCCGGCTTTCGCCGAGGTGGTGGCGCGGCAGCTCGACGGCGAGGGGTGCGTCGATGTCGAGCATCTGTTGTCGTGGTGCATCACCGCGGTGCTGCATCGCGGGGTGCCGCCGGTGGCGAGCAGCGGCGCCCTGGTGCTGGCCTGCACCAGCGGGGAAACCCATTCGCTGCCGCTGGAGGTGTTGCGGGCGGCGCTGGCCGAGCGCGGGGTGGGAGCGCGCATGCTCGGGCCGAATGTGCCCGGCGACGCCCTCGCCGACACTCTGGCCCGTATCCCGGCTCCGGCGACCGTCATGCTGTGGTCACAGCAGGAATCGACCGCGCTGACCTCGGCGATCCGCGCGTGCCTGGATGCCGGTGCCCGGGTGTTCGTGGGCGGTCCGGGCTGGGACAGTCTGATTCTGCCCGCGGCGGTGGTGCCGATTGCCTCGCTCACCGACGCGATCGAACAGCTCGCCGGAGCCGACGCGGAGTAGCGGCGGCCGTCCGGAGCCGACGCGGGGTAGCGGCGACCGTCCGGACACAACAAGAATGCGGGCCCGGCAAGCTCCGGGTGCGGCGACTGCTCGTGCGCAGCAACGGGTTCGGGCGAGCAGTCATGCAGGGCCCGTCAGCGCGGTTACCGCCTCCTCCAGGGAGCTGAGCAACTGCCGCCCGGAGGCGACGTGTGAGTGGTTCCAGCCGGGGCCGGCGAGCCAGACGGGGCCGGGGCCGGCGGCGGTGGCGGCCTCCGGGTGCGCCGTGGCGGGGGTTTGTGACCACAGCACCACCCCGGCGTGGGCACCGCGGCGCGAAAGCGATTGCGCGAGAGCGGTGGCGGGGACATCTGCGCCGAGTAGCAGTGCGGCGCGGCCTTGTTCGGCGAGCGCGGCACGCAGGACCTCCAGGGGCAGGACGTGACGTTCGCCGGGAGCGCAGGCGAGTACGAGCCCGCGGGCGCCCGCGGGTTCGGCCAGGCGGGGGACGCAGCGGTGCAGGCTGGTGGTCAATGCCCAGGACAGGAGGTGTTCGACGTCGATATAGCCCTCGCCGGCGTCCTGGCGAGTGACTATGTGTGCGAAGGCCGGACGGCACAGGGTGTTCCAGGTAGCGGTGACGCCGTGGTGGGTGAGGTGGGCGGAGAGCAGGTCGAGCAGCCTGGTCACGTCCATGCGTTCGGTGGCCGCGAGCACGGGTCCGAGCGCGCCGGGTTCCGGTGCGGGAGTGAGCAGTACGCGAGCCGCCTGCGCCGCGCTGGCGGGGGTGGCGCCGGCGCGGACCAGGTCGACCATCCGGGCCAGGACGGCCAGATCGGCGAGCGTGTAGTAGCGGTGGCGGCCCGGGAGGTGTTGCTGGGGCCCGAGACCGTAGCGCTGATTCCAGCTGCGCAGGGTGGCGACCGGGATGCCCAGCCGCCGCGCGGCGGTGCCGACGGTGAATTCCGTGACGGTGTCCGGTCCCCGTTCCGCGGCCGTCATGGTCGCCGAACACCCGCCGCCGCACGGCCTCCCCCATAGGATCCGCCCTGATACTCGTACACCGCGGCCGCCGCGGACAGCAGGCCCCAGATCGTGGTGACAGCAAGGGCTTTCGGGCGTTCGGCGCGGCCCGCGAGGGCGTGGGCGAACACCGCGGTGTCGGCGGCATCGGAGGCGATGCGCACGGCGACCGCGGCAGTACGCGCCCTGCGGTTGCGGGCCACGGCCAGCGCCAGGCCGGAGGCGAGATCGCGGAGCGCGACCATGCGGGCGAGCGCCCGGAGCTCCGGCTCGGCGCCGATGCCCAATCCCGCCGGGCGTAGCAGGATTTCGGGCCGGACGGCGACCGCCGCACCGTACGCGGCGGTCGCGACGCCCAGTGCGCGCAACGGAACGGAGGGATTCATCGCGTCACCGCCGTCCCGGTGCGCTCGGGGCGGCTGTCCCGGTGATGCAGGACCAGTTGCAGCGCATCGAGATATCCCGCCCGGAATCCGGCCTCGGAATAGGTGAGATACAGCCGCCACATGCGCCGGAAGATCTCGTCGAAACCGAGGGCGCCGACTTCCCGTTCGGCGGAAGCGAAGCGCTCTTCCCACAGGCGCAGCGTGTGCGCGTAATGGTGGCCGAGCGACAGCCGGTCGGCGATCTCGAGCCCGGTGTGCCGGGAAAGCAGTTGCCGCAGCAGCGTTTCCGATGGCAGGAAGCCGCCCGGGAAGATGTACTTCTGCACCCAGGTGTGGGTGTTGCGGCTGGCACGCATCCGGTCGTGCGGCATGGTGATGGCCTGTAGCGCGATCCGCCCGCCCGGTGCGAGCACTCGTTCGAGGGTGGTGAGGTAGCTCGGCAGGTAGCTGTAGCCGACGGCTTCGATCATCTCCACCGAGACGACCGCGTCGTATCGCCCCTCGACATCGCGATAGTCGAGCAGATCGATGGTCACCCGATCGGCGACGCCCGCCGCGGCCACGCGCTCGCGGGCCAGCCGCTGCTGCTGCGCGGAGAGCGTGATGGAGCGGACGGTCGCTCCGCGCTGGGCCGCCCGGATGGCGAGTTCGCCCCAGCCGGTGCCGATTTCGAGCACGGTGCTGCCCTGGCCGACCGCCGCGCCGTCGAGCAGGCGATCGACCTTGTTGCGCTGGGCTCGCGCCAGATCGTCCCAGACCGGCGCCGGTTCGAGCCGGTCGAACAGGGCGGCGGAGTAGGTCATGGTTTCGTCCAGGAACAGCGCGAAGAAGTCGTTGGACAGGTCGTAGTGATAGGCCGCGTTGCCGCGCGCACCATCCGGAGTGGCGCGGGTCCGGCGCGGCTGGCCAGGTAGCAGTAGCGACCGGAAGACTTGCAGCGGAACGGGAATCAACCGGCCGAGATCGGTGGCCAGCACGGTGAGCGCGGCGGCCGGGTCCGGGGCGGACCATTCGCCGAGCATGTAGGACTCGCCGAAGCCGATGAGGCCGCTGACGGCGATCCGGGCCGCGAACGCGTCCGGGTCGTGCAACACCATGTGCGGAGCCGCCGGATCATGGACGCCGCCACCGATCCAGCTGCCGCCGGGCAACTCGACGCGGAGCGGAAGCCGTTGCACCGCACGCTCGAACAGCGCCATGACCACGGGGCGGCCGACAGCGGCGCGCACACCACGCGGTACGGGCCATTGCGCTGACTGCCGGTCGGGCGGGGTGGGCGGCGCGGGATCGGCCGTGGCGCGGGGCGCGGTATCGGCCGCGCACGAAATGGTGGTCATGACAGAGCCTCCTGGGACAGGGACCGGGTGCGGGGGAAGATCGGCAGGCCGCGAGCGCGCAAACGGACGCCCTGCCAGCGGATGAGGGCGGCGATCCGCCAGGTCTCGAGCGGGTGCGCGCACAGGACGCGGAGCAGGGTGCGCGCTTGCGCGGGGTGCACCTGCCCGTGGACGGTGGCGGCGAATCGGGTGACGCCGTCCGGTTCCTCGAGTACGATCGCCAGCCGCAGCCGGGTATCGGGCACGGGCAGGCGCAACCGGTAACGACCGGCGACCGGATTGAACGGCGATACGTAGAACTCTTTGCCGACCACGGCATTCGCGTCCGGTACCAGGTAGCGATGCCTGCCGCCGTAGGTGTTGTGCACCTCCGCGACCACGCAGCGCAGCGCGCCGGTGCCGTCGTGACACCAGTACACGGTGAGCGGGTTGAACACATAGCCCAGCACCCGGGCATTGGTGAGCATCAGGATGCGGCCGCCATCCAGTTCGATGCCCTCGCCCGCGAGGTAGGTGGTGATGTTCTCACGCAGGGTCGCATCGGGGTCGCCGAGATGATCCCGGACCTGGAATCCGGCGAACAAGCGCAGCGGCCATGGGAGAGCAGGCAGTTCGTCGATATCCACCAGCCAGCTGTAACTGCGGTAGGCGAAGGCGTGCCGCAGCGGTTCGCGGCGACCGTGACGAATCACGGTGCGCACCAGGCGAGCCCGGGTCACGGCACTTCCTGGGCGGACGGCAGCGAGATGGTCGGCCGGGTGCTCCACTGGCCGCCGATGCGTTCGGCGGCGCGCAATCCCGACAGCGCCCCGTCCTCGTGGAAGCCCCAGCCGTGATACGCACCGGCGAAAGCGACGATGTGGTCGCCGATTTCGGGGAGCCGCCGCCGGGCCGCCATCGATTCGGGCGTGTACTGCGGGTGCTCGTAGGTCATGGTGGCCAGCACCGCGTCCGGTGCGACCTGATCGCCGTCGCCGACGGTGACCAGGAACCGGCGGCCGACGGCGGGCAGCCTTTGCAGCCGGGTCAGGTCGTAGCTGACCAGCACCCGATCCGGGGCGGCGGTGCAATGCGGGAGCCGGTAGTTCCACGACGCCCGCGCACCGGTACGCCGGGGCAGTACCGAGTCGTCCGTGTGCAGGACGGTTCGGTTCGTCGAATACGGCAGTGCGGCAAGCAGTTCGGATTCGGCGGCGGTCGGGGCATCCAGCATGCGCAGCGCCTGGGCGGGGTGGGTGGCGATTACGGCGGCGTCGAAGAAGTCCACGTGATCGGCGTCGTCGCGGACGGCCACCGTGCGGGCGGCGCGATGCACCGTCCGCACCGGCACCCCGGACCGCACCTCACGCACCCCCGCCGCGACGGTCCGCACATAGGTCCCGGAGCCGCCGGACACCGTGCGCCAGGACGGCGACCCGAACACGGTGAGCATGCCGTGATGCTCGAGGAAGGTGAACAGGTAGCGGGCCGGGTAGCGCAGTGCGAGTTCGGGCGGGCACGACCACACCGCGGCCACCACCGGCACCATGAAGTGGGCGGTGAAGTAGGCGGAAAACGCCCCGGCACTGAGGAATTCACCCAGGGTGCGGTGCTCGTCGCCGGGTGCGGCGAGTTCGGCGCGGGCCAGGCGATGGAAACGGATGATCTCGCCGAGCATGCGCAGATACGGGCCGCGGGTGAGCGTGCGCGGCTCCGGGAACAATCCCCGCGCGCCTTTCGCCCCGGCGTATTCGAGGCCGCAGCCATCACACCGGATCGACATCGACATATCGGATTCCTGGGTGCGGACACCCAATTCACCGAACAGGCGCAGCAGCGTCGGATAGGTGCGGTCGTTGTGCACGATGAACCCGGAGTCCAGCCCCAGCAGCTCCCCCGTGCCGTCGGCGTGCGCGGGCACGCAGTGCGTGTGCGCATGCCCGCCGAGCCGCGAATCCGCTTCGTAGAGCACCACTTCGCAATCGCGGGCCAACACCCAGGCGGCGGTCAGCCCGGCCACTCCGCTGCCGATCACCGCGACCCGGCGGCGTTCTCCGGTCAACGCGCGCACAGCGGCTCGATCCCCTCGAAGCCGCCGGTGACCGGGGAGGTGAGCAGCAGACAGGAGTCGACGCCGGCCGCGTCCAGCCCGGACCGGATGGCGGCCCATTGCGCGGTATCGGGATCCGGGGTGCGCGAGAGCACGAATCCGGCCGTGCGCTCGGGGTTCACGACGACCGCCCACCCGTAGCCCGGGTCGAGGGCGGTGACGATGTAGTTGGTGGCGGGCGCGGTTTCGCCTCGGAAGGACACGCCCAGTTGGGCATTGGTTTCGGGATCGTTGACCCGGGCGGTGCCGGTGAGTTCGTCGCGGGCGCCCAGCCAGGTGGTGCACGAGTTACGCACGGTCAATCCCGTGGGCGCGGGCTCGTAGACGGCACGGGTGTCGCGGGCGCACAGCAGGTTGAACGGTTGCGGGATCGCGGCCAGTTGCAGCCAGGTGCCCAGATAGCGCTGGGTGTCCAGGTTCGGCACCGGGGCCGGCGGCGCGGCGGCGGCGGTGCCGCCGGCCGCGAAGGAGAGCGCGGCGGCCGCGATGACGGCCGTCCCGATGCGGGCAAGGGATGAGGGGGTGGTCATGGTGTCCTCCGCCGGTTCGGCGATCCGGTGGGCTGTCCGGGTCGCGACTACGACGCTATCATGCAATCGATGCACAAACGATGCAACGTTTTGGTGAAACGAACTCACCGATCGCCGCATCGCCCCGTCCCATCGCAGGAGAAGCGCGCCATGGCCGATTTGCCCACCGTCGTCGACACCGTTCTGGACCGCACCGTGGCGCTCGGCTACGGACGCCTCGGATTCCAGATCCGGAAGCGCTGGTGGGAGCCGCTGCCGCCGGACGCCCTGCGCGGCCGGACCGCGCTGGTCACCGGCGCGAATTCCGGGATCGGCAAGGCGATCGCGATGGGATTGGCGGGCCTGGGCGCGGCGGTGACCATGGCGGTCCGGGATCCGGCGCGCGGCGCGCTCGCGGCCGCGGACATCGTCGCCGCGGTACCGGACGCCCGGCTGACCGTCGAACTGTGCGACGTGTCCGATCTCTCGGACGTCTGGCGGTTCGCGGTCGATCAGCTCGATGCGGGCGACCGGCTCGACCTGCTGATCCACAATGCCGGGGTGCTGCCCGCCGCGCGCACGGAGAGTCCGCAGGGGCACGAAAGCTGTTTGGCCACCCACGTTCTCGGCCCCGTACTGCTCACCGAGCTGCTCGCTCCGGCGCTGGCCTGCGCCGAGGCCGGTCGCGTCATCACGGTGTCGTCGGGCGGTATGTACACCCAGCGGCTGCCGGTCGACGACTTCGAATACCGCAGCGGCGAGTATCGCGGCGCGACCGCGTACGCGCGCACCAAGCGCATGCAGGTGGCATTGACCCCGGTGCAGGCCGAACGCTATGCCGGACAGGGGATCTCGGTGCACTGCATGCATCCGGGCTGGGTCGACACCCCGGGCGTCGCGGCCTCGCTGCCGAGGTTCCGGGCACTGACGGGTCCACTGCTGCGCACCCCGGCCGAAGGCGCCGACACCGCGCTCTGGCTGGCCGCCACCGACGTGCCCTCGGGCCGCTTCTGGCACGATCGCCGGGCCCGGCCCGAGCACTACCTGCCCTGGACCCGCGAAACGCCGGCCGACCGCGAGCGGCTGTGGCACTGGTGCGCTGCCGCGGCCGGGGTGCCGGTGGGCTGAATCCCGTTCGAATTCCGGTGCGGCCGAACGCTTCTCACATACCGTTGAATTCGACGATCGGCGGCGGATAGTCACCGCTGAGCATGCCCGCCCGCCACGGCCGGTGGATCTCCGCGCCCGGCAGCCCGGCGAGCTCGGGCAGCCAGCGCCGCACGTAATCGCCGTCCGGATCGAAGCGTTCGGCCTGCCGCAGCGGATTGAGCACCCGGCTGGAGCGGGTGTCGGTGCCGGTGCCGGCCATCCACTGCCAGTTCATCCGATTGTTGGCGATATCGCCGTCCACCAGCCAGCGCTCGAAATGCCGGGCGCCGATGCGCCAATCGATGCGCAGGGTCTTGACCAGGAAGCTGGCCGCGATCAAGCGCGCCCGTCCCGGCATCCAGCCCTGCTCCGTGAGTTGCCGCATGCCCGCGTCGACCATGGGCAGGCCGGTGCGGCCGGCTTTCCAGGCGGCGACCGCGTGCGAATCGCGCTGCCACGGTTCGAACGCGGGCCGGTAGTCCTCGACGGCGACTTCGGGGCGATCGGCCAGGACCTGGTGATAGAAGTCGCGCCAGGCGATCTGCCGGACGAAGGCGAGACCGCCCGGATCGGTGGCGTCGGTGCGGTGGACGACCTCCGCGGCGGACAGGCAGCCGAAGTGCAGGTAGGGCGAGAGACCGGAGGTGCCGTCATGCGCGGGCAGGTCCTTGGTCGCCTCGTACTGCCGGACGGGACCGGACAGCCACTGCGCGAGCAGTTTCCGGCCGGTGGTCTCGCCGCCGACGGCCAGCGACGGGGAACCGGGATCGGCGCACAGTTCGCCCGGAGCGGGGAGCTCCGCGCTCTCGACGGCCGGCACGGTCAGCGCTTTCGGGGCGGCGAGCGGGCGGCGCATGGGCGTATCGAGCCAGCGGCGAAAGTACGGGGTGAAGATCGCGTAGTGGGTGCGGCCGGTGTCCGGACGGAGCGCGGTCGCATCGACCGCGGTGATCGATGCCGGGTGCAGGCGCAGGTCACAGCGGATCTCGGCGAGCCGGTCCCGCAGCGCCGCCGAGCGTTCCACGCTGTAGCTGGTGACATCGGCCGCCAGGTGCACCCGGTGCGCTCGCACCTCGCGCGCGACCTGGGCGACCACCTCGGCGATCCGGCCGCGCCGCACGATCAGCCGTCCGCCGCGCGACCGCAGTTCGGCATCGAGCTCGGACAGGGCGGCGACGAGGAACCGCATCCGGTTCGGTGCGTGGCGGACCTTGTCGAGCAGTTCGGTATCGAGCACGAACAGCGGCACCACCGCGTCACCATCCGCGCAGGCGGCCGTCAGCACCGGGTTGTCGTGCACGCGCAGGTCTCGGGTGAACAGTGCGATGGATGCGGTCATACACCACCATAAACACATATCGATTCACAATCGATGCAATGTCGGGTATGTCGCACCTACTTTTCACACCAACCGGGAGCCGGCATTCAAACCGCCGCCGTTTCAAACACGCTGCGGCACAAGCGCTCCGAACCGGTGAAACGGGTCCGGCCACCACTGTTGGCCCATGTTCGAGCTTTACCACCCATCGAATCCGCCATTACACTCTCTTTAAGCTCCCCCTCCGGCCGGTTCGACTCGGCAGCGGAATGCTCTGGTGCGCAACCCCTTGGAAGCAGTTCGACGCGCAGGAATGGAGACGGTGATGAGCGTGACCACGGCGATCGACTCCCCCACGACCCCGGCGGTCGTCCGCGAACGAGTGGACGCGGCGCTGCACGAATACCTGGACCGCAAAGCCGAATCCGCCGCCGCCCGCCGCCTGCCCAGAGACCTGGTCGACACCGTGCGGTCGTTCCTGTTCGGCGCCGGGGCGCGCCGGCACGCCCTGTTCTGCGTACTCGGCTGGCAGGCGGGCGGCGGCGCCGGACTCCCCGAACGGGTGGTGCGCGGTGCCGCGGCGGTCGAACTGCTGCAGGCCGCGACCCGCATCCAGGACGACATGCTGCAGGGCGTCGGCATCCGCAATGGACGGCCGACCGTGCACCACACCGTGGCCGACCGTTGCCGGGGCGCCCGCGGCTGGACGCCGCCGGAGCGGTTGGGTGCGCGCGCCGCGGTCATCATCGGCGATTGCGGTCTCGCGTGGGCGCAGGAGTTGTTGCACAGCGCCGGGGCCGAGGACGGCGGTGCGGCGGCGGTGTTCGATGCCATGCGCACCGACTTCGGCTATGCGCGCTATCTCGAATTGCTGACCACCGGCCGGCCGTCCGCGGACCTCGAACAGGCTTGGGAGATCATCCATTTCCGGCAGGTCGCGTGCGGGGTCGAGCATCCCCTGCACCTGGGCGCGCGGCTGGCCGGGGCCGATCGCGAGGTGCTGACGGCACTGTCGGACTATGCCCGTCCGGTCGGCGAAGCGTTCGGGTTGCGCGCCGAACTCGACGGTGTTTTCGGGCACCCGGATACCGGTTCGGGCGATCTGCGAGATGGGAAGCACACCGTGCTGCTGGCGCTGGCACTGCGGCAGGCCGAGCCGGTGCAGCAGGAACGGCTGCGCGGTCTGGCCGGGAACCCGCGCCTGGATGAGCACGATTCCGCGGACTGTCGCGAAATCATTTCGGCGACAGCGCTTTCCACGGTGCAGGAGTTGATAGGCGACCGTCGATCGACGGCCGCGGCGGTGCTGGAGGGCGCGCCGTTTCCACCGTCCACGACGGCGGCGCTGCGTGAAATCGCCTCCGCCATTCCGGATTTCCGGCAGCGCCTGCCCTGATCGCCGCTAGGCCGAGCCGCCCGCGCGCGCCAATCGCACGCCGGCGAGCCCCGTCCAGCACAATCCGGCGGTCGTGGCGACGGCATCGGGCTTGGGCAGGGGCTTGCCGGTGATCGCCCAATGCCGAGCACAGGACTGCGCGATGGCCACCACCTCCGCCGCGATCAGCCAGCCGTGCTCGGCGCGCGCCAACGGCTGCGCCGCCGAGGCTTGCAACAGCGCCCCGGTGCAGATCGCGGTGGCCTGGCGGGCCATGCGCTGGGCCGAAGGTTCCTCGGCCACCGCGGCATCGGCCAGCAGGGCGGCGCTGCGCGGATGGGCATCGGCGAAATCGAAGATGGCGGCCACCATCGCCTCGGTGACCGCCTGCATGCCCTCGGCGGACACCAGCGCGGCGGCGAGCGTCTCCTCCAGCACCTGCACGGCCTCGTGCAGCACCGCCAGATACAGCTCCAGCTTGCTCGAGAACGACTTGTACAAAACCGGTTTGCTGATCCCCGCGCGGCAGGCGATCTCGTCCATGCTGGCGGCGCGATAACCGCAGGCAGCAAACAGTCCGGCCGCTGCGGCCAGGATCACCCGCTGACGCTCCCGATTAGCTCGGGCCCTCGGCCTGTTCACCACGAGACCACCTCCTCGGCCCCTCACAGTACAGTCGGCCGGCTCACGACGTGCCGGCCGCGGACCGCATCAACCACACCCTGGGGCCTTTGCCCGGTAAATCCAGTACCCCGCTCACCGCGAATCCGAACCGCTCGAAGTACGGGACGTCGCCCGCATTGGCCGTTTCCAGATGCGCGGCCACGCCTTCGTTCCGGCAGCGCTCCAGCCCGTATTCGACGAGCGCGGCCCCGTATCCGCGGCCGCGCGCGTGCTCGGCGGTGCCGACCGCCAGCAAATGCCAGTGCGGCTCCTCCACATTCGCTTGCCAGATCAGTGTCGTGGCCTTCATGGCCCGGCGTACTCGAAACCCATAGGCCAACCTGGTATTCACCCGGTCCAACCAGCCGGCCCGCGGCGGTAGTCGATGCGGGTTGGCCCACAGCGCACCCGCGACCACCCGGCCGGTCGCCTCGGACACCACATCGACCCCATCGCCCGCGGCCCGTATCCCTCGCGCCGAAGCCCCGAACACCCTCCGCAACTGCCACTCCCGCACCCGCTCCGCCGGATGCGTCCACTGCGCCAGCCCATCGCCTTCGAACGCCGCCCCCAGCAACCGTGCAACCCCCACGAAATCCCCCGGCTCGCCACGCCGCACAACGCTCCCACATCGCTGCCCGAATTCACTCACCCGGCAATGCTATTGCCTGCCAACACACTCAGCGGTACGGATCGTGAGAGCTGGTCCACGGGCTGCGGGGGTCAGGCCGCCGGAACCGGTTCCTCGGGGCGGCCGGCGGTGCGGCGCGGGTGTGCGAGGAAGGCCGCGATCGGCGCCACCACCGCCGCGACGAAGCCTGCGGCAAACCCGTTGCCGTACAGGTTGAGTCCGGCCACCAGGGCGCCGGTCACCTGGGCGGTGGAGGCGTGGAAGAAACCGGCCACCACACCCCAGTGCGGGCCGAATCGGCCGGCGATCGGCGCCAGACAGGTGCCGTACAGCGCGGCCCAGATCAGACCCGGGTCGGTCAGTTCGAAAGGCTTCAGCAAGCCCGCGAGCACGACGCCCGCGACGATCGGCACGATATTGAGCGCGTGCTTGCCGCAGGCGCCGAACCCCATGACGCTCAGGATCCCCGCCACCACAGGGCCGTTCAGGTGTGCGCCGATGACGAATACGTACCCGGTTGCCAGCGCGCCGATCACCGCCATGTTGAGCAGTACGGCGGCCGGGCCATCGCCGGTGAGGAAGTCCGAGGGTGCGCGACCGTCGCGGCGCAGCAATCGCCGGTAGTTGCGCCAGGGCGAGCGATCGCACAGGAACGCGGAAATCAGTGTGGCGCCGAGGATCACCATCAGCAGGATCGCCAGCGGACCGTCATTGCCGGAGGTCCACACCATTTCCGGTTGCGGGCGCAGCCCGAAGGCCCGGTACACCGAGACCACCACCGCCCCGACCACGCCGGCGACGAATCCCATGTTGTAGAGACTGAATCCGGCATGTGTATGGAAAAGCCGCTGCGCCACCGCCGGCACCACGAACCCGATGAGCACCGAAGTGCCCACCCCGAGCACCAGTCCCGCCCACATCGGCAACCTGGTGGTGAAAGCCAGCACCGAGAAGATCGGCGACAGTGCCGTGGCGAAGAACGCCGTCGACACGTGATCGGCCAGCCGATCCCCACGCACCCACGCGTACAGGGCAACTCCCAGCAACACGGGCCAGATATTGAACAGCGTCTTGCCGTACAGCGCAGTCCCGAGCACCAGCAATAGGCACGCCACCGCCGCACCGTCCACAGCCGCCCCGGTAACCCGATAAATCGCGCAGGCCACCAACGCCACCAGCCCGGCCTGCACGAACGCTCCCCCGAGCCCACCGACCCCCACGAAATCGGTGATCACCTGATCCCGGGCGAACACGATATCGCCGATCCCATGCAGCACATCATCAGGAGCATCGACGACAAACCCGAAAACCGCGAACGCCAGCGACATTCCCACAATGAGCAGAAACAGCGCCCGCTGACCATTCCGGTCCTCGATACTCGCCAACGTTCCCCTTCCTCCGCCCGGACGGGTGATAACGCATTCCCGGCCATCTTCGCCGCTGCGACCGCACCCATTGCGGATTGAGGCCGCGAAACGCGGCAGACCCGCCAACGAGTGGCGGAATCGAGTTGGCTGATGGTTCGGCCCCGATCGGCTGGTGCGGCAAGCTGGGGCGATGAGTTCCGAGGCCGATTCCAGGCGGCGTCCGCTGTTGTTCCTGGTGCTCGTCACCGCGATGTCGTTGCCGTTCTTCGTCTTGGGCGCATTCGTCGACAGCGTGCGGGTAGGCGCGCTGGGTTTGCCCGCCAGCGCGTTGATGTTCCTGGTGCCGGTACTCGCGGCGGTGTTCCTCGTATTTCGGGACGAGGGCGGGACTGCGGTGTGGGTGCTGTTGCGGCGTGCGTTCGACTATTCGGCCGCACCGCATCCGGCGTGGTATCTGGCGGCGGTGGGCTTGCCACTGGCCGCTGGTGGCGCGGCGTATGGGGTTGCCCACATGCTCGACGCGGCCGGTGGGAGTATTCCGATTGCCTTGGCGGCACTGCCTTTCGTGGTGATCGCGACCTGGTTCGCGGCGACGTGCGAGGAACTGGGATGGACGGGTTACGCGACCGATCCGCTGCAACGGCGGTGGGGATCGGCAGCGACCGGCATTGGTCTCGGAATCTATTGGGCGGTCTGGCATCTGGTGCCACTGCTCCAGGTCGGGCACGGGATCTGGTGGATCGCCGGGTGGTTCGGCGGCACCGTCGCCGCGCGAATTCTGATCATCCGGCTGCACAACCGAACCGGGCATGGGGTGCTGGCCGCGATCCTGTTTCACGCCACGCTGAACGTGACGGCCGTGGTGACACCGGACTACGACAAGCCGATCATTCCGATTCTCAGCGGAGCGCTGCTGGCTCTCGCCGCGTCGGCGGCCCTTTTTCGCCGCACCACGTGAGGTGCGTGGGCCGCCGACGCTGCTACAGGAGATCCGAGGGCCTTCAGTGTTTCAGGAGGGCGTCCTGCAAGGCGGTGGCCGCGTTGGTCTGCCCCTGTTTCAACAGGCCCTCGATCGCACGTTCCAGCGGATCGCCGGTGGCTTTGGGCCCGGCGCTGAGGATCGCGACGTCGATCAGGCGTTGATCGGCGAATCCGGTGACCCCGCTTTCACCGGACTTGCGCACGTTCACCGGAGGCAACCGCACCGCACTCGGTTTCGCGGCCGCGATGAGCATGTACCCGCCGGTCGAGAATCCGGTCAGGGTGCCCAGTGACCATTCCTCCAGCCGCCCCTGACTCGTCACCTTGATGCCGTAACCGGTCTGCACGCCCGCCTCCGCCTCGGTCGGCGTATCCGTGCGCTCCGGTCCCGGCATGACGCCGCCGAAGGTCTGGTAGACCAGGATATTGATCGCCTGTGTCGGGTCGGTGCCGCGGGTGATGATTACGTACTCACCCTTCTCGAGGTTGGCGAGTTGGGCTTCCTGCTTCTGCTGCGCCTGTTTCAAGTTGTTCGCCAGCCGCCGATTCTCGTTGTTCGCCAACGCCACGTCACACGCGGCGGCATCGACTTCCCATCGCTGCACCCGCGCCTTGGCCAGCCGGACCAGCTTGTTATAGGCATAGGCAACGTCTTGTTCGGTAAAGGTCTTCTCGGCGTCTTCGACGGCGACCTGAGTCACGAGGGTCAGCAACTTGTGTAGCGCCCCGGCCGATTTGGTGGGCGGATCGACTCTGTCCGCCAAGATCTTCGCCCCCTCCCTGAAGTCCTTCTGCGGGAAGGTCTCGGTGCTGCCGGATTTGGTGCGATCCGTAAGAACGAGCATGGCGTACTCCAGTGCCGATTCATGCAGGGACGCAATAAGTTTGCGCCGGTCCCCGAAGGGACACCGGCACTTTGAGAGCGGACATGCCGCGAGTGTGCGGACCGCCGGGTCCGCTTACCTCGAAACGATCTCTGCCCGTTGATCTCTCGGGTCGAGCGCACGTGTCATCCAGATCGAGGCGCCACGTTCGGGATCGGGGTCTACGCGTCCGCTGTGATCAAAGCCGAGCTTCTCCAGCACCCGCAACGAGGCAGTGTTCCATTCCCGCACCGTCGCCCACAACCGCCGCCGGCCGGTACGTTCAGCCGCCTCGACAACCGCGCGCCCCGCCTCGGTCGCGTAGCCGAACCCATGATGATCTCGGCCCGCTGATCGTCCGCTCGAGCAAGTAGGCGCAGATCACATTCAGCGCCTGAAGTGAACAAGTCACGCCCGGCTGTGCGGTCCATCCCAACGCATTGCCCGGCCGCGGGCCAGGAACTTACCCTTCAGTCAGATCCGCTACGCCTAATCACGAAGGGTGGTACACCATGGCAACGGTCATCCTCGCCGGGATTGCGACGGCAGGTGTCTTCGCCTTCTTCCATGACGGGAACAATATGGACTTCCGTGCCCGGGAGATCGCCGAATACCGCAGCCGGAAATAGGCTTCGGTCACGTCCTCACTGCCGCGCGGCGGCGGCCCGCCGGAGCTGCCAGATGCGGGCCCCGCCGGCTAGTGCCATGAGGAGGATGCCCGCGATCGCGGCGAAGAGCAGGGCGACGCCGAGCGGCCATTCGAAATCCCAGCCGAGGAACGAGATCACGACGCGCTGGGTGTTCTGCAGGATGAAGATCAATAGGACGATCAGCATCAGGGCGCCCGAGGCGAGGGCCAGCCAGACTCGGCCGGTTCTGGTGTGTTTGATCGGGGTCCGGGGGCGGGTGGTGGTTGCCCGTGGTGCGGCGGGCGGTGGCGCCGTCACCGGCGGTTCCGTCGGCGTCGTGGGTCTGCCGGGCGGCGTGAACGGTTCCGTGGGGGGCCGGGTCGCTCCGGTGGGCGGGGTGCGCGGTGGTTCCGGTGTGTTCGTCATGTACCCGACATACCCAGCAAATCCGAGAGCATGGGCGGCGTACCGGATGGATCAATGCGCCATGGATTCGGCCTTGGAGGCGAATCGGTTCTCGAGTTCTACTCCCTCTATGTCGAGGTCGGGGACGTAGCGGGCGAACCAGCGCGGGTGGTGCCACATGCGGGCGCCGATGAGCGCGGTGATCGCGGGGATGAGGGTGAGGCGGACGATGAAGGCGTCCAGCAGGACGCCGATGGCGAGGGTGAACGCCAGGGGGCGCACGATCGGGCTGTCGACGGTGGTGAAGGCGACGAAGACGGCGAACATGATCAGCGCGGCTGCCGTCACCACGCGGGCGGAGTGGGCGACGCCGTTCTGGACCGAGGTGATCGCGTCGCCGGTGCGGGTGAACTCCTCCTTGATGCGGGAGACGACGAAGATCTGGTAGTCGCTGGACAGGCCGAAGATGATGGCCAAGGTGATGATCGGCAGGAAGCTCAGCGTCTGTCCCTTGGGAAGATTGAAAATGCTTGCGCCCCAGCCCCATTGGAAGACCGCCACCTGCACGCCGAGGGAGGCGAAGACCGACAGGACGAATCCGGCGATGGAGGTGAGCGGCACCAGGATGGTGCGGAAGGCGATGGTCAGCAGCACCAGCGCCAAGCCGACGACCACCACCAGGAACACCGGCAGCGCTTCACCCAGCCGCTTGGAGGTGTCGATATTGGCGGCGGTGGTGCCGCCGACCAGATACGTTGCCCCAGTGCCGTTCTCGATGGCGGCCCGGTCGTCGCGCAGCCGGTTCACCAGGTCGTCGGTCGCGGAATCGGCGGGACCGGTCTTGGGCACGACCTGGATCAGCGCCATCCCGTTGTCCGCGGCCGCGGGCTGCACGACCGCGACGCCCGGCTCCTGCTGCAAGCGCCCGATCAATGTCTGCGCCGCATCGGGGGCGGCGTGCGAGAGATCGGCCACCACCAGCAGCGGGCCATTGAACCCTGCCCCGAACGACTCGCTCACCAGGTCGTAAGCCTTACGCGCGGTGCTCGATTCGGCTTCGGTCGCGCCACTGGGCAATCCGAGATCCATGCGGGTGGCCGGAATGGCCAGCACCGCCAGCACCGCGACGCCGGCCACCAGCAGCGGGACGCGGAATCGGGTGACGAACCGCCCCCAGGCGTGCCCGCAGGTGCGTTCGGGCTCGTAGGCGGCCAGGCGTGCCACCTGTTCGGGCTTGCCCGGCTGCAGCGGCGGGGTGATGAATTTGGCGACCAGACCGCCCGCGAACGACAGCAGGGCGGGCAGCAGCGTCAGGGCGACGAGCAGGGCCACCAGCACCGCGCCCGCCGCGGTCAGGCCCATGACGGTGAGGAACGGGATGCCCGCGACCGCCAGTCCGCACAGCGCGATGATGACGGTGACCGCGGCGAAGACCACCGAACTGCCCGCGGTGCCGACGGCCAGCGGAATCGATTCCGCCGCAGTCATTCCCAGCACGATGTGGTGACGGTGCCGGGACAGGATGAACAGCGCGTAGTCGATGCCGCACGACAGGCCCAGCATGAGCGCCAGCGAGGTCGCGGCCGAGGGGACGTCGACGAAGGCGGCGATACCGAGAATGCCGGTGAGCCCGATGCCCACGCCGACCAATGCGGTGACGATCGGCAGGCCGGCGGCGACGACCGCGCCGAAGGTGATCAGCAGAATGACGAAGGCCGCGACGATGCCGAGAATCTCAGGGGTGTGCGGGATTTCAGCGGAGAACCCCGGATAGACGGCACCGGCGAACTCCACCCGCAGCCCCGCGTCGCGTGCCTGATCCGCGACCCGGTTCACCGCGTCGAGGGTGCTCTGCTCGACCTCGCCGGCCGGCACCGCGAACTGCACACTGCCCAGCGCCACCCGCTGATCCGGTGACACCGCCCGCGACTGGAACGGGTCGACCACCGCCGCGACCTGCGGCAGCCCTTTCAAGCCGGCCATCACCTGTTCGATCTCGGCGCTCACCCGCTGATCGCTCACCTTGACCATGCCCGGCGTGGCGAAAACGACCTGCATCTGCGCGCCGCTGAAGGCGGGCAGCCGCTCCTGCAGCAGCGACACCGCGTCCTGCGATTCGGTGCCGGGGACAGTGAAATTGTCGTTGGTCTTGCCGCCCGTGCTCGCGGCGAACGTGATCGCGCCGACCAGCAGGACGACCCAGACCGCCAGCATCCACCAGCGGCGACGGGCCACGAACCGGCCCAGAGCGAACAGATAGCGAGACATGCGCTTCCTCCTACCCAGACATCGACAAGGGGTCTAGCGGTAGCGATCACGCATAATTTCGCTACCTTAACACTGGCTCTGACGGCATCGTCACGAGTGTCATTCGCATCAATCCGTGGCTTTCGGGGTTGGCGTGCCGGTCTGCGCCGGGCGGGTGCTCGGCGCGAAACTCGGCAGAGACGGCTGCAGATCCGACAGGGTTCTGCCGCAGGTCTGCACGGTGCCGTCGGGGCGGACGAGTACGGCGTCGGTGCGCCCGGCGCGGAGCCAGCGGTGCAGTGCGGTGCCGGGCGTGGCGTGCAACACCACACCGCCGCGTTGTTCGATGGGTGCGGTCTCGGCCGGTGATGGGACGGAAGTCGTGATGACGGCGTAGCGACCGGCGATGACGTCGTCCAGGCGGCCGCCGGCCAGGCGTTCGTTCGGAACCAGGCGTCCGGCCAGGCCTCGGCGCAGCGGTGGTGCGGCCACCAGTGCGGAGCGGTGTAGTGGCGGGGACTCTCCGCTGATGATCGTCCGGGTCAGTCCGGGCAGGCGGTGCAGGCGTGGAGCGAGCAGGCTGCGGAGCCGATTGCCCAGTTCTCCGCCCTCAGTCATGGTCAGGCCGGTGAGTTTGGCCAGGCGGATCATCGTGTGCGCGTGTGGTTTCCGCTCGGTTTCGTAGGTGCCGAGCACTGATTCCGGCAGTTCGCCGCGGAGCACCCCGGCGAGCTTCCAGCTGAGGTTGGCGGCATCGCGCAGGCCCGCGCCCATGCCCTGGCCGATGAACGGCGGGGTGAGGTGAGCGGCGTCGCCGAGCAGGAACACCCGCCCGGCGCGCCAGTGGTCGGCGAGTTGTGCGCGGAAGGTGTACTCCGCCACCCTGACCAGTTCCAGACCCTCGCGGTCGGCGTCGGACAGCCAGGGGGTCAGCAGCGGCCACAGGTGGGCGAGATCACGGTAGTCGTCGGCGGATTCGCTTGGCCGCAAACGGAATTCCCATCGATGGCGGGTTGTGCCGATGCGCATGTACGTCGCGGCTCGATTTGGATCGCACACCTGATGCACGCCGCCCCAATGTCCCGGATCGATCGTGGTCGCGAGGTCGACGACCAGCCAGCGCTGCTCGAATCGCAAGTCCCGCATGCGCGCGCCGATCGCGGTGCGCACCGGGCTGTTCGCGCCGTCGCAACCCAGCACGTAGCGGGCACGCACCGACTCTGCAATGCCGGTCGTGCGGTCTTCGAAATCCACTCGGACACAGTCTTTCTCGACCGTCAGACCGGTGGCTTCCACACCGCCGCGCAGCGAGACAGCCGGATACGACGCCAGATTGGCCCGCAACAGCGCCTCCAGCTCCGGCTGGTCGAACAGGTTGGCTTCGGGGAATCCGTTGCGGCCCCCGGCCGGATCGCGGTCGAATTGCGCCAGCACCCGGTGCCGTGGATCCACCAGTCGCAGCCCCAGGGCGGGCCGGGTGATCGCGTCGAATCCCGCGCCGATGCCGAGACGTTCCACGATCCGCCGGATCTCACCGTCGAGGTGGACGGCGCGCGGCTGCGGGTAGACGCCGTCCCATCGCTCCAGGACCAGCGATTCGATGCCGTACTGGGCGAGCAGCGTGGCCGCGGTGAGCCCGGACGGTCCCGCCCCGACGATCACTACAGGAATCGTCGGCGAAGTCATCGGGATCCGCCGGTCGACGTGGCCACGTAGGCCGCGGCGGCCAGCGCCGTGCCGACGGCGGGCGCGATTTCGGTTGCGCTGTCACCGTTTCGGAGATGGCTCGCGACCGCACCGGTCATCAAAAGCACCAGCCCGGTCCCGGCCGCCCGGCCGATCGCGGGGCGGACCGGTCCCAGCAGCAACCCACCTGCCGCGACCAGTTCTACCGCGCCGATGCCGCGATAAGCGGTGGTGGAGTAGCCGAGATGCGCCGCACGCTCACGCATCGACGCCACGCCCGCGACCTTGGCCGTGCCGAGGGCCAGGAATTCGGCCGCCAGCACGCCACCGAGTACCTTCGTCACGGTTTTCATTGCCGCACCTCGATTCTCGCGTCGATCGCATAGCGGCCCAGGATCGCCTCGACCGCGGACCGGTCGGCGGCAGAGTCCAGTACGACCGTGGCGACGATCGCACCGTCCGCCACCGCTGCTGCGATATCGGCCACCCCGGTGGCCTCGGCGAGTGCGTCGAGAAGTTCGCGGCGCGTGGCATCGGCGCGCAGGCCCAGCTTGTACGGCTTGCCGACATCGGTGACCGGCAGCGCCTCCAGAACGGTCACGGTTTTGGGCGCGGCGGCGCGCTCGGGTACTCGCTCGGCCGCCCACGCCACGAGCTCGTCCTCGGTGACGTCGGCACCGGCGGTCAGGGCGACATAGGCGACCGGAACCTCACCGGCGTGCACGTCCGGGCGGCCGACCGCCCCGGCGGCGCTGACCTGCGGGTGGCTCAGCAGTGCGTCCTCGATGCTCGCGGGATCGATATTGTGGCCGCCGCGAATGATGAGATCCTTTGCGCGACCATGCAAATGGATGAATCCGTCGGCGTCGATATGGGCCAGGTCGCCGGTACTCAGCCAGCCGTCGACCACGGCGCCCAGTCCGTCGAGGCGGTGGCCGTGTTCGTCGCGCCCGGTCACGTATCCGGCGAAAATCGTTGGGCCGCTGATGACCAGGACCCCCGTCTCCCCGGCGGGCAGGGTCTCCCACACCCCGTCTTCGGTCGTGCGAACCACCGCAACCTGCTGGTAGGGCATGCGCTGCCCGACCGCGCCGGGCCGGGGAACATCCGGGAAGCTGCGAGCGGAGGCGCACGTCGCCTCGGTGAGACCGTATCCCTCCACCAGCGTGACCCCGGTATGCAGCTCGAAGTTCTCACGCACCGCTACCGGCAGCGGGGACGCACCGACCATCGCGTAACGCAGGCTCGAGATGTCGGCGCCGATCGGACATTGCGCCAGCACCGCGTACACCGTCGGCACCGCACTCATCGTGGCAATCCGATAGTGCGCCACGATATTCCAGAACTCCGCGAAGAGCGTGAAGTCCCGATACCCCAGCGGACCGGCCCACACCACCTGCTGACCACGGAACAGCGGCGCGAGCAGCGTGACAACCAACGCGTTGACATGAAACAGCGGCAGCGCGGCGAAAACCACCGACCCCTCGTCGAGCAGCGAGTTGGCAGCGATCATCCACGCATTCGACACCTCCCCGGAATGCCGATGCGCCGCCAACTTCGGCACACCCGTCGTACCGCCGGTGTGAAACAGCGCCGCCAAATCCGATGCGGTCGGCAGCTCTCCCTGAAACTGGCTCGAATCCGCCTCGGCGGCAAGACTATCGAGGTAGCCGATCACGACACCGTCGATGCCCGGCAGGGGCAGCGACTCCAAGGCATTCGGTACCGAGTCCGGCGTCACGTTCGCCGCGGCGGCTGTCGGGCGCAATACCAGTAGCGCATCCAGCAGGCCGCGCGTGGCGAGTTCGCTTGCGGTGGTCCAGGTTTCGGGTGCGAGTTCTGGACCGGCGGTGATCAGGACACGCGCGCCCGAGCGGCGTAGCAGTTCGGCGATGTGCTCGGGCGATAGGCCGCCATTGATCGGCGCGGCTATACCTGCCAGTTGTGCGGCAAGGGTGGCGGGGATCAGGTCCGCGCAGTTGGGTGCGATCAGGGCGACTGCGTCGGTACGGCGCACGCCGAGGTCGTACAGGAGGTTCGCGTACCTGTGGACGTCGGCGAGCAGCTCGGAGTAGGTGCGCTGTAATGGCTCTCGCCACCGTGCGGCATCCGGTAGGACCGTTATCGCGGGGCGATCGGGCCACCGCGTCGCCGCGCGGACGAGCAGTGCGTAGGTCGATTCGGGCAGGCCGCGCGCCGCGAGCGGTATCGCTTCGATGGCGGCCAGGTCCTCGGGAGCGGTGTACCGGGGCCAGAGCAGGTCCTCGGCCGCGGTCTCGAGGGTGGGGTTGCTGGTCATCGGGCGTACCTCACGACCGTGCGCTGCCGGCCCAGGTCCAGGGCGCCGTCGTCGGTGCCGATCGTGGCCTCGACCACGTCCCCGTCCTTCAGGTACTTCGGATTCTTGGCCTGGCCTTGGAAGAACATCTTCCACTTGACCTTCGGCGGCAGCAGCGAGGCGATTATCTCCACCGGTTTGGGCGGGGCGCTGAGCGCGGTGCCGATCGGGGTGCCGGTGAGCAGTAGGTCCCCGGCGTCCATGCGCTGGAAGCGGGTCAGCGCGCGCAGCGTCTCGACCGGCCGGTAGATCATGTCCGCGACGGTCATATCCTGGCGCAGCTGGCCATTGACCCACAGCCGCAGCCGCAGATCCCCGAACCGCTTCAGCTCATCGGCGTCGAGCAGCACCAGCGCCGGGCCGACGGGGGTGAAGGTCGGATACGACTTCGCTTCGTAGAACTGGGTTTTCGGCAGCTGCACATCGCGCGCCGAGATGTCGTTGGTGACGACCAGGCCCGCGACATAGTCCGCGAGGTTCTCGGCCGAGACATCGGAGCCGACCGGCATTTCGCGACCGAACACGAGTCCGATCTCCACCTCGTAGTCGAGCAGCTGCACATGCGCGGGCCGGATGACGTCGTCATGGGGTCCGCTGATCGATCCGGATGTCTTGCGGAAGAACGTGAGCGGCACCGTCTCCGGATCCATCCCCGAATCCTTCACGTGGGAAGCGAAATTCGTCATCTGCGCCACCACCCGGCACGGCGCGGTCACCGGCGAGATCAGCGAAAGGCTCTCCACCGCCACGGTTTCCGCACCGGAGGCGGCCGCGTCGATCGCCGCACGATCGGCGAGCAGTTCCCGCGTGGTCGTCGCGGCGGTATCGATGCGGGCGGCGCCGGCGGGGGTCCGCACCCACCAGGCGTCGGCGGTGCGAAGAATGGATGTGCTCATGAATTGGCCACTTTCATCAGGCCGCGCAGGCGGCGGATATCGAATTCGTTGTCCTCGCGCAGCGCGTCGACGATCGAGCGCAACTCGCGCAGCGATTCGGCGCCGGGCTTGATGCCGAGGAAGTCCTTGGTCACGGGCGGACCCCATTGCGCCAGACCGGAAGCGCTCATCGGCGCCCAGCCCGGTTCGAGGGTGCAATCGAACATGTCGCCGTCACTGAAGTGCTCGACCATGAACCCGTCGGGATCGCGCCAGTAGTCGAAGATCTGGCTGCCCTGGATGTGCCGGCCTATCCCCCACGATCGGTGATAGCCCTGCTCGCGCAGGTATTCCCCGCCCGCGGCGAGCGCGTCCAGGTCGGCGACCTGATACGCCGAGTGCACGTACCGGTTCGACGGCCCCAGCGTCAGCGCGAGCGTGTGATGGTCGGCCGGCACCGAACCCCGGTCGCAGCGAATGAAACTCATGACCGGACCGCGCTCGCGCTGCCCGGGGTAATAGAGGAAGTCGCTGACGATCAGCCCCAGATTCCGCAGATACCAGTCGAGGGTTTCGCGGTATCGGGTCGACTGGATCACCACGTGCCCGAGCCGGCGCACGCGGGCCGGTGCGCGCAGCGGTCGCTGCGTGGCATTCACCCGCGTCACCTCGTCCCCGAAGTTGAACAGGTGCGGCCGCTGTCCCGGCAAGGCTTCCAGCTCGCGGGTCTCGGCGACCACCCGCACCCGCAGGCGGCTCGGATCCACCAGGTCGACGGTCAGCCCACCCAGCGACTCCGGCAACGGCTCGGCTCGCGTACCGGTCGCCCCGGCCAGTCGCAGCAGATCGGCGGAATCGGCGGCGCGAAAGGCCGGACCGACGAAGCGCGAGCGAGCGCCACGCCGGATGAGCACACAGGGTGAGCCCGGATCGGTCCCGCGCAATTGCAACTCGTAGGGCGTACGCGACGCGGTCGCGAATCCGAAGGCGTGCGCGAAAGTCTCCGCGCCGTCCAGGTCGGGTTTCTCGAACTCCAGCCACGCCAGGTCCAGCACCTTGATAACGGGATTGTTCGCCCGGCCCGGATGCTCACCCGCGTGCGCCCCGTGTTCGCTGTGCAGACCGCTGTGTACATCGTGATGGCCGCTCATCGACCACTCCCTTCCAGGTACTGACGATATCGTCACTTACGAGTGGTGAGTCAGTCAAGGGCTATCTGACGATTCCGTCAATATTGAGACGAGCGGCTACGATGGTGAGTCCGGACAGCAGGAGAGGTGTATCGATGACCGCGAGCAACGGGTCGGGACCCAATCGCCTGGAACGCCGCAAAGCCCGCACCCGCGCCGCACTGGTCGGCGCGGCGCAATCACTGCTGGCCGACGGCAAGCTCAATGTGCCGATTCTGGAGATCACGCAGGCCGCCGACGTCGGCATGGGCTCGTTCTACAACCACTTCCAGAGCCGTGAGGAGCTGTTCCAGGCCGCCGTCGAGGAGGCGCTCGACCGCCACGGCGCCCTGCTCGATCTGCTCTGCGAGGACATCGACGATCCCGCCCAGGTCTTCGCGCAGAGCTTCCGCCTCACCGGCCGCCTGCACCGCCGGCACCCCACCCTCAGCAAGGTCCTGCTCAATGACGGTCTCCGCCTGGCGAACTCGGACCGCGGGCTCGCACCTCGCGCCCGCCGCGACCTCGAGGCGGCGGCCGCGGCCGGGCGCTTCGACATTCGCGATCCGGAATTATCGATGACCGTCGTCGCCGGTGCGGCCCTGTGCCTCGGACGCCTGCTGCACGACCATCCCGAACGCGACGACGCCGAGGCCACCGACCAGGTGGCCGAGGATCTGCTGCGCATGTTCGGCCTCTCCGCCGCGGAAGCGCACGAGATCTGCCGGCGCCCACTGCCGCCGCTCGATCTGCCGCGCACCGATTGACCTACAGCGGGACCTCATCGAAGGACAGCATGCCTCGGCCGGTCGGCCGTTTACCCGTGGCGGACCGGGGCACCACGAGACCAGCCGCGCATCGCGGCGGGTGCATTGCTGAACGAATTATCCGAGTGAGGTGAACCGCGATGGCCGCAGATCGCTCGATCCCGACGCCGGCCGGAGCCCGTCCCGACCTGGACGCGGACCGGCCCGAGAGTCCCACCGAATTGTCGAAACCGTCGCTGATCGCGGTGGTGCGGCGCGCGGCGCGGGAATTCAAGCGCGACAACCTGACTGATCTGGCCGCCGCCCTCACCTACTACGGCGTGCTGTCGATCGTGCCCGGCTTGATCGTGCTGGTGTCGCTGCTGGGATTGCTCGGGCCCGACACCGCCGACGACGTGGTGAACCAGGTGCAGCAGATCGCGCCGGGTTCCAGCGCGGAGTTCGTGCACAACCTGGTCACCCAGGCCCAGTCCAGTAAACAGGGGGCGGGACTCGGGGCGATCCTGGGCTTGGCGATAGCGCTGTGGTCCGCGTCCGGGTACGTGGCGGCGTTCATGCGCGCGTCCAATGTGGTGTACGGGATCGGTGAGGGCCGGCCGATCTGGAAGACCGCGCCGATCCGGCTGGGCGTCACCATCGTCGCGGTGATCCTGCTGGTGCTCAGCGCGATCATCGTGGTGGTGAGCGGACCGGTGGCCCGGCAGCTCGGCGATCTGCTCGGCCTCGGCGATACGACGGTGCTGGTATGGAACATCGCCAAGTGGCCGGTGCTGTTCGTCCTGGTGACGGTGCTGCTGGCGATTCTGTTCTGGGCCAGCCCGAATGCCAGGCAGGGCGGCGTCAAATGGGTCAGCCCGGGAGGCGTTGTCGCAGTACTGCTCTGGCTGATCGTGTCCGGACTGTTCGCGATCTACGTCGCCAACTTCTCCTCCTACGACAAAACCTACGGTTCGCTCGCGGGCGTGGTCATCTTCCTGGTCTGGTTGTGGCTGAGCAATATCGCCCTGCTGCTGGGCGCGGAGATCAATGCCGAGCTGGACCACGGCAAGGCCATCGCGGAAGGGCTGCCGGAAGAGGTCTCCCCCTTCGCCGAGCCCCGCGATATGCGCAAACTGGATCAGCGTGACCGAGAGGCCGTCGAGCAGGCGCGGTCCGCTCGACACGACTGAATCGGCGCTACGGGGCTCGGAACGGTTTTACGCTGCGGCGAAGGCGGTTCGGAAGGCGGTGCGGGTGGTCTCGCCGGGGGTTCGGTCGAGGATCGCGAAGGTGATCTCGTCGAAGTGGCGGGCGAATCGGCCGCTGCCGATCAGGAGGGTGCGGAAGACTCCGGCCACCGTGGTGGGGTCGTTGCCGTAGGCGCCGCAACCCCAGGCGCCCAGCACCAAACGGCGGTAGGCACTTGCTGTTTCGAGAATTCGTTCGGCGCGGGCGGCCAGTACCGCGGGGACCCGGTACGCCTCGGCGGGCTGGTCGCGTTCGATCACATTGGTCCGGGGCGCGGGGCTGGAAATGAAGCCGACCGTGTACGGGGTGTCGAGCAGGGTGCCGGTGTCGTCGCGGAAGACGGGGACCGCGGGCGAGAGGATCACGCGGTCGCTGTAGAACGGGTCCGGCGTGCCGCGGTGGTACTCGTAATACTGCGGCACGTTCAGCAGGGTGGTGTACAGCGCCGATGCCCGGCACAGGGCTTCTTCCTGGGTGCGGGCTCCGGCGATGTAATGACCGCCGGGATTGCGGGCGGACGCGAAATTCAGAACCGCCACCGGCTCCGGATCGGCGTCGACCAGTCGGCGGGCCGCGGCGAGACTGCTTTCCCCGGTCACCTCGATGGTGGTGGCGGCCGTATCGCGGAGGGTGACCGGAACCGGTTCGGGGCCGAACATCCGGGTGCCCTCGACGGCGGCCCGCACCCCGGAAGCCAGTGAGACGTACCGTCCGGCGGCCGTCAGATAACCCCCGGCCGCGATGATCTGCTCGTTGTCGGAGGCGATGGCTTGCAGGTCTTCGGTCACGCCGCCCATGCTCTCACGCGCCGCGCGGTCCGCCCGATTTCCGAGTTTGCTGACTGTTTGACAGCGAGCGCCACGGGTATGTGCCGAAACGCAGCACCTCACCACCCGGATCGTTTCCCAACGCGGTATTCGCGCAGGGCCCTGCCCTGCGGGAACACCACCGACGAAGAGGAGAGATCATGGCGAGAACAACGCTGGATTCACTGATCGGTTGCACACTGCGCGATTCGGCCGGCGCCGAGATCGGCCGGGTCGAAAGCTTCTATGTCGACGACGAGACGGGCGCGCCCACCTGGGCGGCCGTAGCCGACGACGGCCCCGGCGGGCACACCCTGACGCCGCTGGCGGGCGCCGAATACCGGCCCGAGGACAATTCGCTGCGCGTCAGCGTGGACCGCGAGCTGGTGCGCAGCGCCCCGCATCTCGATCACGGCGGCCGGCTGGACCCCGAGGCCGAACGGGAACTGCTCGCCCACTACGGCGGTGGTCAGCGCCGCGGCATGACCGCCACCGGCCGGCAGCGGGTGCAGCCCGGCCCCGATGAGCCGATGACCTACGGCCGCGCCGACGCCGCATCGATGCTGCGCTCGGAGGAACGCATGGTGGTCGGCACCGAACGCGAGGAGGTCGGGTCGGCCCGGCTGCACAAGTACGTGGTCGAGGAGGAGCAGACCATCACCGTGCCCACCTCCCACGAAGAGGTCCGGCTGGAGCGGGAGCCGATCACCGGCAGCGGCGAGCACCCCGAGATCGGTGAGGAGCATCGCGAGGTCACCCTGCACGCCGACCGGGTGCGGGTGGACACCGAAACCGTTCCGGTGGAACGGGTCCGGCTGGCCGTCGACGAGGTCGAGGATCAGCAGTCCGTCACCGGCACCGTGCGCAAGGAGCGCGTGGAGGCCGAGGGCGTCGATCTCGATCGCTCCGAAAACGACAGGGATGCCTAGCTTTTCGCCACTCGTCCGATCGACGACCAGGAGGAATCATGGAATGGCTGCTGGGTCTGCTCGGGGGATTGGTGGGCGGCGGGATCGGTGGCGCGCGCAGCCCGTTCGGTGTGCTCGTGCACGCGCTCGTCGGTGCGGTAGCCGGTGCTATCACCGGCGCGATCATCGAGGCCGCCACCGGTAGCGGATTGGATTTCGGCCAGATCCTCGCCCAGGTCGCCGCGGGCGGCGTGGTGGGCGCGATCTGTTCGGCCGCACTGGGATTGGTGACCAGACCGCGAACGGGCGATATCCGCTGACGTCGTCCGCCCCGGCGGACGCTTCTTCTGAGGAGCCTCGTGATGACACATTGGAGGAAAGCTCTGTTCAGTGCCGCCGTCGTCCTCGGCGTGTGCGGGTCGTGGAGTACGGGTCTGCTGTCCGGCCCCGTCGCGACCGCTCAGCCGGCGGACGCGCAGGCGGCCATCGACGCCCACTACCAGGACAAGGGCGGTGCTTCATCCCCGCTCGGCCAACCGGCCGGGGAGGTCTACGCGTTCGGGCCGGACGGTGCGGCGCGCAATTATCAAGGCGGAGAGATCGTTTACTCGCCCGAGACCGGCGCGCACGTGATGTACGGCGCGATCCTGGACAAGTATCTCGCGCTCGGCGGCCCGGACGCCGGGCTCGGTTATCCGACGAACGACGAGTCGGATGCCGCGGTCGCGGGTACGGCCCGGTTCAGCGAGTTCTCCGCGCCCGATGGCGCGACCATCGAGTGGAGTCCGCAGAACGGCGCCTGGCTGGTTCGCGGTCCGATCCGGGCGGCGTGGTCGAAGCTGGACGCGACCGACGGGCCGATGGGTGCGCCGATGAGTGATACCGCGGTCGCCGACGGGGTCTACAGCCAGACCTTCCGTGGGCAGAACGGTGATCCCGTGCAGATCAGCTGGAGCCGGGACGGCGGATTCGTCACCGTCCCACCCGATCTCGCGGGCCGGATCGGTGATATCGATGTCTCCGCGGCGAGCAAACCGCCTGGATCGGCGGCCGCGGGCAGCGGGGACGGGACCGACTCGGCGAGCAAATGGTGGGCCCTGCCCTTGGGGCTGGCTATCGCCGCCGTCGCGGGCATGATCGCCGCGATGGTGACGAGAAACAGTCGCCGCGACCGGAATTCGCGAACGGACGCGGTGACCCCGGCGTCCGCGGTGACACCGTCCGCGCCGGACTCGCGGCGGGTGATGCCGTCCGCGCCGGACTCGCGGCTGGTGGCGGCGGGCGGTCCGGCGCATCGGGCCGGGGCGCATCTGGCGACACCCGACGAGCGGGCACACCCGCTGACGCTCGGCGGTGCGAACGGGCAGCGCTTCTGAAGCCCGTCCGCGCAATGGGGCGCCCGTTACCTCGGGCGCCCCATTCGTATCGCCCCCGTCAGACGGACTCGATCAGTTTGCCGGTCGCGACATCGAAGACGAAGCCGCGCAGCGACGTGGTCTTGGTGATGAACGGACTGTTCTCGATGCGCCGGATCGATTGGCGCACATCCTCATCCAGGTCCGGGAAGGATTCCGCGGACCAGGCCGGTTTGACGCCGACCTCATCCTGAATCGAACGTTTGAACTGATCGTCGGTGAAAGTCAGCATCCCGCAGTCGGTGTGGTGAATGAGGATGATCTCCGTCGTGCCGAGCAGCCGCTGACTGATGGCCAGCGACCGGATCTCGTCGTCGGTGATCACCCCGCCCGCATTCCGGATGACATGCGCCTCACCGTCTTTCAGGCCGAGGATGCGGTACACGTCGAGCCGGGCGTCCATGCAGGCCACGATCGCGACGTGCCTGCTGGGCGGGAGGGGCAGCGGGCCGCTGAACTGGGCGGCGTAGTCGGCATTGTTGGACAGGTATTCGTCGGTGACAGACATGATCGCTCCTTCGCCGAGCCGGGGTGAGGACATGCGAATGTATGCACCGACGGTGACGGCGGACGGCCGCGGCGGGAAGGGATCGGCTCACCGTGAAGTCAACGCTGACGTCCCCGGCGATTCAGGGGGTGCGGTTCAGCCAGGATCGGAAGGCGTCGAAGGTGAAGGGGCGGCCGAGCAGGTCGGCGGTCAGATCGGCGGCGTCGCGGGAACCGCCGGGAACCAGGACGCGGTCGCGATACCGGTGCGCGGCGACGGGATCGAGCAGGTCGGCGGGGTCGAAGGCGGAGAAGAGGTCCTTGGCGATGACCAGGCTCCACAGGTAGGTGTAGTAGCCCGAGGTGTAGCCGGACAGGTGGCCGAAGGACGTCTGGAAGTGAGTGTCGGGCACGCGGGCGATGAGGCTGTGCCGGCCCATCGCGTCGGCGACCGCGGCGGTGTGATCGGCGGGGCGGTCGTGGTGCAGTTCGTACGAGATCGCGGCGTAGCCGACCTGGGTGAGGATTCCGAGCGCCTTGCCGAACTCGTGGGCCTCACGCATGCGCGCGACCAGGTCCGCCGGGATGGGCGCGCCGGTTTCGTCGACGGCGAAGGTGGCCAGCACCGTTGGGTCCCAAGCCCATTCCTCCAGCATCTGCGACGGCGCTTCGACGAAATCCCATTCGGTGGCCACGCCGGAGAATCGGGCCCAGCGTTGGCGGCCGCCGAGGATGTGGTGCAGCAGGTGGCCGAATTCGTGGAAGAGGGTGACCACGTGGTCGTGTTCCATCAGGCCGCGGGAGAAGTTGCAGACCAGCACGCCCTCGGGCAGTTGCCGGTCGGTGACGCCGGCGACGAGGTCGAACTGGGCGGCGTGCTTGTACTTGCCCTCGCGCGGATGCAGGTCGAGATAGATCCGGCCGCGGCGTTCGCCGTCGGTGTAGACGTCGTAGGCGGTGACTTCCTCGTGCCAGACCGGCACCTCCACCGGCCGGTATTCGACGCCGAAGAGTCCGCCCGTGACGTCCAGCAGACCGGCGCGGACGCGCTGAAAATCGAAGTAGCGGCGCACTTCCCGGGCATCCACGTCGAAGCGTTCCCGGCGGATCAGTTCGAGGTAGTAGCCGGATTCGGAGCGGTCGACGCCGGTGGCGGCGGGGTCGTCCACCTGGCGGCGGGCCAGCAGTTCGCCGAGTTCGCGGCGGCCCGCCTCGGTCGCGGCGGCCGAGATCCGTTCCAGGAATTCGGCGATGGCCGCGCCGGAGCCGATCATCTTCACTTCGGCGTCGTAGTCGGGCCAGCCGGAATACCCCAGCAGCCGGGCCTTCTCGTCGCGCAGGTCCAGGATCTCGTGCAGCACATCGTTATTCGATGGCCAGCCTCGGCTCTCGAACTCGACCGTGAGCGCCCGGCGGGCATCGGCGTCGCGCGCGAAGGTACGAAACGGCAGATAGTCCGGATAGTCGGTACTGACCTCCACCAGCCCATCCGCGCCCGGCGCATGCGCCGCGACGAAATCGTCCGGCAGACCGTCGAACACCTCGGGCGCGAACCGCAGCGTCCGCACATCCTCGGTAATGGTCCGGCGAAAGTCCTGCTCCAGCACAGCAAGCCGTTCCGAGATCGCCCGCAACCGCGCCCGCGTCGCATCGTCACCGTCCACCCCGGCCCGACGGAAATCCCGCAACACATGCTCGCGCATCCGTACACCGGTCGCATCCAGCCCCGCCGGGTTCGTCCCCACCACCGTCTCGAAAAGCACCCGGTCGAGATCACGATCGGTCTTCACCCGATCAATATCCTGAACCAGCTTCTCGGCAAGCCCCCGCACCTCACCATCCGGATGCACCTCCGCGAACAACCCCGCAGCCGAATCGGCAGCCCGCAACGCGATATCCCCGTCGTTCCAAACCCCCAGCACCCGCCCGACATCCAGCCCAGCACCATCCCGCAACACCCGCATCGTCTCCCCCACGATCCGCAGCTGCTCACGCACGTACCCATCGAGCCAATTCGCCCAGTCGGATGTCGGCAGCGCCAGCGGTTCGAGAGTCATCCCACGACCATAGCGGTGTGTCCGGATAGGACCGGTTGAACTCTAGTGACCAATTGAACTCAGAACATTCAGAACAAGGAACTCCGCCGTCCTCAAATACCTACCTCCACCACTGCCGAACGGATGAAAGATGTTCTTGGGCTGACTATTTCGACGTCACAGAGGTGAGTCGCACGGTCGAGGGCAGTCGCGCCCAGATGGACCCGGGTCGGAGTGATGATCGCGTCCACGTCAGCCGCACGGATGATGTCCGATATGTCGAGCACGCTGTCGGTCGGCGCCCAAAGCAGCGTGTAGCCGAGTCGGTGGGCCAATTGCCGTACTCGAGCGCGATCCCAGTTGGGCGAGGTGGTGATTTCGTAGTTGATCCATCCGAGTGCGGTAGGTCGGTGTCTCATCCTTCGTCCTCCTGGGAAGTAGCGACGTCGCGACACGGTCAGGGCTAGCCTGTCAGTGAAATCAGCGGGCACTGTCCCGTGGCGGGACACATGTGGCGCGAGTCGAAGACCGTCGACGAGGAGTACGCATGGGTGAAGGCCGTGGCTTCGACGAAGGCCGGTTCGTCGGTCGGCAGGTGCGTGTCATCCGGGCCCGGCGCGGAATATCACAGCAGGTCCTGGCCGACCGGATCGGCGTGAGCCGGGGCGCGATCGCGAAATACGAGAACGGCGAACGACCGGTGGATTCGCGCAAGGTGCTCTATGCGCTCGCGCAGGCGCTGGGGGTTACCGTCGGTGATCTGACCGGACAGGAGCAGGACCGTCTCGACCCGTCCGCACAGGGATTTCACGCGTCGACACCAGCTGTCGAGATTGCACTGTGGACACGCGGAAACACCACCGCCACAGCGGATCCGAGGACGCTGAGAGAACTCGCGGCGATGACCGTCAAGGCGGCGGCACTTCGCCATGCCTGCGACTACGCATCGCTGGGGCCGATCCTCGCGCCGATGCTCAACGACTGCTATCGCCATATTCGCGACGGGACCGAAGGCGATCGGGAGAATGCCTGGGACGTTCTCGCTGCCGCGGCCTACACGACAGCGGCGGCCTTGAAGGCGCGTGGCTACACCGCGCTCGCCTGGACCGCGATGCAGGAGGTCGAGCGGGCGGCCGACCAGAGCGACGGCACCGCGGCACTCGCTGCCGCCGGCTTCACCCGCAGCCAGATTCTGCTGTCCCGTCCCGACTCCCTCCCCGCCGCACTCGAATACGCGCAGCAGGCGGCATCCCGACTCGAACCGCAGGTGCGAACCGTCGGCGAGGTCGAGATGTACGGCATGCTCCATCTTCAGTCGGCTCTGGTATCCGCGGCCTTGGGCGGCGATCCTGCCGCGCACCTTGCCGAAGCCACCGAACAGGCGCGACGGCTCGCGAGTACCCCAACCGGCGGATCACTGGTCCGCAATGTCACTTTCGGGCCCGAGAATGTCGGGCTGTGGGAGATGTCGGTGGCGATGGAACGTCGCGAGTCCGGGAAGGTCTTGGGATTGGCTGCCGGCCTCGATCCCGAATCGATTACCGTGCACGGTCGACGAGCCCAGTACTTCGTGGAGATCGGGCGTGCGCATGCCCTCGATCGGGACTACACGCGGTCATTGCACGCGCTCCTGCGGGCCGAACACCTTGCACCGCAGCAGGTTCGCACCATGACAGTCGTGCGTGAACTCGTCGGCCACATGATGCGCAAGGCCCGCCGGGACCTGACCGCTGGCGATCTCGGCCGTTTCGCGAAGCGGTGCGGAGTCAGTCCCGCGTAGCGCAGTCGAACACACCATTGCGGACGCGAACCTGACACGATCGACGGTATGAACGATCGAGGGCAACCGGTTCTGTATGCCATCGTGATGGGGGCGCCTCCGGCCGGGGATGTCGGGATTCTCGTGGAGTTGGCACAGGCCGGCGGGTGGGATGTCTGTGTGGTGGCTTCGCCGAACGGCATTCGGTTCATCGATGTCGGGGAGTTGGAAGCGATGACGGGATATCCCGTTCGCAGCTCGTATAAGGAGCACGGTTCGCCGGATGTGTTGCCGCCCGCGGACGGGATGATCGTCGCTCCGATCACGTCGAACTCGCTGGCGAAGTGGGCGGTGGGGATTTCCGATACGCTGCCGCTCGGGTTGCTCGTCGAGGCCGTTGGCGGGGGCTTGCCTGTGGTGGCGGTACCGTCGGTCAATCGGGCGCTATTCAGCTTTCCGCCTATCAGCAAGGCGGCGCAGCACCTTTCGGAATGGGGTGTGACTGTGCTGATGGAGGATCCGCCGCACGAGCCGAGGAGCGGGAGCGGGTATCGGGAGCGGTTCCCGTGGGAGGGGGCTTGGCGGGCGTTGCTCTCCCATCCTCGGCTCGTTGCTCGCCGGGGCTAGGCGGCGCTGACCTGGGTGAGGCCGACGGTGAGGTTGCGTCCAAGCCGGAACGCGCTGTTGCGACCGGCGTCTCGATCGAGCCGGTTCGGTGGTCCGGACGGCATTTTCGCTGGAGATAAACGCCCGCTGCGCAACCCGCCGCGATGGCGGCCGCGGCCAGGCAGGGTGCGCAAGCGTGGACGTCGCCCGAAAGTTGTAGCCACTTGGGTGAGTACACCGCACGCCCGAAGTCGCGGCCGCGCATCGCGATCACGACGCTGGGCACGAACAGAAGAGCGGTGGCCACCACCAGATTCCGGCCGTCGAGGGATCCGGCGACGGCGAAAAGGCAGCCGGCGGTGAATGCGAGGGCCAGAGCGGCCGCGATCCGAACACCATCGCCGCCGTGCCCCAGCGCTTCGACGCCGGCGACCGCCGCCGCGATCACGGCTACGCAGACCGGTGCAAGAAGTGTTGCCGTGCGGCGTTTTCCGACTACGAACCCGGCGACGACGGCGAGGATCAGACCCCAGATCGACCACCACGGCATCGGCACGAAGATCACCGCGCTCGCCACCGTCGTCAATGCCACGGCGCCGGTGACCAATTCGCCGTCCGGCCCGGGCAGCAGCCAGCCGGCCACCACCGCGGCGAGCACGACGACCGCCACAGCCAGCACCACCGCCGCCACATCGACGCGGCCGTCGGCCAGCCAGGACGAACTCCACAGGGTGGCGACGACCACGAGCAGCGCCGAAATCACCGGGCGCAGTGGCACTTCGGTGGGCGCGCCGAACATCACCCGGCGCACCGGAGGCAGCGGAGTGCGGCGATTGCGCCAGGCGCACCACACGGCCAGCATCAGGAGCGGGCCGACCAGCCACAGTGGCGGCGAATCCAGGAACGGCCACGATTGCGATGCGGTCGGGCGGGGCGCGCGATAGCTGAGCGGAGTCTCGGTCAGGGTGCCGCCCACGATGCTCGCCACCGCGCCCAGCACGAACGCGATGCGCACTCCGGGCCGCGCCGGCACCGCCGCGAGCCCGCCGAGGATCACACCGCCCCAGAGCCCGTCGGCGTAGTCCAGCGTCGTCAATGCGGGGGCGGGCGTCAGCGCCCCGGCGGCCAAGTGATCGACCATCACTCCCGCCAGCCCGCACACCACGGCCAACCAGCTCAGCACCGGAATCCCCAGCGCCCCGATCACCACGGCCACCATCACCGCCGTCATCGCGCCCGCCGCGGACGCCTCCGGCATGTTCTGCACTAGCAGTTCGGCCTGCAGCACCGAGGTGCCGTCCGCCCACACCAGCGCGATCGGGCTCACCAGCGCCAGTCCGGCCGCCAGCGCGGCGCCGAACACGACGCACGGCACGAATAGACCTCGCATATCGGACACCTCCCCGGCAAACCTGAACGGGCGGCTCGCCCCGACCTGTCTACCGGCGTGGCATCACGCCCGGAAGAGCAGGGAAGCAATTGTTCAGCAAATGAGACCGGGTGGCCTATTTCACCTGGTATGCGAAACATCTATTCTCTTTGCGTATCAATCTGTGCGACAACACTTTTCGCCACCCAGCCGGGCAGAACCGCAGGTCATCCGATTTGCGTGGATCGCGACTTTACGGAATCATTACCAAGCGGGCGCTTCCGCTACTTGACCGGCGCTCCAACTGCATGCGCCTGATCCGAGGCCAACCGAACAGAGAGGGGCTGCCCGTGGCGTTCACGCATCTTGCGTACTCGACAATGCCATACCTCTTTCCGCGATCCTCGCACTCCTGATCGACCCCTTCCAGCCGGGCCGGACCACACCGAACGAGTTCGCGTCGAACGACATTCGACCGTGGAATCGCCAATTACGGCTGCGCACAGCGACTTCCGTCATCACGACCTCGTTGCTCACGCCCCGCCTGCCGCTACTGCCGCGCCGACGGCCCCCGTCCGCACCGCGCGCCCGCCGGCGCCGCGCCAGCACCTCGGCATCGGATGCACCCGAACCCTCCGGCACCCCGCAGCGGCGACTCTCCGAGAGAGCCTCGCCGATCCACGTGTCGATGGCCGGTACAGCGGTGGGCCCGAACGCCCCCGCGAAATCGTGACGGATGGCTGAAAAGTAAATGGTGGCACACGAAACCGCACTCGCGCTGATCCAGCTGGGCGCGGTGTTCTTCGGTTTGGGAATGCTGGGCAGAGCGGCCGCGCGCATCGGGATGTCGCCCATCCCTTTGTATCTCATCGGCGGCCTGGTCTTCGGAAAGGGCGGACTCGTCGCCCTCGGTGAGAATGTCGACGACTTCATTCACCTGGCCAGCGAAATAGGCGTGGTGCTTCTGCTGTTGCTCCTCGGCCTGGAGTACACCGCGAGCGAACTGGTGCACGGCCTGCGCGCATCCCGGGCCGCGGGCGTACTCGACCTGGTCCTGAACGCGACTCCCGGTGTGCTGGTGGCGCTGTGGCTGGGCTGGGGCGTCACCGGCGCGGTCGCAATGGCCGGCGTCACCTACATCTCCTCCTCCGGAATCGTCGCCAAGGTGCTCGGCGATCTGGGCCGCCTCGGCAATCGCGAAACCCCGACCGTGCTGTCCATCCTGGTGTTCGAGGATCTCGTCATGGCGGCCTACCTGCCGGTCCTCACCGCTGTACTGGCGGGCGCCGGCTTCCTGGCGGGGATACAGACCGTCGGCATCGCGCTGGCGGCCGTCACCGTCGTGCTCGTCATCGCGCTACGCTTCGGCAAATACGTCTCGATGGTCGTCGACAGCGACGTCCGCGAGATCTTCCTGCTCAAACTCCTCGGCGCGGCGCTGCTCGTCGCCGGAATCGCCTCCTCGCTACAGGTCTCGGCCGCGGTCGGGGCGTTCCTGCTCGGCATCGCCATCTCCGGCTCCACCGCACACAACGCCACCAAACTCCTGGAACCACTGCGCGATCTGTTCGCGGCGCTGTTCTTCGTACTGTTCGGCCTCAGCACCGACCCCCGCAGCATCCCGCCGCTACTCGGCTGGGCCATCGCACTCGCCGTGGTCACCACCATCGCCAAGATCGCGACCGGTTGGTGGGCTGCCCGCCGCGCCGGGGCCTCCCGCTACGGCCGGGCGCGCGCCGGTGCCGCGTTGGTCGCGCGCGGCGAATTCTCCATCGTCATTGCCGGCCTGGCCGTGACCGCGGGCGCGGTCCCCGCCGAATTCTCCGCTCTCGCAACAACATACGTCCTGATCATGGCCGTGCTCGGTCCGGTCGCGGCGCGCGTGGTCGAACCGGTGCTGCGCGCCATCGACCGCCGCGGCGCGGTCGATCCGGTCGAACGCCCCGCATAGCCGCTGCCGCCACCAGCTATCTCGGATCCGAATTCACTGGCCGGAAACACAATCGGCAGATCGGACGCAACAGAAGTTCCCGATGCTGTGCGCAATTCCCGTCGGATTTGAGGTAGCTGGTGTGAATTCGGGAGATACGGCGTGGCTGCTGGCGAGCGCGGCCCTGGTCATGTTGATGACGCCGGGATTGGCTTTCTTCTACGGCGGCATGGTCGGCGGCAAGAGCGTGCTGAACATGCTGATGATGAACTTCGTGTGCCTGGGCGTGGTGACGATGCTCTGGGCGATATACGGGTACAGCGAGGCATTCGGCGCCGACTCCTGGCAGGGATTGATCGGTTCGACGAAGCATGTGCTGCTGCGCGAAACGCAGGGCACGGTATCGGGTCCCGCCGAACATCAGGTTCCGACCATGGCATTCGTCATGTTCCAGTTGATGTTCGCCGTCATCACGACCGCACTGATATCGGGGGCCATCGCGGGACGAGCCAAGTTCTGGGCGTGGGTGCTGTTCGTGGTGGGCTGGACGAGCCTGGTGTATTTCCCGGTGGCGCACTGGGTTTTCAGCGTGACCGGGTATACCGCCACCGACGCCTCCGGTAATTCGTTCGACGAGGGCGGCTGGATCACCAACCAGCTCAAGGCATTCGATTTCGCGGGCGGGACGGCGGTGCACATCAATGCCGGCGCGGCGGCGCTGGCCCTGGTGCTGGTGGTCGGCAGGCGGCACGGGTGGCCGCGCAATATCGCCCGGCCGCACAATGTTCCGTTCACCCTGCTGGGGGCGGCGCTGCTGTGGTTCGGCTGGTACGGGTTCAATGCCGGATCCGCTTTGACCGCAGGCGATCTCGCGGCGCTGGCCTTCACCAACACCACGATCGCGGCGGGCGTGGCATTGCTGGGCTGGATCATCGTCGAGCAGTTCCGCGACGGGAAGCCGACCGCGCTGGGCGCCGCCTCCGGTGCGGTCGCCGGATTGGTGGCCATCACCCCGGCGTGCGGTTTCGTCGGCACGCTCGGCGCGCTGGTCATCGGCTTCACCGCCGGTGCGGTCTGCGCGCTGGCCGTGGGCCTGAAATTCAGCTTCGGCTACGACGATTCACTCGATGTGGTCGGCGTCCACCTCGGCGGCGGACTGGTGGGCACCCTGCTCACCGGGGTCTTCGCCGACGCGCGAGTGAATCCGGCGGGCGGCGACGGGCTGCTGTCCGGCGGCGGCTGGACCCAGTTGCAGCGCCAGGTGATCGCCGCCTCCGCGGTGCTGGCCTACTCGTTCCTGGTGACGCTCCTGTTGGCCTGGCTCATCGACAAACTCGTCGGATTCCGCATCGACCCGGAAGCCGAGGCCACCGGCATCGACGAGGCCGAGCACGCCGAAACCGCCTACGATCTCGACTCCCCCGAGCCACCACCGCACCGGCCTGCTCCGCCGCGACGGCCGCAGCCCGGGCGGCCCATTCCGAGCGGCCACGATTACGGGTGGTGAGCATGCGGTGTCCGGCATTACCCGGCACCGCACAGGTCGAGCCGATACCGTCACGGGCGTGAATCAAGATCGAACCGAGCTCGACGAGTTGCGGGAGCGCGTGGCGCGAATGGAGACCGTCGAGGCCATCAAGGCGCTCAAGCATCGCTATTGGCGGGCCTGTGACGCCAAGGATCCGCGTGGATTTCGCGACTGCTTCATCGCCGCGGGCGCCTCGATCGACTTCGGTGCGCTGGGCCGGTTCGATGACGCGGACGGGATCGCGAAAGTGTTCGAAACCATTGCGCTGCAACGGGTCGACGGGAAACCGGTGATTCTCGATATGCACCATGGCGTGCTGCCCGATATCACCGTCACCTCGGCGACGACGGCGGTGGGCGCGTGGACGCTGCGGTTCCGGCAGGTCAACCTGGTCAACGGCACCGAGACCGTTTCGACCGGTGAGTACGACGACGAGTACGTCATCGAGGACGGCTCGTGGAAGATGGCCAAATGCCATTTCCGGCCGTACTGGTCGATCACCCGGCCGATAGCGCCGGATACCGTCGTCACCGTGGTGAACGACGGTTCGTGAGCGGGCCGCCTGGTCGTCCGCGGCATCCGGGCCGATGAGCTGTCAGATGTCGTCGATGTTCTTGCTCGACGGCGGATTGCCGGTGGACAGGTCGGTGTCCTGGCCACGACCACGGAGGCGGCGGCCCGCGACCACGAGCGCTACCAGCACGACGAGGCCGATGATGATGAGAATCTCCATGACCGGCGGATACCCGGTGCCGAGGTAGCTATTCGCCAGCAGCCTCGTCCGCTACGCCTGCTGTGCCTGCCACATCCAATGCAGTTGCTCGAGCCGTGCGGCGATGGCGATGAGCAGGTCCTGGGTGACCGGATCGGCGGTCTCGGTGGCCTCGATATGCCCGCGCAACCGGGTGATGACCGCCCACAGGTTGTCCACCATCGAGGCGATCACCTGGGTGTCGGGCTGCCATCCGTCCTCGACCCCGGCGGCGCTGGACTCCTTGACCACGGTCGCGGCGCGCCCGTCCGGGCTGACCCCGATCGCGGTCGCCCGCTCCGCGGCGGCATCGGTGAATTCCCGTGCCGCGGCGACGACTTCGTCGAGTCCCAGGTGCACCGATCGGAAATGCGATCCGACGACGTTCCAATGCGCCTGTTTGGCGATCAGCGACAGGTCGATCAAATCGACGACCGTCTGCTGCAGCGCGTCACCGGTTACCCGCAGCTGGTCGTCAGTGAGTGGGCTCTGAATCGGCTTGGCCGGCATGGCTGTCCTCCTGACAGTGATCGAGACATTACTTCCACGCTCTACCCACCGGACCGCCACGCAATCGATGACCTTCGTGCACTGTTTCTCCGGTAGCGCGGATCCGACTTGTCAGGGTTCGACCGGCTCGCCAGAATGCCGGGGTGGCACATGCTGATCTGACCTCTGCGCGGTGGCGGGAACTTTCCGATGAATCGGCAGTGCGGATCGCTCGTGCGATAGCTCGCGAGAACGATGTGGATTTGGTCGGTGTCTTCCAGCACGAGTACGCGGGCCGGCAACAGCGCATTGCCCTGTTCGAGCGGGCCGGCGTGCGGTTGTCGCTGCTCCCGGCGGCCCGGGTGCGACTCGGATACGAGGGCGATCGGTTCGTTCCATCACCACACCAGGCAGCCAGCTACGCCGACAGCGCCGAGGAGTACGACTTGCCCGCGATCACCGAGTTCGTCGATGCGATGACCTCGCCGGATCGCACGGTCGAGCTGCCCGCGATGCTGGTCGGCGTCCAGGCATTGGAACCGTGTGTCCAGAGTGTGCCGATCGACGACCCGCGGGTCCGGGACCTGGTTGCCGAGTCCGGTCCGCGCATCGGCGGCGAGATCGTGCGCGTCGGCCACGACGGAGGCTTGAAGGTCGAATTCGACGAACAGGGCCAAGCACGCCGCGCCCGAGTAGTCGAACAAGTCTCCTACGAACAAGCCTTGCATAAGACAGCCGCCTTGGGCCTGCGAGCGAGCAGCCCCGACGAGTGGGAATACGCCTGTGGCGCAGCAGCTTCCACTCTCTTCCGATGGGGCGACGACACCCTCCCCGACGGCTACCCATACGACCATCCGGCAGGCCCACACCGAACCCCGAACCTATGGGGCCTGCACATCGGCCAGGACCCGTACCGACACGAGTTCACCACCAACCCGACGATCGTCTGCGGCGGCGACGGCGGCAGCGCCACCTGCGGCGGAAGCGGTTTCTTCCTCGGATGGCTCACCCTCGCCACCGCCTACCGCGACAAGGACTTCGGCGCATGGGCCAATTCCGACGACCGCTACGTCACCGAACTCCTCCTACGGCCGGTCGCCGAACTGGCATAACGCGCCGCGTCAGTACCGCTTCGTCATATCCACCTTGCCGGGCAGCACCATCGGAAGATCCTGCCGCAACCGGATCTTCCGCACCTCCGCCCGCACTACTCGACTACCCGCGGCAAGGTCGTGAAGAGCTCGTCGACCCCTGGCCGGGACGGCGGCGAGGATCAAGCTGATGACGATCGACAGCAGGCCGATGATCGAAATCGCGTTCAAGAGACCCGCCTCGGGGTACCGGCCGGCGAAAGACGTGAACACGAACGGCAGGAAGATGATCAGCATGCGGCCGACAGCGGGAAGCAACGTGATCCGCGGCCGCCGCGGATCCGAGTGCACCACTCGCAGGCCCAGGAGACCCTTGCCGAGAGTCTGACCGTCGCGGCGGACGAGCAGAAACACCTCGAGTCCGACGTAGGCGATGAAGTAGCACAGCCAGGCTCCTATCGTCACGGCGATGTCCCGGCGTGATTCGTCGAGGGACAGCTGGATGGGGACGAAGACGATGGAGACCGGGATGGCGACGACAAAGGTCAGCAGGAGGCAGAACGTCAGGTCGAGGATTCTCGCGGCGAGACGTCGAAAGAACGGCGCTGGTACGTAAGTCATGTGGCCCCCGTTTTGTCGCTGATCCCCGCTGAAGGCGGCTGGAATGGCAGGTCGGACTTCGGCTTCGAGATCCGCACGGTCATCTTCCCTGCCCCATCAGCATTACGACAACGGCCGCCGTGCCGAACTCCGAGCGAACACTATGTGGGCATAGGCGACAGCGAGCGAGCGTTGGACCGCTTATGGCCAGTCGCGAACGCAGAATCCCCGGACCCGACCACCCCATCACCATCGAGAAGACAGGGCAGCGTGTCGTCGCACGCGCGGGCGGGCAGGTGGTCGCCGAGACCACCCGGGCGCTGACCCTCCAAGAGGCGAATTATCCGCCGGTTCAATACATCCCGCTCGAGGATGTCGACCGGAGACTGCTCATGCCCAGCGCCACGCAAACGTACTGCCCCTACAAGGGCGACGCGTCCTACTACACCGTCGACCTGCCCGAAGGGCCCCTGACCGACGCGGTATGGGTCTACCACGAGCCCTACGAAGCCGTCGCGCCTATCGCCGACCATGTCGCCTTCTACACCGATCGGGTACAAGTCGTCATCGAGAGCTGACGATTACGAGCACTCCGAAGTGAGCACACCTCGTACGGATGTTCTCTCCCTCTTGGTGGTGCCGTCCGCACCCCTGGGTGGACTGTTTCGCGGTTCGTTCTCTCCTACAGTCGATTTCGTAATCAATGGGGAAGGCAAGGGAGGGCCGACCCCGACTCGAGGAGAAACACATGCGTATCAAGACCATCGTGGGGGCCGGTCTGCTGGCGGCGGGAATCGTCGCCGGAAGCTCGGCGGTCGCCAACGCCGCCGTCTATTACGGCACCTACAACACCAAGGCGCAGTGCACCAGCTTCGGCCAGGCGATCGTGGATCTGCCCAATGCGAAGTACCACAACTGGACCTGCAAGATGGATTGGAACTACGACTGGGACCTGTACCTGTCTTGACCGGAAGGTCCTGGAAATGACAATGGCCAGAGGCGGAAACCGCCTCTGGCCTTGTCGGGCTGACAGGATTTGAACCTGCGACCACTTGACCCCCAGTCAAGTGCGCTACCAAGCTGCGCCACAGCCCGTTGCACTGGGCTCTCGCTTCGTGCTCGATGAGATTACCCCAGGACCCCCCTGGATCTCCAAATCCGCACGTTAACGGGCGTGTGGGCGGTGGCTGGCGGGGGTGGTGATGATCTTGATCCAGGGTGGGTGGGGGTGAAATGTGGTCGGGGAGAGAGTTAGCCGAAGACTTGGGTGCCGGATATGTAGGTTTGGTCGACTTTGAGTTCGGACAGGGTGGTGGGGGTGGTGGTGAACGGGTCTTGGTTCAGGACAACGAGATCGGCGTAGTGGCCGGGGGTGAGGGTGCCGGTGTGGGGGTGGCGGTTCACGTGGGCGGAGCCGGCGGTGTAGGCGGCCAGGGCGGTCATGAGGTCGAGGCGTTGGGTGGGGAGGAAGGGCGGGTTGGTGGTGCCGGGGTGGATGCGGTTGACGGCTACGTGGATGCCGGCGAGGGGGTTGGGGTCGCTGACGGGCCAATCGCTGCCGCAGGCGAGGGTGGCGCCGGCGTGGAGGAGGTCGGCGAAGGGGTAGTGGCTGGCGCGCAGGGGTTCGGGGAGGAAGGGGAGGGTCAGGTCGTCGAGCTGGGGTTCGTGGGCGGCCCAGAGGGGCTGCAGGTTGGCGATGGCGTTGAGGCGGTGGAAGCGGGGGATGTCCTCGGGGTGGACCACCTGGAGGTGGGCGAGGTGGTGGCGGTTGCCGCGGGGGCCGTTGGCGGTGAGGGCCGCTTCGATGGCGTCGAGGGCTTCGCGCACGGCACGGTCGCCGAGGGCGTGGAAGTGGATCTGGAAGTCGTGGGCGTCCAGGTCGGTGACGTAGGAGCGCAGAGCCGTCGGGTCGACGAAGCTGAGACCGGCGTTGGTGGTGCAGCAGCCGTGCGTGTCGAGGTAGGGGGAGGTCATGGCGGCGGTCTGATTCTCGGTGATGCCGTCCTGCATGATCTTGACGGTGTCGAGCCGGAAGCGATCGGCGGCGAATTGCTTGCGGCGCAGCAGCATTGCGGGGATCTGCTCGGCGCCTTGCTCGCGATCCCACCATTGGGCGCCCACCACGCGAGCGGTGAGGAGACCACGTTCGGCGGCCTCGTAATAGGTTGCGGCGGAATCCATGTCGCTGCCGTCGGCTTTGACGATGGCTTCCTGCCAAGCGGTGATGCCGAGCGAGTGGAGCAGGGATTGCGCGCGCAGCAGGCCGGCGAGGCGTTCCTCGGCGGTGACGGGCGGCAGCAGGCGTTCGATGAGGTGCATCGCGCCTTCCTGCAGCATTCCCGTTGGGGTGCCGTCGGGTTCGCGTTCGATGCGGCCGTCGGCGGGGTCGGGGGTGTCGCGGGTGATGGCGGCCAGTTCGAGCGCTCGGGTGTTGGCCCACGCGCCGTGGTGGTCCCGATTGGTGAGATAGACGGGCCGGTCCGGGACGAGAGCGTCGAGCTGGGCGCGGGTGGGAGTACCGCCGGGGAATGATTCGAGCGACCAGCCGCTGCCGGTGAGCCAGGCACGAGTCGGATTGGCGGCGGCGTAGGCGGTGATGCGGCGGAAGTACTCGGGCAGCGAGGTGGTGCCGGTCAGATCGCATTGCCCGAGTTCGATGCCGGCCGCCGCAGCATGGATGTGGGCGTCCTGGAAGCCGGGGAGCAGGGCACGACCGGTCAGATCGACCACTTCGGTACGGGGGCCGATGTGGTCCCGGACCTCCGCGTGACCGACGGCGGTGATGCGGTCGCCGGTGACGGCCAGGGCGGTGGCGCGGCTGCGGGCGGAGTCCATGGTGAGGACCGTGCCACCGGTGAAGACCAGGTCGGCGGGCGTCATTCGGTTGCTCCTGTCATGGTGGCCACGGTAGTAGCCGGGGCGGGTGAAGGGTTGCGATGGAAGTAGGGGGCGCGGCGCACCCATTTGGCATAGGCGGCCACGACCAGGCCGGACACCACCATGAAGGCAGGGACGGACAGGATGAACCAGCCGTTGTGGGCGTCCACCTCGTAGTGGTCGACGCCGGACCAGTAGGTCCAGCACAGGTACCCGGCGAGCGTGAACAGAATGAGCGCGCCCACGACGGGGAGCACCACCGCGACCAGGGCGTCGCGGAGCCCGGTGCGCAGCTGGGCGCGGAAGCGGGAGGCGGCGGCCAGCGCGGTCGCGCCGTAGTACAGCGCCACCACGATCCCGATGGCGTTGACGGTCGCGTTGATGAGATCGGGAACGGTCGGAATTGCCAGGGCGACAAGGCATACCGCGATGGCGAGCGCCCCCAGCAGGATGGTGCCCGCGGCGGGCGTGCCGTAGCGGGGATGCACGCGGGACCACACCGGCCCCAGGGTGCGATCGCGGCTCATGGCGAACATGCCGCGCACCGTGGGCAGCACGCCGGCTTGCAGCGAGGCCACCGCCGAGAACGTGAGCGCGATCATGGGCAGCAAGGTCAACGGTGAGGTCGCCAGCGCGTCACCGAAGTAGACCAGTCCCTCGGCCCCGTGGTCGGCCATCTCGTCCAAGGGCAGCACGCGCTGAAATGCGAAGGCGGCCAACAGGAACAGCCCGAGCACCGCGGCGAGCGTGATGATGCCCGACCGCGCCGCGCTGTGACTGTCGCGCACCTCCTCGGCCATGCTGAACGCGGCGTCGAAACCCCAGTAACAGAAGACGGCGGTGACCATCCCCTGGGCGAAGGCCGCCGCGCTGGGGATGTCGAACGGATTCAGCCAGTCGAGGCTGAACGGCTGATCGCCGACGAACAGCCCGTACCCGCAGAAGCCCAGCAGCACAAGGTATTCGAAGATGAGCAGTACCCGCTGGAAGCGAGCCGCGACGTCGACGCCGACGGCCGCGGTGAGCATGGCGGCGACCAGGAGTACCAGGCCGACGAGGGTGGATTGCAGGGTCGATCCGGGCTCGAGCTCCAGCCCGCCGAGGGAGTGCAGGCCGAGCTGGCCGCCCAGGGCGAGCAGGGCGGATCCGGTGACGGTGGTGGTGTACGCGAGGAACAACACCATGCTCACCGTCATCACCCAGCCGCACAGGAACCCGAGCCACGGGTTCAGCGAGCGGCCGACCCAGACGTAGGTGTTGCCCGCATTGGGTTCGACGCGATTGAGGCGGATGTACGCGCCCGCGATACACGCGACCGGCACCAATGCCAGCGCCATCACGATGGGCAGATGCAGGCCGACAATGCCCGCGGTGAGACCGAATCCGATGCCGATGCTGGTGGTGGCCGCGGTGGTGGAGGCAGCGATGACGACATTGTCCAGAACGCCGAGTGACCTACGCATGTGTGTGGTCATGTGCTTCAACTTCCGAAAAGAGCTGTTTGGGTTAGCACATGAGAAATGTCGACGTATCTTTAGGTCAATACTGTTGACATAAGGTGCCGCGCATGACGCAAACCCGAAGTCCCGGAACACCGCGCGTTCGACGCCGTCCCAGCAAACAGGGAGCGGTGCTGTCCGAGCAGCTGATCGTGGAGACCGCGCTGCGGTTGATGACCGTGCACGGGGAGGGCGGATTGTCGGTGCGCCGGCTGGGTGCGGCGATCGGCGCGGACCCGACCGCGCTGTACCGATACTTCAGCGGCACAGACGATTTGCTGCTGGCGGTGGCGGACGAGCTGATCGGGCGATCCATGTCCGGCTGGGAGCCGAGCGGGGACTGGCGGCAGGATCTGCGCTCGATCGGGCATCGGATCCGGGACAGCTATCTCGATTGCCCGCAGGTCGCCATGCTCACCATGTATCGCACCACCGGGCGGCGCAACGAAGCCACCTCGGTCAATGCGATTCTCGGCGTGCTGCGGCGGGCGGGATTCCCGGACGAGGAGGCGGTGCGGCTGTATCACACGCTCGTGGACCAGGGGCTGGCCAGCGCGGCGTTGCAGGCGTGCTGGGCGGCGCTGCCGGCGGCGGCGCAGCAGGCCGAGTGTGCGGTGTGGGATTCGACGTATCCGGCACTGCCGCCGGAGACGTATCCGAATCTGACCGCGCTCGCTCCCCTGCTGCGGCGGGAAATGCGCGGTCACTCTTACGATTACGCGCTCGAGCTGTTCCTCGATGCCGCCGAGGCGCGACTGCGGATGCTGCGACCGCGAAAGACGCGGGCGCGCAAGTGATTATGTTTCGAGACCCAGCGCTTTCCGAGCCGCTGCGGCGACTTCAGCAGGTGGAGGGCCGATTTCGACGGTGACCGAATTCTCGTCCGGGCCGGGCGGCTCCAGGGTCGCGAGCTGGGAATCCAGCAGCGAGGCGGGCATGAAGTGCCCGGGGCGTTCGGTCATGCGCTGCAACAGCAACTCGCGCGAACCGGTCAGCAGCACGAAGGTCAGTTCGGCTTCGGGATGCCGAATCATGGGTGCGCGCAGGATGTCTCGATACGAGCGCTTGAGCGCCGAGCAGGTGACGAGCCCGGACTCCCCCGCGTCCACGCGCTGTGCGATCCAGGCCGCGATGGCCTCCAGCCACGGTTCCCGATCGGCATCGGTGAGCGGGTGACCGGCGGCCATTTTGGCGATATTGGCGGCGGGATGCAGGTCGTCGCCTTCCAGTAGCTCCCAGCCGAGTTGTGCGGCAAGCGCTTCGGCGACGGTCGATTTGCCGGAGCCGGAGACACCCATGATCACGGCGAGGTGCGGGTGCGTTCTTTCGGTGCCTGACATGGGTCCTCGTGGGTTCGGGAGCGGGTGTGCTCGAGGGTAACCCAAATGGCTCCGGAGACGAGGGCGCAGGCGGTGACGGTGGCGCCGGTGATGGTGGCGGCGCTGAGATCGGGATCGTTGGCGGTGAGCGTCCAGGCCAGGGTGATGACCCCGACCAGGAGCAGGAGCAGGCCGGGGGCATCGAGATCGTCGAGAATGATGGGTTCTCGGGGGCTTTTTTCGAGGGTGGCTTCGGATGAACCGTGATAGGGCGGCACGATGATCCTCCTCGCGAATGCGGGTGCGTCCCTGCATTCGCGTACCCGGAGCGCGCCCGGTGAAACCCCGTCGAATCCGGCTAACGCTTGCCGGTGACCTTGCCGACGATGAACAGCAAGAGCACCGCGCCGGCCAGGCAGGTGAAGAAGCTGAAGATCAAGCCGCCGCCGTTGACGTCGACGCCGATCAGCTTCAGCAGGAACCCGCCGAGCAGGCCGCCGACCACGCCGACGACGATATTCATGAATATGCCCTGCTGAGCATCGGTGCCCATGATCTTGCTGCCGATCCAGCCGGCCAGACCGCCGATAATGATCCATCCGATGATTCCGAGTCCGAGCATCATGTCTCCTGTGCTGAACGGGGGCGTTTCTATTCGCCTGGTGTCCCCATGTTCGCCGGTTCTTTGCTGGATTCCGGATTCTGACACGCCGATTTCGACACGCGAGCGGCAAACAGCAGGTGAACCAGCACGCCGACCACGGCCGCCATGGTGACGCCGCTGCCGAGCAGCAGGCGCAGATCGGCGGGGAAGGATTTGTAGAGGGTGGGGGTGAGGATCGGGAGCAGGCCCGCGGTGAGGGCGGCGGTGGCGGTGATCAAGACGCCGTCGGCGGTGAGGTCCAGGCGGTCGAACATGCCGATGCCGGCAACGATGATCATGGCGAAGGCGATGGCCGCGGTGCCGCCGACCACCGGGCCGGGCAGCGAGTTCACCAGCCGGCCGATGGGGGCGAAAAAGGCGGCGACGGCGAGTAATCCGCCCGCCAGCGCGGTGACATAGCGGCTGCGGATGCCGGTGAGCTGGATCAGGCCGATGTTCTCACCGCTGGTGACCATGGTCGCGCCGCCCAGCGGACCGGACAGCAGGGAGGTGACCGCATCACCGCGGATGGTGCGGGCCACCGTCGGTCCCGGGTCGATGATCTTGCCGACCACCTTGGCGTTGAGCACCGTCTGACCGGTCGCCTCGGCCATCGAACCGATGCTGAAAATGATCAGCGGCAGGGCGGCGAGGATATCGAAATGCGGTGTGCCGAAAGGGAACAGCGTCGGCGCTTGCACCAGCGCCGAGCCGGGACGCAGATGGAACTGGCCGATGGCGGCGGCCAGTGCGGTGCCGGCGATCATGCCGATCAGCACCGAGACCCGCCGCCAGCCGGCCGGCAGGAAACGGTGCGCGAGAACGGTCACCAGAATGGTCGCCGCGGCCAGCCCGACCGCCGACACCGGCGGCTGATCCCCTGGTGTGGCGATGAGCCCGCCCGCGACCTTCACCAGGTTCACGCCGATGACCACCACCATGCTCGCGATCACCACGGCGGGAATCCGCGTGACGAGGCGACGGGCGATGGGCACCAACAGGATTCCGAGCACCGCGGTGAGAATGACCGCGCCCGAGGCCGTGGCCGGATCGGATTCCTGGGCGATCTGCAGGAACAGCACGACCGCCGCGCCGCCGGGCAGCATGATGAACGGCAGCCCGGCGCCGAGCCCGAAACGGCCGATCGATTGCAGGATGGTGCCGATGCCCGAGCACAGCAGGGTGGCGCTGAGCAGGGCGCGGGCGGTCGAATCGTCCAGGTGCAGGCTGCGGGTGACCAGCAGCACCGAGGTGATCGGCATGGCGATCATGACCGCGAGGTGTTGCAGGGCGGCGACGAAAGCCCTACCGGCGGAGGGTATCTCGTCGACGGGGTGAACCGTGGTCACCGCTCCCCCAGCCACGGGATCTCGGACGCGGCGTAGCGGTAGGCGCGGAAGATGGCGTTCGAGACGCCCGGAAAGACCTGTGCCGTATCGGGGTCCGGGTATTCGGTGAAGGACGGCACCACGTACTCCCAGCAGATGCGGCGGTCCGGCGTCACCTCGAAGATGCGCCCGAAGGCCGCCTCGGTGATGAGGGTATTGCCGTTGGCGAGCCGTTGCGCGCCGCCCATGTACGGCGTGAAGAACGCCTCGCGCGGCGAATCCTGGTAGGTCCAGCCGAGTTCGCCGGTGGCCGCGTCGATTTCGATGACCCGGCTGTAGGTCACCGATTCGCCGGTGCGGAAGGTGCCGTTGTCGAAGACCAGCAGCTTGCCGTCGCCGACCGGGGTGGCGTGATGCTGTTGCGCCACGGTGGCGCGATCGGCGAGCGTGGTGGGTTTGCCGGTGCGGCGGTCGATGAGGATGACCGCGGAGACGCTGCGCAGGCTGGCGACCACGGTGTGCTCGTCCAGGGGGTGCACGCTGTTGATCAGCGGCCAGTGTTCGCGCCAATAGTGCGGCTGCAGCACGTGATCCGCGGGATCGAGGTGCAAGGCGGCCCGCCATTCCCACAGCTGGGTGCCGTCCGGGGCGACCTCGCGAATGACATCGGCCCAGACGGTGCCGTCGGCTTCGGTGCCGGGCACGCCGCCGCGAATCCGTTCCGCCTCCGCGCCGGAGAGCGGTTCGACGGCGGTGTAGAGGATGCGGCCGTCGTCGTAGTGGTGGGCGTCATGATGCTGGTAGTCGTCGCGATGCTCGCGCAGCAGCGTGCCGTCCGGGGCGTAGACGCCCATCGAACCGCCGCTGTATTTGCGCCACATGGCGAACAGCGGCGCGATCTCGAGGGTGGCCCCGTTGTAGGCGAGCGTGCCGTCCGGCAGCAGGCGCGCGTGCCGGCCCGGCCGGTACGGCAGCTCCCAGCGATGCGCCAGGTCACCGTTCAGATCGACCAGGTCCACGCGGCCGCGCCCGGCCAGCGGCGCGTACAGGGTGTAACCGGGGAACGCGAGCTCGGGATCGCTGCCGATCAGACCGATACCCCGCCGCTTGAGCGTGTTCTGCTCCACTGCACCTCCAAATATTCAGCGATAGTGAATATTCAGTAGAATCGGCGCGAGTGGAAGCGTTCGAATCCGGCTGAGGCAAACCCTGGGATCCGGGCGCGAGCCGTCGAGAATGGCGCACAGCGGAAGGGGACGAGTGAGCATCACGGCGGAACACGGACGCTGGCAACGACTGGGTCAGGTGGTGCACGCCCGGCGGTTGTCGGCCGGCCTGACCCTCGCGCAATTGGCGGGGCAGGCGGAACTGTCGCAGTCGTTCCTGAGTCAGTTCGAGAACGGGCGCAGCAATACCAGCCTGCGGTCCCTGCAACGGATCGCCGATGCGCTGGGCACCACCGCGACCGAACTCCTGGCGGGCAGCGACGACGCCGACCACTCCCCCGTCGTGCGGGCGGACGAGGACACGCGGCTACCGCAGACCGAGCCCGCCGAAGGGTCGGTGCGGTCGCTGGTGCACGGCGAAAGAGACCTGCGCGCTTTGGAATTCACCGGCGGCGTCAGCCGGGGTGATCGGGAGTTCACGCACGACAACGACGAGATCATCTACGTGGTGCACGGGTCGATCACCGTGGCGGCGGGCGATGAGGAGCTGGTGCTGAACGCCGGGGACACCTACTACTGCACCGCCGGCGTGCGGCATCGATGGTGGGCGCATACGAGCGACACCACCACCCTGGTGCTCGCGGTGGCGGACGGCATGACCGTGCGCCGCCGCCCGCATCAAGCCCGCTGACGAATTCCGCGCGGCGGGCGCGAAAAGTCAGCCGCGCGCGCGGATTTCGAGAATCTGGAGCTGGCGGCCGATCGGGCCCTGCTCGTCGTGCAGCACGGTCGAGCACATGCCGACGCCGTCCGGGCCGATGGAGGTCTGCACGTCCACGCCGATCCACTCGCCGACCGGGAGCCGGAACAGGTCGGCGGTCAGGTCGGTGTTGAGGAAGGTCCAGTGCATCGGATCCAGCTGTGCGCCAACGCCGTTGGCGATATCCGCGACCGAGAACACCCGCACCAGCGGACTGGTCTCCTCGCCCTCGACCACCTCGACGAGCGGACGGACCCAGCTGGCGCGCCCGCCGGTACCGGCATCGCGAATGTCGACCGAGCGCACGTAGCCGACGTCCCAGCCGGGCGGGAAGGCCGACCAGTCGATCACCTCGCGCGCGGGCACGGGCGGCAGCGGCGGATCGAAAGTCAATGCCACTTCGCCGGTTTCGCCGGTGGCGATGCGCCAGGCGCGGGCGGTGGCCACCACGCGGCGGGTGCCGTCGGGCTGGGTGGCGGCGATCTCGGCGGCGACCAGCTCGACGCGCTTGCCGGGCCGTTCGATCCAGGCCCGGACATCGATCTCCGACACCGGGATCGGGCCGAGGATCTCCATGGTGAGGCGGGCGACTCGGGTTCCGGGCCGCGGTTCGCAGCGCTCGACCGCGCGGGCCAGCAGCGCCGACGGCGGCGCGCCGTGCTGCATGGTCGGAGCCCACACGCTCACGGTCGATCCGGTCGCGAGGAAACGCTCGTACCCGTCCACCGTGCCGAGGGGAAGGTAGTAGGCCTGGGTAGCCGGGGCATTGCTCATCTCGGCGGCGGTCGGCGCCTCTTCACTCGCTCGGGTCACCAGGCCAACGTATCAACCGGCATTTCGGGCATTACCGGGGGCTTGCGGGACCGTCGCGCGATTCCCCGGCGGCGTCAGCGCTCACCGCGCGGTCGCGCCCGCACGTGGGCGCGTTCGCCCTGCTTGCCGAAGAGGCTGAGGAATTCGACGGGTTCGGAATCGGCCGCGCCGAACCAGTGCGGTTCGCGGGTATCGAATTCGGCGGCCTCGCCCGGGCCCAGCACGAGATCGTGTGCGCCGAGGATCATCCGCAGGCGGCCGTTCAGCACGTAGAGCCATTCGTAGCCCTCGTGCACCTGCGGATTCGGTTCGGTGCGACCGGAACTCGCCGGAATGATGATCTTGTAGGCCTGGATGCCGCCGGCTCGGCGCGTCAGCGGCAGCATGGTCATGCCGCCGCGTTTGACCGGTTTCAGGTGAACGCGCGGGTCGCCCGTGGCCGGGGCGTCCACGAGTTCATCGAGGGTGACCCCGTGCGCCCGCGCCAGGGGCAGCAATTGTTCGAGGGTCGGGCGGCGCGCTCCGGATTCCAGCCGCGATAGCGTGCTGACCGAGATTCCGGTCGCGGCGGACAGCTCCGCCAGGGTGGTTTCCCGCGATCGCCGCAGCTCACGCAGGCGCGGGCCGACTCCGTCGAGGGCCCGATCGGTTTCGTCGTCCATAGGCAGAGTTTGCCATATCGGCAACAAAGATTGCCGAATCGGCCCATCGGGCAGCACCTTGGTCGACAGGAGGTGGTCATGATGACCGAACAGCTGAACGACAGTTACGACGTGGTGGTTATCGGTGGCGGAGCAGCAGGGCTGAACGGAGCGCTGATGCTCGCTCGCGCGCGCCGCTCGGTGCTGGTGATCGATGCGGGGCAGCCGCGCAACGCACCCGCGGACGGGGTGCACGGCTTGTTCGCGCGGGAAGGCGTGCCGCCCAGCGAGCTGCTGGCGCGCGGCCGGGAGGAAGTGCGGGGATATGGCGGGCACATCATCGACGGCGAAGTCGTAGCGGCCCACCGCGGCGACCGGACCGCCGGGCCACTCGCACCCGCCGAGTCCCCACGGCACGTCGCGACCGCCGATCACGAATCAGCCGACGCGAGCGCCGGTTTCACCGTGGCGCTGGCCGACGGCCGGACCGTGCGCGCACGACGGCTGCTGGTCACCACGGGCCTGGTGGACGAGTTGCCCGAGATCGACGGGCTGAAAGCACGGTGGGGCCGCGACGCGATTCACTGCCCCTACTGCCACGGGTGGGAGGTCCGCGACCGCGCGATCGGCGTGATCGGCAACGGGCCCATGGCGATTCACCTGGCGCTGCTGTTCCGGCAGTGGAGCGAGGACGTGGTGTTCTTCCAGCACACCATGTCGCCGCCGACCGAGGAGCAGGCGGAACAGCTTGCGGCGCGGGGCATTCCGGTGATCGCCGGGGCGGTGAGCGCGGTGGAGACCGAGGACGACCGCCTGACCGGCGTACGACTGGCCGATGGAACCCGGTTCGCGCGCACGGCACTCGCGGTGCCGACACGGATGGTCGCGCGCGCCGGACTGCTGGCGGGCCTCGGCCTGCACCCCGTCGAACACCCGAGCGGCGCAGGCGAATACATCCCGGCGGAAGCCCTCACCGGCAAGACCGAGGTGCCCGGAGTGTGGGCCGCGGGCAATGTCACCGACCTGAGCGCACAGGTGGGCAATGCCGCGGCGGCGGGTGCGATGGCCGGGGCGCATATCAACGCCGACCTGGTCAGCAAGGAAACCGCCGATGCGGTGGCTGCCTATCGAGCAGCCACCGAACCGGTAGCCGTGCACTGAACTCCGTCCAGAGCTGATCAGCTCAGGTGGGCGTCGGCGTAGATCGCCATGGCGTCGCGGTAGTACTCGGCGAGGCCCTCGGCGATGCGGTCGTAGTTGGCCTTGAAGCGTTCGTCGTCGACGTACATCTGACCCATGCAGGTGTACGCCTCACGGGTGGGCTTCCAGCCGGTGGCGATCGCCTTGTAGTGCTGGTCGATTTCGGCCTGTACCGCCGGATCGCCGACGTCCACATTGGCGACCATGAGTTCGGCCATGCGAACCATTGCGGCGGTCACCTCGCGTTGCATGCGTTCGATGTCCGCGGGCGTCAGGGTGGCCCAGTACGCCTGGGATTGCTCGAATTCCTCGGGCCAGCGTTCGCGGGCTTCGTCGTCGTATTGCGTGTGGTCGAAGCCTTCGAACAGGTTCTCCGGTCGGCTGATCTTGGTCATATCGCTGTTTCCCTCCAGTTCGGCGATGGTGCGCTCGACGGTCCGGGTCACCGCGGCCAGGGATTCGGCTTGGACGCGCAGCCGTTTGTGGTGGTCGCGCAGCGCGTCCAAAGGGTCGCGCTGGGCGGCCAGCACTTCGGCGATCTCGTCCAGGCTCAGGTCCAGGCGGCGCAGCACGAGGATCTGCTGGAGTCGCAGCAGTTGCTCGATCTCGTAATGGCGGTAGCCGTTGGAACCGATCCAGGCCGGTTTCAGTAGTCCGATCTCGTCGTAGTGCCGGAGGGTGCGGGAGGTGATGCCCGCCATGCGGGCCACCTGGGTGATGGACCAGGCCATTGCGCATCGTCTCCGTGTTGTCGTATCCGGCACTTTCACGAACGGTAGGGGTTGCCGTAGCGGCAAGGTCAAGCCTGCGAATCGGGCGGGAGTTCGAATCCGATGGTGCCACCCGGACCGGGTTCGGCGAACACGGTGCCGTGGTGGGCGGCCACGATATCGGCGACGATGGCCAGGCCGAGGCCGGAGCCGGCGGTGCCCTGGGCTTCGCGGGCGCGATGGAAGCGGTCGAAAATGGCGGTGACCGAACCGGGTTCGATGCCGGGGCCGCGATCGTGCACCGACAGCCGGGTCCGGTGGATGCGGATCTCGATGGGGGTGCCGGCGGGGCTGAACTTCACCGCATTGCCCAGCAGGTTGTCCACGCAGCGGGCGAGGGCTTTCGGGCGGGCGCGGACGGGGAGCTGCGCCTCGGAGACGACGGTGATGGCGCGTTCGGTGCGGTGCCGGCAGCGGCGGGCGCATTCCCCGGCCAGCTCGCTCAGGTCCACGCGCACCGCTTCCTCGTCGGCGTATTGGTCGGTCGCCAGTTCGACCAGCTCCCCGACCAATTCGTCCAGGGCGCGGATCTCCCCGACCAGGGTGGTGAGCACCTTGGTCTCGTCCTCGGCCGGGAGCCGCCCGCGGGCGCGCTGCAGCAGTTCGGCGCTGCCCCGAATGGAGGTGAGCGGGGTGCGCAGTTCGTGACCGGCGTCCTGGACCAGCCGCTGCTGCTGGGCGCGGGATTGCCGCAGCGCGCGCAGCATGGTGTCGAAACTCGTGGTGAGCCTGCCGATTTCGTCGCGCCCGGCGGCGGGCAGTTCGGCGGTGAGGTCCCGGGTGGTGGCGATGTGCTCGGTGGCGGTGAGCAGGCGGCGCACCGGCCGCAGGATCCGGCCGATGGCCAGCCAGGCCAGCAGTGCCGACAGGGCGACCGCGCCGATGGTGACTCCGGCTGTGCGCCACAGGAATTGCTGATCGACGCGCGCGGATTCGCGGTAGTGCTGGCCGACCATCACCGCCCCGCCGGAGACCGGTCTGGTGACGATGTCGTACGGGTCGCCGTACAGTTCGAGATCGGCCACGCGCGCGCTGCCGTCGCCGGTGCGGGCGATATCGCGGTCCGCCTCGGTGACCGGCAGCAGGCGACCGCCGGGGGTGAGCATCTTGACGCTGCCGTCCGGCCGCACGAGCTGTTCGACGGTGTCGGGCCGCGGCGGCAGCACCGCGCCGCTGTTGAGCCCGGCCACGACGGCGTCGGCGCGATCGCTGAGGCTGCGTTCGAGCTGCTCGATCACCAGTTCCCGGGCGTGACGGTAGGAGGTGGCCAGAATGATGGCGATGGCCAGCATGGTGACCGCGACCGCCACCGCGGCGATCCTGGTGCGCAGCATCATGATTCACGCACCGTGTAGCCGACGTTGCGGATGGTGTGGATGATGCGGGGCGCGCCGCCTTCCTCGGTCTTGCGGCGCAGATAGCCGATGTAGACGTCGAGGGAACGGGATTCGGTGTCGAAGTCGAAGCCCCAGATGTGTTCGTAGATCTGGCTGCGGGACAGCACGATTCGCGCATTGCGGAGCAGGAGTTCCAGGACGTCGAATTCGGTTTTGGTGAGGTCGAGCTCGCGCGCGCCGCGAAAGACCTGGCGGGTGGCGGGGTTCAGGCTGAGGTCGCCTGCGGTGAGCAGGGCCGGTGCGGCTTCGTAGCGGCTGCGGCGGAGCAGGGCGCGCAGGCGGGCCAGGAGTTCTTCGGTGTCGAATGGTTTGGCGAGGTAGTCGTCCGCACCGGCGTCGAGTCCGGCGACGCGGTCACCGCTCTGCTGACGAGCAGTGAGCACCAAGATCGGGAGGTGGTCGCCGCGGCGGCGCACTTGCCGGCACAGGGACAGGCCGTCCAGGCGCGGCATCACGACATCGACGATGGCCAGGTCGGGGCGCTGCCGGGCGAGTGCGTCCAGGGCTGCCACGCCGTCGGCGGCCAGCTCCACGCGGTAGCCCTCGAAGCGCAGCAGCATGTCGAGGGTGCTGCGGACGTTCGGATCGTCTTCGACGACCAGGACGGTCGGGGCATCGGCTGCGGTCGGGGTGCTCACGCGTCAATGTTGCCCGCAGATTGCCTCCATCTCGATGGCGGACGGCGCGATTCGTGACGGGCGTCACCTCGCTGCCCCGAATCGCGGCGCGATCGGGCATGCGCAAGGGTCCGTGCGGATTCTTACATTGCTTTGTCATTGCCCTGCCGTCGTCTTGATGTCGACCCGGCAATCTTCTGGTTGTCCGGCGAGACCGGTCGAAGATCCTGCGAGAGAGGGCGTTTCGGAATGAAGAAGAAGACGGCGAGGCGGACCGGACTGTTGCTGGCGCTCGCGGTGACCGCAGGATTGATCACCGCGTGCGGTGGGGCGAGGACCGAGGCGGCGACGCCGGAGTGGTGCCCGACCGTGGCGGGGCATCAGGTGGACTGCGGGACCGTGCAGCGGTCGATCGTGGCGGGGCAGCCGGAGCTGGGGCAGGTGGATGTCGCCTATGCCCGGATCCGGCACAGCGATGCGAGCAAGGCGACGGCGGGGACCATCACCCCGAATCCGGGTGGGCCGGGCGTGCCGCTCATCTCGCATGCGCCGGAAGCGGTGCAGCTGATCGGGGATCTGCTGTCCGATCACGATCTGCTGCTCATCGACCCGCGTGGGACCGGGCTGTCGGGTCCCCTCGAATGCGGTGGCAGCGAGGCCGATCACCAGTTCGGGAACCGTGAGCAGCAGCGCAAGATGGCCGCCGATTGCGCGACCGCGCTCGGGCCCAAGGCCGCCGGATACACCTCGGCCGCCACCGCCGACGATTTCGACGCGGTGCGCGCGCACCTCGAGATTCCGAAGCTGGTGCTGTACGGCATCTCCTACGGGACCTATCTGACGCCCGTGTACGCGCAGCGTCACCCCGACACCGTGCAGTCGATGGTGCTGACCGGCGCGTACCCCGCCGACGCGGATCGGCTGGCGCGCCCGAACGCCGAGGCGGTATCGCTTGCGCTGCAACGCATCTGCGAGCGCAGCGGGGTGTGCGACGGCAATCAGGCGGTCGCCGACCTGCGCACCGTGGCGGCGCGCCTGCGCACCACGCCGCTCGAGTTCACCAGCCCGCGGCCCTTCGCGTTGACCGAGGCCAAGCTGGCCACCTGGGTGTTCGAGGCGGCGACCTCGAACGTGGGCGCGGATCCCACGGCCATGACCCCGCTGGGTCTGCTGCCGGCGGCGCTGCGCGGTGCGGCGACCGGTGACGACACCGGGCTACGGCAGTGGGCCGAGCTGATCGCCGGGCAGGCCGCGTACGAGAACATCGGCGCGTATCTCACCATCACCTGCAATGACTATCCGACCATCTGGTCCCCGAACGCGGACGCGGCGCAGCGCCGTGAGCAGTACGACGCCGCTATTGCCGCAGCCGGTGAGCTCGGGGCGTTCAGCGCGGCCGGTTTCGCCGCGGGACAGCGTGACGGCGGTGACGCCTGCCTGGACTGGCCCGCCACCACTGCCACGCGACCGCACGACATGACCGAAGCCATGCCGAACGTGCCCGTGCTGGTGCTGTCCGGCGACCTGGACGCGATCACCCCGGACTCCAACGGCAAGCTGGCCGCCGCGCGCTTCCCGCACGCCACGTTCATCTCGGTCCCGAACACCGGCCACGTGCCGGATCTGGAGCCCAGCGGTTGCGTGATCGGCGTGATCGGCAACTTCATCCGCACCGGTGAGCCGGGCGCGACCGAATGCGTCCGGGCGATCCCGCCGATCGCGGTGGCGCCCGTAGCGCGCTAGTGCAGCGCGACGCGCAACGGATGGGAGGGATCGAAGATGGAACGGGGCGGTCCCTCCCCCGCCGGATGCACCTCGAGTTTCCCGGTGTCGTTGAGCAGGATTCGCCGCCCGGGGTAGGTGCGCTGGGCGATTTCGACATCTCGGGCGTCGAACAGGTCGCGACCGGTGAAAACGAGTACGCCGAAGTGCAGTTCGGTGGCGTAGACGCTCGCGGGCCAGCGATGCAGCCAGACGTCGAGATCGAAGAGAGTGTTGGGTTTGGGCAGGTCAGTGCCGACCGTCATTGGGCGATACTAGACCCGCGCCCGGCCCGGCCGGAATACCTTCTGTCCCTTTCGCGCGACCCGCCCCGGCGTTTCCCGGAACCGATCGTGGGAACGGCCGGAAGGGGCGACCCGGGGAAGCGGTGCGGAGACCGATCGGCGAGTTCCCGTATCGTGGGCCGCAGCCCGGAAAAGCACGACATCGCAGACATTCCACGCACGAGTCGGACGCGCGAAAGGGTGAGCCGTGAGCACTACGAGCGAGGCCGCGACCAACGGGTCGCAGGACGATACGTCGGCGGACAATATCGGCGGCGCCGGCGGGGACACCATCGCACCGCGCGGGTACCGGCTGGAATCGGCCGCCGGGCCGCTCACGCCGGGCGAACTCGCCACCCTCGACGCCTGGTGGCGGGCGGCCAACTATCTGGCGGTGGGGCAGATCTATCTGCTGGCCAATCCGCTGCTGCGCGAACCTCTGGCAGCCGAGCACATCAAACCACGGCTGCTCGGACATTTCGGCACCGTGCCAGGGCTGAATCTGGTGTGGGCGCATGCCAATCGCGTCATCCGGGCCCGGGATCTGAACGCGGTGTTCGTGGCCGGGCCGGGGCACGGCGGACCGGGGCCCAATGCCTGCGGATGGCTGGAGGGCACCTATTCGGAGCTGTACAGCCACATTCCCCGCGACGGCGAGGGCATGCGGGAATTGTTCGCGCAGTTCTCCTACCCCGGCGGCGTGCCCAGCCATTGCGCGCCCGAGACGCCGGGGTCCTTCCACGAGGGCGGCGAGCTGGGGTACTCGCTGCTGCACGCTTTCGGTGCGGCCCTGGACAATCCGAGCCTGACCGTCTTCTGCGTGATCGGCGACGGCGAGGCCGAGACCGGGCCGCTGGCGGGCAGCTGGCACGCCAACAAGTTCCTGAACCCGGGCCGGGACGGGGCGGTGCTCCCGATCCTCGCGCTCAACGAGTACAAAATCGCCAATCCGACTGTGCTGGCGCGGATTCCGGAAGCCGAGCTGATCTCGCTGCTGCGCGGGTACGGGTACGAGCCGATCATCGTGGCCGGATCGGATCCGAGTGTCGTGCACCAGGATATGGCACGCGCCATGGACGACTGCCTCGATCGGATCGCCGAGATTCAGCGCGCGGCTCGGGCGGACGGGTCGCAGGAGCGAGCCGGCTGGCCGATGATCGTCATGCGCACCCCCAAGGGCTGGACCTGCCCGCCGGTGGTGGACGGGGAACAGGTGGAGGGCACTTTCCGCGCGCATCAGGTGCCGCTGCCGTCGGCGCGCGGCAATGCCGAGCATCGCGCGGTGCTGGAGCAGTGGCTGAAATCGTATCGGCCGCAAGAACTTTTCGAGTCCGACGGCCGCCCGGTCGCGGAGCTGCGCGACTTCCCGCCCGCCGCCGATCGCCGTATGAGCGCCAACCCCGTCGCCAATGGCGGTCTGCTGCTGCGTGATCTGCGCCTGCCCGACTGGCGCGATTCCGCGGTCGAGGTGCTGGTCCCGGGCTCGGTGAAGCACGAGGCCACCCGGGTGCTGGGCAGTTGGCTGCGCGAGGTCACCCGGATCAACCCCGACAACTTCCTCACCTTCGCGCCGGATGAGCTGGCCAGCAACCGATTACAGGACATTCTCGAAGTCACCGGCCGCGACTGGCAGGCCGAGATCGGCGAATACGACGTGAAGCTCGACCGCACCGGCCGGGTCATCGAGGTGCTGTCGGAGCACATGTGCCAGGGGCTGCTGGAGGGCTATCTGCTGACCGGCCGCCACGGCGTCTTCACCTGCTACGAAGCCTTCATCCACATTGTCGACGCCATGTTCAACCAGCACGCCAAATGGCTGGACGCCAGTTCGGCGGTGGCGTGGCGGCGGCCCATCGCGAGCCTGAATTACCTGCTCTCGTCGCATGTCTGGCGGCAGGACCACAATGGGTTCACCCATCAGGATCCCGGCTTCCTGGACGTGGTGCTCAACAAGAAGCCCGAGATCGTGCGCGTGTATCTGCCGCCGGACGCCAATACGCTGCTGTCCACCTACGATCACTGCCTGCGGTCGCGGCACTACGTGAACGTGGTGGTGGCGGGCAAACAGCCGCAGGAATCATGGCTTTCGGCGGAGGACGCCGCCGTGCACTGTGCGCGCGGCATCGGCATCTGGCCGTGGGCGGGCAACAACGACGAGGAAGGCACCACCCCCCGATGTGGTGCTGGCGTGCGCCGGCGACGTGCCGACCCTGGAAACCCTGGCGGCGGCCAAGATTCTGCGCGAGCGGCTGCCCGAACTCCGGGTCCGCGTCGTCAATGTCGTCGATCTCATGCGGCTGCTGCCGGGCGAGGAACATCCGCACGGTCTGCCCGACAGCGAATTCGACAATCTGTTCACCCGTGACCGCCCGGTCATCTTCGCCTTCCACGGGTATCCGTGGCTGGTGCACCGGCTCACCTACCGGCGTACCAACCATGACGAGCTGCATGTGCGCGGGTACAAGGAGAAAGGCACCACCACAACGCCTTTCGACATGGTGATGCTGAACGATCTGGACCGCTATCACCTGGTCATGGATGTGATCGACCGGGTGCCGAGCCTGCGCGAGAAAGCAGCGGGGCTGCGGCAGGAGATGGTCGACGCCCGCTGGCAGGCTCGCGCCTGGACTCGCGAGCACGGTGAGGACATTCCGGTGGTGGCGGACTGGAAGTGGACCTGACCGGGTCGTTCAGCGGACGGTGACGACGCGGTTGTGCCAGCCGCTGGAACCGTTGGGGAACGGGGCGGCGCGGACGTCGGTCTGCGTCGCGCCGGTGTGATCGGTGGCGCGCACCCGCAGGGTGTGGGTGCCGGGTGTGGCCTGCCACTGCCATACCCACTGCCGCCAGGTGTCGATGCTGTATTCGGCGGCGAGAGTGGCCTGCTGCCAGGGTTGTTCGTCCACCTGCACCTCGACGCGTTCGATGCCGCGGCGTTGCGCCCAGGCCACCCCGGCGACGGTGACCGGGCCGGCGTCCACGGTGGCGAACGCGGCGGGGACGTCGATGCGGGCGGCGGTCTTGATCGGCGCACGGTCGGCCCATCGGCGTTCGGTCCAGTAGGCGCGGGCCTGATCGAAGCGGGTGATTTCCAGGTCGACCACCCACTTGGTGGCCGATACGTAGCCGTAGAGGCCGGGGATCACCAGCCGGGCGGGATAGCCGTGTTCGACCGGTAGCGGTTCGCCGTTCATGCCGATGGCCAGCAGCGCGTCACGGCCGTCGAAGATCGCCGAAAGTGGTGTCCCCGCGGTGAATCCGTCCGAACTGCGGGACAGCAACATATCGGCGTCGGGATGGATGCCCGCTTCCGACAGCAGTTCGGCGAGCGGGTAGCCGAGCCAGCGGGCCGTTCCGGCGAGTTGCCCGCCGACCTCGTTCGACACGCACGTCAGCGTGATCATCCGTTCGACCGGAGTGCGGTCGCGCAGCCGATCGAAGTCGAATTCCACTGTCCGGTCGGTCATTCCGTGGATGCGCAGGGTCCACTCCGAGCTGAGCACGGCGGGCAGGCTCAGCGCCGTGTCGACCCGGTAGAAGTCCCGCGACGCGGTCTGGAACGGGGTGATGCCGTCCACCGGCAGTTCCACGCCCGCGACGGTGGGGGCCGCCGCGACGCGAGGCAGGAGGAACCGAGATCGATTGGCGGCCACGTCGTGCAGGCGAGTGGCCAGCAACCGCCCGGTCGTGGTCGCCGCAGCCACCACCGCGCCGGCTCCAGCCGCCAGTAGCAAGAAGCGCCGCCGCGAGTGTTCGGCCAGTTCTGCTGTGGGGACCACGGATTCGTGGCTCCGGGGCGCTCTGGTTACGAGGATTCGCAGCACCGCGATGCCTGCGATCGTGCCTGCCAGTGCGGGAAGGGCGAAGAGCGGGGTGGCGGTGGGGCGTTGTAGTGCGGCCGCCGCAGTCAACGCGCCCAGCGCTGCCAGTAGTGCGCTGCCCAGTGGACGTCGGCGTTCGAGCAGACCGATCAGCAGTGCGCCCGCGAGCATGACGACGGCCATGGATACGAACAGTGCGTCTTTGTCGTGGCTGCCGAATCGGCGGATCGCGGCGTCTTTGAGAGCGTGTGGGGTGTGATCGACCACCGTTGCGCCGAGGGCGTAGAAGGGTGAGGCGGCGGGGTCCACCAAAGCGGCGGCCAGATGGCCGACACCGAGCACCGTGGCCGCTGCCAGGACACCGGCCAGTGCCGCTGCCCAGCGCACGGGCGGTGTGTTCGTCGAATTCTTCTGCGGCACAGTCACTCCAGCCATTTCGAGGTTCAGTGCGGCCTGCGGCGCCAGGCGATGCAGCGGCGCACGCGCCATCGGGTCGGCTCCCGGGCGCCGCTCGCACCCCGGTCCAGCGCCGCGCCGAGCATTCGGTCGATGGCGTGCTGGATCCGATCCTCCAGCCCGGGCGGCGGCGAAACACGGTCCGCCACGGCGATTTCGGCGAGCGTGTCGAGCAGCGCGGCGACGGTGGCGTCGAACTCGGCTGCCGCGCAGCGGTCGGCGTGGTTGCGGCGCTGCCGGACGGCGGCGCGTTCGGCCGGGGTGAGGGCATCGAGGGCGTACGGAAACGCGAGTTCTACCAGGTCCGGTTCGGGATGTCCGGCGGCGGCGGTCATCGTAGTTCGCTTCCGTTGAGGCAGACGGCCAAGCGCCGGAGGCCGTCTCGGATACGGGTTTTGACGGTCGAGACCGGGGTGCCCAGCTGATCGGCGATCTCGGCGTAGGTGTGGCCGCCGTAGTAGGCGAGCACGACGGCGTCGCGTTGCAGGCGGGTGAGGCGGTCCAGGCAGTGCCGGACGGCGTCTTCGTCCAGTCGTTGTTGCACCGACTCCAGGACCGTGTCGTGGTCGCGGACGGAATAGGTGCGGCCATAGGTGAATTCGCGGTTGGCGGCGGCGCGTTCGGAGCGGATGCGGTCGACGGCGCGGCGATGGGTCAGCATGAGCAGCCAGCCCACCGGACCGGACAGGTGCGCGTCATAGCGGGCGGCCAGCGTCCAAGCCTGGAGGTACACCTCCTGGGTGATCTCCTCGGCGGTGCCGCGATTGCGCAGCATGCGCAGGGCCAGGCCGTAGACCCGGTTGCTGGTCAGGCGATACAGCTCGGTGAAGGCGTCGCGGTCGCCCGCGCCCACCGCCGCCACCAGGGCGGTGAGCCGGGCGGTCAGCTCCGGACCGTCGGGATTCCCGGTGGGACAAGATGATTCGGCGACCACGCGGGGCAGGGCATCGACGACCATCTCGCGGCTCCTGAATTGTTGCGGGGTATGGGAATCCATGAGGTCCGGGCGGCGGCGGATGCCGGTCAGGCGGGCGGCATCAGCACGGTGTCGATGAGATAGACGGTGGCATTGGCGGTCTGGACGCCGCCGCAGATCACCGCGGCGTCGGCGACCTTGATGTCGTCGCCGGTGCGAGTCACCTTCACGTCCGCGCCTTCGACGGTCTTGTGGGTGCCGGCGATCTTGTCGGGTGCGATGCGGCCGGGCACCACGTGATAGGTGAGGATCTTGGTGAGCGTCGCGGAATCGGTCTTCAGGCCGTCGATGGTGGCGGCCGGGATCTTCGCGAAGGCCGAATCGACCGGGGCGAACACGGTGAACTGCCCGCCGTTCAGGGTGTCGACCAGATTCACCTGCGGGTTCAATTGCCCGGAGACCGCCGACACCAGGGTCTTCAGCAGCGGATTGTTGGAGGCCGCCACCGCGACCGGATCCTGCGCCATGCCGGCCACCGAGCCCGCGCCGGTGGGCACCTGCTCGGCGTAGCTCTTGCAGCCGGGGCCGACCAGGTTCGCGGCGGCCTCGGCCTTGGTGGTGGCGCCGGTGCTCACCGTGGTGGTGACATCGGTACTGGATTTGTCGTCCGAGCAGGCGGTCAGGCCGAGCACGGCCGCGGTCACCGCGAGTGCGGCCGCGAGCGCGCGGGGCGCCGAGGTCCGGACGGTGCGCTGCGTCGAATTCATGTCGTATGTCTCCTTGACGAGGGCGTGCCCGGTCACGCGAACGGGCGTTTCGGGCATCGGGGAAGGGGCCGCGCACCGGTGGCCGTCGGGTCGGGGATGAACGACCGCCGGTGCGCGGCGGGCAGCAGGAAATCTGCCCGTGCGCTCGGGTACGTATCCGATGAGCGCTGAATGGGTTTCGCGCTGCCCCGGGCGGGGGTTTGGCCGAATCCGGAAGTTTCCGGGGCGGGCGGACGGCCGGAAAAGAATCCGGCGCTCAGGCCAAACCCTGGCGGGTGGCGTATCGAAATCGAGGTATGCGCTCAGCACGCCGGGGGGCCGGACCGGGGAATCGGCGCCCATGAACCCGCATCCGCCGCTAGCCTCCGGAGCAGCCGCGCTCTCCGGGCCATCGCCGAGCAACCCCTACCCACGGAGACACACCACCATGGCGGACGAACAACGCGGGTTTCCGGTCGGCCTCGACGCATCGGCGGACGAGACGACCGGCCCGTCCTGTCCGGCGACCCGGCCCCGGGTGGATCCGGAGGACGCCCGGCGGCTGATCCGGCTGCTGGCCGCGATCGCCGAGGGTGACCGCGATGCCTTCACCGAGTTCTATCGCGCCACCCACCATCGGGTGTTCGGGCTGGCGCTGCGGGTGCTGCGCCGCCCGGCGTCAGCGGAGGAGATCACCCAAGAGGTCTACATCCACGTGTGGAACGCGGCCGGCAGCTACGACGCGGCACTGGCCGGGCCGATGGGCTGGCTCATGATGCTCACCCATCGCCGCTCGGTGGACCGGGTGCGCGTCGAAGCGTCGGCGACCAGCCGCGATCTCGCCTACGGGCATCGGCATCTGGGCCGCGATCACGATATCGTCGCCGAAACCGTCGGCCAGCGCTCCGACGAACGCGCCGTCGTCGACTGCCTCGAAGTCCTCACCGCCACCCAGCGCGAAACCCTGGCCCTGGCCTACTACGGCGGCCGCACCTACGCCGAAGTCGCCGCACACCTGGGCATTCCCCTCAACACCGTCAAAACAAGAATTCGCGACGGCCTCAAACGCTTACAGAACTGCTTGACAGGATCGGTGACCGATGTCTGAACTGCCCGCCGACTCCGACCTCCTCGAGCACGCGTACCCCTACGCCCTCGACGCCCTCACCGCCTCCGACCGCGCCCAGCTCGAATCCCTCCTGGACCGAGCCGAATCCGCCGAGGCCGATTCGTTCCGCCGCACCGTCCGCGCCATCCGCGACACCCTGGCCGACCTGACCGTGCTCGACGCCCGCGACGCGCCACCGGACTTGGAGAGCCGCATCCAGCACGCCCTGGACCGACAACTGGGCATCACCGCCCCGGCTCCCGTCACTCCCCTGTGCCGGATCCCTCCCCGAATGCTCGGCTTGGCCGCCGCCGCCCTCGTCGCGATACTGGCATTGGCCGGAGTGGCCGTGATCAACGCTGTGCGGCAACCGGATTCGACCGCCGTCACCGCCCAGCAGGTCCTCACCCACGGCGATGTCCGCTCCGCGGCAACACCGGTAACAGGCGGCGGCACCGCCTCGGTGGTCTTCTCCCTCGAATTGGACTCCGCCGTAGTAACTTTCGACGCGGTCCCGACCGCACCGGCCGGGCAGACCTACCAGCTGTGGCTGATACCCGAAGGCGGGCAGCCACGTTCGGCGGGCGTGCTCCCGACCCTTCCCACCGACCGTTCCCCACTCCTGATCCGCCTCGACGCGGCGCGCACCCTCGCCCTGTCCGTAGAACCCGACGGCGGCTCCGCACAGCCCACCACCGCCCCGATCGCGGCGGTGGTGGTGGCCTGACCTTCGTGGCCGCCGGGTGGCGGCCACGCGGCTCCGCGAAGCGGCATGCGGCCCGGCCGCGGCAGGAGGTCAGGCGAGGCGGACCAGGGCGGTGGCGCGGCCGAAGATGCGGCGGCCGTGCTGGGTTGCGGTGAGGGAGATGGTGGCGGTGCCGCTGTCGTGGTGGGCGGCGACGATGCGGCCGTTGAATTCCACCGAAGCGGCTGTGCCCGGCTGGATTTCGACCGGGCTCGACAGCCGGACGCTGTACTGGCGAATGGCGGCCGGATCGCCCAGCCAGCCGGAGAGGTAGCCCGCGCCGAGGCTCATGACGAGCATGCCGTGGGCGATCACGCCGGGGCCCAGGCCCACCAGCGCGGTCGCGGGTTCGTGCCAGTGGATGGGGTTGGGGTCGCCGGACAGGCCCGCGTAATGGACCAGGTCGCCGAGGGTGAGGTGGTATTCGCGGGACGGCAGCGGATCGCCGGCGCGCACTTCGGTGCGCTTGCGGCCGCGGGGCCGATGGTGTTCGGGTGCGGCGGGATTCGTGCGCGCGGGAGGCATGCGGTCGGCGAGCGGGGCCGGGTCGGTCAGGACGCCGTGCCGCAGGACGGTGGATTCCAGTGCGGTCAGGTCGGGTCCGGCGCCGGGGCGGGCGATGAAGCTGGTGTGGGCGGTGATCAGGGGTTCGCCGTGCCGGTCGGTGACCTTGTTGCTGACGTCCAGCAGCAGGCCGCCGAACGCCGCGCGGACCGAGTGCACGGAGATGTTGCTGGTCAGGCGGTCGCCGACGACGACGGGGCGGTGGTAGTCGAGTACCTGGCCGGTTTGCACCGCGCTGGTGAGATCGCAGTCGCCGAGCCGGACGGCCAGGGCCGCCTGGGCGGCGCCGCCGAGCAGGGCCACGAAGGTGGGCGGGGCCAGCAGGCCGGGGTATCCGTGTGCGGCGGCGGCCGATTCGTCCAGGTGCACGGGGTGCTCGTTGCGGGTGGCGCGGGCGAATTCGCGAACCTTCTCGCGGCCCACCTCGTAGTGGTCGCGCAGGCGGAAGGTGACGCCGACGAGTTCGCGTAGGGCGCCGAGGCCGGCATCCGCGATCGCGTCCGTCGTGCTGGGTTCCACTGCCGTGCCGACATTCACCGGTGGGTCTCCTTCGCGTGTACGAATCGGGATACCAACTAGTCGTGACGGTTTGCCGGATCGACTGGTTCAGCACCGCATTCAGCGAGAGTGACCCATGTCACACAATGACGGGCAGTCCGGGAACGAACCCGTGACGACCAACGGAGAACAGCCGATCCGGCACCGACGCCCCGGAGGTCGCATTCATGAGCCGCCACACCCCGTTCTATTCGGACGTGCAAACGCATTACGACCTGTCCGACGATTTCTTCGCACTCTTCCTGGATCCGAGCCGCACCTACAGCTGCGCGTACTGGAAGCATCCCGAATACACCCTGGAGGACGCTCAGCGCGCGAAAATCGATCTGGCACTGGGCAAATGCGAACTCGAGCCCGGAATGACGCTGCTGGACGTCGGCTGCGGCTGGGGTGCGACGATGCTGCGGGCCCTGGACGCCTACGACGTGAACGTCATCGGTCTCACGCTCAGCCGCAATCAATACGACTACGTCAGCGCACAGCTCGCGCGGCGCGAGAACCACGCCCGGCACGCCGAGGTCCGGTTGCAGGGCTGGGAAGAATTCGACGGGCACGTCGATCGCATCGTGAGCATCGGCGCGTTCGAGCACTTCCGGCAGGAGCGCTACGCGGACTTCTTCGATTTCGCGTACACCGCGCTGCCCTCCGACGGCATGATGCTGCTGCACACCATCGTCATGTACGGCCTGGATTACCTGCGCGCCAACGAGATTCCGCTGACCCGGGAAGACATCGCGTTCATGCGGTTCATTCGCGAGGAGATCTTCCCGGGCGGCCAGTTGCCGCTGCCGATGAGCGCGGCCCCGCTGGGCGTGCGCGAGTACGCGCGCGAAGCGAGCTTCACCGTCACCCGGATCCACCCGCTCCAGCTGCACTACGCCAAGACCCTCGACTGCTGGGCCGAGAACCTGCGCGCGCATCGCGCCGAGGCGATCGAAATCGCCGGCGCCGCAACCTATGACACCTACATGCGCTATCTCATCGGTTGCGCCGACCATTTCCGCATCGGCCATATCGACGTCATGCAGTTCACCTGCTCGAAGGCCCCGCGCCTGGATATCCAGTGGGCGTGAGAACTACAGCAGCGGCGTGAAGTCGCGGCTCGCGATGTATTCCGGTCGCGGATAGGGCGCGGAATACGGGTCGAGCAGGGTGTTCTCGACGCTGTTGAACACCAGGAAGATGTTCGAGCGCGGGAACGGGGTGATATTGCCGGCGGAGCCGTGCATGATGTTCGAATCGAACAGCAGGGCCGATCCGGCGCGACCGGTGAACTGGGCGATGCCGTACTTGCCCGCCAGTTCCGCGATATCGGCCTCGGTGGGCACCCCGATTTCCTGCTCGCGCAACGAATCCCGGAAATGATCGTCCGGGGTTTCGCCCTGACAGGGGACGAAGGTGCGGTGCGAGCCGGGCATGACCATCAGACTGCCGTTGTACGGGTAGTTGTCGGTCAGCGCGATGGACAGGCTGACCGCGCGCGGGGCCGGCATCCCGTCCTCGGCGTGCCAGGTTTCGAAATCGGAATGCCAGTAGAAGCCGGCGCCGCGAAAGCCGGGCATGTAGTTGACGCGGGTCTGGTGCAGGTACACCTCCGAGCCGAGCACCTGCCGCGCCAATCCCGCGATCCGGCTCTCCCGCACCAGATCCGCGACCATGGCGCTGATCCGGTGTACCTCGAACACCGAACGCACCTGGTTGGACGCCTTCTCGATGATCACGCGATCGTCCAGCCGCAGTTCGGGATCGCTGGTCAGCCGGTCGATCTCGGCCGCGATATCGGCGACCTCGAGGGGATCGAGCAGCCCGTCGAGGACGGCGTACCCGTCATTGTCGAAGTTCGCCAGCGCCGGGGTGCCGATGGTCCCCCACACCGTCGGATCGTCGCGGTCGAGATGCGGTGTGCCGACCATGGTGCGGGTGCGGTAGCGATCGATACGGATATTGTCGAACAACGTCATTCGAGCTCCTGACACGCTCAGTCGGCGGCGACGGCGAGGGGGTAGACGCCGTTCTCGTCATGGACCTCCTGTCCCGAGACCGGCGGATTGAACACGCACAGCATGCGCATGCGGGTGCGGGCGAACAGGCGATGCCGTTCGTTGCCGTCCAGCAGGTACATCGAGCCGGGGCCGAGTTCGTAGGTGACGCCGCGTTCGAGATCGACCAGCGTGCCCTCGCCCTCGGTCAGCCAGACCGCCTCGATGTGATGCTGATAGTGGAATTCGTGGACGGTGGATTCCTCGATGGTGGTCTCGTGGAAGGAGAACCCGACCCCGTCCCCTGCCAGCACGATGCGCTTGCTGCGCCAGCCCGGGCCCGCCACGTCACGTTCGGTGCTGGTGATCTCCTCGGTGGTGCGCACGATCATGGTCAGATCCCCCGCCCGCCGCACACCGCGTCCATGGACGCGGACAGCAACTCCAGCCCGTGATCCAGCTCCGATTCGGTGATGGTCAACGGCGGCAGCAGTTTCACCACCTCGTCCTCGGGACCGGAGGTCTCCACCAGCAGGCCGCGATCGAAGGCCGCCTCGCACACCTTGCTGGCCTGGGAGGCGTCGTCGAACACGATGCCGTGCACCATGCCGCGACCGCGCGCCGAAACCCCGTCGAAGCCCGAGACCAGCCCGGTCAGCGCGCGCTCCACCCGATCGCCCTTGGCCAGCGTGGCGACCTCGAGGGCGTCGTCGGACCAGTAGTGCCGTAGCGCGGTGGTCGCTGTGACGAAGGCCGGGTTGTTGCCCCGGAAGGTGCCGTTGTGCTCGCCCGGCGCCCACTGATCCAGTTCGGGACGGAACAGCACCAGCGCCATGGGCAGGCCGTAGCCGCCGATGGACTTCGAGAGCGTGACGATGTCCGGGGTGATGCCGGCGTACTCGAAGGAGAAGAACGGCCCGGTGCGCCCGCAACCCATCTGCACATCGTCGACGATGAGCAGAATCTCACGCGCGGAGCACAATCCGGCCAGCTTGCGCAGCCAGCGCGCCCCGGCCAGGTTCACCCCGCCCTCGCCCTGCACGGTCTCCACGATGACGGCGGCGGGCAGGTCCAGGCCGGAGGAGGCGTCGTCGAGCGCGCGCTCCATCCACACGAACGATTCGTCCTCCGCGCCGTCGAGATAGCCGTCGTAGGGCATCGAGGTGGCGTGCTGCAACGGCACGCCCGCGCCCTTGCGCTTGGCGGCATTGCCGGTCACCGACAGCGCGCCCAGCGTCATGCCGTGAAAGGCATTGGTGAAATTGAGGATCTCGGTGCGGCCGGTGACCTTGCGCGCCAGCTTCAGCGCGGCCTCCACCGCATTGGCCCCGGTCGGTCCCGGGAACTGCACCTTGTAGTCGAGCCCGCGCGGCTGGAACACAGTGGCGCGCAGCGTTTCCAGCAGTTCCCGCTTGGCGATGGTCGACATGTCCAGGCCGTGCGTGATGCCGTCCCCGGACAGGTAATCGATGAGCGCGCGCTTGAGCACCGGATTGTTGTGCCCGTAGTTCAAGGCACCCGCGCCCGCGAAGAAGTCCAGGTAGTCGCGGCCGGTCTCGTCGCGCAGCCAGGCGCCCGACGCGGTGTCGAACACCGTCGGCCAGGAGCGGCAGTAACCGCGCACATTCGATTCCATGGTCGCGAATATCGTCATATCGGGGCTGTTCATCGCCATTCCTCCTGAGGGGTGATGGGTGCGATGCGGTACAGGTCTTCCGGTTCGTGCCCGTCGGGGAATACTTCGGGCGCGAACAATTCCGAGCGCGTCATCCGGGCGCCACGGCGGCGGGCCACCGAGCCGAACATGGCGATGGACGCCGTGTTGTCCGGTGACACCGTGGTCTCCATGGCGGAAATGCCCTGCCGGGCTTGCCTTTCCAGCAACGCGTCCAGCATGGCCACGGCGACGCCCCGCCCGCGGAACGGGTGGTCGACGGCGACCTGCCAGACGAAAAGCGTTTGCGGCGCTTGTGGTCTGCGGTAGCCGGTGATGAAACCGGCCAGCTCGCCGTCGATCTCGGCGACCACCGAGGTGCCGGCGAAATCGCGGCACCAGAGCAGGTAGGCATAACTGGAGTTGGCGTCGAGGACCTTGGAGTCCTTGGCTATGGCCCAGATCCGTCCGCCGTCGGCGATGACGGGTTCGCGGAGCAGGATGGGCGCTTCGGCCGGAAGTTGCGGTGCCATTGCGTCAATATTGCTGATTGTGGTCTGCATGACCAGTTCAGACTGTCAACTGATCTTTGAGGTCTACCGTACGAACTCATTGCGATCTGTTGACGATCGCGTGACTCAGCGCCGCATGTCCAGCCGATAGCCCAGGCCACGCACCGTCACCACGATGCGCGGGTCCGACGGATCGGTTTCGATCTTGGTGCGCAGCCGCCGGACGTGGACGTCCACGATCCGCTCGTCACCGAAGAAGCCCTCGTCCCACGCCTTCTCCAGCAACACGGCGCGGCTGAGCACCCGCCCGGGATTGGCCGCCAGTTCACACAGCAACCGGAACTCGGTGATGGTCAGGTGCAGTTCCTCCCCGCCGCGGCGCACCACCCCGCCTTCGGGGGAAAGCACCAGCGGCGCGGCGTGATCGGCGTCCAGGATCACCTCCACCGGCGGTTCCACGACCGGATCCTCCGGGAGCGCGCCGAGCCGGGGCCGGCGGCGCAGCGCGCGCATGCGCGCGCTCATCTCCTTGAACTCGAACGGCTTGGTGACGAAATCGTCCGCGCCCGCTTCGAGCACCGCCACCACATCGTGGGTGTCGCCGTGTTCGGCCACCACGATGATCGGCACCTCGTGCTCCCGGCGCACTTCGCGAATACAGCTGAAGACGTCCATCTCGCCGACCATCAGGTCCACGATCATCACGTCCGGGGCGCCGTGCACCCGCAGGTGATCCAGCGCGGCCTCGGCCTCGGCGGCTTCGGCCACGTCGTAACCCTCGGCCTCCATCGCGACTCGTAACTCTCCGCGGACCCGGTCGTCGTCTTCCACGATCATCAGGCTCGCGCCCATATCCCATACCCCTCACACAGATGCGGACGGTGAGGAATACCCGTGTTCCTTATCAGCAAACCGGCAGCGGGCCGGTTTGTGAGAACCCACACAAATGGGACGGTTACCGGGTTCTTGCGCCGAAACGTCCGGTGGCCAGGGCCTTTTCCCGCAATCGATCCGGGAAACCGGGACCCAGGTGCGCGGAGACCTCGGCGTGCCGGAGCGGTTCCCGGCAATGCGCGCACACCACTTCGGCGTGCGTGTCGTGATCGCAGGTCTCGTGATGCAGGACCACCGGCGCGCCGGATTCGGGGGCCAGCCAGCGGTCGCCCCAGCGCATCATGGCGGCGATGACCGGGAAGAACTCACGGCCCTTGTCGGTGAGCAGATACTCGTGCCGGGCCGGGCGCTCCTGGTATTGCACCCGGTCGAGCATGCCCTCCTCGACGAGCCGGGTCAGCCGCTGGGTGAGGACGTTGCGGCTGAGCCCGAGGATGCGCTCGAACTCGTCGAACCGCTTCGCGCCGTAGAAGGCTTCGCGCAGGATCAGGGGCGTCCACCAGTCGCCGATCAGGTCCACGGTGCGGGCGACCGTGCAGGGCCAGGTGGCGAAGGTGGTGCGCTTCATGCGGTCACGGTATCCAGGCGGGCGGGGACGTACTTGTGCCAGGGGGTGCCGACCCATTCGTCGCGGGAGTCGAATTCGGTCAGCTCGTTGGGGGCGACGCCGGTCTGCACGGGCTTGCCGTTGTCGTCGGCGACCGCGAGCCCGAAACCGTTGGGCAGCGACAGGTGGCCGGGACGCATGCGGTCGGTGGGTTCGACCGGGACCTCGGTGCTGCCCCGGCGGGTGGTGAGCAGCACCCGATCCCCCGCGCTCACGCCGAGTCGCTCGGCATCGGATTCGCTCATGCGCAGGGTGCCGCCGCCGTCGCGCTTACGCCATTCCGGGTCGCGGACAATGGTATTGGCGGTGAACGAGCGCCGTTCACCGGCCGACAGCACGAAAGGCCAGTCGCCGGAATCGGATTCCAGGTCGGGCAGGGTGGCCACGACCTCCAGCAGGTCGGCCAGATCCAGGCGGACCTTGTTGCCGCGCAGGCGGTTCCAGGTCACCTCGTAATCGTCCTCGGTGATGACGATGCCGTGCGCGCCGGTGAGGATAGCCTCGAACAGACGCTCGCCCGCTGCCAATCCCGTGCCGTAACCGGCGCGTTCGACGCTCTGCGGGAATTTGCGGACGCAGTTGTAGGCCGCGGCCCACAGCATGGACGCGGCCGCCGCGCCGTCGGGCAGCGTCTCGCCGAGCGTGCGATACAGCAGCACCGGAACCAGTTTCGACTTGGCGGGGTCGGCGAGAATGCCGAGGAACGCCATGGCGAAGGCTTCCCGGCCCTGGGCCAGCGCGGCGCGCAGGGGTGCGTAATCGTCCTCGCCGAGCACGCCGGCGGCTTCCACCAGGCGGGCGTGGATCTCCGGTTCGGCCAGCACGCCGTCGGGGGCGGGCAGCACCGGGTGGCGCAGATGGAAGATATTGCGCGGGAAGTCGAAGTTGAAGAACGTGGCCTCGTACTTCTCGAACTGGGTGGGCGCGGGCAGCACGTAGTCGGCCAGGCGGGCGGTCTCGGTCATGGCGACATCCACGACCACCACCAGTTCCAGGGCGTCGAGGGCCTCGCGCATGCGGGCCGAATCCGCCAGGGAATGCACGGGATTGGCCGATTCGATGAACATGGCGCGGTAGCGGGCGGGGTGATCGGTGAGGATCTCCTCGGTGATCACATTGCACGGCACCAGCCCGCTGATGATGGGTGCGCCCACCACCGGGCTCGCGGGCCCCTCCCCCATCGGATGCCCGCGATCGTGGCCGAGGGCGGCGAGGCCGGTGAAAGCGTATTGCGCGCCGGGCTTTCCGAGATTGCCGGTCAGCATCCACACCAGTTTCTCGATGTAGGAGACCACGGTGGAGTAGCGGTTCATCTGCACGCCGAGGTCTTCCAGCGCCGCCACCGAGCGGGCCCGGGCCAGGCGGCGGGTGGCGGCGGTGACCAGGTCGAGTTCGACATCGGCGATGGCGCAGTACTTTTCGATCGGAACCGCGCGCAGTACGGCCAGCACCTCGTCCGCGCCGGTGGTGTGCTCGGCCAGCCAGTCGGCGTCGATCAGTTTGTCGCGCACCAGGATCGCGGCCATGGCGGTGAGCAGGTAAACGTCGGTGCCGGGCCGCAGTTGCAGGTGGAAGTCGGCCAGCTCGGCGGTCTCGGTGCGCACCGGATCCAGCACGATCATCGATCGCTCCGGATCCTTGGCGATCTCCTTGAGCACCGTGCGCGCTCGCGGGAACCCGTGCGACTGATAGGGATTCTTGCCGACGAAGAACGCCACCTCGGCGTGCTCCACATCGGCGCGCACCGGATGCCCGAACATGCGCGCCCCGACCCAGAAGTCACCGGTCTTCTCCTGCGCCAGCGCGCTGGAGCGGTATTTCATGCCGAAGGCGGCCATGGTCGCCGGGGCGTACGCGCCGCCCAGGTGATTGCCCTGGCCGCCGCCGCCGTAATAGAAGATCGACTCCCCGCCGTGCCGCAGTTTGATCTCCAGCAGGCGCGCGGTGATCTCCGCGATGGCGGTGTCCCAGTCGATTTCCTCGAACTCGCCGTCCGGGCGCCGGCGCAGCGGTGAACTCAGCCGCCCGACCCGCCCGTTCTGGTAGTGATCCAGCCGCAGCGCCTTGTTGCAGGTGTAGCCCGCCGACGCCGGATGCAGTTTGTCGCCGCGAATCTTCTCGAAGGACCGGCCGTCCGGCCCCACCAGCACCTGAATTCCGCAGTTGCACTCGCACAGGATGCAGGCCGTGGGCTTCCACTCCGTCATGCGCTCAGCGTAGGGCAGTCAGTTCACTAACGCTACCCACTCGGTGAAATTGTCCGGGACACGTGACATAGGGTGGGGCAACACATTGCCTCGACAGCAGGGGAGGTCTCGACGTGGAGACCGCGGTACTACACGAGTGGCAGGCTCGGGCGAATGCCCTGATCGCCGATTTCGCGGCGGGCGAGCCTCCGTACGATCGACTGCCGAAGTCCATGCTGGACGCGGACTTCCTGCCCGCCGCGCAACTGAACATCGAGCTGTTCTTCGATTTCCTCGACACCGGCGTCGAACCCGCCGAGGATCAATCCCTGCCCCTGGTGCACCGCGTGCTGTCGCTGACCCGCGACGGCATGCCCCTCGCCGAGGCCCTGGCCAACTATCGCGCGGGCACCACCTTCCTGTGGACCCATGTCGCGGTCACCGCCACGCCCGAGCAGGCCGAACTGAAATCCACCGTGGCCCTGCGCCTGATCGAATACGTGACGCTCATGACGAGCCGTTTCGCCGAGGCGTGCCTGGAGGACGCCCGCCAGATCCGCTACGACCGCGTCGAACGCGCCCGCGAGATCGCCGAAGCCCTGCTCACCGGCCGCGACCCCTACGAATGGGCTGAGGACGCCGCCCTCTCCCTCGCCGATTCCTACCTGGTGGCCGCCATCCGCCTGGACAACCCGCAACCCGGCATCCTCACCACCCTGCGCCGCCGCATCGGTGAGATGTCCGGCGCTTTCCTGCATCGCGACAGCGGCGGCTGGACCGCCCTGCTCCCCCTGCACAGCGACGCCGACGAGGCGACCGCGCTGCGCGAACTCACCACCATCCTGCTCGGCCGCACCCGCAAAACCCCCGACTCGCTCTGGGTCGGCATCGCGCCCGCACCCACCCGCGCCCAGGTCCCCGCCGCCTTCGAAGAAGCGAAAGTCCTTGCCGAAACGGGCCGTTCACTGCGCCGCCCCGACGCCATCTGCCGCCGCCAGGCCATGGTCTTCGAATACGCCATCGCCACCTCCGGCGCCGCCCACACCCTGCGCGCGGCCCTCGACCCGCTGCGCGAGCAACCCGTCCTCGCCGAAACCCTGGACGTCTTCATCGCCCAGGACTGCAATCAGAACGCCGCCGCCCGCGAACTGTGCGTCCACCGCAACACCGTCACCTACCGCCTGACCCGCATCGCCGAACTGACCGGCTACGACCCGCAGACCCCGGCCGGGATCTCCACGCTCATGGGCGCGCGGGTGGCGCGAAAACTGTTCGAGCGCAACTAGTCCCGGCTCGGCGTGCCCACCAGCAGCCGGACGATGGCCTGCACGAAACCCTCGATGCGTTCGCGCGGGTAGGCGTCCGGTTCACTGATGGCCAGGCGGCCCAGCATCTCGGCGATGGTGAGCAGGGAGTTCGTCAGCAGGCCGGAATCCACTTCGGCCCAACGGGAATCGATGGCCAGGCCCATGCGGACGAGTGCTTCGGCCTGGTCGAAGATGCCGGCGCGGGAGCTGCGGATGGCTTCGCGGTATTCGTCGGGGGCATTGCCGGGACCGGCGAGGAGCAGGCGCCAGCGGGTGGGGTTCTCGAGGGCTACGTTGACGAAGGCTTCGACGGTGGCGGACGCGGCGACGACGGGGTCCGCGCCGAGCAGATCGGTCGGGAGGGTTTCGGCGACCTCTTCGAGGGCCCGTTCGCGTTCGCGTTCCAGCAGGGCGGCGACTAGCTCGGCGCGGGTCTTGAAGACCGTGTAGAGGACCGGCTTGCCGACGCCGGCTTCCTGGGCGACGGCTTCCATGCTGAGCTCGTGCAGTTCGGCCTTCTCGAGGACGGCGTACGCGGCGTCGAGCAGCTGGGCCCGGCGCTCCTCCGGAGGGAGGCGGGGGGCGTAGCGCCTGCGGGGGCGGTCGGTCGCGCCGGTTTTTGTCACTTCCGTTTCACCTTCATCGGGGTCATTGTGTCATTGGCGAAGCCGGGATCGTGCAGCCGTCGGACCAAATCCTACGGGACCGTTGTATTGACCGGGAACAATTGCTACGGTTGCGTTGTATTCGATGGGATCGAACCGTGAAGGAGCTCTCAGTGACCTTCGATCCGACCACTCTCCGCCGCGAGGACCTGGGGTTCTTCGGGCCGGATTCGCCGAGCTGGAAGGTGTGGACCGCGCCGACCGCCGTGATCGGGTTCCAGCGTGCGGTGGCGCTCGAGCACTTCGATCCCTTCCTGACCGCCGCGGTCGCCGATACCGCCAAGATCTACTCCGATCCGCGCAGCCGCCTGGATCTGACCTTCGCCTACTTCCTGATCGTGGCGATCGGCGATACCAAGACCGCCACCGAAGCGGCCGAGCATCTGATGACCATTCACGCCAAGGCGACCGGCATCGAGCCGATCAGCGGGCAGCGCTACAGCGCCAACAGCCCCGAGACGCAGCTGTGGATTCACATCACCGGCTGGCATTCGGTGCTCAAGGCCTACGAGATGTTCGGGCCGGGCCTGACCGCCGAGGAAGAGGCGCGGTTCTGGCAGGAGTGCCGGATCGCGGCCGAGTTGCAGACCTGCAAGCCGGAGGACGTGCCGGTCACCCGCGAGGGCGTGCGGGAGTATTACGCGAATGTGCGTGCGCGCCTGTGCACTTCGGAGCGCGCGCAGGACGGCATCCATCAGATGCTGTTCACCTCGCCGGGCAACGGCGCGGGCTGGACCTACGCCATCGGCGCGCGGCTGCTGTCCTTCGCGTCCATCGCGACCCTGCCCAAGTGGATGCGCAAACTGGGGCATTTCGATCGGCCGGGGATCGTGGATCTGCTGGTGAAACCCATTGGGCGCATTCTGGTTTGGCTGTTCACCCTGTTCGACAAGAAGGGCCTGATCCTGGCCGCGCCGATCATCGCGCCGATGGCCGGGCAGATCCTGCAGCAGCACCTGAAGGCCGAACCGCCCAGGGTCTTCGAGACCCGCACCCCCGCCGAGGGCCGCGCCCTCTACGGCACCCGCAACCGCCGCGTCCCCGCCGCGAGCTGAACCAGCCGGCGGGCGCGTCTTCCGGGCGCGCCTGCCGGACTCCGCGCCGCCGATCGGGAATCCTGGCAGGCGAATACGCTGCACGGGAACTCTGAGAGGCGGTTTCTTCATGCGCGTGGTGTCGGAAATCCTGGTCGGCCTGCTGGCCGCCCTGCACGTCTACATCCTGGTCCTGGAAATGTTCCTGTGGACCACGCCGCGCGGTCGCGCCGCCTTCGGGACCACCCCCGAATTCGCCGAGCAGACCAAGGCATTGGCCGCGAATCAGGGCCTCTACAACGGCTTTCTGGCCGCCGGCCTGATCTGGGGCCTGATCGCCGCCGATCCGACCGGGTACGCCGCGAAGATCTTCTTCGCCGCCTGCGTCGTGGTCGCCGGCCTGTACGGCGCGGCCACCGCCAGCCGCCGCATCCTGCTGGTCCAGGCCCTGCCGGGCGCGATCACGCTGGCGGCCGTACTGCTCGCCGGATAGCGATCCGGCGAGCGCGGCCGAAGGTCAGGCGAACAGGCGGGCGACGAACGGCACGCTGTCCGGCAGCGACGCCGACACGGTCGCGCTGTGGTCCTTACCGGGATAGACGTGCACCTCCGGATGCACCCCGTGCGCGTTCAGATCCACCACCAGTTTGGCGGTCAGCGGCGCGGGCACATCGGTGTCGTTGGTGCCCTGGCCGATGAACAGCGGCCGGTCGTCGCCGGTCATCGGCACATCCATGACCGGGTGCGCGATCGCGGCGAAGTCACCGTCCGAAAGCGGCCGGGCGAACAGCTGATTCAGCGCAATACCCTCGGCGCGCTCGGCCAGCGGCGTGAAGCACAGCGTCTCCGCGTCGGTGGCGAGCTGCTTGCCCTGCGGGGTGAGGTAGCTGTCCATGTCGAAGTCGGGGCGCGCGGCTTTCAGTCCGTTCAGCACATAGGTCGCGTAGGCGGTGAGGTGAGAAGACTTGACGGGCACGGTGTTCGGGCCGACGAACATGGCCGCGTCGACGATATTGGAGGCCGGGCCGGTGGCCACCGCGCCGCGGTAATCGAGTTCCGGCGCGTAGCCGGTGGCCAGGGAGGCGGTGAAGACCGCCGCGCCGCCGCCCTGCGACTGCCCGATGGCCACCCACTTGGTGGCGAGCGAATCATCGACCGAGCGGGCCGCGCGCACCATGTCGATGGCGGCGTGCGCCTCGGCGCGGCCGTCGAGATAGGCGTGCACGCCGGGCGTGCCGAGCCCGATGTAATCGGTGGCCACCACCGCGTAGCCCTGTTTCATCCAGGTCGCCAGGTAGTTCATATCGCGCTGCGAGCGTCCCGCCGTGGACGGCGCGCAATCGTCGCCGATGCCGACCGTGCCGTGCTCCCAGGAGACCACCGGCCAGCCGCCGGGCGGCGGCGTCCCGGCCGGGGTGAACACCACGCCGGTCGACAATGCGGGCTGATCGGCGGAGTCTCGGGTCCAATAGGTGAGGCGGCGGGCCGACCCCGTGCCTTCGATCCATAGGTCTTCCGATAGCGGTTCATCGCCGGTCACGGTGCCGGGCGCGCTCGCGGGCGCGGCCGTCGCGGTCGCCGTCAGCGGCCCGGCCGCCAGCGGGGCAGCCAGCAGCGCGGCCGCCGAGCACAGGGTGATCACGGTACGTCGCGTCATCGAGACGCCTTTCTCTCGAGCTCCCATTGGCTGGTGTCACATTGAGACACTTCGGACAGACTATCCTGTGAAGTGTCACTTTGTGACAGCAAGGGGTGTGAGCTGAGCGACGAAGGGACGCGATGACCGAGCCGAGCGGCCTGCGGGAACGCGAAAAGGTCAGGGTCCGAAGAGAATTGATCGATGCCGCGCTGCGCCTGTTCGAGAGCCGCGGCTTCGAGCAGACCACCGTGCAGGAGATCGCCGACGCCGCCCAGGTCTCCCGCCGCACCTTCCACCGGCATTTCCCGTCCAAGGCGGCGGTCGTGTTCGCCCACGAGGAAGACGTGATGGCGGCCCTGCTCGCCGCCGTGGAGCGCCGCCCGGCCGCGGAATCGGTGTTCCCCGCGGTACGCGCGGCCCTGCGCGATTTCATTCTCGATCCGGCCGCGACCCCGGAACGGACCGCCCAGGCCGATACCGCCCGCCGCGCCCGCGCACTCCTGCTCTCCCACCCGGAGATCCGCCGCGAGAACTTCACCGGCGCGGTCGGCCGCCGCGACAGCCTGGCCCGCGCCTTCGCGCGCCGAGCTGGACTTCCCGAAGACGACCTGCGCCCGATCCTCACCGCCGCAACCTGTTTCGCGGCCTTCGGCGTCGGCCTGGACGCCTGGGTGCGTGGCGAGGACCATTCGCTCACCGCGCTCTACCAAACACTCGACGGCACCGTCGCCGCGCTCCAGCACGGCATCGACATCTGAACGGCGGGGTCTAGCGGACCTCGATGCCGAAGGTGTGGGCGAAGACCGGTGCCAGCTCCAGCAGCTGCGTCTGGGTGATGGTCGCCCCGGCCAGCGATTCGATGCCGGCGTACACCCCGAGCACGCGCGCCTCCCGGAAGTCGACCTTCTTCAACTGCGCCTTGCGGAGCGAGAGCGCGTCGATCTGGGTGCCGGGGAAGGTGACCGAGGTCAGTTTGGCCTCGCTGATATCCACGTGCCGCAGTACGCAATCCACGAACGACACCTCGTTCAGCACCGCGCCGCGCAGGTTGACCGAATCGAACTTGCAGTTGTGGAAGCGAACGCGGCGCAGATTCGCGCCGAACGCCTCGACCCCCGACAGCGCGTCGAGCACGAATTCGGTGTCCAGCCAGGAGGTGTCGGACAGGTCCACACCGGTCCACTGGCTGCCTTGCACCCAGGCGTCATTGAACCGCGCGTGCCGGAAGGAGCCGCCGGTGACCGTCAGGCCCGACAGCGCGCATTCGGTGAAATGCGTTCCCACGGCATCGGTTTGATCGAGGGTCAGACCGTCGAAATGGGCGCAGTCGTACTCGCCCGAGATGTCGATGGACCCCGCCGGTTCCAGATGCCGCGCGAACGGAAGATCCCCCAGCTCCCGTGGTTTCGATGCTGCTCGCATGATGACCAACAGTAGCCGGGGGCTCCGACAGCGAACTCAGATGAGCTGCCACGCCCCGGTCAGAGCATGGCGCAGCGCCTGTTCCATCTCGTCGAACTGCTGCTGTTCGCAGATCAGCGGCGGGGCCAGCTGAATGACCGGTTCGGCGCGATCGTCGGCGCGGCAGTGCAGGCCGGCCTCGAACAGCGCCTTGGAGACGTGCCCCTTGAGGATGCGGGTGGCGTCGGCGTCGGTGAACTTCTCCTTGGTGGCGCGGTCCTTGACCAGCTCCACCGCCCAGAAGAACCCGTCGCCGCGCACCTCGCCGACGATCGGCAGGTCGTAGAGCTTCTCGAGGGTGGAGCGGAACGCGCCCTCGTTGCGCAGCACGTGACCGTAGAGGTCCTCGCGCTCCATGAGATCCAGGTTCGCCATGGCCACCGCGCACGCCACCGGATGCCCGCCGTAGGTGGAGCCGTGCATGAAGGTCGCGCCGTTGCGGAACGGCTCGGCGATGCGGTCGCTCACCAGCACCGCGCCCAGCGGGGCGTAGCCGGAGGTCAAACCCTTTGCGGTAGTGATGATGTCGGGCTGGTAGCCGAACTTCTTGGCGCCGAAGTCGAAGCCGAGCCGGCCGAACGCGCAGATCACCTCATCGGAGACCAGCAGCACGCCGTGGCGATCGCAGATCTCGCGCACGCGCTGGAAGTAGCCGGGCGGCGGCACGAAACAACCGCCGGTGTTCTGCACCGGTTCCAGGAACACGGCCGCGACCGTCTCCGGACCCTCGAACATGATCATTTCTTCGATGCGGTCGGCGGCCCACAGGCCGTACGCCTCGTAGTCGGTGGGCGCGTGCTCGGGCGCGCGGTAGAAGTTGGTGTTCGGCACCCGCATGGCGCTGGGCACCAGCGGCTCGAAATCAGCTTTGGCGCCGGGGATTCCGGTGATGGACAGCGCGCCCATCGAGGTACCGTGGTAGGCCATGGACCGGCTGATCACCTTGTGCTTGGTGGGCTGGCCGATCAGCTTGAAGTACTGGCGGATGAGCTTCCACGCGGTTTCGACCGATTCGCCGCCGGAGACGGTGAAGAACACCTTGTTGATATCGCCAGGGGCCTGATTCGCCAGCCGCTCAGCCAGATCGATGGCGGTGGGGTGCGCGTAACCCCACAGCGGGAAGTAGGCCAGCTCGCGAGTCTGACGGGCGGCGGCCTCGGCCAGTTCCTCACGGCCGTGACCGACCTGCACGGCGAACAGCCCCGCGAGACCGTCCAGGTAGCGCTTGCCCGTGTCGTCGTAGACGTAGGCGCCCTCACCGCGCACGATCACCGGGGTGTCCGCGCCGGACTGCGCGTCCTGCTGGGTGAAGTGCATCCACAGGTTGTCGCGAACGACGCGGGAGGCCTTCGACGCGGCGGTATTGGGCTCGATGGTGGCGGTCATGTGAACTGACTCCTCGACGGGGGGGATCGGGTGGCTCCGGCGTTGGTTCGCGGGTTTGCCGACATTCCGTTTATCCCACAGCTACCGACCGGTTGCAACCGATTCAGTTGTTGATAGTTCACTTTACAACCGAAAGCCCATTAAATCTGGGTTACTAGCTTCGGATTTCGTAGCATCTAGCGTGCATCCCAGCGATAGGCCTGCTTACGCAACGCCAGGTACACCAGAATTTCCGCACGTCGCACGCCGGGCAGGGCGCGCAAGCGGCTACTGATAGCAACACATGACCGCCCGGGGTGTCGCCTCAGCCGCGAGCGAGGATGGCTAGCAGCAGTTCCGCGCGCACCCGGGCGTTGTCGAGGTCGCACCCCAGCAACTCCCCCGCCGTGGCGATCCGCTTGCGCAGCGTATGCCGGTGCACCCCGGTGACCACCGCGGCCGATTCCCACTGCCCGTTGGCCTCCAGGAACGCGCGCAGTGACCCGAGCAGATCGGTGCCGTGCCGCAGGTCGTGCTCGATCAAGGGCGTCAGCGCGGTCCGAGCCATGGCCCCGAGCACCTCGCGAGTGGACTCGAAGGCCAGCAGCGAACTGCCGGAGAACGCGCTGAATTCCATTGCCGCGCCGCCCCGTTCGGCCGCCGACGCGGCGAGCCGCGCACCGGCCACGGCATCCGCCAGCTCCCGCACGGCGTGCGGGGCACTGAGCCCGAGCCGCACGTGCCGTACGCCGGCGGAGAACTCACGCGGGATCTCGGTGTCAGCGGGAAGCACCGCCAGCACCCGGCGGCCGGCGGCGTGCAGGAAGAGTGGATCACCGGATGCGAGGATCGCGTCCTCGAAGGCGGTCCGGACGGTCGCCGCGGCGGCGTCGGTGTCGCAGGCGGCGAGCAGGACGCGGATCCGGCCTCGGGGGTCGGCGGCCTCGGCCAGCTGGTCCCAGGCGGGCTCGGGGTCGGTGTCCGCGCCCAGCAGCAAGCCCAGGGCGTGGGCGTTGAGGCGGTGCTGGGCGGCGCGCAGGCGGGCGGGCTTCTCGAAGTCGAGCGCCAGGAGCGAGTTCGCGTGACCGAGCAGGATCTGGTCGACGTGGCCGAGCGGGGCGGCGGTGACCACCACCAGATCGCCGAAATGACTGCGGCCCACGGCAATACGCTGATGGGTGATCGAGGCGCCCGAAGTTTCGGTGCGCACGCCGCTGGCGGTGCCGCCGGCCACCGCGCCGCGCACCCGGGACAGCAGCGTGGGATCCAGTTCCGCTGGGACACAGTCGGTTACCAGGCCCGCGGGGTCGAGGACCACCACGGTGGCCGACAGCGACGCGGCCAGTTCCCGCACGATGGCGTGCGCGCCGGATTTGATGAGCGCGCGGGTCATACGGGGCTGGGCGTGCGAGGCGCGCAGCACGGCGTCGTACTGGAGTTCGGCGCTGCGCGCGCTGACCCGTTTGACGATGGCCGCGAAGGCGGTCGAGAGCGGCACTTCTATGAGGGGAATGCCGATCTCGTCCGCGGCGGCGATCAGATCGGGCGGGACTTCGGCGTGGGTGAGCCCCACGCCGAAGCCGAGCGCGGACACCCCGCATTCGGCGAGGCCGCGCACGTACGCGGTCCGCCCCTGGGCATCGGGCGGCAAACGCATGCCGGTGGTCAGGACCAGTTCGCCGCCGGAGAGCCACGGGAACGGGCGCTCCAGTTCAGTGGTGACGACGAGATCGATCTCGCGGTCCACCCCGGCCGCGCCGCCGCGCAGGCGAACCGCGAGCTCGGGCTGGGCTAGTACCCAGCCAATGGAAACAGGCATCGAACCGCAGTGTACAGATTGTCGAAATCGGGTCGAGTAGTTCACCAACTCGGCACGAGCGTTCGGGCTGTGTCGCAGCGCACACTGGTGCCGCACCCCGCACACACGGATGGACGGTGAACTCAGGTGACGTCGAAGACGAGTCCTGTGCTCGAGAACTACATCAATGGCGAATTCGTGGCATCCTCCGCCACGCGCACCCTGGACCTGGTGAGCCCGGTCGACGAGAAGGTCGTCGGACACGCCCCGATCTCCAACCGCGCCGATGTCGACGCCGCCATGGCGGCCGCCGAACGCGCCTTCGAAACCTGGGGCAAGACCACCCCGAGCGTGCGGGCCGCCGCACTGCTGAAGCTGGCCGACGCCATCGAGGCGCACAGTGACGAACTGGTGGCCGCGCAGTCCCGCAATACCGGGCAGCTGCACGCCATGGTCGCCGCCGAAGAGGTCGCGGTCGGCGCGGACCAGATCCGGTTCTTCGCGGGCGCGGCCCGGCTGCTGGAAGGCCGGGCGGCCGGTGAGTACATGGAGGGCTTCACCTCCTACGTGCGCCGCGAGCCGATCGGCGTTGTCGCACAGGTGACTCCGTGGAACTACCCGTTCATGATGGCGATCTGGAAGATCGGCCCGGCGCTGGCCGCGGGCAACACCATCGTGCTCAAGCCCAGCGACACCACCCCGGAATCGACCCTGGTGCTGGCGCGGCTGAGCAAGGACATCCTGCCCGACGGGGTGTTCAACGTGGTGCTCGGTGACGCCGGCACCGGCGCGGAACTGGTCGCGCACCCCACCCCCGGCCTGGTATCCATCACCGGTTCGGTGCGCGCGGGCATGGCGGTGGCCGAATCGGCGTCGCATCAGCTCAAGCGCACCCACCTCGAATTGGGCGGCAAGGCGCCGGTCGTCGTGTTCGCCGACGTGGACATCGAGAAGGCGGCGCTGGGCATCGCGCAGGCCGGGTTCTTCAATGCCGGCCAGGACTGCACCGCCGCCACCCGCGTGCTGGTGCACGAATCCATCCACGACGATTTCGTGGCCGCGCTGACCGCCGCCGCCGACACCCTGCGCCCGGGCCGCCCCGACGACGCGGACGCCTTCTACGGCCCGCTCAACAATGTCAACCACTTCGCCGCCGTCATGGGCAAACTGGCCGCGCTGCCCGCGCACGCCAAGGTGGTCACCGGCGGAAACCGCTGGGGCGAAACGGGTTTCTACGTGGAGCCGACCATCATCACCGGCGTGCGCCAGGACGATCCCATCGTGCAGGAGGAGACCTTCGGCCCGGTGCTGACCGTGCAGTCCTTCGCCGATGCCGACGAGGCCATCGCCCTGGCCAACGGCGTGCGCTACGGCCTGGCCGCCAGTGTCTGGACCAAGGATCACGGCACCGTCGAACGCTTCAGCCGCGCACTGGATTTCGGTGCGGTGTGGGTGAACTGTCACATCCCGCTGGTGGCCGAGATGCCGCACGGCGGGTTCAAGTACTCCGGCTACGGCAAGGACCTGTCGGTGTACAGCGTGGAGGAATACACCCGCGTCAAGCACGTCATGAGCGCACACGAGTAGGCGGACGAGTATGCGGAGACTGATAGTCGGGTATCTGGCCACACCGAGCGGGGAGGACGGTCTGGCCCTCGGGGTCCGGCTGGCCCGGACCCTGGACGCCCAACTGGACATTTGCATGGTGCTCACCCCGGACCGCCTGGTCCCGGGACTGGTGCCCAATGACGGTTACGACGACATGCTCACCGTGCAGGCCCGCCAATGGCTGGCCGACGCGGTGGCCTCGGTGCCCGACGACGTGAAAGCCGAGGGGCACATCAGCTTTCACGAATCATTCGCCGCGGGCCTGATCGACGAAGTCGCTCGCCTGGACGCCCTGGCCATCGTGGTCGGGGCGGCCGGGGACGGGCTGCTGGGCCGGCACGCCATCGGCTCGGTGGCTAGCGAACTGCTGCACTCCGCGCCGGTGCCGCTGGCCCTCGCGCCGCGCGGCACCCGTAACTCCCCCGTCGCCACCGTGCGCGAGGTGACCTGCGCGATCGGCGACCGGGTGGGCGCGGATCTGCTGTTCGACCTGGCGGTGCGCGCCAGCGCCGCCGCCGGCACGCCCCTGCGCCTGGTCTCGCTGGTCGCCCTGGACGCGCACGCGCCCCGCCGCAGCGACGACACCCCCGAATCCGTGCGCGACCGCGCCGTCGCGCACGCCGAACTCACCCTGGTGGAGGCGAAAGCCGCGCTCCCCGAAGGATTCCCGGTCACGTCGATGACCGTCGACGGTCCCTCCGTCGAAGCCGCCGTCAATCGCCTGGATTGGCACGACGGCGATCTGATCATGGTCGGCTCCAGCCGCCTCGCCCAACCTCGAAAACTGTTCCTCGGATCCACCGCAGCGAAGATGCTCAGAGTCCTCCAGGTGCCGATGGTCGTGGTCCCCAAGGAGGAAATCGATGAGCCTCGCCAGTGAACCGCCCCGAGTAGAGATCGAACCCGTCGCCAAAGGTCTCGCGGCGGGCAAGATCGGCACCTTTTCCGGTGCGGTACTGGGGATTTCGACGGTCGCCCCCGGCTACACACTGACCGCCAGCATCGGCCTGATCGTGGCCGCGGTGGGCCTGAAGATGCCGGCCATCATCATCGCCGGCTTCGTGCCCATGTTCCTGACCGCCTACGCCTATCGCGAACTCAACTCGCGTATGCCCGACTGCGGGGCGTCGTTCACCTGGTCCACCAAAGCTTTCGGGCCCATGGTCGGCTGGATGTGCGGCTGGGGCATGGTGATGGCGACCATCATCGTGCTGTCCAATCTGGCGGCCATCGCGGTGGAGTTCTTCTATCTGTTCCTCGGGCGGGTATTCGGCAGTCCCGGCATCGCCGAGCTGGCCGACAACAAGCTCGTGAACATCGTCACCACACTGGTTTTCGTCGCGATAGCCACGGTGGTGGCGGGCCGCGGCATCACCACCAGCGAACGCGTGCAGTACGTGCTGGTGGGCTTCCAGATGGTTGTGCTGGTGGCCTTCGCCATCACCGCGCTGGTGCACGTGAGCCGCGGCAACGCACCCGCCCAGCTGCATTTCGACCTGGACTGGTTCGATCCGTTCACCGGAATCACCTTGAGCGCCTTCATGATCGGCGTCACCGGTTCCATCTTCGCCTTCTGGGGCTGGGACACCTGCCTGACGCTGGGCGAGGAATCCAAGGACCCCAAGCGGGTGCCGGGCCGCGCCGGATTGCTGTGCGTGCTGTCCATCCTGGCCACCTACCTGCTGGTCACCGTGGCGGTCATGATGTACGCCGGAGTCGGCGACAGCGGCGTGGGCCTGGGCAACGAGGAGAACGCCGACAATGTGTTCGGCGCGCTCGCCGATCCCGTGCTGGGCTGGGCCGGACCGCTGCTGCTGCTCGCCATCCTGGCCTCCTCGGCCGCCAGCCTGCAGACCACCTTCCTGCCCGCCGCCCGCACCATGCTCGCTATGGGCGTGTACGGCGCCTTCCCGAAGAAGTTCGCCGAAGTCAACCCGCGTTTCCTGGTGCCGACCTTCTCCACCGTCGCGGCCGGCGTGGTGACCGGCGTGTTCTACACGGTGGCGTCGCTGCTGTCCGAACGCGTGCTGCTCGACACCGTGGCGGCGCTGGGCATCATGATCTGCTGGTACTACGGCATCACCGCCTTCGCCTGCACCTGGTACTTCCGCCGCGAATTGTTCTCCAGCGTCCGCAATTTCGTGTTCAAGGGCCTGTTCCCGGTACTCGGCGGGCTCATGCTGCTGGCCGTGTTCGTGGTGTCGGTGCGCGAGAGCATGGACCCGGACAACGGCAGCGGCGCGGCCATCGGCGGCATCGGCCTGGTGTTCTATCTCGGCTTCGGCATCCTGCTGCTGGGCGTGGCGCTGATGGCGGTGGCGCGCTGGCGCAATCCGGAGTTCTTCCGCCGCAACACCCTTCCGCTCGTCGCGAGCGATCTCGACACCACCCCATCCATCGACAAGACAGGGAGCAACCTCCGATGACCGCCCTCACCTACCGGCTACCGCAGCAGCGCAAGCTCGTCACCGAGCTGCCCGGGCCGCGTTCGGCGGCGCTGACCGCCCGCCGCAAGGCCGCCGTCGCCGCCGGGGTCGGCTCGTCGGTGCCGGTGTACACGGCCGACGCCGACGGCGGCGTCATCGTGGACGTGGACGGGAACTCGCTCATCGACCTGGGTTCGGGCATCGCGGTCACCAATGTCGGCGCCTCGCATCCGCAGGTCGCCGCGGCGGTGGCCGAACAGGCCGCGCATTTCACTCACACCTGCTTCATGGTCACCCCGTACGAGGGTTATGTGCGGGTGGCCGAAGAGCTGGCCGCGCTCACCCCGGGCGATCACGACAAGCGTTCGGTGCTGTTCAATTCCGGTGCCGAAGCGGTGGAGAACGCGGTGAAGGTGGCGCGACTGGCCACCGGACGGCAGGCCGTGGTCGCCTTCGATCACGCCTACCACGGCCGCACCAACCTCACCATGGCGCTGACCGCGAAATCCATGCCCTACAAGACGCATTTCGGGCCGTTCGCACCGGAGATCTACCGGATGCCCATGTCCTACCCGTACCGCGACAAGGCCGGGCAGACCGGGGCCGAGGCGGCGCAGCGGGCGATCTCGCAGATCGAAACCCAGATCGGGGCCGACAGCGTCGCCGCGATCATCATCGAGCCGATCCAGGGCGAGGGCGGATTCATCGTCCCCGCACCGGGATTCCTGCCCGCACTGGCCGCTTGGGCCAAGGACAAGGGCGTGGTGTTCATCGCCGACGAGGTGCAGAGCGGATTCGCCCGCACCGGAGCGTGGTTCGCCAGTGAGCACGAGGGCGTGGTGCCGGACATCATCACCATGGCCAAGGGCATCGCGGGCGGAATGCCCTTGGCGGCCATCACCGGTCGCGCCGACCTGCTGGACGCGGTGCACGCGGGCGGGCTGGGCGGCACCTACGGCGGCAACCCGGTGGCGTGCGCGGCGGCGCTGGCGACCATCGAGGTGATGAAAGACCTGGACCTGCCGGCGCGGGCGCGGGCCATCGAAGCGGCCGTGGTGCCGCGGTTGCGGGCGCTGGCGGAGGAGACCGGCGTGATCGGCGACGTGCGCGGGCGCGGGGCCATGCTGGCCGTGGAGATCGTGCGGCCGGGGACCACGGTGCCGGATCCGGTGCTCACCAAGGCCATTGCGGCGGAAGCGCTTTCGCGTGGCGTGGTGCTGCTGACCTGCGGTACGTACGGCAATGTGATCCGGTTGCTGCCGCCGCTGGTGATCGGTGACGAGCTGCTGGCCGACGGTGTGGATGTGCTGTCGGATGTCGTGCGGGCGCTCGCAGCCTGACGTGTGGATTCCGGCTGAACGCAGGCCGGAATGACGAAGAACCCTTTGACAACCCGGGAGAGATAGAACGATGCGTGACGTGGCCGACCTGCTCGCCACCGTGCCGACCGGCCTGTGGATCGGTGGTGAGCAGCGACCCGCGAGTGGCGGTGGCACCTTCGCGGTGCACGACCCCGCCACCGGTGCGGTGCTGACCGAAGTCGCCGATGCCACCGCCGAGGACGGCAAGCTGGCCCTCGATGCCGCGGTGGCCGCGCAACCGGGCTGGGCGGCCACACCCGCACGGGAACGCGCCGAGATCCTGCGGCGCGCTTGGGAATTGGTGATGGCGCGGCGGGACGACTTCGCCCTGCTCATGACCCTCGAAATGGGCAAGCCCCTCGCCGAGGCGCAGGGCGAGGTCACCTACGGCGGCGAATTCCTGCGCTGGTTCAGCGAGGAAGCGGTGCGGATCAACGGCCGCTACACCCACTCCCCCTCCGGTAACGGGCGCATCCTGGTCACCAAGCAGCCGGTCGGCCCGGCGCTGGCCATCACGCCGTGGAACTTCCCCCTCGCCATGGGCACACGCAAGATCGCGCCCGCGTTCGCCGCCGGCTGCACCATGGTGGTCAAGCCCGCCGCCGAGACGCCGCTGACCATGCTGCTGCTGGGTCAGGTGTTCGCCGACGCCGGCCTGCCCGCGGGCGTGCTGTCCATCCTGCCGACCTCGCGCGCCGCCCAGCTCACCGATCCCATGTTCGACGACGACCGGCTGCGCAAGGTCACCTTCACCGGATCCACCGGCGTCGGCAAGATCCTGCTCGCGCAATCGGCTTCGAAGGTGCTGCGCACCTCCATGGAACTCGGCGGCAACGCCCCGTTCGTGGTGTTCGAGGACGCCGACCTGGATGCCGCGATCGACGGCGCCATGGCCGCCAAGATGCGCAATATCGGCGAAGCCTGCACCGCCGCCAACCGCTTCCATGTCGACAATGCCGTGCGCGAGGAATTCACGGCCCGGCTGACCGAGCGCATGCGATCGTTGAAGATCGGCCCCGGCCATCTCGACGGCGTCCAGGTCGGCCCGCTCATCACCGCCAAGCAGCGTGCCGCCGTGGCCGAATTGGTGGCCGACGCGGTCGCCAAGGGCGCGAAGATCACCACTGGCGGCGCCGACGTTCCGGGCGCGGGCTATTTCTACGAGCCCACCGTGCTCGCCGAAGTCCCCGCCGACGCCCGCATCCTGCGCGAGGAAGTGTTCGGCCCCGTCGCCGCCATCACCGGATTCGACGGCGAGGCGGCGGGCATCGCCGCCGCCAACGACACCGAATTCGGTTTGGCCGCATACATCTACACCCGCGACCTCGACCGCGCGCTGCGCGTGGCCGAGGCCCTCGAATCCGGGATGGTGGGCGTCAACCGCGGCATCATCTCCGACGTCGCCGCACCGTTCGGCGGTGTGAAGGAATCCGGCCTGGGCCGCGAAGCCGGGACCGAGGGCATCGAGGAATACCTCGAGACGAAGTACATCGCACTGCCCTGACCGATCGACCAGAGAAAGCAGGACCATGACCGTCTCCGTGCGCGCTGCCGGGCGCGCAGCCGTCGAGAACCCTTCCCCCCGTGTGCGTTTCGGGCACGGCGAACTCGGCCTGCGGGCGACCATCGCCTGGCCCGGAGCGCCGCGCGTACTCGCCGACGTGTGCGCCATGTTCGAGAGCTTCGGACTGCGGGTGGCCGCTCATCACGAGCTCACGGGCGAGACGGAAACGGTCCACGCTTTCGAATTCGACACCGGACCCGAGGCCTTACCTCCTTCGGTCGCCCCGGCCTGCGCGGCCGCGGCGGCCGGACGGTGGCGGGCGGACCGGTACGCGCGGCTGATCACCACGGCCGGAATCGATTGGCGGGAAACGGTTCTGCTGCGCGCGGCCTGCCGATTCCTGAAGCAGACCCGCTGGGGATACTCCGAGACCTATGTGGTGGATTCGCTGACCCGCAGCCCGGAGTTCGTGCGCGCGATCATCGCCCTGTTCCGCGCCCGCTTCGATCCGGCGGGCGGCGGTGACGAACCGGCGGCGCTGGCGGAGGTCGACGCACTGGTGGAGGGCGCCGACCTGCTCGATGACGATCGCATCCGCCGGGCGCTGCGCGCATTCGTATTGGCTACGGTGCGCACCAACTGGTTCCAGGTCGATACGGACGGACAACCCCGGCCGCGACTCGCCTTCAAGATCGATTCCTCGCGGCTGGCGACGCCCGGGCCGTGGGTGCCGTATCGCGAGATCTTCGTGCACTCCGAGGAGGTCGAAGGCATTCACATGCGCGCCGGAGCGGTGGCGCGCGGCGGCCTGCGCTGGTCGGATCGCACCGAGGACTTCCGCACCGAAGTGCTCGATCTGGTGAAAACCCAGACCGTGAAGAACGCGCCGATCGTGCCCACGGGAGCCAAGGGCGCGTTCGTGATTCGCGATGCGGCACTCGAGCCCTCCGACGGGTACCGGGTGTTCGTGCGCGGTCTGCTCGACCTCACCGACACCATCGTCGACGGCGAAGTGCGCCACCCCGAGCACACCGTCTGTCACGACGGACCCGACCCGTACCTGGTGGTGGCCGCCGACAAGGGCACCGCGCGTTTCTCCGACCTCGCCAATTCCCTTGCCGCCGAATACGACTTCTGGCTCGGCGACGCCTTCGCCTCCGGTGGTTCGGCCGGCTACGACCACAAGGCCATGGGCATCACCGCCCGGGGCGCGTGGGTGTCGGTACGGCGGCACTTCGCCGAAGCCGGGCGCGATATCGACGCCGAGCCGTTCACCGTGGCCGGGATCGGCGACATGTCCGGGGACGTCTTCGGCAACGGAATGCTGTTGTCCCGCAATATCGAACTGGTGGCGGCGTTCGACCATCGCCACGTGTTCCTGGACCCCGATCCGGACCCGGAAAGCTCCTTTGCCGAACGCCGGCGACTGTTCGAGCTCCCCCGATCCTCGTGGGCCGATTACGATTCCGCGCTGATCTCCGAGGGCGGCGGGGTGTGGCCGCGCACCGCGAAGTCCATCCGGCTCTCCCAGCGGGCGCGCGCTCGGCTCGGCATCGAACAGAGTTCGTGCACCCCGGACGAGCTCATCCGGGCCATCCTGTGCGCGCCGGTCGACCTGCTGTGGAACGGCGGCATCGGAACGTACGTGCGCGCCGATCACGAAACCGATGTGGACGCACAGGATCCCGCGAACGACCGCGTCCGGGTGCCCGCCTCGCGCCTGCGCTGCGCCGTGGTCGGCGAGGGCGGCAACCTCGGCTTCACCCAGCACGCCCGCATCGGCTACGCCCTGCGCGGCGGGCGGATCAACGCCGACTTCATCGACAACGCCGCCGGGGTCGCCACCTCCGACCTGGAGGTCAACCTCAAGATCGCCCTCGATTCCGGCGTGCGGGCAGGGGCTTTGAGCGCCGACAAACGCAATGCGCTGCTCGCGGAGGTCACCGACGACGTCGCGGCGCGGGTGCTCGAGCGCAGCGACAATCAGGTGCTGGCCATCGGATTGGCGGCCGATCGCGCGAAGTACCTGCTGGAGCGCCACATTCGCTTGATCGCGAACCTGCGCGACGAAGCCGGTATGGATCCCGGCGTGGCCGGCCTGCCGTCGGACGCGGAACTGCATCGCCGCACCCAGGCGGGCGAGGGCCTCACCCGCCCCGAAATCGCTGTGCTGCTGGCGCATTCGAAGAATCTCGTCAGCCGCGAGCTCCTGGATTCGACGGTCCCGGACGATCCCGCGTTCGCACCCCGGCTGCGGGACTACTTCCCGGACGCGGTCACCGCCCACGCGGCCGATCTCATCGACGCCCACCCCTTGCGCCGCGAGATCATCGCCACCACCGTGGCCGACGAACTCATCAACCGCATCGGCCCCGGCACCATCTTCCGCCTCCAGGAACGCCTCGGCGTCACCACCGCCGACGTCGCCCGCGCCTACGAAGCCGTCCGCGGCGTCCTCGATCTCGACGCCCTCTGGACCGACTGCCGCAACCGTCCCGGCGCGGAGAGCCAGCGCATCCAAGCCCTCTTCGACCTCCGCGAACTGGTCGAGCACCTGATCTCCTGGGTGCTCCGCAGCAGCCGCGGCGAAACCGGTTCGGACCTGGACCGATTCACCGATTCGGTGCGCCGGCTGGTGACGGCCGGGAAGCAATCCCGCTAGCCGCGAGTGGAGTCGCGCCGGATGCCGGACCGGTGATCGACCAGTTCGGCGAAGGCGCGAGCCAGCGGGGTGAGCGCGTCCCAGCGGCGCACCGCCCAGCCGACCGGGAGCGGCGGCAGATAGGGCAGGGGGATGAAACGCAGCGGAGAGCTGGAAGCACCCGCCGCCTCGTACGGCAGATCCGGGACAACGGCGTGACCGATGCCCAGTTCCGTCAGGAGCACGGCGGTATTCCAATCGGTCACACCGGTTTCCGAGGGCAGACGGACGCCGAGCCGGGTGAGCGCGGCATCGAGATGCACCCTGGACGCGGAGTTCTCGGGTAGCCGGATGTGGCGCAGTCCGGCCAGATCGGCGGGCGCGACGGTGGGTAGGTCGGCGACCGGATCGTCTGCGCGGACGGCCAGCACCCACGGCAATTCCAGCACCGGGCGCTGCTCGATCCCGGGCACGGGACCGTGAATGGTCACCCAGGCCAGATCCACCGACCCCGCGGTGAGGGCGTCGAAGCAATCCCGGCTGGAGACGATGGTCCGGAAATCGAGGGTCGCCTGCGGATAGTGGCGGCGGAACTCCGCGACGGCGGTCGACATGAAATGCCGGATCGTGGTCGCACCCGTGGTGATGCGCACCGCACCGGCCTCACCCCGCGCGAACTCCCCCAGCCGCCGGACCGCCAGATCCAGCCCGGCGATGCCGTCACTCGCCGCTGCCAGCAGCACCAAGCCCTCGGGAGTGGGCGTGACACCGTCCGGGCGGCGTTCCAACAGGCGGACGCCCGTCGCCTTCTCGAGGCGTTTCACGTGCTGGCTCACCGCCGATTGCGTGCAGGACTGGTCGCGGGCCACCGCACTGAGGCTGCCCGCCTGACAGACCGCCATGAATACCCGCAGGTCATCGATAGTCATGCGCACCCTCTCACGGTAGATGGCGGGGGATGCAAGCTCGATCTTGGGGATTGGCAAGGGAAGCCGAGGATTGACCGGGTCCGCGCGTGATGCCGATGATTGAGGCGGGCCCAACGGCGGCAACCCGTCCCCTTTTCTCCTCCAGTCCGGGCCCCGGGCGGAGAGACCGGGGCGGGTGTCGACCTATCCGTTCCGAAAGGACATACCCGTGCACGGCACTGGATTTTCCTCGTATGAAGCTGTTCTCGAACCGGCCACGGTGGCGGTGCTCGGACCCGGCGGGGTCGGCGGGCTGTTGGCGGCGCTGCTGGCGCGGGCTGGGCATCGCGTGATCTGCGTGGCTGGGGAATCTACCGTACAAACGCTGCGCGACAAGGGGATTCAGGTGAGCAGCCCGCAGTTCGGGGAGTTCACGGTTGCGGTCGAGTCCGATACCAGACTGCGCGAGGCGGTCGATCTGTGTTTGGTGACCGTGAAGCACACCAATCTCGAAGCGGCACTGGATCGGCTGCCCGCCGAGCATCTGGGTTCGGCGTTGATCGTCCCGCTGTTGAACGGTGTGGAACACCTGGATCTGCTGCAAGCGCGGTACGGGGGCGAACGCGTTGTTCCCGCGGTCATTCGTGTCGAATCCACCCGAACCGCAGCGGGTTTCATCGAGCACGGCAGTCCGTTCACCGAAATCGACCTCGCCGGATCACCCGAACGCCTGGCAGGGCCGGCGGGCCTGCTCGGCGGGGCGGGGCTCGCGATCCGAGTGCTGCCGGGCGAGAAGTCCGTATTGTGGGACAAGCTCGCGTTCTTGGCGCCGTTCGCGCTGCTCACCACGCATTACCGTGCCCCTATCGGTGTTGTCCGATCGGATCACCGGGACGAGCTCGCGGCGGTCGTCGCCGAGACCACCGAAGTTGCCCGGGCACATGGTGCGACAACGGAAGTCGGGCAGATCCTCGTTCGATACGACGGGTTTCCGGAGGCCGCCAAGTCGTCGATGCAGCGGGATGCGGAGGCGGGGCGGGCCACGGAGCTCGATGCGATCGGCGGGGCGGTGCTGCGGGGGGCGGTGGCGCACGGTATTTCGGTGCCGCATACGGCTCGGCTGATAGCCGAAGTCGCGCAGCGGGATCGGATCGAGCGGTTTCTGCGGGGGCATGGGGCGGGGGAGATTCCGCATCCTGGTGGGACGTTGCTGGAACATCTGGGCCGGGTGGCCGACATGCTCACGGCATGGGGAGCGAGTCGCGAGATACGTTGTGCGGGACTGTGTCACGCCATGTACGGCACTGATGGGTTCGATCGGGCGCTGTTGGGGTTGGAGAATCGGGGGGCGTTGGTGGAGTTGATCGGGGAGCGTGCGGAGGCGCTGGTTTATCAGTACGGGGGGTGCGATCGGGGGGTTGTTTATCCGCGGTTGGATGGGTCGCCGGTGATGTTCCGGGATCGGTTCAGTGGGCGCGAATACTTGCCTGCTGAAGCGGATTTGCGGGCGTTCATGGAGATTACGGTGGCGAATGAGCTTGATGTTATGGCGCATAATGCTGGGGTTTGGGAGGAGCACGGGGGTGCGCTGTTTCAGTTGTTCGATCGGTGTCGGCATCTGATGTCACCGGTTGCATGGAAGGCCTGCCGGGCTTGGGCTGTATCCGGCGGTTTAGAGATTCAAAGATGAAAGGATGGAGGTGTGGTTGCGTCGCCTGCCCTGCCGGGCCTTAGCTCACGCGACTTGGGAGCCTCGACCTGCGGTCTTCGACGGTGGTGGCTGCACGCATCACCTTTTCGAGATAAGAGATTCAAGATTGAAGATCAAAAACTAATGAAAAGAGTTATATCACTTCGTGATTCGCGTTCACTGCGTTGAAGGCGGACGTAGAATATAGGCATGGGGACGCAGGGGGAATTCATCGACGCGGTGGCGGACTTCGCCGACGCGGCGGCTTCCCTGTTGACCGCGTCGTTGAATCCGCTCAGTGACGGTGAAATCACTGCGGTGTTGAAGAGTATCGAGGCTTCCAAGCGGCGGCTCGAAGCGGTGGGGCATCGGCTGACTATCGAGGTTTCGGATCGGTCCATGCCTGCGCGGGCCGGATGTGCCAATACCGCAGGGTTTCTCGCCGAGACGTTGACGCTGTCGCGGGCTGAGGCCAAAGCGCGGGTCAATGCGGCCACGCATGTCGGGGTGTTCCGGGATATGCACGGGGTTGAGCGGGAACCGTTGCTGCCGGTGGCGGCTGCTGCGCAGGCCGATGGGGATATCTCGGGCGATCAGGTGCGGGGAATCGTCAAGGTGCTCAACCGGATTCCCGCTGCCGCGCCCAGCGGTGCCAAGAGCGAGGCCGAACAGATCCTGGTCGCTCACGCGCGCTCGGGTGGGTCGCCCGATGACCTGCCGAAGATCGGCGAAGCGATCCTGGCGCGCCTTGATCCCGACGGCGCCCTCACCGACGAACGCGACCGCGCGCGAGTGCGGGACCTGACCCTCGGCAAGCAACGGGTGGACGGAATGTCCACTCTCAAAGGCGAAATCGTTCCCGAACTCCGAGCGCTGCTCGAACCGGTCCTGGCCAAGTACGCCCGGCCGGGCATGTGCAACCCGGCCGACCCCGAAAGCCCCACCGCCGCCGACGCGGACAACACCGTCGACCGCACCGTCCTCGACGCTGCCGCCGCCCGCGACACCCGCACCACCGGCCAGCGCAATCACGACGCCCTGCTCGCCCTGCTGTCCCCGAGCGTGTCCCTCGACGGCCTCGGCACCCACCGCGGACTCCCCGTCACCACCGTCATCACCATGACCGTCGACCAACTCGAAGCAGCCTCCGGCGTAGCCACCACCGCCACCGGCGGCACCATCCCCGTCGCCCAAGCCGTCAAACTCGCCGCCGCGAAGTCCCCCCGCTTCCTCACCGTCGTCGACCCCGCCGGAATGCCGCTGTACCTCGGCCGTTCCCGCCGCCTGGCCAGCCCCGCCCAACGAATGGCACTCATCGCCACCGAAAAAGGCTGCACCCGCCCCGGCTGCGACGCCCCCGCCTCACTCTCCGCAGTCCACCACATCACCGAATGGTCCAAAGGCGGCAACACCGACCTGGACAACCTGACATTGGCTTGCGATCGTTGCCACGCTTTGGTCCATGACGGACCCGGCGGTTGGAAAACCGTTGTAATGCCCAAAGATTCGCGCTACGCCGGACGAACCGGATGGATAGCCCCTGCCCACATCGACCCATCCGGAACACCGAAGGTCAATCACAGACACCACGCCGGAGAAATGATGGAACGCGCCTTGGCGCGCTCCCACCCCCGCCCCTCCATCCCGAGATCCTGAAATTCCCGGAACCGGGAAAATCCCGGAACCGGAAAATCTCTAAAAGGTGATGCGTGCAGCCACTACCGTCGAAAACCGCAGGTAGAGGCTCCCAAGTCGCGTGAGCTAAGGCCCGGCAGGGCACACGACGCAACCACACCTCCATCTTTTGATCTCTTGTCTTTGCACTCCTCCCACCCCAGCCCTGACCCACAGATCAGTTCTAGACACCTCCTACCAGCCAAGATCTCCACCCCCACCCCTGAACCACACGATTTTCTTGACTCAGTTTTCAGATTTTGGTGAGATCAACCCCAGGAGGTACGCCATGACCGAACCAGCTTTCACCATCGAGACCGCACTCACCCCGCCCGTCTCCCCCGCCCGAGTACACGAACCAAAGCGCCCACCACTGCGAGTAGCCCTCGTGCAACACCGCTGGCAGGAGGACCCCGACGCACTCCAAGCACACCTCGCCGAGGGCATCCGCATAGCCGCCGACCAAGGCGCAAAAGCCGTCTTCCTCCCCGAACTCACCCTCTCCCGCTACCCCGCCGACGTACGAGCAGGCGCCAACCCCGGCACCCAAGCCGAAGACCTGCTCTCCGGCCCCACCTTCACCTTCGCCGCCCAAGCCGCCAAGGCCAACGGCGTCCTGGTCCACGCCTCCCTCTACGAACGCGCCGAAGCCGAAGACGGCCTGGGCCTGAACACCGCCATCCTCGTCTCCCCCACCGGCGAACTCATCGGCCGCACCCGCAAGCTGCACATCCCCGTCACCGCGGGCTACTACGAGGACACCTACTTCCGTCCGGGCCCGGCGGACGATGCCTACCCGATCTACCGCCCGGCCGAAATCGACGGCGCGGCAATCGGTCTCCCGACCTGCTGGGACGAATGGTTCCCCGAGGTCGCGCGCATGTACTCGCTCGGCGGGGCGGAGATCCTGGCGTATCCCACCGCCATCGGGTCCGAGCCGTCCTTCCCCGCCTTCGACACCCAGCCGCTCTGGCAGCATGTGATCGTCGGAAACGGCATCACCGCGGGAACTTTCATGGTCGTTCCGAATCGCTTCGGCGACGAAGGCAGCGTGAACTTCTACGGCTCGTCCTTCATCTCCGACCCCTACGGCCGCATCCTGGTCCAGGCCCCGCGTGACGAGGCCGCCGTGCTGGTCGCGGATCTCGATCTGGAACAGCGCCGGGACTGGCTGGAACTGTTCCCCTTCAACACCACTCGCCGGCCCGATACCTACGCCCGGCTCACCGCGCCGGTGGATCGGGCCCACCCCTACGGTTCGGAGGTCTGATGTCCTGGCTGATGCCGTCGGAAACCGTTCGGCAGGAACGCATCTGGATGGCTTTTCCGCCGCAGGGCGGGACGGCGTTCGAGACTGCCGACTCCGCGCACGATGCCCGGGTCGCCTGGTCGGCGGTGGCGCACGCGATTCTGGAGTTCGAACCGGTGACCATGGTGGTGGATCCGGCCGATCGGGAGGTGGCTCGGCGCTATCTGTCCGCGGCGATCGAGATCGTGGAGGCACCGCTGGACGACGCTTGGATGCGGGATATCGGGCCTACCTTCGTGCGGGGCGCGGACGGGCGGCTCGGGGCGGTCGATTGGGTGTTCAACGGGTGGGGTGCGCAGGAGTGGGCCTCCTGGGAACGCGATCGGCACATCGGCGCGTTCGTGGGCGGGCTGGCGGGGGCCGAGATCATCTCCTCGCCGCTGGTCAACGAGGGCGGCGGGATACAGGTGGACGGGCAGGGCACGGTGCTGGTCACCGAGACCGTGCAATTGGATCCGGGGCGCAATCCGGGGCTGGACAAAGCCGCCGTCGAAGCGGAGCTGGCGCGCACCATCGGGGCCGAGCACGTGATCTGGCTGCCGCGCGGACTCACCCGGGACAGTGAACGATTCGGCACTCGCGGGCATGTCGATATCGTGGCGGCGATTCCCTCGCCGGGGCGGCTGCTCGTGCACTCGCAGCGGAACGGCTCGCATCCGGATGCGCTGGTGAGCGCGGAAGTGCTGGCTACGCTGCGGGCTTCGCACGATGTGCACGGAAAGCCCTGGGAGATCGTCGAACTGCCGGCGCCCGAGGTGCTGCGGGACGACGAGGGGTGGGTGGATTACAGCTACATCAATCATCTGGTGGTCAACGACGGTGTAATCGCCTGTAGTTACGGCGATCCCGGCGATGCGACGGCGGCCGCCATACTGGCCGAGGCCTACCCGGGGCGCCGGGTGGTGAGTGTGGACGCGCGGGAGATCTTCGCTCGGGGCGGGGGCATCCACTGCATCACTCAGCAGCAGCCGGCGCTGGGATAGCATGACCGTCGAATCGTCGGCGGCAGGAAGGGAGTACCGAGGGTGACCAGCCGCCGCCGGGAAGCGATCCTGCGGGCCAGCGCCACGGCCATTGCCGAGCGCGGGGTACGGGGACTGCGGGTGAGCGATATCGCCCAGGTGGCGGGGGTGTCTCCGGGTCTCCTCTACTACCACTTCAAGGATCGGGACGGGCTGCTCGCGGCGGCGCTGACCTATATCAACGATCAGGCGCGCGGGTATCGCAATGCGGCCAGCGGGTCGGGGTCCTCGCGCACGCAGCTGGTCGATTACATCCTCGCCGAAATCCAGGACACCCCCGAGGTGCTGGAGAACTCGCTGGCGTGGAACGAGCTGCGGGCCTGCGCGGTGTACGAGCATCCGTTGCGGGAACCGCTGGCGCGCACGTCCGAACAGTGGACGCGCGAGACCGCGGAAGCCATCCGGGTGGCGCAGGCTGTCGGTGAAGTGCTCGACACGGTGCAGCCCGATCAGGTGGCCGCCGCCATCACCGCACTGACCGAGGGGCTCTCCGCGCGCTGGCTGTCCGGCGAGCTGAGCGCCGAACGCGCGCGTGAACAATTGCGCGCCGCTATCGAGGTGCTGATACCCGCGAAAGGCCGCAGCCGGACCCGGAGCTGATCGGGGTCAGCGCGCCGCGCAGAAGGGCTCGCAGTCGGTGGGGATGCTGGGCGGTGGCGCGGGTTCGTCCTTGAAGTCGGCATTACCGACCACGACCATGGCCACGATGCCGATCAGGAAGACCACCGCGCAGGTGACCACCAGCACCGACCAGTCCAGCGAACGAATGTGGACGAAGCCCGGCGGGTTGCCGGTGTCGGGCCAGGGGCCGGTGCCCGGCGGGGCGATAGCCAGCCGATCCACGTACACCCCGCCCCACTCGTAGTCCGGTTCCGGCACCGCAACTGCGATGCGCTCGTCCACCCGCGATCCAGCCATGACCATGGCGAGCGAGAGTACGCCCGCGCAAGATCGATAACTCTGTATTCACCCTATCCGGGCGAGGTTGTCCGGTTTGTGAGTCACGAGAATGTGGACATGGGCCATTCCTATTGTCTGATTGGCGTGGGCTGCCGGTTTCGCCATGAAAAGCCATGGCAGGATCGCAGTTGCTGATCGATAGCTTGGCTCCGAACGCGTTAGCGATACCGGACAGGTGGTGATCATGGAAACCGTGGAGCAGCCGCGCTCGGCGGCAGCCGAGATGTGGCCTCGGCATTCGGCGGCCGCGCCGGTGGCCGTGGCATGAGCCCGGACGGCAACGGGCAGGAGCAGCCGGCCGAGCCGGAGCGCGTCGAAATCGACTACCGGTTCACTCTCGCGAACGAGCGCACCTTTCTGGCCTGGATTCGCACCGCGCTGGGGCTGCTGGCCGCGGGCGTGGCGGTGCACACGCTGGTGCAGCCGTTCCATCATCTCGGGGTGCGGCGGGCGCTGTCGTTGAGCTGCATCGTGCTGGCGGTGATCCTGTCGATCGGGGCGTACACGCACTGGAAGGACGTCACCGACCGGATGAGTCGCGGTGTGCCGCTGGGCAATACGATCCTGGTGCCGATTCTGGCGGGTGGCATCGCCATCGTCGCGGTGTTCGCGGCCGTCGCCACGGTGTGGACATGAGCGCCACCACGCCGCCGAACACCCTCGCGGCCGAGCGCACCGCCCTGGCCTGGCGGCGCACCGCCGTGGCGGCCATGGGTACCGCGGCGCTGTTCGTCAATCACGCCGCACTCAGCGGCTGGCGGGACTCGGCCATCGCGCCATTGTGCGCGGCGGCGGTGCTGATGCTGGTCGCGGGCGTCAGCTTCACCCGCAATCGTTCGCTGCAGCACGGGCATTGGGGACACGGGACGCAGGTCATCGCCGCGACCGCCGCGGCGGTGGTATCCGTCACCACCCTCGCCACGATCCTCGCGATCTTTTATCCGATCGCCACATAGCAAGAGCAAGTTGGGTTTTCGTCGACGCCGGTTCGCCGGCAGGTACAGGAGGTCAGTCAGATGAGCGCAGTGACCGAACCGAGCGAGTTCATCGTCGAACAGAACGAACGGGCACTGAAGGAACTGCCCTTCGCGAACACCACGGACCAGCAGGACGCGGATCGCGGGTTCATCGCCAAGCTGGAACCCGGAATCATCAAGGACGACAAGGGCAATACGGTCTGGGACGACGAGTCCTACGGCTTCCTGCAGGGCTCCTGCCCCAGCTCGGTGCATCCGAGCCTGTGGCGGCAGAGCGGGCTGGTGGTGAAACAAGGCCTGTACGAGGTGGTTCCGGGCATCTATCAGATCCGCGGGCTGGACCTGTCGAACATGACGATCATCGAGGGCGACACCGGCGTCATCGTGATCGATCCGCTGATCTCGGCGGAGACCGCCAAGGCCGGTATGGACCTGTACTTCGCGCACCGCGGGAACAAGCCGGTCACGGGCATGATCTACACCCACTCGCATGTGGACCACTTCGGTGGCGCCATGGGCGTGATGACCACCGAGGACGCGGAATCGGGGAAGATTCCGGTGATCGCGCCGGCCGGGTTCCTGGAGCACGCGGTCGCGGAGAACGTCTTCGCCGGAACCGCCATGGCGCGGCGCGCGGCCTACATGTACGGCGCCGCCCTGCCGCGCGGGCCCAAGGGTCAGGTCGGCGCGGGCCTGGGGCAGACCACCTCGGTCGGCACCGTCACGCTGATCGCGCCGACGCTCGATATCACCCACACCGGGCAGACCGAGACCATCGACGGCGTGGAGATCGCCTTCCAGATCACCCCGGGCACCGAAGCGCCGTCGGAGATGAACTTCTATTTCCCCGGCTTCCGGGCGCTGTGCATGGCCGAGAACTCCACGCACACCCTGCACAATCTGCTGACCCTGCGCGGCGCGCTGGTGCGCGACCCGCACGTGTGGTCGCAGTACCTGACCGAGTCGATCAACCTGTACGGCCGCGACAGCGATGTCGTGTTCGCCTCGCACCACTGGCCCACCTGGGGTACCGAGACGCTGGTGGAATACCTGGAGCTGCAGCGGGACATGTACGCCTACCTGCACGACCAGACGCTGCGGCGGCTGAACCAGGGCTACGTCGGCACCGAGATCGCCGAGATGATGGAGATGCCGCCGGCCCTGGCCGACGCCTGGCACACGCACGGGTACTACGGTTCGGTCAGCCACAATGTGAAGGCCATCTACCAGCGGTACATGGGCTGGTTCGACGGCAACCCGGCGCACCTGTGGGAGCATCCGCCGGTCGAGAACGCCAGGCGCCATGTGGAATTCATGGGCGGCGCGGACGAGGTGCTGCGCAAGGCACGCCAGTCCTTCGACGAGGGCGACTACCGCTGGGTGGTGCAGGCGGTCAACTATGTGATCTTCGCCGAGCCGGAGAACAAAGCGGCGCAGGAACTTCAGGCCGATGCCTTCGAGCAGCTGGGCTACGGCGCGGAGAACGGGCCGTGGCGCAACTTCTACCTGTCCGGCGCGTACGAGTTGCGCAACGGGAAGTTCGGCACGCCCACCGAACCGAATTCGCCGACCGTCATGGCGGCACTGTCCGTCGAGCAGGTCTTCACCGGTATGGCGCTGCGGCTGGACGGGCCGAAGGCATGGCACGAGAAGGCCACCAGCGATTGGCATTTCACCGACGAGAACCGCACCGTGCGGTTGCAGTTGCGCAATGGCGTTCTGCTGCACTGGGAACGGCGCGAGGGTGACGGGCTGCCGGCGGCCGATGTGTCGTTCACGCTGGATCGGCCGACGCTGATCGGCGTGCTGCTGGGCGGGCAGGATCTGCAGGCGGCGGTGCAGGGCGGGAAGATCAAGATCGAGGGCGATGTGGCGAGCTTCGGCAAGCTGACCACGCTGTTCGACAATCCGGATCCGGACTTCTCGATCGTCACGCCCTAACCTTCCGAAACCTCGAGCGCGGCTCCCGGATCCATCCGGGAGCCGCGTTTCGTGTGTGTCGTGTATCGGGTCATCTCGCCGGGACGCTTACGCTGAGCGCGTTGTTCGGCATGCACTACTGATTCGGTTTCCGGAGAGTAGGAGGTTTGACCGACTTGTCCGATCTACGTAGATCCTCAACCGATTTCCGCAGATCTCGTCGCGCCAGAGTGGCGGTCGCCGCGGTGCTGCTGCTCGTTCCGCTGGGTGCGCTCGCCGCACCCGTTGCGGCGCAACCGCCGCCGCCACCCGGGGCGGACGGGCCCCCGCCACCGCCACCGCCGCCCCCTCCCCCGCCGCCGCCCGGTGCGGGCAGTGTGGAACCCGGGCCGCCGCCTCCTCCCCCGCCTCCGCCACCGCCGCCGCCGAGATGAACGTGCGAAGGGGCTCGGCTGAAATCAGCCGAGCCCCTTCGCCGTTCCGGCTCGAAGGAGTTACACCAGGCCGCCGATGCCGTCGCCGATCGACTTGGCCGCCAGCAGCAGGAACAGCACCGACATGATGCCGGCGTGGTTGCGGACGGTCCATTCGCGCCAGCGGTGCAGGGTGCCTTGGGCTTTCGCGCCGCCGAAGAAGTGCACGGTGAGCGGGATGAGGACGCCGAGCGAGGCGATGATCAGGAAGATCACCACGGTGAGGACGCGGATGACGTCGCTGGAGTCGACTTCGGCGACCGTGACGCCGCCGACCGCGATCTGGATGATGTTCTTCGGATTGCTCAGGGCCAGCAGCGCTCCCAGGGCCACGCAGCGGGCGGGGGTGAACTCGTCGAAGCGGCGCAGCTGGGGCGGCAGTTCGCCGCCTTCTTCCCAGGCTTGATGAATTCGCAACTGCCGCAAGGCCATCAACAGCAGCAGGCAGCCGAAGACCAGGTGGAACCAGGGCACCCAGCTCGCGGGTTCCCCGTTCTTGTGCGCGCCCGCGGCATCGCCGAGGGTGACCAGGGCGATCAGGGCGGCCGCGATCGCACCGATCCAGCCCAGCCCGAAGGCCAGGGCATTGGTGCGCCCGCGCGGGGCGGCCAGGATCAGGATGATGGCGATCAGGGCGAACGGGCTGACCGCCACGCCGACGGCGTGACTGAGGATCTGCCCGAAAGCGTTGTGCATTTCCAGGTACCTCCCTATTCGGGGCCGTTCGCAGTCCGAGCTTAGCCAGCAATTTGCCTGATTACGGGACGCTGACGCGCTTTCACCCGTTTCGGGTGAGTACATCGGGTGAGCCGGTGGATAGCTTGAAAGTCACCGAATGTAGTCTCGATCCGAAAGCGAAGTGGCATGCCCAAGTTCCCCATCATCAATCTCGGCTCCGCGGCCATCGACCTGACCGAAACCATCACCTCGCTGATGGCGCAGTAGACCTACCTGCTGCAGTCGTGGGGCAGCGCGTAAATCGCGGCTCGGGACTCGGCGCCCATCATCCTGGCCGGTAGGGCGCCGTCGAAATGCCGGTGTGACGACCCCCTCATCTCGTCACACCGGCATTTCTGTATCCGGATCAGAGCAGGCCGATGCGCCGGGCCTGATCGAGGGCGGCCACGCGCGAATCCGCGCCGAGTTTCGTATAGATGCCGCGCATATGGGTTTTGATGGTGTTGATCGATACGCCCAGGTCGTCGGCGATCTGCCGGGTGGTGCGGCCCGACGGAAGTTGTTTCAGCACAGTCAATTCGGTTTCGGTCAGCGCGGTGTGCGCGGGTGCGCGGCGCGCGGCCGGATGGTGGCGGATCCGTTCGGCGAAGGCGTCGTCGCGGCCGAAGCGGCCGGCGTAGGTGTCGAGGAGGTCCAGTGCCGAGGACACGTCCAGGAAGGGCCGGATCAGATGTTCCGGAGCCGCCGCGCGCAGCGCGTTGACCATGGCGTCGTAGGCCTTGAGCGAATTGCCCAGTTCGGCGTCGACGCTGGCGGCCAGCGCCCAGGCGGTCGCGGCGATGGTCGCGCGCAGCGGGCGATCACCGGTGAGCAGCGGGTCCAGGATGGCGCGCGCCGAACGCGCCTTGCCATTGGCCCGGGCCAGCGCCGCCTCGCACAGCAGCACCACCGGGCTGTCGCCGAGCTGCTGGCGCGCCTCGGCCAGCAGCAACCGGGTCGGGCGGGTGTCGGGCACCCGCAGCAGCGCCCAGATCACCGGCGGCAGCAGGCCCCGGGTGAGCGGCGGATGCGCTCGCACCATGAGCCGGGACATGCTGTGCCGCAAGGCTTGTGCTGCCGTGTGCTTGTCCGACGCGGTATCGAACGCGAGCAGTTCGGCGACCACGTGCACATGCGATCCAGGCCCGAACGCCCCCCGATGCTCGGCCGCCGCCAGCTCCTCCGCATAGTGCCGCACCGCCCGCTCATCCCCTTGCAGATGCGCCGAAACCGCGCATATGGCAAGCGGTTCCAGCACATCCGCGGTCCCCAGCAGCTCGTGCGCGACCGCGATCTCCATCGCCCGCATGCCCCGCTCCCGCATGGCCGCGATCTCCCCGTTCACCCCCGCCGCGATGGCCAGCCGCGACATCGACCGCAAAGCCATATGCGCGTGCCGATTGTGCTCGGCCAGCGTCAGCGCCCGCCGCAACTCCTTCTCCCCCTCGGCCACCTTCCCGCACGCCAACCGCGCCATGGCCAGTTGCACGGCCGCGTACCCGTCGATATCCGGGTTCCCGGTCGGGGTGATGTGCAACGGGAAGTCGGGATCGCCCAGCGTGGTCCCGGCCCGCATAGCCGTCTCGATGGCCACCGCCAGCCGCAACGTGCACAACCAGTCATCGGCCACGAACGCCGAACAGCCACGCGCGATCGTGTCGCCCACCTGTCCGGCGCGGTCCGCATGAGAGCAGCGAGGCCGGTCGGCGGCCAGATCCAGATATGCTGCCGCGGCGGCGGTTTCGTCGCGGGTGAGGGCCGAGGTCGCACGGAGCAGAGTGATGAAGGGATCGGCGGCTGCCATGGCATCGGCGGCCTCGAGCTGAGCGAAGAGTTCGGGGCCGAGGCCGTCCAGGACCAGGCCCATCGCGTGATCGCGGAGGAACTCGCGAAGCGGTGCGGGATTCGCGACGGCCAGCAGATGCGGTAGTGCCGCGTAGGGATCGGCGGCGGCGAGATACCAGCGGGCGGTACGCAATCGGAGGTCGGCCAGAGCCGCCGCGCCGAGGCGGTGGGCTTCGACGCGGAGGTAGGAGCGCAGCATGGGGTGGTATTCGAACCACAGTGCGCCGCTGTCGCTTTCGCGGGTCATCGGGAAATTCAGGCGCTCGAGTTCGTCGAGGGTTTCGCGGGCGGTGCGGTCGGTGAGGTGAGCGGCGAGGTCGTCGGTGAAGCGGTCCGGGACGCTGGTGTGGACCAGGAAGCGGCGCACGGAATCCGGCAGGGTGGTGAGGAGTTCCTCGGCCAGATAGTCGGACACGACGTGGGCGGGGCGGGCCAGGGCCGTCAAGGCGGTGTCGCGGTCATGAGGGTGCGCGGCCAGGTAGATGGCGGTCATGCGGACCAGGGCGGGCCAGCCGCGGGTGAGGTCCATGACGGCGTCGAGTTCGGCGGTGGAGAGGACGCAGTCGTGCTGCGCGCACAGGTCGCGGACTTCGGCCTTGGTGAAGGCGAGTTCTCGCACGCCGACCCGGATCAGGCGGCCTTCGAGTTCGAGGGCGTGCCAGCGCAGGGCCGGGGCGGTGCGGGCGGCGATGATCACGGTCGCGGACGGCGGTAGCTGCCCGAGGAACTGATCGAGGCCGGTCAGCGCGTCCGGATCGGTGATCAGGTGCGCTTCGTCCAGGACCAGCACCACCGGTTCGGGACGGTCGCGCAGGGCGGCGGCGAGCTGGGCGGGTTCGGTGGTCGGCTCTCCACGCAGGACCGAGCCGGGCACGTCGAGGGCGATGCGCAGGGCGGCCCACAGGCGTGCGGCTTCGCCGTCGAGTTCGGTGGCGGTCAGCCAGGCCGGCCGGGTGCCGGGGCGTTCCCGGCGGGCGCGGCGGATCCATTCGGCGAGGAGCACGGTCTTGCCGCTGCCGGCGGGGGCGTTGACGAGGACTACGCGCCCGGACGCCTGGTCCAGCACGCGCGCCGGCTCGGGCCGGAGCAGGGCGGGGAAGTTCAGTTGTGGCATGACGTCGGCGGGCGGAACTCCCGGCCGGGCGGTTCCGGGCGACAGGTGTCGTGCGGTGGTCAACTGATCTCCTGGTCGGTACGGGCGGTAGGTCGTACCCGCTGTCAGCAAGTTATCAGTTATTGGTCAGCGGCCGCCCTCGAGCAGCGCCCGCAGCGTCCGGCCGATCGCCTTGGACGCCGTGCGCTCGGACAGCCGGCGCCGGTCCATCAGGTGATGGCGGTAGGCCCAGCCGGCGGTGGCGTCGATCAGGTCCAGCAGTTCCTCGCGGCCGGTGGCGGCCGCCAGTTCCGGGGCGAAAGTCCTGGCCAGGCCCTCGCGAATGCGTTTGTCCGCCAGCCGCATCCGGGCGTCCAGGCCCGGCACGCCCGGCGATTCCAGCAGGCCGATCAGCCGCGGCTCGCGTTGCAGCGCGAAGATGCGCTCGCTCTGGCGCACCACCGCGGTGATGCGCTCGGCCAGCGGCGCCGCCGGATCCACCTGGGCGATCGCCGCCTCGACGTCGTCGGATTGCACCTCCACGGCCGCGACCAGCAGGTCGTTGCGGGTCGGGAAGTGCACGAAGATGCTGCGCTCCGACACGCCCGCGCGCTCGGCGATGGTCTTGGTGGTGGGGTCGAAATCGCCGTCGTGCACCGCCGCCAGCAGGCCGCCGATGATCGCCTTGCGGGTCTGTTCGGGATTGCGCCGCCGTCGGGTGCGCCCCTGGTCGCCGTCGGTCATACCGGAAATCCGATCACATCGGCCGGAACTCGTCCCCGTGGGTAGGTCATTCGCCGATCCTATTGCAGTATGACTGCAATAGAGTGCTAGGGTGAGGGAAACGACCTTGATCCACACCGCCCCCTGGCAGAATCACAGCAACTAACTGGTTACTGAGCTCTGCCGTGTGTTCACCAATGTCGAATCGAGACAGGAGCAGACACCGATGTCAGACCAGAACCGCACCCCCGCCGGCGACGATCCGAAGCCGAACGGGTTCACCATGTCCCGGCGCGGGGTGTTCGGCGTCGGCGCCGCGGCTCTGGTCGCCGCCGGCATCGGCGTCACCGCCACCGGCTGCGACAGCAACTCCGACAATGGCTCGGCCGCCGAGAAGAGTTCCAAGGACGCCGTCGACGCCAGCAGCTCGATCATCGATCAGCAGAAGTCCGTGCAGTCGTCCATGCCGTTCGGCGACACCACCGACTTCGCCGATACCGACCGGGGCTTCATCGCCAAGCTCGAGCCCGGAATCATCAAGGACACCAAGGGCAATACCGTCTGGGACGACGACTCCTACGGCTTCCTACAGGGCTCCTGTCCGAACTCGGTGAACCCGAGCCTGTGGCGGCAGAGCCAGCTGGTGGTGAAACAGGGCCTGTACGAAGTGGTTCCGGGCATCTACCAGATCCGCGGCCTGGACCTGTCGAACATGACCATCATCGAGGGCCGGACCGGCATCATCGTCATCGATCCGCTCATCTCGGTCGAGACCGCCAAGGCCGGACTGGACCTGTACCGGTCCAAGCGCGGCGACAAGCCGGTGGTGGGCCTGATCTACACGCATTCGCACGTCGACCATTTCGGCGGGGCCATGGGCGTCACCACCGCGGAAGACGCCGCCTCCGGCAAGGTTCCGGTCATCGCGCCGCAGGGCTTCATGGAACACGCTGTCGCGGAGAACATTTTCGCGGGCACCGCCATGGCGCGGCGGTCGGCCTACATGTACGGCGCGGCGCTACCGCGTGGTGAGAAGGGTCAGGTCGGCGCGGGCCTGGGCATGACCACCTCCACCGGCACGGTCAGCCTCATCGCGCCCACCAAGGACGTCACCCACACCGGGCAGACCGAGAACATCGACGGCGTGGAGATCGTCTTCCAGATCACCCCGGGCACCGAGGCGCCGTCGGAGATGAACTTCTACTTCCCCGGCTTCCGGGCGATGTGCATGGCGGAGAACGCGACTCACACGCTGCACAACATTCTGACGCTGCGCGGGGCGCTGGTGCGCGACGCGCACGTGTGGTCGCAGTACCTGACCGAGACCATCAATATGTTCGCGGCCAAGTCCGATGTCGCCTTCGCCTCGCACCACTGGCCCACCTGGGGCAACGACAAGCTCACCGAATGGCTGCAGCTGCAGCGGGATACGTACGGCTACCTGCACGATCAGACGCTGCGCATGCTGAACCAGGGCTACACCGGCATCGAGATCGCCGAGATGATCCAGATGCCGCCGGCCATCGAGGCCAAGTGGTACAACCACGGCTACTACGGCACCGTCAGCCATGACGTGAAGGCCATCTACCAGCGGTACATGGGCTGGTTCGACGGCAATCCGGCGCACCTGTGGGAGCATCCGCCGGTGGACAGCGCCAAGCGGCACGTGGCGGCCATGGGCGGCGCGAGCGGAGTGCTCAAGACCGCGCGCAAGGCGTACTCGGACGGTGATTACCGCTGGGCGGTGCAGGCGCTCAACTATCTGATCTTCGCCGAGCCGGACAACGAGAAGGCGAAGATGTTGCAGGCCAGCGCTTTCGAGCAGCTGGGCTACGGGTCCGAGAGCGGGCCGTGGCGCAACTTCTATCTCTCCGGCGCGTACGAGCTGCGCAACGGGAACTTCGGGACGCCGACCAAGGCCAATTCGGTCAGCATGATCAGCGCGCTGAGCGTGGATCAGGTCTTCGATTCGGCTGCGTTCCTGGTGAACGGGCCCAAGGCGTGGGATTTGAAGCTGGTCAACGACTGGGTGATCACCGATCAGAACCAGACCTACCGCACCGAACTGCGCAACGGCGTGCTCATCCACTATGTGAAGCCGGCCGACTTCTCCGGTCCCGCACCGGATGCCACGTTCACGCTGCCGCGCCTGAAGCTGATCGCGGTGATGACCGGGGCGCAGGACATCGTCAAGGAGATCCAGAACGGGTCCATCAAGGTCAGCGGCGATCCGGGCAAGCTGGCGCAGCTCGAGAGTGTGATGGACAAGCCGGATCCGAACTTCAATATCGTTACCCCGTAACGGTATTCACATGCGGCGGCGGAGGTGGTGGTGCACCTCCGCCGCCGGCGTGTCAGCCCACGGTTTCCAGCTTGGGCACCCGCCATTTGCCTTCCAGCACCGATGCTTTCGGGGCGTAGAGGCGCAGGGTGACCGAGAACGGGCCGGAGGCGGGGATGGGGAGCCAGTTGCCGGTGGGCACCGATGAGCCGGGATCCTCACTCTGGACGGCGATTTCGACCGAGCCGTCGGACCCGGCCACCGCGGGCGTGAGGTGGCCGACCGAGTAGATGCCGGCCGGATTGTCGATCAGGTAGCTGTGCGCGTCGTAGGCGGTGAGCGACCAGAACGCGCCGACGGGCGGGAGCTCGCCCTTGGGGAAGGTGAGCCGGAAACGCTTGCCGCCGTCGGCATTCGCGTTCACCGTCGGGTACACGGCGTCCTTGGGCAGGTTCGCGCCGAGACCGAGCATGGCGACCTCGGCGCGCAGCGGGTAGTCGGTGCCGTAGGTGCCGACGTTCAGGTCGAAGACCCAGCCGTTTTGGTCCTGGCCGTCCGGATCGTGGTAGGCCGGAATCTGTTTGCGCGCCGTGGTCGCCGCCGTGGTGAGCAGGTCGGCCGAGAGCGGATCGATGGTGGCGCCGGGCTTCACGCCGATGGTGGCGAAACGCTTCAGGGCCGGGGCGTCCGCCGCGGCGGGCGGATTCGACGCCATGACCGCGCACAGGCGATCGAAGAAGGTGGGGCCGTCCATGGCGGCGACGGTGTACGCGGGCGACGGACCGCCGGCGGCCTGCGCACCCGGTCCGCCCTGCACCGCATTCGGGTCGGCGCTCCACACGCTCAGCGGGGCCAGCTTCAATTGCTGTTGGATCGCACGGACATTCGCGAGATCAGCGGTCCCCTTGTATTCGATGCGGCCCAGCAGCCAGGTGGTGCCGGTGGGCATCGCCAGCTGGGTCATGCCCTCCGGCACGGCGCCCGTCCAGCCCGGCCCGGTGATCAGATAGGTGGAGGGCGGATCGGATTTCCCGTGTTTGATCTGCTGATCCATACTGCTCGGATCGTGCACGGTGTTGGTCCACGCGTCCAGCAACTGCATGAGCCAGTACCGCCCCGATTCGATGGCGGGCACCTGCAGCACCATCGGCTCGGCCCGCAGATCCAGCCATGCCTGCGAGTACAAGGTGTCCAGGTTCAGCCGCACCACCTGCTTCTCCTGCGGGGTCGGCGGATTCTGGTGCACGAATTGGTTGGCCGGTCCCCCGGTCTCGCGCGTGACATCGGTCAGCACCAGCGGATAGCCGAAGACGTAGGCATCGATCGCGATGTCCTTGGGGTCGTTCGACGGCGGCGTCGTGCTGGTGGTCGCCGAACTCGAATCACCCGAATCGCCACAGGCGCTCAGCCCGAACGCCGCCGCGGCCGCCATCCCGAGCCCGAGGACGGCCCGCCGCGAAATCCCTTCGTCGAGATTCTGACCGAACCGCATCGTCTCAGCTCCTCCACTCGGCAACAGACCATTCGGTAGCCGAGTCTGCCCTAACCGATCACCCATTTCGGACATCCCGCCCGCCGGTGTCGCCGCCCGCCATCGACACCGGCCACCGCCGCGCGCGATGATCGGATTACTCATCGGCAAAGGAGCTTGAATGAACACGGCAGCAACCGAATTGGCGGGCCGCGTGGCCCTGGTGACCGGCGGCGGGCGCGGTATCGGCCGCGCCATCAGCCTGGCGCTGGGCGCGCGGGGGGCGAAAGTGGCCGTCAACTACCGCCGGGATGCCGCCTCCGCCGAGGAGACCGTGGAACAACTCCACAAGCTCGGGGTCGAGGCCTTGGCCGTCCAAGCCCCGGTGGACGATCTACCCGCCGTCACCGCCATGGTCGAGCGGATCACAGCCGACCTGGGCCCGATAGACATCCTGGTGCACAACGGCGGCATCGCCAGTCGCGGGCAAACCGTCGCCGATACCGCCTCCGACGAGGTAGAGCGGCTGCTCCGCGTCCAGGCGATCGGGCCCCACCAGCTCACCCGTCAGGTGCTCCCGGGCATGCGCATCCGCCCGCGCGGCGACATCATCATGATCAGTAGCGTCGCCGCCCACGCGCTGGGCGCCGCCGGGGCTCCGTACAACATGGCCAAAGCCGCCTTGGAAGCCCTGGCCCACACCCTCGCCAAAGAGGAAGCGCCCCATGGCATTCACGTGAACATCGTCGCTCCCGGGCTGGTGGCCACCGAGATGGGCGACCGGTTGACCACCGCCCTGACCGCCGGTGCCTCCCGCCGAGCCGCCGATCTCGACGCTACGGCCCCGTTCGGTCACGTCTGCCGCCCCGAGGAAGTCGCCGAGGTCGTCGCCTTCCTCACCTCCCCCGCCGCCGGCTACCTGACCGGCCAGCGCATCGTCGTGGACGGCGGCGCCTACCCTCATCGCGCCTGAACCGCGATGCCCAGGGAGGTGAGGAACGCGGTTGCGGCGGGAGTGGTGGATCGACTGCTCCAGACCGCGTATTCGACGCGAGCGGGGGCGTCGGTGATTTCGAGGGCGGCCACGCCGGGGATTTCGGCGGCGTAGGCGGCCGGGAGCATGGCCACGGCCAGATTCGGGGCGACCAGGCGGGCGATGTAGTCGGCCGTGGTGACCTCGAAGGCCACGTCGCGGGTGAGGCCGGCGGCGGCGAATGCCTGGTCGGATTGGATTCGGCCGGCGGTGCCCGCCGGTAGGTCCACGAAGACTTCGGCGGCGAGGGTGCGCAGATCCACCGCCCGGGCCGAGGCGAGGGGGTGGGTCGGCGCCACCACGGCTACCAGGCGGTCGCGGCCCAGTTCCCGGGCGGATACCCCCTTCGGCTCGGTGGTGACGGGCAGGCCGAGGAAGGCCGCGTCCAGTTCGCCCTGTTCGACCCGGGCGATGAGATCGTCGCTGGCGCCCACCCGCAGGGTGATGCGGACCTGCGGGTGACGTTCCCGGAAATCGCGCAGGGCCGCGGGGATGTCGACGGCGGTGACCGTGGGAATCAGGCCCAGGGCCAGCGTGCCCCGGATTTCGCCGATGGCCGCGGCCACTTCGGCGGCGGCGCGCTCGGCGGCGGCGAGGCATTGGCGGGCGGCGGGCAGGAAGGCGGCGCCGGCAGGCGTGAGGCGGACCCGGCGGCTGGTGCGTTCGAAGAGTTTGGCGCCGAGTTCCCTTTCCAGGCGGGCTATTTGGTGACTGAGGGCGGATTGGACCACCAGGCAGCGTTCGGCGGCTCGGGTGAAGCTGTTGGTTTCGGCTACCGCGAGGACGTAGCGCAGTTGCTGGAGTTCCACGGATCAATCTTGAATCACGATCGATGCGGTGACAAACATGTGTTGGACTCATCGATCGGCGCGGGGTGGGATCTGGGTATGAGTAGCGAAGTGACACAACGGGTTAGCGAGGGCACGTGGCGGCCCTGGGTAGGCGTGGGGGTGATCACCGCCAGCCTGTTCACCTTCGTCACCACCGAATTGATGCCGGTCGGGCTGTTGACGGCGGTGGGGTCGAGTCTGGACGTCGCGGTGGGCGTGGCCGGGCTGATGGTGACGTTGTTCGGGGTGTCGGCGGGGCTGGGAGTGCCGTTCCTGGTGGCGTGGACGCGGCGGGTGGATCGGCGGCTGCTGCTGTCGGCATTGCTCGCGGTGCTGGCGGCGGGGAATCTGATTACCGCTGTGGCGCCGAACTTTCCGATCCTGCTGGCCACGCGGCTGGTGATGGGGTTCGCGCACGGGATGTTCTGGGCCATCGGGGTGAGTATGGCCATGCGGCTGGTGCCGGAGCAGCACGCCAACCGGGCGGCGGCGGTGGCATTGTCGGGGATCTCGATCGCCACCGTGGTGGGAATCCCGCTGGGCACGTTGCTGGAGAGTCTCACCGATTGGCGGACAACGTTTTTGATCTGGAGCGCCCTCGCGGCGGTGGTGGGTGTCGCGGTGGCCGCCGTCATACCGTCGCTGCCTTCGGAGAACGCGGTGTCGGTGCGGGAGGTGTTCCGGCTGCCGCTCGACAATCCGCGGCTGCGAGCGGTGATGATCGCCGTAATGCTGTACGTGCTCGGGCATTTCGGGGCGTACACGTTCATTCGGCCGTTCGCCGAGGAGAATTCGAACGCCTCGGCCGGGTTCGTCACCGGACTGCTGATGGTCTACGGACTCGGCGGCGCGGCCGGGAACTTCCTCGCCGGGCAGGCCGTCGCCCGGAACCTGCGCGCGACATTCCTCACCGCCGGTGCGGGACTGGTGGTTTCGCTGCTGTTGCTGCTCGCCTTCGGCGATTCCCGCACCGGACTGGTACTGGCCATGGTGCTGTGGGGCGTCTCGTTCGGCGCGGCCAACCTGTGCCAGATCAATTCGACGCTGGCCGCCGCACCCGACGCCTTCGAGGCCGCCATGTCCATCAACACGCTCGGCTACAACCTGTCGATCGCCTTGGGCGCGTTGTTCGGCGGCCTGCTGGCCGACGGCGCCGGGGTGAACGGGGCCGTCTGGTTCGGGGTGGCGCTGTGCGCGGCATCGCTGTGCGTCACGGCCGCCACCCCGGACGGTCAGCGCAGGTCGCGGAAGAATTCGCGAATGTCGGCGACCAGCAGCGCGGGTTCCTCGAGCGCCGCGAAGTGACCGCCGTGGTCGACGTCGGTCCAGCGGACGATGGTGTTCGAGGGTTCGCAGTAGCGGCGGATGCAGACGTCGTGGGCGAAGGCCAGCACGGCGGTGGGCACCCCGGAGTTCGCGGGCTGCTCGCCCCAGGAGCCGACGTTCGCGTAGCCGACGTAGGCCGCGGAGCCGGCGGTGCCGGTGAGCCAGTACAGCATGACATTGGTGAGCAGCCGATCGCGGCTGATGATCTTGTCGGGCAGCACGTTCCGGGGGAAGGTCCACTCCCGGAACTTGTCCATGATCCAGGCCAGCTGACCGACCGGGGAATCGACCAGGCCGTAGGCGAGGGCTTGCGGACGGGTGGATTGGATGGCGATATAGCCGAATTCCTCGCGCACGAAATCGTTGATCCGGCGCACCCGGTCGAGTTCCAGTTCGCTCAGGCCCTCGCGTTCACTGTCCGGGAAGGGCACCGGGGGCAGGTTGGTGCCGCCGTTGACGTGCACGCCGATCACGTGATCCGGTGCGGTGCGGGCGACTTCGGGGCTGACCGAGCCGCCGATGTCACCGCCCTGCACGCCGTAGCGCTCGTAGCCGAGACGGTTCATCAGCTCCGCCCAGGTGCGGCCGATGCGGGCCCGGGTCCAGCCGGAATCGTTGATGGGACTGGAGAATCCGAAGCCGGGCAGGGCGGGGATGACCAGGTGGAAGGCGTCGGCGGGGTCGCCGCCGTGCGCGCCCGGATCGGTCAAAGGTCCGATCACATCGAGGAATTCGGCAATCGAGCCGGGCCAGCCGTGGGTGAGCAGCAGCGGCGTCGCCTCCGGTTCGGCGGAGCGCACGTGCAGGAAATGGATGCGCTGCCCGTCGATTTCGGTGACGAACTGCGGGTAGCGGTTCAATTCGGCTTCGGCCGCGCGCCAGTCGTAGCCGGTGCGCCAGTAGTCGACCATTTCGCGCAGCCAGTGCACGGGGACGCCGGTGTCCCAGTCGTCGCCGGGCAGCGGGGCGGGCAGGCGGGCGGCGTCCAGTTTGGCGCGCAGATCATCGAGCTGTTCCTGGGCGATTTCGATGCGGAAGGGAAGGATCTCGTTGCTCATGAGAACTACGGTAGGAGCCGGTTAGGACAGGTTTCGCCCTAGGTGTCGGGCAGAATCGGATTCGTGTTGGAAACCTCCGCGCGCCTGCTGCGCCTGCTGTCCCTGCTCCAGACTCCGCGCGACTGGACCGGCGCGGAACTGGCCGATCAACTCGAGGTGGATGTGCGCACGGTGCGCCGCGATATCGAGAAGCTGCGCACGCTCGGCTATCCCGTGCACGCCAGCGCCGGGTCGGCCGGGTACCGGCTGGGCGCGGGCGCGAAACTGCCGCCGCTGCTGCTGGACGACGAGGAGGCGATCGCGGTCGCCATGGGCTTGCGCACGGCCGCGGGCGGCACCATCGCCGGGATCGAGGAGAGTTCGCTGCGGGCGCTGGCCAAGCTCGAACAGGTGCTGCCGTCGCGGCTGCGGCATCGCATGACCGCGTTGCAGGCCGCGACGGTCGCGGTGCCCGCGGGCGGCCCGCAGGTGGACCCGGACACCTTGACCGTCATCGCCGCCGCGATCCGCGATCAGCATCGGCTGCGGTTCGACTACCGCACCCATGCCGGCGAATCCTCCCGCCGCACAACCGAACCCCATCGCCTGGTGCATACCGGCCGCCGCTGGTATCTGACCGGCTGGGATGTCGATCGCGAGGACTGGCGCACCTACCGGGTGGATCGCCTCACCCCGCGCATCCCCACCGGCCCGCGCTTCACTCCGCGCGAGGCGCCCGACCCGGCCGAGCTGGTCTCGCACGGCATCACCAGCGCGCCCTACCGGCACCAGGCCCGCATCCTGCTGCACACGCCCGTCGAAACCGCCGCGGATCGCATCGCCCCCACGGTCGGGGTCCTCGAACCCGTGGACGCCGAATCCTGCATCTTGCACACCGGCGGGCCGTCGCTGGAGGCCATCGCCTTCTACACCGTGTCCTTCGGCTTCGAATTCCGTGTCCTGCACCCGCCCGAACTCGCCGATCACGTCCGTGACCTGGCCGCTCGGCTATCCCGCGCGGCCGGCGGGTGAAAACGCCGCGAATCCGACACGCCAGGCATCGATGCCGCCTTCCTCCCCTCCCACTGCATACGCTGCCTGCTCATGAAGGGGATACCGCATATAGAACCCGAGCAACTCTTCGAGGAGCATGCGCTCCTGACCTTCACCATGCTGGCCACGCAGCTGGCCGATGCCGGGCACAGCCTGGCCGATGCCGAGGTCAGCATCGACGTCACCGAGCGGACCGACGACGAGGTGGCGGCGATTCGCCGGCTGGCCGCCGAACGCGGATTCACCGCGCTACGCCTGGTGGACGATTCCGTCCTGCCGCGGCGCGGGACCGTCACCTCCGCGGCGAACGGCTCGCTGCCGCGCTGATCCGGGTCAGCGCTCGAGGACCTCGCGCAACCGCGACAGGGTGGTCTTCCAGCCGCGTTCCATGGCATTGCGCGCCATCTTCTGCCGCCGGTCCTCGATATCGAAACCGGTCTGGGTCAGCAACAGTCGCGTCCCGCGTCCCTCGGGCTGGATCAGCCAATCCACCACCCAGCGCGCGGGACGCTCGGCGCGCAGATCCACCCAGCTGATGGTGAGCCGCTCCCCCGGGCTGGCCGTGAGCACCTCGCAGGCGATCTCGCCGGGCGGCGTGCCGGGCACCGCGAAGACGAAGCGGGTGCCCACCGCCGCCGCGAATCCGCTGGAGCGCAGTTGTAGCCAGCGTTCGACCAGATGCGGTTCGATGAGCGCCTCCCAGAGGGCATCGGGTGGCTGCGGGAAGAACCCGCCGATCTCGACCGCAGCCGGATTCAACTCCGCGTCGGGCAGCATGCCTCCACCATGGCACGAGCGGAGCGGTTCGGCCACGCGACGCGGCGATCTTGTGGGAATCTCCGAAAACGGCAGGTGCGCAATGGAATCGATCCCAGACGGCGTGTCACGGCCGGTCGCGGAGCTTTTCGGCGAAGGCGCGGGCGGCGGCCAGATCGGCCGCGTCGGGGCGGCCCTTGCGGATGCCGCCGACGGCTTTGAAGGGCAGCCAGGTGTCGAGGGCGCGGCAGGCGAAGGTGTCCACCACCTGATAGCCCTTGCTTTCGAGTTGCTGCACGAGCGGATGCGTGCGGGGCGGGAATCCGCTGGTGACGTAGACGAACGCGCGGCGCGGGCGGCCCTCGGGCAGGGCGCGGACGAAGTCGCGCAGGCGAGGATGGAAGGCGAGATTGAAAATGCCGGAGCCGAAACCGACGAGGTCGTAGCCGGCGAGCGCGGCGGGGTCGATCTCCTCGGGCTCGAGGATGGGGGCGTGCAGGATCGGGGCCATCTGCTCGGCGATGCGGCGGGTATTGCCGTGCGAGACCGAGACGCAGACGAGTGCGGTTTTCATGTGACGCTCCTTTTCCGGTTTTCCGGAGGGTCCGGATATCTCGGAGACACCGGCGGGGCGCGGACCGTGACGGGCGGTTCGCGTGGGCCGCGTCACAGGGTGATCATCGACCGAGCGGGCGGGCGATCTCGAAGGCGGCGAGCTTGTCGGGATTGCGGATCGCGTAGAGGCCGGTGATCAGCGCGCCGTCGAATTCGATGACCAGGATATTGTCCAGGCGGCCGCCGACGCGGGTGAGAACGGCGGGCTGGGCGTTGTAGGCGGCGACCTCGAAATCGGTGTCGGCCAGGTATTTCCGCTGCAGGCCGAGGACGAACTGGGCGACCTTCGCGGCGCCGAGGATGGGATGCCGGGCCGCGCTGACCTTGCCGCCGCCGTCGGAGATCTGCACGACATCGGGTGCGAGCAGCTCCAGCAGCGCGCGGGTGTCGCCGGTACGGACGGCCAGCAGGAATTGCCCCGCGACCGCCCGGCCGGTGGCGGCATCGGGATGGAAGCGTTTGCGGCGGGCCTGCACGTGGGCTCGGGCGCGGTGCGCGATCTGGCGCACGGCGGCATCGGATTTGCCGATCAGGTCGGCGATTTCGACCAGCGAATGCCCGAAGACCTCCGAGAGGACGAACACCGCGCGTTCGGTGGGCGCGAGGGTTTCCAGCACCAGCAGCATGGCCATCGACACCGATTCGGCCAGCAGCACATCCTGTCCGGCATCGGGTTCGGTGCGGATCGGTTCGGGCAGCCAGCTGCCGACGTAGTCCTCGCGGCGGCGGGAAGTGGTGCGCAAATGGTTGAGCGCCTGCCGGGTGACCGTCCGGGTCAGGTACGCACGCGGATGTTCCACCGCCGCCTGGTCGACGGCGCTCCAGCGCAGATAGCTGTCCTGCAGCACGTCTTCGGCATCGGCCGCGCTGCCCAGGATCTCGTAGGCGAGGGTGAACAGCAGCGGGCGCAGCCGAGCGAACTGGTCAGTTCCCCCGAAGTCCGCCATGCGGACCAAATTATCAGCGCGCGACCGCGAGCACGGCGAGCCGCGAGGTCTGCCGCAGCATCCGGATGGCCGGAATGCTGAAGATGCCGGCCAGCCGGGTGTACGGCCAGATGGCGATCAGCAGCATGACGATGAGCCCGCGCGCCTGATAGAGCGCGGGGGCGTGCGCCATCACCGCGGGCTGCGGATGCAGCGTCAGCACCGAGCGCGACCAGGTGAAAAGCGTTTCGGCACTGCGGTATCGGCCGTCGCCGGGGGTGGCGTCGAAGGTGACCAGCATGGCCGAGAGCACGGTGGCGACGAGCACGGGCAGGGTGAGCCGGTCCACCGCGGAGACGCGCCGGCGGGCGTCGGCGGCGATCAGCGGGGGCACCAGGATGAGCGCGGCGCCCGTCATGGCGAGGGGGATCGCGACGACCTGGAGCACGATGACGAGGATCCGGATGCCGCCCTCGGGTCGCGAATCCGGTCCGGCGGCAAAGACTTCGGTGATGCGGGCGACGAACAGGAGGGGCACGCCGATCCGGAAGGCGTGGATGCCGAAGCGTTCGGCGCGGTCGATGTGCGGCCCGTAGAGGTGATCACGGAACCCGTCGTGCCGATAGCGCCAGAGATGCCCGATCACGCACGAGAGGATGGCTCCGTAGGGCAGCAGCACCCATAACGCGATCATCATCGTCGATTTTCCTTGCCCGCCTCGGATCCGCTCCCGACGCGCACCTTACTGTCGCACGGAACCGGTCGCTGGAAAAGAGCCGAAAGGCTCCTAACCAGTAGGGATTCCAACCGGTCCGCGACCGGTCACCCGATATTTCCGGTACCGCGCCGAGCACCGTCGAGCGGATTGCCTCAGACAGTGCATTGTGTCGGCGGTCACCACCGGCTACGGTATGTGACACCACGCAGTCTCAGTTAGCTACCGGGCCGGTCGACCGGCCCGCCGAGGGGTTTGAAGTCCATGCGTTTGCATCGCACGAGCCGGGCAGCGGCGCTCGGTATCGCCGCCTTCGCGGCCCTGTCCCTGACCGCGGCCCCCGCCCCGGCCGAGCCCGCGGACAGCGGGGCGTGCGCGGAACCGGAGGCGGGCAAGGCCTTCGAACGCCGGGACGCGGGCGCGGCCGGCATGGACGCGGCGGCGGTGACCGATGCCCTGGATTTCGGGCAGCGCGCGGGCGGCTACGCGGTGCAGGTGTACCGGCACGGCTGCCTGATCGGCGAGCGCACCCCGACCGGGAATCTGCCGCTGCCCTTGGCCAGCGCCAGCAAGGGGGTGGCGTCGCTGGCGGTCGGGCGCGCGATCACGCTCGGCTATTTCGGCGTGGACGATCCCCTGGTCAGGTTCTTCCCGCAGGCCGATGCCGCGCACGCGAATCTCACGGTGCGCCAGGTGCTCACGCAGTCCACCGGCCTGCACTTCAGCTGGCCCGCCGATATCGCGGGCATCCAGACCGACGAGGTGCTGCAGAGCCTCGCCTCCCCCGCGGAGTACGAGCCGGGCACCACCTTCCAGTACGCGCAATCGGTGCTGGCGCTGCTGCCGAAGATCATCGAGATCAGCACCGGGCTCGACTATCAGGAGTTCGTGCAGCGAGAACTCATGGGCCCGTTGGGAATCGATCGCGAGAACTGGATCTGGCTGCGCGACCGCAGCGGCAATACCGCGGTCAACGGCGGGCTGGCCATGCGCCCGGCGGATCTGGCCCGCATCGGAAACCTGATGCTGCACAACGGTTCCTGGCGCGGGCAGCAGTTGATCGACGCGGACTACCTGCGCGAGGCCACCACTCCGAGCCCGGCCAATGCCGGGTACGGATTCCTCATGTGGCTCAATGCCGGTGACAGCTATCGCGGTGTGGATGTGCCGACCGCGACCCTGTACGAGCACTCGGTGTTCACCGGTTCCCCGCGCGACACCTACGCCTTCTCCGGCGCGCTCGGGCAGTTCGTGGTGGTGGTGCCCAGCCGCGATCTGGTGATCGTGCGGCTCGGTGTGCCCGCCAAGATCGAGATCGGCAATCTGCAGGCGCTGCTGACCGGAACCTCCAACCCGGACAACAAGGAGCTGTTCCGCCGCCTGTCCGCGGCGGTCACCGATGTGCCCGGGGAACCCTACGACGATCCGTACCGGTATCCGGCGCCGAGCAAGCCGCTGGCCAAGGATCTCGGCGAACTCGCCCGGCTGCTCGATCCGGTGAATGCCGCGCAGATCCTGCTGGGCGTCGGGCCGTACGCCTCGACCGGCTGCAATCTGTTGTGGTGCAACGGGAAACCGGTGCCGGTGGATGTTTTCAAGCTGCTGCTCGATGTCGGCGGCCAGGTGCTCGCCGCGGCGCAAGGGCTCGGCAATACGCCGCGCTGAACAATTCGAACGACAAGGGGAGGCCCTCGACGATGAGGACGTTCACCACTCTGAAAACCGCTGCGGCCGTGGGGCTGCTGGCCTTCGCCGCGTGCACGGCGCCCACGCTGGCGTACGCCGACGAACCCGCGCCCGCCGCCACCGCCCAAAGCCTGTACGCCACACCGGGACCGCATCAGGTGGCGACGCCGGTCACCACGAACCCGTGCCAGCAGTCGGTGTACGGCATGATCGCCCACATCACCGTCACCGTGTTCGGCAACGCCTCGGAATTGCAATGCACGCAAGCGTTTCCGGGCGGGCTGGAATCGCCGATCGGCGTCAACACCTACTACCCGGCCGATATCGCCGACCTTCCGGAGGCTCCCCTGGTGGTGCTGACGGGCGGCATCCTGTCCGTGCCCGGCAATTACGATCAGCTGGCCCGGCTGTACGCCAGCCACGGGTTCGTCGTGGTCATCTCCTACGACTTCTTCAACTCCACGGTGGATGTGCCGACCCTGGGCCTGGCCGTCGCGATCCTGGCCGATCGCGACGCCGCCTCACCGCTGCACGACCGGATCGACCTGAGCCGCACCTTCTTCGCGGGACACTCCGGCGGCGGGCAGGCGTCGCTGCAAGCGGGCACCCTCTACCCCGCGATCGCCGCGCTCATCGATCCGTCGCTGCGCATCGCGGGCGTGCTGGCCATCGAACCCGGACCGCTGGCGGTGGGCGCGCTGATCGGCGTCCCCACCCTGTTCCTCACCGGCTACAACGATATCGTCGTCCCCGATTTCGCCTGGGTGCGCTGGTGGCAGTACAACCTCATGTTCAATGCCCCGTCCTGGATCGCCAATGCGCGCGGCGTCACCCATTTCTCGCCGGTCGACGCCCCCGAGAACTACCGGGCCGCGGGCGCCAGCGTGGCCTGGCTGAAATACCTGGCCTTCGGCGACGAGACCGCCAAGCGCTATTTCGTCGGCGCGGATTGGCAACTGCCGACCGACAAGACGTTCTTCAGCGTCGAACGCAATGCGCGGGCGAACGCCTTGAACTGACCGCGAGCGCGCGGCAAAAGAAATCAGCGCCCACCGAATTCCGGTGAGCGCTGATTTCCAGGTTTTCTGAAGACCGTCAGATCCCCATGCCGCTGGCCAGCATCGGCCACGACTTGTGCAGCGCCTCTTCCCAGTACGGCCAGTAGTGGGTGCCGACCGGATTGAACTGGTAGGTCGCCGGAATGTTCAGCGAATCCAGCTTGGACTGCAGGTTATGGGTGCAGCCGTTGACCGCGGCCTCGATGATGACGCCCAGGCTCAGGTTGATGGCGCCGGTGACGCCGGGCGCGTTGTCGAGGTAGTACTGCACGTCCTCCAGCAGCGGCAGACCGCTGCCGCTGGAGATGTAGAGCTGGGTGCCGCGCAGCTTCTCGGCGTTCACGACCGGATCATTGGCCGCCCACAGCGGGGAATCCGCCGGGCCGTACATGTTCTCGGTATTGCCGCCCGCCCAGGTCTCGGTGGCCAGCTTGAGGAAGCGCTGACCGGCCGGATCGGCGATCTGCGCGCAGCCGCTGTAGGCGGCGACGGTCTTCCACAGGCCCGGCTTGGCCTCGGCCAGCTGCAGCACCGAAGTACCGGAGGTCGAGAGCCCGGCGAGGGCATTGAGCCCGGTGGACTTGAGTTCCTTGTCCAGCAGCGGCGGCAGTTCCTCGGTGAAGAACGTCTTCCACTTGTTCAGGCCCAGCTTCGGGTCCGGCTTCTCCCAGTCGGTGTAGTAACTGCCGAGACCGCCGATCGGCTGGATGACATTGACGTGCTTGTCGGCCAGCCATTCCAGGGCATTGGTGCGGGCCTTCCAGTTCGCGGTGCCCTCACCGCCGTCCAGGCCGTTGAGCATCCAGAGATTCGGCGCGGATTTGGATTCGTCGGCCGGCCGCTGCACATCGACCAGGATCTCCTTGTCCATGGCCGCCGAATACACCTTCAGATGCCAGTTGCGCCCGTCCTTGGTATTGGCGGTGATGGACGCGGGCTTCTGCGGTTCCGCCGACGTGTTGCCCACGGTCAGGCCCACCGCCAAGGCGATGGCGGCCGCGACAGCGGCGGTTCGCCCGGCGGCGGACTTTCGCGCCGGTACTCGATAACGCACCTAATACTCCCTTTTGTGCCGGGCTCGCTCAGCCCGCGGTCGAGCCGTTCCCCGTCGCTATGTCTTTCGCCGAGGCAAACGTGTTACTCGACAATGTCTTTCAAATGGGAGTGCCCCGTGTCAAGACATGGGAGGCAGGGGCGCGGGCGAAACCTGCGCCAAGCGGTCCCCGAGCTCGTTGATCCGGTCGCGCAGATCGATCAGCGTCTCGATCGGATAGCCGACCGCGTCCATGGTCGACTCGATCATGTCCTGGGCGCGGCGCTGCAATTCCCGGCCGGCGGCGGTGGCGCGCAGATGCACGGTGCGGCGATCGGTTTCGCTGCGCACGCTGTCCACCAGACCGCGGGCCTGCAGGCGCGCGATGATCGGCGAGACCGTGCCGTAGTCCAGGCGCAGGTGCTCGCCGAGCTCCTTCATGGTGATGCCGGGGAACTCCCACAGCGCCAGCAGCGCCAGGTACTGCGGATAGGTGACGTCCATGGCGTCCAGGTGCGGGCGATACGCGGCGGTCATGGCCCGGGAGGTGCTGTACAGGGCGAAGCACAGCTGGGTGCTGAGAGATAGCAATTCGTGATCCACGTCCGCGTCCGAGGCCGGGTGCCCACCGGCTTCGGACCCGGTATGTGGTCGAGCGTCCATTGTCACAGGGTACGCATTACGGGATCGCGGTCCGTACCGCGGTGAGGACGGCGGCGGTGGCCGCGTCGTCGCCGACGGTGACCCGGATGCCCTCCGCATAATCCTTGACCTGGATGCCCGCCTCGGCGAAGGCGTTCCGCAAGCCGAATCCGACCGCTTGGTCAGGGGTGAAGACAAACGCGAAGTTGGCGGAGCTGATCGGCACCGGCAGCCCGAGGGCCCGCAGACCCGCGCCGAGCCGGGCGCTCTCGGCGCGAATGGCCTCCACCCGCGCGGTGAGCTCGTCCGCGGCGTCGTAGCAGGCGCGCACCCCGACCTCGGCGAGCGCGTGCATGGCGAACGGCACCTGCCGGTGCGCGATCCGGCCCATGGTGACCGGCAGGCCGACCGCGTAGCCGATGCGCAGCGCGGCCAGCCCGAACGCCTTCGAGAAGGTCCGCACCACCACCAGATTCGGGTGCCGGTCGAGCAGGTCCAGGGTGGCCAGGCGGTCGCCGTTCGGGACGAACTCCAGGTACGCCTCGTCCAGCACCGCGGTCACGGCCGGGTCGAGAGCCGCCAGAAAATCCGACAGCGCGCCCGGATCGAGGCGGGTGCCGGTGGGATTGTGCGGGTTGCATATCACCACCAGGCGGGTGCGCGCCCCCACAGCGGCGGCCATGGCGCGCAGGTCCTGGCAGCCGCCGGGGGTGAGCGGCACCGCGACCGCGCGGCCGCCCACCATTTCGGTGAGCATGGGGAAACCCTCGAAAGTCGGGGTGGCCATGACGACTTCGTCGCCGGGGCGGACGAATTCCTGCAGCAGGGTCATGAACACGCCCGTCGCGCCCGCGCCCACCACCACGCGTTCCGGGGCGACGCCGATCCGGTCGGCGATCAGGCGGGGCAGGCGGTCGGGCCGGAATTCCGGGTAGCGGTTGGCGGCCACCAGCGCGCGCTCGAGGGCCGCGTGCACGGACGGCAGTGGGCCGTACGGGTTCTCGTTGAGCCCGAGCCGGTGCCCGAGCTCGATGGTGTGGGTCATGCTCGGTTCCGATCCGTTCAGCGTCCGCCCCAGCGCACCGCGGCCGCGGCGGCGAAGTCACCGGCGTGCGCGAAGCCCGCGAACATGACCAGCGATCCGGCGGGCACCCGGCCCTCGTCCACGGCGCGGTCGAAGGTGACGGGAATGCCCGCGGCGAACAGGTTTCCGCAATCGTCGAAGGTGTCGGGGTGCTTGTCGGCGGGGAGTTGCAGGGCATCGCGCCAGTTGCGCAGGAAGGCGCGATTGGGCTGATTGGTGACCAGCAGGTCGAGATCGGTTGCGGGAACGCCGATCCGGGTGCACACCGCCTGCGCCACCTCGGGCACGATGCGATTGCCGCGCGCCAGCACCCGCACGATCTTGGATTCGGTGAAGCCGACGTGCATCTGGCCGGGGCCGGCCTCCCAGTACTTGCGCGGCGGGTCGGCCATCACCGTCATCTGGCCGGCGTACTGCGGCAGGTGCCGGGTCTCGATATCGAGGATCGGCGAATCCCCGGATTTCACCAGCAGTCCCGCGCCCGCGCCGTCGCCCGGAATGGCGGCTTGGGGTTTGCCGCGCACCTGTTCCTGGGTGAAAACCTGTCCGGCGCAGTTCTGCACGGTCACGATGAGCGCGGATGTGGCGTCGGTGCTCGCCAGCAGCTGGCGGGCCAGTTTCATACCGTGCACGAAGGCCGCGCAGCCGCCGTTGTGCAGGTCGATCAGCCATTCCGGATTGATGCCCAGCCGCGCCGCCACCTCGCCGCCGTTGCCGACGATGCCGGTCTCGGGCAGCTGGGTGTGCACGATCAGAATGTCGATGTCGCGCAGCACTTCCCGGCCCTGGCGCGCCAGGATCGGGGCGACGGCGCGTTCGGCCATATCGGCGACCGATTCGCCGGGGGCGATATGGCGGCGGAACTTGGGGGCCTTGAACATGACATTGCCGGTCACGTCGTCGGGGTCGGCGTGCTGGGCGAAATAGTCGGCGGAGACGATGTTCTCGGGCAGGTACCCGGCGACGTCGAGGAGGCTCACGGTGCTCATGGTCAGTTCATCCATTCCGGCTTGATGGGCTGGCCGGCGGCGTGGCGATGCTCGCAGATGGCCTTGAGATTGCGCAGTTCCAGCAGGTGCCCGGCGGCGAAGAGGTGCCAGAAGTCGCCCACCCACACCGGGCGGTCGGCGGGGGCCGTCTCGGGATAGCCGTTGTCCTCGTAGAACGGATGGCGGCAGTTGGTCCAGGTGATCACCGAACCGGGCTTGTTCAGCACCAGTTGCGCGTCCACCACGCGCATCAGGTAGATCATCCACAGGTGCTCGCCCTGATCCCACGAGCAGTGGTAATCCACGGTCCGCGCTTGCGGATTGGCGACGGTGCGGGTGTAGATGCGGGTGTGCGAGCCGATGCGATCGTCGGAAACCCACAGCTCCGGTTCGCCGGTGGGCTCGAATCCCCGCATGCTGTAGGTCCATTCGCACAGGCTGCGGGTGTCGGCCAGGTATTCGTACACCTCGTCCGGCGGCGCGGCCACGTACTCGTGAACGGTGCAGTAGTCGCCGAAGATCTCGTCGTGCGGGTACACCGCGCGCGTCATGTCCAGCACCATCGGCATCCCCTCCTTCATGGCGAGGGTCTCGATGCGGTACACCCCGGGCACTCCGACATCGGGCACTTCGACGGGGGCGATGCGGGCGGCTTCGGTCATGCGGACAACTCCTTCAGGAAGGGGGCGAAGGGCGGAATCTCATCGGGATCGCAACGCAATTCGATGAAGGCGGGCCCGGAGGTGGTACGGGTTTCGTCGAGCGCGCGTTCGAACTCTTCGAGCGTGCTCGCGGTGAAAACGGGCAGCTGCGGGAACATGGCGGCCATCGCGGCCCCGATCCGCGCCTGCCCGAACCGGTTGTAGGTGTACTCCCCCGAGTAATAGAGCTGTTCACGCGTCACGCACATGGCGTGCGCGTTGTTGTTGAACACCACGAACGTCACCGGCACGTGATACTCCACGGCCGTGTGCACCTCGTGCCCGTGCATGAAATACGCACCGTCCCCGGCGATCACGACGCTGCGCCGTCCCCGCCCCAGCGCAGCCCCCACCCCCGCCCCGAACGCGTACCCCATCCCACCCATCCCGAGCGCGATCAGAAACCGCCCGTCCTCGGGCACCGGCAGGTAATGCACCACGGCCGCACCGGTATTCCCGGCATCGGCGACCACGGTCGTCCCGGGTTCGAGCCGCTCCCGGATGGCGAGCACCGCCTCGCGATACCGCACGCCCGGTCCGGTGGCGGGCGGAACCGCCAGCTCCGGCAATGCGGTTTCCCGCACCGGATCGGCGTGCCCGTGGCGGAGATCCGCACCGGCGTCGAGGATTCCACCCGCGGTCGCGCCGGAATGACCGGGCGCAGTGGCACTCGCCGCGGCGATCCCCCGCGCACGCAGGTCCCCGGCCAGCGCGCTCAGGGATGCACGCAGCGGACCCAGCGCGTGAATATCGGTCCGCACGTATGGTTTTTCGGCGCCGACGCTGAGCACGTGCATGCAGTCGCGCAGAGCGTCATCGAGCCCGGCGCGCGCCGTCATCGGCAGCGTCGCGCCCACCAGCAGGCACACCTGCGCGTGAGCGATGAGATCCGGCGCGTGCGGGTGCCCCATGATCCCGGTGATGCCACCGAAGCGCGAATGCCGGTTCGGGAAGGCGTCTTTGGCGTCCGGCGTGACCAGCACCGTCGCATCCAAGGCTGTTGCGAGGGCCAGCAACTCCGCACGCGCGTCCACCCGGCCGACCTCGGGCCCGGCGATGACGACCGTCCGCCCTCGCGATGCCTCGAGCAGTGATCCGATCGCATCGACGGCAGTGCTGCCCGCCGTCGGCGTGGCGATGCCGTTCCCGGCGGCTACGGGCGCGCGGACATCGAGTGGCGCGGACTGCACGTCCTTCGGCAGCAGCAGGGCCGCCGGGCCGCCCTGCAGGGCCGCGGTCAGGGCGCGATCGAGCGCGGCGGCGATATCCGCCGGGTCGGTCACCTTCTCGCAGTGCCGGGTGACGGCGGCGAAGATGCGTTCGGCATCGAGGAGGCCGGGGCCGCCGCTGGTGTCCTGGAACGCGCCGCGGCCTTCCAGGGTCAGGGGCGGCTGGCCGATGAGGGCCAGGACGGGGATGCGGGAGTCGTAGGACTCGGTCAGTCCGGCAAGCAGATTCATGGCGCCGCCGCCGGAGGTGGCGGCTACGACGCCGAGGCGGCCGGTGGCGCGGAAGTAGCCGTCCGCCATGGTGGCGGCGCCGAATTCGTGTTTGGCGACGATGCCGGTGATGGGGTGGGCGGTGCGGTGCAGGGCGTCGTAGAGGTCTTCGATATTGGCCCCGCCGACGCCGAAGACGTGGGTGGTGTGGGTGGCGAGGCGAGTGACGATCAGGTCGGCGACGGTCGGAAGGTCCGGCCGCGCGGCGGGTTCGGCGGTCGGCGCTGTGATTGATCGTGAGCGATACATCGCCCACAATGTAACTACCCCGAACTGACTCAGACAACGTGTGCCACGTCACAGTGCGGCGCGAAATAATTTGCCGCGCAAAGGGTTTCGAGTGCACGACGGCCCCACCGGCGCGGGCCGGTGGGGCCGTGGGGTCCGGGTCGCGGCGACGCCCGGACGAACCATCTGGGTTACGGGTTATACGAACCAGCCGTCCCCAGAGTTCAATTCGGTGCTCAGCTGTAGAGCGCGGCGATCTCGGCGGCGTACTTCTGCGCCACCACCGCGCGCTTGAGCGACATCTTCGGGGTCAGTTCGCCGCCCTCCTGGGTCCAGTCGACGCTCAGCACCCGGAACTTCTTGATGCCCTCCGCCTTCGAGACCTTGGCATTGGTATCGGCGATGGCGGTCTCGAGTTCGGCACGCAGCGCGGGCAATTCGATGACCTGCGCCAGCGGCAGGGCGGCGTCCAGGTCGTGGCGGGCCAGCCAGCCGGGCAGCGCCTCGGGATCGAGGGTGATGAGCGCGCCCACGAACGGCTGCGCGTCACCGACCGCCATGCACTGGCTGATCAGCGGATGCGCGCGCAGCGAATCCTCGAGCTGGGCGGGCGAGACGTTCTTGCCGGCCGCGGTCACCAGGATCTCCTTCTTGCGCCCGGTGATCGTCAGATAGCCGTCGGCGTCGAGCGCGCCGAGATCGCCGGTGTGGAACCAGTCCTCGGTGAACGCCTCCGCGGTGGCGGCGTCATTGTGCCAGTACCCGCCGAACACCACCGGTCCGCGCAGCAGCACTTCACCGTCGTCGGCGATCCGGACCGCGTGTCCCTGAATGGGTTTGCCGACCGTGCCCACCCGGATCTCGGCGGGAGTGTTGACGGTGATGGCCGCGCTGGTCTCGGTGAGCCCGTACCCCTCGTAGACCGGAATGCCCGCGCCCCGGTAGAAGTGCCCGAGCCGCGCCCCGAGCGGCCCGCCGCCGGAGACCGCGCGCTCGCACTTACCGCCCAGTGCCGCACGGAGTTTCCCGTACACGAGCCGATCGAACAGCGCGTGCTTGAGGTTCAGCAGCAGCCCCGCGCCGCCGGTCTCCTGCGCCTGACTCCACGCGATGGCGGTGTCGGCGGCGGCATCGAAGATCCGGCCCTTGCCGCCGTCGTGGGCGCGCTGCTTGGCCCCGTTGTAGACCTTCTCGAACACCCGCGGCACGGCGAGGATGAAATCGGGCTGATAGGCCGCGAATTGCTGTGGCAGCGTGGACCAGTCGCTGGAGTGCGCGACCGTCACCCGCGAGGCCAGCGCCGCCACCGAGATGGCGCGCGCGAAGACGTGCGCCAGCGGCAGGAACATCAGGGTGCGCCCGCCCGCCACCATGGCGTCGGTGAGCGCGAGCTGTCCGGCGGTGGCCTCGGCGAGCAGATTGCGATGGGTGAGCACCACGCCCTTGGGCCGCCCAGTGGTGCCGGAGGTGTAGATGAGCGTCGCGGGCGAGTCCGCGGTGACGGTGGCGCGCCGCGCTTCCAGCGCCGCGTCGTCGACGTCCGCGCCGCGCCGGGTCAGTTCACCGATGGCGTCGCCGTCGAAGCGCAGCAGTTCCCGCAGTTCCGGCGCCTGCACGGTGGCCAGGGTGCGCGCGTGCGCGAGATGCTCGACCACGACCAGTTTGGTGCCGGAGTCGGCGAGAATCCATTCGGCCTGATCGGCGGCCGAGCTGTCGTAGATCGCGACCGTGCACGCGCCCGCCGCCCATACCGCGTAGTCCAGCAGCGCCCACTCGTAGCGGGTGCCGGACATGATGGCCACCCGGTCCCCCGCCTCGATGCCGGAGGCGATGAGCCCCTTGGCCACCGCGGCCACCTCGCCCGCGAACCGCGCGGCGGTGATATCGGTCCAGCCGTCGGCCGCCGGCACCTGGAAGACCACGAATTCCGGCCAGTCACGAGCGTTTCCGGTGACGAGATCCGACAGCGCCGCGTCCTGCGCGATGGTGTAGGACGCGGGCACCGCCAGCTCCCGGGCGGCGGCGACAGTGGTTCCCATGCAGTTCCTCTACGATCCTCGGCGAACAGTGCCGGACGACATAGTCCGGTCGGTCAGCTGACTATCGTGTCGGGATGAGGGCCAGGTCACAATGGACCGGGGCCCAGCGCGGATTGTGCGCATGCACAATCACGACGTTGCGCGCGGCCCGCTAGCATCTGGTTTCGTGCCTGCCCGTCCCGCCGTGTCCCCCGCCGTCGCGCGGATCAGCGGGCTGCTGCTGGCCGATATCGACGCGCTCTCGGACGCGGTGGCCGATGCCGTCGGCGCGGTGGAGCCGGTATGGCTGACCAGCTTCAACTACCAGCGGTTACGCGAGAACAATCGGCGGCAACTGACCGCGGTGCTGACCTATCTGGCGGGTGGAACCGATACCGGGCTGCCCATCGCACGGGCGACCGGGCGGCGGAGCGCGCAGGAAGGCGTGCCGCTGCCCTCGATCCTGCGCACCTATCGGATCGCGGCCCGGGTCACCTGGGATCGGGCCATGGCGCTGACCGGGGACGAACTCGGCGCGGGGCGGGCGCTGCTGGCGACCGCGTCCGAGGTGTGGCAGCTGGTCGACGATTATTCGCAGGCCATGACGCTGGGTTATCAGGAGGTGCTGAGCGAGATCCAGCGGCGCGACAGCCGGCTGCGGGACGCGGCGCTGGACGCCCTGCTGACCGGGCGGGCGGACGGGGCGGACCTGCGCGAGTACGCCGATATCGTGCGGCTGCCGCTGCAGGGCGGGTTCGCGGTGGTGGCGGCGGCGTCGGAAACGACCGCGGCCGAACCGCTTCCGGGGGTGGGCGAGACCTTGACCGCGCTGGGCGTGCGGTCGGCGTGGCGGGTGCGGGCGGACACCCAGCTCGGCATCGTGGCGGTCACCGACAGTTTCACGCTGGACCGGCTGGCCGGGCTGCTGGGTGAGCGGGCCGGTGGCCCGGTCGGCATCAGCTGCGCGTACGGCACGCTCGCCGATACCCCGGCCGCGCTCCGGCAGGCCGAATTGGCCTGTGCCACCGCGCCTTCGGGGACCGGCCGGGTGGTGCGCTACGACCAGGCGCTGATTCCGGTGCTGCTCGCGGGCGCGCCGGAGATCGCCGACGCGCTCACCCAACGGGTGCTGGGTGCGTTGCTGGAGTTGCCCGAGCACGATCGGACCACCTTGCTGGACACCATGTCCGCGTGGTTCGCCTCCGAGGGCGAGGTGGCGGCGGTCGCGGCGGCGCTGTTCTGCCATCGCAATACGGTGCGGTTCCGGCTGAACCGGATCACCGATCTCACCGGCCGGCGTTTCTCGGCACCGGCCGAATCCGCCGAACTGTTCCTGGCCGCGCACGCCTACCGCACCCGGCGCTCCGATCAGCAGCGCGGCGCATGAGCTACCGGTCCGCGTCCAGCAACGCCTTCATCGCGGCGGCCGGACGCGCACTGCTCGCCGATATCGACGGCCTGGTGGCCGAGGTGGCGGCCGCGATCGAGGCGGCGGAACCGGCGTATCCGGAACGGGCCACGCCGGAGGGCCTGCGGCACAACAACCGTCAGCATCTGGTCGCGCTGCTGTCGCATCTGGCCGGGGATCCGGACGCGGGCATCGAGGTGGCGCGGACGAACGGGCGGCTGCGGGCGCAGCAGGGCATTCCGCTGGCGGTGGCGCTGCGGTCCTATCGCATCGGCGCGCGGGTCACCTGGGAGCGGGCGCTGACCTACGCGAACGAGAATCCCGGCGACGAGCGCGCGCTGCTGCGGCTGGCCTCGGACGTGTGGCAGCTGATCGACGACTATTCCGAAGCGCTCACCCTCGGGTATCGCGAAGTCGAGAGCGAGATGCAGCGGCGGGACGCGCGGGTGCGGGAGGCGGCGCTGGACGCGCTGCTGGCCGGTGACGGTGACGCGTCCCGGCTCGCCGAGTACGCGGACCTGCTGCGGCTGCCGCGCCAGGGCCGGTTCGCGGTGATCGCGGCGGCTTCGGAATCGGCTGCGGCGGAAGCGCTTCCGGGTATCGGCGAGGCATTGTCCGCGCTGGGCGTGCGCTCGGCCTGGCAGGTGCGGGCGGACTGTCAGCTCGGCATCGTCGCGGTCACCGACGGTTTCACGGTCGAGCGCCTGGTCAGTGTGCTGACCGGACGCGTCACCGGTCCGACCGGCGTGAGCACCGTCTACGACGGCCTGGATGCGACCCCGGCGGCGCTGCGCCAGGCCGAATCGGCTTGCGCCGCCGCACGATGCGATACCACCCGCGTCACCCGCTACGAACAGGCCCTGGTCCCGGTGCTGCTGGCCGACGCGCCCGAACTGGCCGCGGCCCTGGCGGACCGGGTGCTCGGCCCGCTGCTGGCGCTCCCCGAGCACGACCGCGACAGCTTGCTGGACACCATGACCGCCTGGTTCGCCTCCGACGGCGAGGTGGCGGCCGTGGCGGAAACCCTGTTCTGCCATCGCAATACGGTCCGCTTCCGCCTCCACCGCATCGCCGACCTCACCGGCCGCCGCTGCACCGCGCCGGCCGAATCCGCCGAACTGTATCTGGCCCTGCAGGCCTACCGCACGCTGCGCATCCGCTGAGCCCACCGGTCACCGGGGGCGGACACGACAACCGGCCCCGCTCGCGGCGAACGGGGCCGGTTCGCCTTCGGGGGGCGATTTCCCGTGGCGTAACGCTGCCCCGGACCGGGCCGCGACCTTGGGCGGGGAATCGCGGGGCGACGCCATTGTCGCCACGGTCCGGGGCAGATCCGCCGAACGGCTTGCCGTGGCGCACCGTCTGCTCGCGCCACGCCGGATCTGCCGTCGGTGTAATCAGTTTCCACAGTGCACGATGGATTCGCTGTCCTACTTTGGGACAGTTACGCCTTGACGGCGGGCCCGGTGGCTGCGGACAATCCGAGCATGGCGGCGCGGCCGGCCTTTCGTGGATGATCCGATGCTTTTAGGAGTGCGGTGGACCCGGGTGATGAGGTCGTCCGCGTCGAGCGGGCGCGAGACTCGTTCGTCACCGATGGTGAAGTGCGGCCCGGCGCGGTCTCGGGTCTGGTGCTGGCCTCCTGGCGGCGCTCGCTCGACGCGGGGGTCAGCGATCTGGTGAACGTGCTGGATCGCGGATATCAGGGGGAACTGGACCTGACCACGCGTTTCGTCAACTGCGCGGTACCCGTGATCGAGCGCCTGCAAACGGAATTGACGGAACTGCCGGTCACCATCGCACTCACCGATCAACGCTCGCGGGTGCTGGTGCGGCGCGACAATCAGCGGTTCCTGGGCGAGCTGTTCGACGATGTCTACTTCGCGCCCGGGTTCGTCTACAGCGAGGATTCGGTGGGCACCAACGGCGTCGGCACCGCGCTGGCGGCCGGCAAACCCGTGTTCATCCAGGGCCCCGAGCATTTCGCGGAGAACATCACGGTGTTCGCGTGCGCGGGCGCGCCGGTGCGCGATCCGCTGACCGGCGCGGTACAGGGCGTGCTGGATCTGAGCTGCCTGGCGCAGGACGCGAATCCTCTGATGCCGGTGCTCATCCGGGAGGCGGCCCGGCATATCGAAGCCGAATTGCGGGCCACAGGATCCTTGCGCCAGCAGGCGGTGCTGGATCGATTCCTGCGGGTGGCGCGCGCCGGGCGCGGGCCGGTGGTGGCGCTGGGCGGGGACGTGTTCATGACCGACGCACGCGCGGACGCCGAACTGAGCGCGCACGATCGGGGCCGCCTGCGCGAGGTCGCCGTCGAATTGGCCGGGGCGCGTGAGGGAACCGAGGTGCTGGTGGATCTGCCCACCGGCCGGACCGCGCGGGTGCAGGCCAGCACGGTGCTCGCGGGCGCGGAGGTGGCCGGGGTGGTGTTGCAGGTGGATCTGGCCGTGCCGCAGCCGCGCGCCGAACGCCGCCCCGCCAGAACCGTTGGCATTCCCGAACTTCCGGGCGTCTCGCCGATCTGGCGGGCGGCCGGGGCCGAAGTGCTCGAGGCCGCGCGCGCCAACCGGCCGGTGGTGGTGCACGGCGAATCCGGCACCGGCAAGCTCACCCTGATCACCGCCGCGCACCGGCGGGTGTATCCGACCCGCCCGCTGGTGATCATCGAATGCCGTTCCGGCGCACCACGATTCGACCGGCAATGGCCGGGCAGCGAACCGGCCACCATCGTGCTGGCGCATGTCGACGAGCTCGACCCGCGGCACGCTCCGGCGCTGGCGGCGCGGCTGCACGGCACCGATCACGGCAAGCATTGGCTGGTGGCGACGGTGACCACCGACGCCGAGGCCGAACGCGCCCGCTCGGAGGAAGTGCTGCGGCATTTCGGGCATTCGGTGACGGTGCCCGCGCTGCGGCATCGCCTCGACGATCTGACCCAGCTGGTTCCGCACCTGCTGCGCGCGCTGGCCCCGCGGCGCGAGGTGGCGTGCGCGCCCGACGCCATGCGGGTGCTGTTCGGTCACGATTGGCCGGGCAATATCGCCGAGTTGCGCGATGCCCTGCACACCGCGCTCACCCGTCGTCCGGCCGGTGAATTGCGCCGCGCAGATCTGCCCGAGACCTGCTTCGTCACCGGCCGCCGCACCCTGTCGCAATTGGAGGCGGCCGAACGCTCGGCCATCGTGCGGGCGCTCACCCAGACCGGCGGCAACCGGCATCGCGCGGCCCAGCAGCTGGGGATCGCGCGCTCCTCGCTCTATCGCAAGATCGAGCTGTACGGCATCAAGCCGATTCGCTGAGCCGGTCTCGTTTCGATCGACCCACCGCGATTGCCAAAAGTGTGCCGTACTCTGAAACGGGCCTTGTCGGAGCACTCTATGGAGGATCGCAATGCCCACTCGCGACACCGCTTGGCCGCAGGGAACACCGTGCTGGGTCGACTGTTCCGTCGATGATCCGGCCGCCGCCCGCGACTTCTACGCCCGGCTGCTGGGCTGGGAAATTCTCGATAGCCCACCCGAAGCCGGCGGGTATCTGATGGCCATGATCGATGGCCGGCCCGCCGCCGGGATCGGCCCCAAGATGGGTGATGTCGCCATGCCGTCGGTGTGGACCACCTACCTGGCCGCCGACGATGTGGACGCGCTCGCCGGGGTGATCACCACCGCGGACGGCGCGGTCTTCATGCCGCCCTTCGACGTCATGGACGTCGGCCGCATGTGCATCGCCGCCGACCCGGCCGGCGGCGTATTCGGGCTCTGGCAGGCCAAGGCGCACACGGGGGCCGGCATCTTCAACGAGACCGGCGCGCTGTGCTGGAACGAACTGCACACCCCCGCCTACAGCCGGGCGCAAGCTTTCTACAGTGCGGTGTTCGGCTGGACGTTCACCGAGATCGGCGACGGCGAGAACTTCGTGTACTCGACCTTCGCACCGGCCGGGACCGAGCGGCCCGCGGGCGGCATGATGGACACCACGCCGATGGGCGGCGATCAGCCGCCGTACTGGCTGACCTGGTTCCAGGTGGACGGCACCGATCAGGCCCTGGACAAGGCGACCGGGCTCGGGGCGACGGTGCTGATGGGTCCCGACGACAGTCCGTTCGGGCGGATGGGGATTCTGCGCGGCCCGCAGGACGAGGTGTTCGGCGTGATCGACACCAATGTCACGATCGAATCCTGAGCGGTAGCAAGGCATCCAGGGCGGCGGCCTGGGTGGCGAAGTTGGGGCGGTCGTCGGCGGCGGCCGCCCCTTGCCAGCGGAAGCCGTATTCGTCGGCGGCGCCCCGGAGTGAATTCGCTTGGCGGGTGAGGAATTCCGGGCTCGCCACGCGGGAAGCGCCGGTGTCGAGCAGATCCCGGTAGGCGCGGACGAAGACACCCCGATAGGTTTCGGCGTCGCGGCAGCCGGGGCCGGGGCAGTTCACGGCGCTCGGTTCGATCAGGACGCCGTCGTCGAGGAAGGGTGAGCCGGAACCGGTTGCGGCGGTGGCGATCCGGTCGGCGGCGGCGAGCGGCTCCGGGTTGTTCGTCGCTCGATGCAGGGCGACCAGACCGCTGATCAAGGCGGCTTGGCCGTAGGTCCAGCGGCGGTTCTCATCGACCAGGACGCAGGTGTCGTCGTAGCGGTCCAGGTGGTCGTTGATCAAGCCGGTGGAGTCGAGCAGCGGGTGGCCCGAGCGGGTGGCGAACCAGTCCCAGGTGGCGGTGGCGCGGTCGAGGTAGGTGGTGCGGAGTGCTGGGTCGACGCGCGCCGCCAGGGCGGCCGTGGCGGTGAGGTAGAGGCCGTTGGTGATGGAGTTGACCTGTTCCCAGGGCCGCAGTTCGGGGTCGACTCCGGTTCTCGCCCAGGCCAATCCGCCGCCGCAGAACGAAGCGCGCCGATCGTGCATCCGGTCGACGATGCGGCGCGCGGCTTCGAGATAGCGGGCCTCATGAGTGAGGTCGTAACCCTCGATCCACGCCAGGGCCCACCACAGCTCGTCATCGTTATAGCCGGTGTCACGCGGGACACCCAGGTCACTCACAGCGCCGTGGCTGTAGGTCTCCTCGAGGTAGCCCAGGTATTGGCGGTCGCCGGTGCGGGTGGCGTAGTCGAGCAGGGTGGTGAGTGCGTTGGCGCTCTGCCAAGTGCTGGAGTCGTTCTCCCACAGCCCGGTTCGATGGTCGTAGCGGTCGAGGAGTCGTTCGAGAGCGCGCCCGACCCGATCCGGTGCGGGGTCGTCGGCGGAAGTCCAGCGGGTGCAGCGGATTTCGGCGCGGTCCCCGGCCTTGCCGCAGGCGCGCAGGCGGTCGCCGCCGTAGCGGTGGGAGTCGGTGCGCGCCGAGGTGCCGTGTTCGGCAACGGCTGCCGTGCCGACGCGGCCCGCGCGGACGCGCAGCTCCCCGTCACCGCGATCGAGCCAGACCGAATCGCCGGGCCCGCCATTGTCGATGGCCGCGGTGGCGCGCCCGTCGGCGGCGGTGAGGGTGATGACGCGCGACCACACCCGCACCGGCGCGGCCACCTCGTGGGCGGGCTCCGGACGGGACAGCACGTGGATCGCCGTCGCCAGCACCACGATGCCGACGAGGGCCCACCAGCGCGCCGCCTTGGATCCGATCACCTCCGACACGCTACGGCGTCGCCCAGGCGGGTGGCGATGCCGCGCGCGGCTGTGCGCGGGCGGCGGACAGGAACGCTTGGCGGCCGGTGATTTTCACGCGTGGGCGGCCGGTCGCGGCGCCCGCGGCGCGTTCGGCGGCGTCGATGGCCCGCCAGCCGGTGCGGTCGATGCGGTCCGGGCAGCGGGCGGACAATAGTTCGAGCAGTTCGGGGCGGCCGCCGGCGGGGGTGGGCAGGCGTCCGGCCAGGAAGTCGGCGAGCAGGTGCTGCACGGTTTCCTCGGCATCGACGCGGTTGGCGCCGATCACGCCGTGCGGGCCGCGTTTGATCCAACCGGTGACATACCTTCCCGGCAGCGGTGCCCCGGTGACGTCGAGCACCCGGCCTTCGCGGTTGGGGATCACCCCGCGCGCGGGATCGAAGGGCAAGCCCGCCAAGGGTTCTCCGCGATATCCGATGGACCGCAAGACCAGCGAGGTGTCCAGCAGCTCGGTGTGCGCGGTGGGGCGGACCCGCGATTCGGCTCCAGCCATCTCGTTGCGGGCGTACTCGATGCCGGTGACGTGGCGGGAACCGTGCAGGGCGATCGGCGACGCCAGGTAGCGCAGGTCGATCCGCCGCTGTCGTGGAAGACGTTCGGCCCGTGCGTATTCGACTGTGAGATCCCATTTCAGCCGGGCCGCGGGGCCGGCGCCGTCCAGTTCCGCGCGGCTCACCGGATCGAGGTCGAGGTCGTGCTCGGCGACGACGATATCGACGCCGGTCAGGTCGCCCAGCGCCAGGAACTCCGGGCCGGTGTAGGCGGCGTGCACGGGGGTGCGGCGGCCCAGGACGACCACCTCGCGAATCTTGCTGTGCCGCAGGGCCACCAGGGCGTGGTCGGCGATATCGGTGGCGGCCAGTCGCTCCGGGTCGGTGACGAGGATGCGGGCCGCGTCCAGGGCCACATTGCCGTTGCCGACGATCACCGCGCGGTCGCCGGACAGGTCGAACCAGTGGTCGGCGTAGGCCGGATGCCCGTTGTACCAGGCGACGAACTCGGTGGCGGAGTGGCTGCCGGGCAGGGACTCCCCCGGGATGCCGAGGCGCCGGTCCCCGGACGCGCCGACGGCGCAGATGACGGCGTGATGGTGCGCCAGCAGTTCCGGGAGGCCGAGGTCCGCGCCCACCGTCACGTTCAGATGCAACGCGAAAGCCTCGGAGCCGAAGGCGGATTCGAAGGATGCGGTGATCTGCTTGGTGTCGGGATGGTCGGGCGCGACACCGGACCGCACCAATCCCCAAGGCATGGGCAGTTTCTCGAACATGTCGACTTCGACGTCGGTGTGTCGCAGCAGTGCCCGCGCCGCGTAGCAGGCCGCCGGTCCCGATCCCACGATCGCCACCCGCAGCCGCCGGTGTCCCCGGGGCAGGCGCGGCGCGGCGGGCAGCAATCCGGCCGGGTCCGCCTGCAAGGGATGCGTTTCGAAGTACGCGGCATTGATCGCGGTGTATCGGCGCTGCGGCGCGAGCAGGTCCTCCTCGGCGAAGATGGCGTTCACCGGGCAGGCGGGCACGCAACTGCCGCAGTCGATGCAGCCGGCCGGATCGATGTAGAGCTGTTCGGCCGCAGCGAATTCCGGTGTGCCGGGCACCGGCCGGATGCAGTCCACCGGGCATTCCGGGACGCATGCGGCATCGTTGCAGCAGGGTTCGGTGATGACGTAGGCCATGACGCGTCTCCCGGGATTTCAGGCCGTTCGGGCGATGACGGCTTCGGCGGCGCCGCGCAGTCCCGACACGGCGGCGGGCGGCAGCGGCGCGGTGGCCAGCACCGCGCGCACCTGCTGCCAGCGTTCGGCGATCATGCGCTCCACCTCCGGACGCGCGGTGGCGTCCAGGATTTCGCGGCAGACGGCCGCGCCGCGCTCGTCCAGGCCGGGATTGCCGACGAGCTGGTCCAGGTGCGCGCGCTGCCGAGCGGTGGCATGGCGCAGGGCCAGGGCGAGCAGGGCGGTGTGCTTGCCGTCGCGCAGATCCGAGACGACGGATTTGCCGGTGCGCGCGGGATCGCCGAACACGCCCAGCAGATCGTCCTGCAACTGGAAGGCCTCCCCCAGCGGCCGCCCGTAGTCCGCCAGCGCCCGTTGCACCTCCGCGTCCGCGCCCGCGAGCGCCGCGCCCAATTGCAGCGGCCGGTGCACGGTGTAGGCGGCGGTCTTGTAGCGGATGATCTCCAGGGCCCGTTCCAGGTCGCGGGTGGGCCGCCCGGTGGTGAGCAGGTCCAGGTACTGGCCGTAGCTGACCTCGGTGCGCATGGCGTCGAGAACCGGTGTGGCGGCGGCCGATTGCGCCGCCGACAAGCCCGCCGTGTGCAGCAGTTCCTGCGACCACACCAGGCCGAAATCGCCGATCAGGATGCCGGCGTGGGCGCCGAAGCGGTCCGCGCCGGCACCGCGCGCCGAGCGGGCGCGATCGGCCACGGCGCGGTGCACGGTCGGCTGATCGCGCCGGGTGTCGCTGTCGTCGATGATGTCGTCGTGGATGAGGACGGCGGCGTGGAACAACTCCACCGCCGCCGCGACCCGCACCACCGCGGGCGGCAGCCCGTCGCCGCCGCCGGCGTACCAGCCGAGCACGCAGAACAGCGGCCGGATGCGTTTGCCGCCCGCGAACAGGAACGCGCGCACCGCCTCCACCACCTCGGCGGGCAGCCCGGCGGCCGCGGCGGATTCGGCTTTGGCGGTGAGGAATTCGTACAGCGCGCGCTCCACGTGGGCGCGGATGCCGTCGTGATCCACGGGCGAGACGGTGAGCGTGGGCGTGCTCATGACGCGGACTCCTCTCCATTGCCGTCGGTCAGGGCGACCGCTTCCTCGAGCAGGGCGTCCACGATCGAGTGCTCGGGCACGGTGCGCACCACACGGCCGCGGACGAAGATCTGGCCCTTGCCATTGCCGGAGGAGACGCCCAGGTCGGCTTCGCGGGCTTCGCCGGGACCGTTGACGACGCAGCCCATGACGGCGACGCGCAAGGGGTGCGGGAAGCCCGTGAAGGCGGCTTCGACCTTGGCGGCCAGGTGGTGGATGTCGACCTGTACTCGGCCGCAGCCGGGGCAGGACACGATCTCGAGCTGGCGCGGGCGCAGGCCCAGCGATTGCAGAATGTGATTGCCCGCCTTGACCTGTTCCACCGGCGGCGCGGAGATCGAGACCCGGATGGTGTCGCCGATGCCTTCCGCCAGCAGCACCCCGAAGGCGACCGCGGATTTCACCGTGCCCTGGAACACCGGCCCGGCCTCGGTGACGCCGAGATGGATGGGGTAGTCGCAGCGGGCGGCCAGCAGCCGGTTGGCGGCGATCATGGTGCGCGGATCATGGTGCTTCACCGCGATTTTCAGGTCCCCGAAGCCGTGTTCGGCGAACAGCGCCGCCTCGTGCAGCGCCGATTCGACCAGGGCTTCGGGGGTGGCCGCGCCGTGCTTGGCCAGCATGCGCCGATCCAGCGAGCCGGCGTTCACGCCCACCCGGATCGGGATCCCCGCCGCTCCGGCCGCCCGGGCGATCTCGCCGACGCGATCGTCGAATTCCTTGATATTGCCGGGGTTCACCCGCACCGCCGCGCAGCCGGCGTCGATGGCGGCGAACACGTACCTGGGCTGGAAGTGGATGTCGGCGATGATCGGCAGCGGGGACCGGCGCACCAGGGCGGGCAGCGCCGCCGCGTCGTCGGGGGTCGGCACCGCGACCCGCACGATATCGCAGCCGGCGGCGGTGACCTCGGCGATCTGGCGCAGGGTGGCGTCGAGATCGGCGGTGCGGGTGGTGGTCATGGTCTGCACCGGGATGGGCGCGCCGCCGCCCACGGGCACCCGGCCGACGTGGATCCGCCGGGTGCGATGGCGTGGCGGCAGCGGGCGCGGCAGTTCCAATTGCGCGATGGTCATGGGGAAACCTCCGGCCGATCGGCACCGAGCGCGCACAGCACGGTGTGCACGATCTCGGTGGTGGTGAGCCCGGATTCGGCGAGCAGCGGACCGCGTTCGCCGTGCGGGAGGAAACGATGCGGCAGCGCGAGCCGCCGCACGGGGACGGCGATCCCCTGGTCGGACAACGCTTCCGCGAGCGCGGGCCCGACCCCGCCGCGCCGGGTGCCGTCCTCCACGGTGAGCACCAGGTCGTGCCAGGCGCACAATTCGGTGAGCCGCTCCGCGACGGGCAGCACCCAGCGCGGATCCACCACCGTGGCCTGCACGCCCGCGGCGGCCAGCATCGCGGCCGCCGCGAGACAGACGCCGGCCAGCGGACCGACCGCGACCAGCAGTACATCCGGATGTTCGGCGCGGCGCAGCACATCCAAGCCGGACCAACGCTCGACGGCCGGAATATCCTCGCCCACAGTGGCTTTCGGGTAACGCAGCGCCGTCGGTCCGCTCTCGTCCGCCACCGCCTCGGCCAGCAGCTCCCGCAGCCGGGCGGCATCACGCGGCGCGGCGACCCGCATCCCGGGCACCCCGGCGAGCATGTCCAGATCCCACATCCCGTGATGGCTCGCCCCGTCCGGCCCGGTGATCCCGGCCCGGTCCAGTACGAACGTCACCGGGAGGCGATGCATGGCGACATCGAACAGCACCTGATCGAAAGCGCGGTTCAGGAACGTGGCGTAGATCGCGACCACCGGATGCATTCCGGCCAGGGCCGATCCGGCCGCGCTGACCACCGCGTGCTGCTCGGCGATCCCGACATCGAAACACCGACCCGGGAAGCGGCGCGCGAACTCACCCAGCCCGGTCGGTCCCGGCATGGCGGCGGTGATCGCCACGATGTCCGCGCGTGCCTCGCCGATCCGCACGATCTCCTCGGCGAACACTTCCGTCCACGCCCGCCGCCGCGGCCGAGGCTCCGCCGCAACGACATTCGGTACCGCCGCCCCGCCGCGCACCGGGCCGTGATCCGCGGCCGGCTTCGCCCCGGCGACCGCCCGATCGTTCCCGCGCTCGGCGTTTGCCGACGGAGCCGAGACCCGCCCACCGGCGCGTTCGGCCACGGGCACGGGGCCGGTGGTGTGCATGCGTTCCGGGTCGGTGCAGGCGGGTTCGTAGCCGAGGCCTTTGATGGTCATCGCGTGTACGACGACGGGACGGTTCAGGCGTTTCGCCTGGCGCAGAGCCGATTCCAGGGCGGCGCAGTCGTGGCCGTCGACGGGACCCAGGTAGTCGAAACCGAGATGCTCGAAGAGGTTGCGGGACACTGGGTTCGGGGTGATGGGTGTGGCGCGGAGGGCGGCCAGGTGGGCGGCGATCGCGCCGGCGGTGGGCGAGTAGGAGTGGCCGTTGTCGTTGAGCACCACCACCACGGGGCGGCGGGCGGCTCCGATATTGTTCAGCGCCTCGTACGCCATACCGCCGGTGAGCGAACCGTCGCCCACCACCGCCACCACCGCGCGGTCGGATTCCCCGAGCAGCGCACGGGCTTTGGCGATCCCGTCCGCGTACCCGAGGGCGGTGGAGGCATGACTGTTCTCGATCACGTCGTGGCCGGATTCGGCGCGGCTGGGATAACCGGACACCCCGCCCGGCCGGCGCAGGGTCGCGGCGAACTCGGCGCGGCGGCCGGTCAGGATCTTGTGCACATAGGCCTGGTGTCCGGTGTCGAAAAGCAGTGTGTCCCTGGGTGATCGGAACACGCGGTGCAGCGCGATGGTGAGCTCCACGACGCCCAGGTTGGGGCCGAGGTGCCCGCCCACGTTCAGCACGGTGTCGATGATCAGCGCGCGCAGTTGAGCCGCGAGCACGGGCAGTCGCGCGGCGGGCAGGGCGCGCAGCCGTTCGGGGGAATCGATATCACGCAGTGGCGCGGGGAGATTCGCGGCGTTCGCGCCGATCTCCGGGGGCGTCGTGACGGCCGTGGTTCTCATGACCGTCTCCGCACCGCGGCGGGGGCCGCGAAGAACACGTCCTCGGTGAAGCTGACGTGCTCGCGCACGGTGAGCGGGCCGAAGCGGCGCAGGGCGCGCAGCACCTCGTCCACCAGCCGCCCGGGCGCGGACGCTCCCGCGGACAGTCCGACGGTGGCGGCGGGCACGATCCACTCGGGCTGTATTTCGGTGAAGTCGTCGATCAGATACGCCGGAATGCCCTGGCGGCGGGCCACTTCCACCATGCGCTGGGAATTGGAGGAGTTGGCCGAGCCGACCACCAGGAACACCTCGCTGCGTGCGGCGACTTCCTCCACCGCGCGCTGCCGATTCGTGCTGGCGTAGCAGATGTCCGCACTGGCCGGGCCGTGCAAGCGCGGGAATCGCCGGCGCAGCGCGGCCACGGTCTCGGCGGTCTCCTCCACCGACAGCGTGGTCTGGGTGAGGTAGGAGACCCGGTCCTCGTCGGGCACGGTGAGCGCCAGCGCCGCCGCCGGGCTGTCGATGAGCACGGTGGCTTCGGGCGCTTCGCCCGCCGTGCCTTCCACCTCCTCGTGCCCGGCATGCCCGATCAGCACCACGGTGTCGCCGCGCGCGGCGAAACGTCTGGCCTCCGCGTGCACTTTGGTCACCAGCGGGCAGGTGGCGTCCACCACGGTGAGCCCGCGCGCGGCCGCGGCCGCGCGCACCGCTGGTGACACGCCGTGCGCGGAGAACACCACGGTCGCACCGGGCGGCACCTCGTCGAGCTCGTCCACGAAGATCGCCCCGCGCGCCGCCAGTTCCGCCACCACGTGGGTGTTGTGCACGATCTGTTTGCGCACGTACACGGGTTCGACGCGGTCCGGGTCGGCCAGCAGCCGTTCCACGGTGTCGATGGCGCGCTCCACGCCCGCGCAGAACGAGCGGGGCGCGGCCAGCAGCACCGTGCGCGGGCGGGGATCGGCAGGCTTGTCCAATAACGCTGTAGCAGGCTGTGCGTCCATGGTGGCTGACTCTCCTTACAATCGTGCCTTCGTCATTTGTCGCGATGCGCGACCAATTGGGCCAGCGTGATCAGATCCCCGCAGGCGGGCCGATCCGGCAGCGCCGCAACGGCTTTGCGAATGCGCCGCTCGGCCTCGCGCTGGGTCCAGCGGCGCGCGCCGCATTCCTCGATCAGCCGTGCCGCACAGGCGATCTCGCTGGGGGTCAGGGGCTCCTCGCCCCGGTACAGCACCGCCAGTTCCCGGCCCGCGTCGGTGCCCGATTCCAGGGCGGCCACCACCGGCAGTGATCGTTTCCGCCGCCCCAGATCGCTGGAGGGCTTACCGCTGGCGGCCGGATCGCCCCAGATGCCCAGCAGATCGTCGATGGCCTGGAACGCGATCCCGAGCTCGCGCCCGAACCGGTTGAGCCGATCGACCGCATCGGGTTCCGCGTCCGCGCACAGCCCGCCCAGCGCGCAGGCACACCCGAACAACGATCCGGTCTTTCCGACGGCCATCCGCTCGTATTCGGCGACGGAAGTGCCGCAGCCGATTTCGATGGCGCAATCCTCGTGCTGTCCCCGGCACAATTCGATGACAGTGCGCTCCAGCCGGTCCACCGCGATCACGGCGGTGCGCTGCGGCATATGCGTCGCAAGCACATTGGCGGCCAGCGCGTGCAGGGCGTCGCCGAGCAGTATGGCGTCCGCGAGTCCCCATACCCGCCATACGGTGGGCCGCCCGCGCCGGAATTCGTCGCCGTCCATGACATCGTCGTGGACGAGGGTGAAATTGTGGATCAATTCGACCGCGGCCGCCGCCGGGGCCGCCGCGGCCGCGAGCCCGTCGCAGGCGTAGGCCGCCGCCGTCGCCAGCGCCGGGCGCAGCCCTTTGCCGGAGTCGGCGCGCACGGTCCGGCCGTGCGTGTCCCACCAGCCGAAATGGTATCCGGCCATGCGGCACAAGGGTTCCGGTAGCGACAGCACCGCCTCGCGTAGTACCGGTTCCAGGACGGCGCGGGCCCCCGCCAGCAGTTCGGCGGGGCGGCGGACGGGCGGGACGAAAGCTGTCACGGTCATGACGGCGCTTCTTTCACGGCATGAGACGGGAGTAGCGGCGGCATTTCGCGGGCCGGCGGGGACCGGTGCGCTATTTCGCGCACCACGAAGACGCCCTGCACCATCCGGACGGAATTGCGGCGCTCCTCTTCGAATTCCGCCCCTTCAGCGGGTGGGGAAATCAGGAAGACGAAACGGATGCATGGCACATCCCCGGGAATAGGCAGAACGGAATATCCTGCACGATAACGAGATACGTCGGGAGGGATTCTGCGACCGATCGGGCTCTCCGGCACGAGAGCGCTGCGAGTTCACAAAGCGTATTGCTCAAAGTCTACGTCCGAATGCAATTTCAGTAAAGGTCTCAACTATCCGGAAACCTGCTGCCGGCTGCGATCCGCAGGCCCGCACCGCTACCGGTCGGTCCCGGTCAGCCGTTGCGCCAGGGAGCTGAGGAACTGTTTGGCGGGGGCCGGAATCCCGATGCGCTCCAAGGCATCCAGGGCCTGTTCGCGGCGGCGCGCCACCATCCGCTCGATCTCCGCGCGCGCCCCGACCTCGATCATGATGTCCCGGCAGATCGTCGCGCCACGACTGTCCAGGCCCGGATTCCCCAGCAGCGCACGCAATTCCACGGCCGCCCCGCCGCGCGCCCGGCCCAGCGCGGCGGCGACCAGGGCGGTGTGCTTGCCGTCGCGCAGCACGTCCACCCGGGAGCCGTCGGTGGCGCGGTCGCCGAACACATTGTGCAGATCCTCGTTCAGGTGCACGGCCTCGCCCAGGGCCGCGGCGTAGGCGGCCAGGCCCTCCTGGACCAGCGGGTCGGCGCCGGCCAGGCGGGCGCCCAGTTGCAATGGGCGCTCGCAGGTGTAGGCCACGGTGCGGTATCGGATGATCTCGAGGGCGCGGTCCAGGTCGTCGGCCGGGTCGCCGGTGGCCAGCAGGTCCAGGTATTGGCCGTAGATCACCTCGACGCGCATGGCGGTGATCATCGAACCGGCGGCCACGCGCTGGCGGGCGCTCAAGTGGGCGGTACCGACCAGTTCGTCCGACCAGGCCAGGGCGAGATCGCCGAGCAGCAGCGCGGCCTGGCGGCCGAAGCGATCGCGATCGGGTTTGTCGGTGTAGCGGGCGGCCAGCGCGCACGGGATGGTGGGATGCCCGCGCCGGGTGATGCGGCGTTCGATCACATCGGTGTGGATGAGCACGGCCGCGTGCAGCATCTCCAGGGCGGCGGCCACCCGGATCACCGCCATCGGCAGGCGTTCGCTGCCGCCGGCCGCGTACCAGCCGAGCACGCACAGCAGCGGGCGCACGCGGCGGCCGCCGGAGAAGACGAAGGAGTGCAACCCGTCGACGAAGTCCGCGGGTAGTCGGGCGCGATCGGAGCCGCGCGCCTTGTCGGCCAGGAAGCCCTCCAGCACGATATCGACGCGCTCGCGCACACCGCGCAGATCACCGGGCATTGTGAGCTCACCGTTCACCGGGTCGAACATGTCGTCGCCTCTCCGCAGCACCAGGGAAAGATTTATCGCATTGCGTCCGAAGGAGATTCGTCGCTCAGCTATACCGCGGATCGGTTCCGTGCCCTTCGATGAAGCTCTCGTGCCGACACCGGCAGCAATACTTCCGCATACATGCCCGACCGTTCTCGCCGCATCGCGACCGACCGGTAGTGTCGTCGATCGCGCGGCCCAGCTGACCCGGGAAGAATTCTAATACCAGCGCCCAGCAACGGTAAAGCCATCGAAAGTGGGCCAGCTGCCGGACATTTGACCATGAGGGTTTCGGTTGTCTTCGAACTCGTTGCGCGCTACCGGCTTTCGACCGGCTACCCGCAGGCGACCGATTTCCCGCCCGGCGCGACTCGCCGTGCGCCGTCACCGGCGGTCGCGTGGCGCGATGCGGACACCGGATCGGGTGAGACCGGGCTCACCTCCGCCGCCCGCCGGAATCCGGGCAGATCGGGCCGCGATACGGTTTGCGGCAAAGGACACGAGCAAGGAGAAGACGACGTGCAACGAATCGGTGTGATCGGTGGCGGCACCATGGGTGCGGGAATCGCCGAAGTGGCGGCGCGGGCGGGCGGCGACGTCCTGGTCCTGGAGCGCGATGCCGCCGCGGCGGACGCCGCCGTCGACCGGATCGGCAAGTCCCTGGCCCGCGCGGTCAAGTCGGGCCGGCTCGAGCAGGCCGCCGCGGACGAAGCGCGGGCGCGCATCACCCTCACCGTGAACATCGACGACTTCGCCGACCGCGAACTGGTCATCGAGGCCGCGCCGGAGATCGAGTCGCTCAAGGCCGACTTCTTCGCCAAGCTGGACGCCATCGTCTCCCCGGACGCCATCCTGGCCACCAACACCTCCTCGATCCCGGTCATCCGGATCGCCAACGCCACCTCGAACCCCGGTCGCGTGGTGGGCGTGCACTTCTTCAACCCGGTGCCCGTGCTGCCGCTGGTCGAGATCGTGGTCACGCTCAAGACCGATCGCGCCGTCGCCGACGCGGTCACCGCCTACGCCCGCGACGTGCTGGGCAAGCGCACCATCGAATCCAAGGACCAGGCCGGATTCATCGTCAACGCGCTGCTGATCCCCTACCTGTGCAACGCGATTCGCATGTTCGAGACCGGTTTCGCCTCCGCCGAGGACATCGACGAGGGCATGGTCAGCGGCTGCGCCCACCCGATGGGCCCGCTGCGCCTGACCGACACCGTCGGCCTGGACGTCACCCTGGCCGTCGCCGAATCGCTCTACGCGGAATTCGGCGAGCCGCAGTACGCCCCGCCGGTCCTGCTGCGCCGCATGGTGGAAGCCGGCTACCTGGGCCGCAAGGCCGGTCGCGGCTTCTACACCTACTGAACCGCAATACTTTTCGCCGCGCGCGCCACCGGATCGGGTGGCGCGCGCGGCGTCGTTTCAGGGCGCGGGGGTGGTGAGCCGGGTGATCGCCGGGCGGTTCAGCCGCGCACGCTGGAGGGGGCGCGGGAGATGCGGCCGCCGAGGCGTTCGTTGACGGCGAAGCCGTGGCGGCGGCACCAGTCCGCCAGGCGGGGGACGGCGGAATCGTCGTCGCGGAAGGTCGGCACCAGCTGGCCCACGATATGCAGGTGCTGGGCGTCGGCGGCGCGGCAGAGTTGTTGCAGCGTGGCGGTGCCCAGGCCGGTGCCGCGTAGTTCCGGATTGACGGTGATGCCGTCGAGTTTCACCGTGTCGGCGTAGATCTCGAAGTCGACCTCCACCAGATCGTCGTCCCGGCGCAGGGTTTCGATATCCGCGGGCAAGGGGCGCAGCACGCCGGGGAGATGGTCCGAAAGGCGTTGCCGCGCAGCATCGTCCGGGGCCGTGCGGGTGACCGCCAGGACCTGGTCGGTGAGCTCCTCCACGACCGCCCGATCGCCGACGGCGGCCAGCGGGCGGGCCTCCTCGCAGGCGGTGGTGATCACCTTCAATTGCCGGGTCCAATGCGGGTGCTCGGGCTCGTACCGAGTGATCAACTCCGCGAGCGTGTTCTCCAAGCAGATCGAGATGCCCCGCGCCCGCAACCGCCCGCCGGACAGCACGCCCCACCGATGGTCCTCCGCCCCCACCCCGTGCTGCGCCAGTTGCCGCCGGAGCGTGTCCCGCCGCGACGCCGCGGCCGACACCGGCGCCCCCGGCAGATAGTGCAACCACCGCTTCCATCCGGTGAGATTCGCGCGAATCCGCCCCGAGGCCACATCCGCACTGGCCTCGAGATAGTTGCACAACGCTTGCTCGCGCCGCTCGACAAGCTCACTGGCCCGCCCCTCGCCCGCCGATCCCAACCGCGACTCGCCCTCGCTCATGCGACCCACGCTAGCGTCCAGTTGCTGAACAGCTGCTCATAGGCGCGACAGAGTTCGCGGTGATTCCCATCGGAATGCGACCGATTTCGCCGGCGGATCGACGCCAGGAATTCGCCGACTGCCCGGACGGTCGCCTCGGTCGCGGTCAGCAATGCCCGGCGTATGCGGGTTCTGGTTGCGCAGTACGCCTTGCCAGGACGCCGAGGAGTAGGGCTGCGATCGTGAAAAGCGCCGCCACCGCATACACCACGCCCGCCCAGCCCGCCGCCGCGTAGGCGATGCCCGCGGCGCTGCCGACCACGGCGCTGCCGAGGTAGTAGGCGAACAGATACAGCGAGGAGGCCGCGCCGCGCTGGACCGCGAGCGCGCCCACCCAGGCGCTGGCCACCGCGTGCGCGGCGAAGAACCCGATGGTGAACAGCAGCACTCCGGCGATGACCACCGCCAGCCGGTTCGGGATCGTGCACGCCAGGCCCGCTCCCATGAGCAGGACCGAGACGGTCAGCACCCGGTGGTGCCCGCGCCGGTCCGCGAGCCGGCCCGCCGTCGCCGAGGCCGCCGTGCCCGCCAGGTACAGCACGAAGATGGAACCCGCTACGGCCGCAGGCAGATCGAAGGGCCGCTGGGTCAGCCGATAGCCGAGGAAGTTGTAGACCGAGACGAAGCTGCCCATCAGTACGAACGCCAGGCCGAACAACGCCGCCAGCCGTCGATCCCGGAGTTGCGCCGCCAGATCACCGAGAACTGTCCGGAATCCCGCCGGCCGCGCCACGAACCCTCGTGACGGCGGCAGTGTCCGCACGAACCACACCGCACACCCGGCTGCCGCGATCGACACCGCCGCCTCGGCCCATCGCCACGATCCCAGTGCCAGGGTGAACGACGGAATCAACCGGCCGGCCAACCCGCCGACGCTCGTTCCCGCGACATAGACCCCCATGGCCGCGCCCAGCCCCGCGCCGCCTATCTCCTCGGCCAGGTAGGCCATCGCGACCGCGGGTACACCGGCCAATGCCACCCCCTGCACCGCCCGCACGACCAATAGCGCATCCAATGACCCGCACAGCGGCAGCAGCAATCCCAGCCCTGAAGCCAGCACCGCCGACCCGATCATCACTCGCGTCCGCCCCACCCGCGAGGAGAGCGCGCTCACCGGCACGATCGCCAGCGCCAGCACCCCGGTCGTCAGCGACACCGCCAACGCCGCATGCGCCGGCGTCACCCCGAACGCCTCGGACAAACTCGGCAACAACGCCTGTGCGCTGTACATACTCGCGAAGGTCGTCAGCCCCGCCGCGAAAAGCGCGGTGATGATTCGCTTCTCGCGCCCTCGTTCGAAGGCGCCGACGGCTTGTTCCGCCGCCGTCATCTCGGGTCCTCGTCGCATCGCATATGCCCAGGCTCGACCACATGGACTTAGAACGGAAATGCATCAGTATCGTCCGGCTTATGATCTGAAGACATATAGCGAGGAGGCGGGGTGCTCGGGGCGGATCTGGAGTGGTTCACGACACTGGCGGAGTTGGAGAACGTGACGGCCGCGGCGGAGCGGTTGCACATGGCGCAGCCGACCTTGTCGCGGATGCTCGGGCGGTTGGAGCAACGGGTGGGAGTGCGGCTGTTCGATCGGCAGGGGAAGCGGCTGGCGCTCAATGAGTTCGGGCGGGTGTATTACGAGCATGCGCGGCGGGCGCGGGCGGAATTGCAGGCCGGGGAACAGGCGGTGGCGGATCTGGCGAATCCGGCGAAAGGGGTGGTGCGGCTGGCGTTCCTGCATTCGTTCGGGAGCTGGATGGTGCCGCGGCTGATCGGGGACTTCCGGCGGGAGTCGGGGCGGATCGCGTTCACGCTGTCGCAGGGGGCGGCCGAGTCGATAACCAGGCAGGTGCTGGAGGGTGCGGCGGACTTGGCGATCGTGTCGCCGCGGCCGACGGATCCGGGACTGGGATGGAAGCTGCTGGCTCGGCAGCCCCTCGCCCTGGGCGTGCCGGCGGATCATCGGGTGGCGGGGCGGCGGCAGGTGCGGCTGAGCGAGCTGGGCGATGCCGATTTCATCACCATGCAGCCGGGCTACGGTATGCGGCGGATCTTCGACGAGCTCTGTGCCGCAGCGGAATTGCGGCCGCGGATCGCCTTCGAATCCTCGGATCTGATCACGGTGGCGGGGCTGGTCGCGGCGGGACTGGGAGTGAGCATTCTGCCCGCCGAGGAACCGGTGCCGCCGGGGGTGGTGCTGGTGCCGCTGGGCGATGCGGGAGCCGTGCGCGAGGTCGGGCTGATCTGGTCGGCCACCGCCACGCCCGCCGACGCGGTGCGCCGCTTCCGGGACTTCGCCGAGGAGTGGGCGCGGGCGCGGCGAACCCGGTGACCGGCGGGCGCATTCACGCCAGCCCGAAAACTACCAAGCGGCTGCTTGATTCGCGGCGGCGTGCCAACCTTGCTGCATGGATGTCGACCTCACCGCTCTCGACCGCTTCGCGCACGGCTTCCCGCACGAGGTCTTCGACATGCTGCGCCGGGAAGCACCGGTGTGGTGGCATCCGCCGACCGTCAATACCCCTGGCGGGGAAGGGTTCTGGGTCCTGAGCCGCTACGCCGACATCGTGGCCGCCGCCGGCGACGGCACCACCTTCTCCTCCACCACCGGCGGCAAACGCAACGGCGGCGGCACCCTCATCGAGGACCTGCCGCCGGAACGCGCGGGCGCGCTGCTGAACATGATGGACGACCCCCGGCACGCCCACATCCGGAAACTGCTGATGCCCAGCGTCGCCCCGCGCACCCTGACCCTCATCGAAGCCGAACTGCGCGGCCGCGCCGACCGGATCGTCTCCGCCGCACTGGACCTGGGCGACTGCGACTTCCTGGTCGATCTGGCCGCCGAACTCCCGCTGCAAGCCGTCGCCCAATTGCTCGGCGTCCCGCAGGAAGACCGCCACCAGCTCTTCGACTGGGCCACCACCGGCCTGGACTACGACGACCGCGAACTCGGCCAGAGCACCGAACGCACCCTGCGCGCCTCCGCGAACACCTACGCGTACGCCACGAAACTGCTGGCGGACAAGCGCATCGAGCCCGGCGAGGACCTCATGTCACTGGCCGCCCAGGCCGAGGTGGACGGCGCGCCGCTCACCGACATGGAGCAGCACATGCTGTTCAGCCTGCTGATCGCGGCGGGCAGCGAGACCACCCGCAATGCCATCGCCATCGGCATGCTCGCGCTCATCGACCGCCCGGAACTGTGGAAGTCACTGCAGCACAATCCCGCCCAGCTGGAAACCGCCATCGAGGAAATGCTGCGCTGGGCCTCCCCCACCCCGTACAATCGGCGCACCGCCACCCACGACTGCATTCTCGGCGGCCGCCGCATCCGGGCCGGGGACAAGGTGACGCTGTGGTGGGCGTCGGCCAATCGGGACGAAGAGGTGTTCACCGACCCGCACCGCTTCGACCTCACCCGCCGCCCGAACCCGCACGTGGCGTTCGGGCGCGGCGGGCATTTCTGTCTCGGCGCGGCCCTGGCCCGCATGGAGATGCGGGTGTTCTTCCGGGTGCTGCTGGATCGCGTCGCCGCCGTAACCCGCACCGGCCCGGTCGAATACACCCGCAGCAACAAGCACACCGGGGTCCGGCACATGCCGGTGCGGATCGAAGCGCGGTGACTGCACTCAGAGCAGGCCGGCCAGCGCCGACAGCGGTCCGGGCAGGCCCTCGGCGTGCTTCTTCAGACCCGTCAGCACCGGATTCGGGGTTTCGGCGCGCAGCCGGTCCAGTTCGGCCTGCATAGTGCTGACCGTCTGCTCGTAGGCGGCGTCGACCAGCACGGTGTCCTCGGGATCGCCGACCTCGGTGGACCAGTCCAGCGCGGGCAGGAAGCTGACGCTCACGTGCGCGGGCAGCGGAATCTGCGGCAGGATGGGCGCGACGCCGAAGGGCAGGCCGACGGTGTACGGAAACACCTTGGCGCGCACCAGCTTGTCGAGCTGCAGCAGCTTGGCGGTGCGTTCACCGCGGCTGAGCACGAAGATGGAGTCGTGGCCGCCGTTCGCCACCGCCGGGATGACCGGCACGCCCAGTTTCATGGCCAGGCGGATGAAGCCCTTGCGCCCCGCGAAATCGATCTTGCCGCGGTCGGTCCACGGCCGGCACGCCTCCCAGTCGCCGCCCGGGTAGACCATGACCGCGCCGCCGTCCTTCAGCCCCGCCGAGGCCGCCTCCTGCGAGGCCGCGATGACGCCGAAGTCACGCAGGCTGTCCCCCAACAGCGGTGCGCGCAAAAGGATTTCGTGGGCGACGCCGAAGCTGGGCTCGTCCGGGCGGCGCTCCATCATGGACATGAAGGTGATCCACACCTCGGGCGCCCAGTAGATCGAGGAGTGATTGCCGATCACCAGGGCCGGGCCGGACGCGGGCAGATTCTCCAGGCCGCTGACGGTGGGCGTGAAGTAATTGGTGTAGGCCCGGGCCAATGGCAGCAGCGGGTGGTTGGGGTCCGGGCGCTTCATGGTTTCGCTCATGTGTATGTCCTGTTCTGTCACGATGCGGAGGGCGGGCGGCCCGCGACGACACCCGCCGACGTCCGAATCGACGTCGAGCAGAACAGAATTGCCCCCGGTCACATCCCCATTGATAGAACCCGACTGCCGCGTCCTCGCGGTCCCGTTCGGCGTGTGTGCGCAGATCGCCACCTTGCGATTGGATGCCCCTGCATCGCCCTCCTGCACCTTCAACGTTATCGACCCTAATGCTTGCTTGGTAGAGAGTGTGCGAAACCCAACATTCGCGCATATAGCTCCGGCATCGGCCGATTACCCGCCCTAGGATGCGGAAACCTCCGCCGCCGTTGACAAACCAGACAGACGGTATTTGCGGCCCGATCGCCTTCCGCTTTGTTACGGTGTACTCGCGCTAGCTGAGGTGTAACTACGACCGTTCGGAGCCGCGCATGCCGCGGTATCGCACCGCCGTCGAAACTCGATACCGGGACGCCGTCCACGCCGCGGCGGCATTCCTCGCCGCCACCGTCGCGGGCCTGGCGCTCATGGTGCCCTTCGATTTTCGGTGCATCGGCGATACCGGGTCGCTGCAAACCACACTCCTGATCTTCAATGTGCCGCGGGCCAGCGCCGCCGGCGCGCTCGTCGCCGTCGTCACCGCGGTCATCGTCGGCATGTTCGGGCTGCGCGCGGCATGGGCGACGGCCTTCGGTTCCTCGCTGGTGGTGCTGATCGACCATCTCGTCGTGCACGCGCCCGTCGGCGGATCGCTGGCCTCGGCCAACTTCATCGACTCCATCTTCGCGGGCATACTGCTCGGCGCGGCGGGGGCGGCGGCCTTGAAACGCGGTGAAACCGCTGCCGCCGGAGCGAAACTCACCGTGCCCGCCATCGGGTATCTGCTCGGCGGCATCGCCAGCACCCTGCTCGGCAATGTGGTGGAAAACGCTGTCGGGCAGAGCGATTCGAACTCACTGCTGGATCGCGCCTTCGTGGATATGCCGCCGGTGTGGTTGATCGCGGCCACGACGTGCGCGATCGCGGCCAGCCTGCTGCTGTCCCGGAAACGCGCGATCGCGCACCACACCACCGCCGTGGACCTGCCCTTCGGGCCGATCTTCGCCGCCGCCCTGCTCATCACCGCACTGGCCGGGACCTCCGAATGGCTGGCCCGGCGGGCCGAGGGGCTCGGCGATGTCGCGATCGCGGTCGTGGTGACCGTCGGGGCGGCGTTGATCGCGGCACTGCTGCTGCCCAGGCGCGACGGCACGCTGGTGTTGCTCATGGTCGCGACCGCGGCGACCGCCACCACCATCACCGCCAATCCCCCGCCGCCGTGGACGCTGCCACTCGGGCTCGCGGCCGTCGCCGCCGGGCTGTACGCCGGCCGGCGCCGGCCCGCTCCCGTGCACGCGGGGCTGGCGGTCAGTGCGCTCGCGGTGTACGCGGTGTTCACCACCGCGGTGGCACAGCACAGTTCGGTCATCGCGATCCTCGGTGGGCTGGCGCTGTGCGCGGTGTCCGGTTATTGCTTCGGTTCGGCGCTGCCGTCCATCGCGGCGGGTACCGTGCTGGCGCTGGCCGTGCAGTTCGTGCCGTCGGCGCTGGCGGCGCTGCGGGATCGGCGGATCGGCATTCCGTGGAATTCGGAGCTGTGGTCGTGCGGGGCCGACCGGCCCGCCACCTATGTGCCGGGATGGACGGCGGTGGCCATCGCGCTGGGGTGCGTGCTGGGCATTCTGCTGCTGCGACGGAAGCGGCCCGTGCCGGGCCGCTGATCGTCGTTGTCGTTCTTTTGGACTGTCATGGAATTGCACTGCGGGTTCCGACATTCACGACATTCATGCCTAGATGCGCATATCGGCGTAATTGAATGCCAGAACCGTTCGTCAATCCCGGCCGCGCCGCTTGTAGACCGCGCCCGCCGCCAGGTAGCCGGCCAGTCCGATGCTCACCCACCATGCCGTCGCGATCCATGCGCTGTTCCCGATCGGCGTATCCATGAGCAGCCCGCGCAGCGTCTCCGTCACCGAGGTCACCGGCTGATGCTCGGCGAAACCGCGTAGCCAGCTCGGCATGGTCTGCGCCGGTACGAAAGCGCTACTGACATAGGGCAGGAACATGAAGATGAACATGAAACCGTTGGCGGCCTCCGGGTTCGAGGCCAGCACGCCCAGCGCGGCGGCCACCCAGGACAGCGCCAGGATGAACAGGGCGAGCACGGCCAGCGCCCCGAGCCAGCGCAGCGGATCGGTGGTGGGCCGGAAACCCAGTGCGACGGCGACCAGGACGACCAGGCTGGTGGTGCACAGATTGCGCACCAGGCTCTCGAGTACGTGACCGGTGAGGACGGCCGAGCGGGAGATCGGCATGGCGCGGAAGCGGTCGACAATGCCGTTGTGCAGGTCGGTCGCGACGCTCACCGCCGTGCCGCCCGAGCCGAAACCCGCGCACAGCAACAGGATTCCGGGCACCACATAGTCGATGTACGCGCCGTCGACGCGCATGGCGCCACCGAACACGTACACGAACATGAGCAGGATGGTCACCGGGACCGCGACCGTCATGATCATGGTGTCCGGACTGCGCAGGGCGTGGCGCAGATTGCGGCCCACCATGGTGGCCGAATCCTCGGCCCCGCGAAGCAGAGTGGTCATTACCGTTCACCTTTCGTGGCGGATCCGGTCAGGGCGAAGAAGACATCGTCGAGATCCGGGGTGTGGATGGCGAGTTGGTCGACGGTGACGGCATGTGCGTCGAAATGGTCCAGCAGCCTGCGCAATTCGGCCATGCTGCCGTCGGAGGGCACCTGCAGCGTCAGCTGATCGGTGTCCACCTCGGCCGCCGGCACCGCGCGCGCCGCGGCCGCCAGACCGTGTGAGTCGGCGAAGCCGAGCCGGATATGCCCGCCGGGCGCCAGCTTCTTCAGCTCACCGGCGCTGCCCTCGGCCACGATGCACCCCTCGTCGAGCACCGCGATACGGTCCGCGAGCTGATCCGCCTCCTCCAGGTACTGCGTGGTGAGGAAGATGGTCACCCCCTCCCCCACCAGGCGGCGGATCACCTCCCACAGTTCTCGGCGGCTGCGCGGATCCAGGCCGGTGGTGGGTTCGTCCAGGAATACGATGCGCGGATCGCCCATCAAGCTCATGGCCAGATCCAGCCGGCGGCGCATCCCGCCCGAATACGCGCCCGCCCGCTTGCCCGACGCCTCCATCAGATCGAACTGCTGCAACAGCCGCTCGGTACGCACGGCGGTCTCCCGCCCGCCCAGATGCAGCAGCCGGCCCATCAACCGGAGGTTCTCCGCGCCGGTGAGCACCTCGTCCACCGCCGAGAACTGGCCGGTCACGCCGATGAGCCCGCGCACCGCATCCGGTTCGCGCCCCGGATCGCGCCCGCCGACCCGCACCTGCCCCGCGTCCGGCCGCCCGAGCGTGGTGAGGATGCGGACCACGGTGGTCTTGCCCGCCCCGTTCGGCCCGAGTAGCGAAAACACCGTTCCGGCAGGCACTTCCAGATCGATGCCGCGCAGCACGCGATGCTCGCCGAACGATTTGGTCAGCCCCGTCACTTCGATGGCAGGGCGGGTTCCGGTTGTCGTCATGAGATCCCCGATTCAGAAACTGTGTATGCACTACACTGTGTTTACAGGCTACACAGTTTCAGGCATGGCGCAAGATGTAGGCAACGAAAACAGGAGGCCGGATGGAAAACCGCATGGATGTGCGCGTCCTACCGAAGTCGGTGAAGCTGCTCTGGGACCTGGACGGCGCCGGCAGCCGCGGACCCAAACGCGGCCTGAGCCTGGACCAGATCCTGGACGCCGCCATCGCCGTCGCCGACGCGGAAGGCTATGCGGCCCTGTCCATGAGCCGCGTCGCGAAACAACTCGGCTTCACCCCCATGTCGCTGTACCGCTATGTCGACAGCAAGGAAACCCTGGTCGAACTGCTCCTGGACCGCGTCATCGGGCCCGCCCCCGAGCTACCCGCGGGCGACGGCTGGCGGCCCGCCCTGGAAGCCTGGGCCTGGGCGGAATTCCACGCCATCCGCGCCCACGAATGGTGGCTCGACATCCCCATGTCCGGCCCGCCCACCGGCCCCAACAATATGGACTGGCTCGAAACCGGCCTGTCCGCCCTCGCCGACCTCCCCATCCCCGAACCTCAGCGCCTGCAACTGATGGTCAACCTCTCCCTCTACGTCATCGGCCGCACCCGCTTCCTGCGCGAAATGACCAAGCGCGCCAAGGAAGAACACGACTACACCGCCGTCCTGCTCCAAGTCCTCGACCCCGCCCGCTACCCCACCGTCAGCCGCGCCCTCCAGCACAACGCCTTCGAAGACGACGGCATGCACTGGGAAGAGGCCGACTTCCGCTTCGCCCTGGACCGTCTCCTCGACGGCTACGAGCGCTATATCGAAACCGCGGCGGCCCCTTGAAACCGGCTGCGGCTCAGCGGTATCCGGATACACGAACGCCCGGCGCACCTGGTGGACCAGGCGGCCGGGCGTTCGGAGAACCGAGCGACTCGGGTTACTTCTTGCGTTCCCGCTTCTCGCGCACGCGGACGTTCACACGCACGGGCGAACCGTCGAAGCCGAACTCTTCACGCAGGCGGCGTTCGATGAAGCGGCGGTAGCCCGCTTCCAGGAAGCCGGTGGTGAACAGGACGAACGTCGGCGGGCGGGTGGACGCCTGGGTGGCGAACAGGACTCGCGGGAGGCGGCCGCCGCGCATGGGGGGCGGGGTGGCGGCGATAACTTCCTTGAGCCAGTTGTTCAGGCGGCCCGTCGGGATGCGCTTGTCCCAGGATTCCAGGGCGGTTTCCATTGCGGGGACGAGCTTCTGGACGGCGCGGCCGGTCTGAGCGGAGATATTGACGCGCTGGGCCCAGCGAACCTGGACCATTTCGCGGTCGATCTCGCGCTCGAGCATCTCGCGACGGTCCTCGTCGACCAGATCCCACTTGTTGTAGGCGATGACCAGGGCGCGGCCGGTTTCGGCGACCATGGAGATGACGCGCAGGTCCTGCTCGGTGATCGGCTGGGAGGCGTCGATGAGCATGACCGCGACCTCGGCGGACTCGATGGCGCCCTTGGTGCGCAGCGAGGCGTAGAACTCGTGGCCGCTGGCATTCGAGACCTTGCGGCGCAGGCCGGCGGTATCGACGAAACGCCAAGGCTTGCCGCCCAATTCGACCAGCGAGTCGACCGGGTCGACGGTGGTGCCGGCCACATTGTGCACGACCGAGCGTTCCTCGCCGGTCAGCTTGTTCAGCAGCGAGGACTTGCCGACGTTCGGCTTGCCGACCAGCGCCACGCGGCGCGGGCCGCCCGCGACACCCGTGCCCTCGCGCGGGGTTTCCGGCAGGACGCGCAGGATCTCGTCCAGCAGATCGCCGGTGCCGCGACCGTGCGCGGCCGAGATCATGTGCGGCTCACCGAGACCCAGCGACCACAGCACCGCCGCGTCGGCTTCCAGTTTCTGATTGTCGACCTTGTTGGCGACCAGCAGCACCGGAGTCTTGGAGCGGCGCAACGTCTTCGCGACCGCCTCGTCGGTGGAGGTCGCGCCGACCGTGGCGTCCACCACCACGACGATGGCGTCCGCGGTGTCCATGGCGACCTGCGCCTGCCGCGCCACCGACTGCTGCAGGCCCTTGGCGTCGGGCTCCCAGCCGCCGGTGTCCTGCACCATGAAACGCCGACCGGCCCAGGTGGCCTCGTAGGAGATGCGGTCCCGGGTCACGCCCGGAATGTCCTCCACCACGGCCTCGCGACGCCCGAGAATACGGTTCACCAGCGTCGATTTGCCCACGTTCGGGCGGCCGACAATGGCCAGCGTGGGCAGCGGAATGTGCTCGGCGTCCTGCTCGCCCTCGAATTCGGCGATATCCCAATCGGATTCGTCCGACCAGATGCCGTCACCCGCGAAGGTGTCCTGGGTCACTGCCCGCCTCCTGCCGAAATACGCTGCGCCACCACGCGATACAGCTCGTCGATGGTCTCGTCCTTGGTCAGCTCGCTGGTGTCGACCAGAATCGCGTCCTCGGCGGGACGCAACGGCGACACCTTGCGGGTCGAGTCCAGATTGTCGCGGCGCTGCACATCGGCCAGCACGCCTTCGTAATCGTCGCCGCGGCCCTCGGCGATGTTCTGCGCGTTCCGGCGGAAGGCACGGGCCTCCGCGGACGCGGTCAGATAGATCTTGACGTCCGCGTCCTGCAGCACCACCGTGCCGATATCGCGGCCCTCGACCACGATCCGGCCGGCGGCGAACGCGATCTCGCGCTGCAGGGCCACCAGCTGCTCGCGCACCTCCGGCACCGCCGATACCGCGGACACCGCCTTGGTCACCTCGTTGCCGCGGATCTCGTTCGACACGTCCTCGCCGTCGAGCTCGATCACCTCGCGGCTCGGATCGGTGCCGATGGTCAGCGGCAACTCCTTGACGGCCACCACGATCGCGGCGGCATCGTCGAGGTCCACGCCGCTGCGCAGCACGCGCAGGGTCGCGACCCGGTACATGGCGCCGGTATCGAGATAGCTGGCCCCGAGCCGGGTCGCCAGCAAGCGCGACACGCTCGACTTGCCGGTGCCCGACGGGCCGTCCATGGCGACGACCAGCTGCGCCGAACCGGTCAGCGCACCGGTCGTGTCGATCAATCCCACACCGTTCACAACGACACCGCCTCGTAAAGCTTCCCGATTTCGTCCCGGCCGAGCACCCGCAGGGTGCCGGGCCGCTGGTCGCCGAGCGCGACCGGGCCGATATGCGTACGGACCAGCGCCTTCACCGGGTGATCGACCGCGGCGAGCAGGCGGCGCACGATGTGCTTGCGGCCCTCGTGCAGCACCACCTTCACCAGCGACTTGCCCTGGCCGACCTCGAGCACCACGAACTTGTCCACCTTGGCGGGACCGTCCTCGAGCTCGACGCCGTCCTTGAGCAGCTTGGTGACGTAGCGGGCGTTGACCTCGCCGTCGACCGTGGCCAGGTAGGTCTTGGACACCTCGAACGACGGGTGCATCAGGCGGTGCGCCAGATCGCCGTCATTGGTGAGCAGCAGCAGGCCCTCGGTGTCGGCGTCCAGGCGGCCGACGTGGAACAGGCGCTGACCGGCGGCGATGCGCTCGGCGACAATGTCACCGACGCAGGGGCGGCCGTGCTCGTCGGACATGGTGGACTGCCAGCCCTTGGGCTTGTTCAGCGCCAGGTAGACCTGCTCGTCGCGGACCACGACGCGAATGCCGTCGACCCGCACCACCGCGTTCTCCGGATCGATGCGCAGACCCTGCTCGCGCACGATCTTGCCGTCGACCTCGATGCGGCCGGCCTCGATCATCTCCTCGGCCGCGCGGCGCGAGGCCACACCGGCCTTGGCGAGCACCTTCTGCAACCGCTCGCCCTCGCCCCACGGGAGCTTCTTCGGGCCCTGCTGCTGCTCGGCGTCCACGTGCTGATGCCGCGCCGGCTTGGCATTGCTGATCAACACCGGGCCCTGCACCTGACGCTCCGGCTTCGGCTTCTTGCGCGCCGGTGCGGTGGTCGGAGCCAGCGGCCGCCCGCCGCCGATCCGGCCGCGGGCGGCATTGCGATCCTGGCCGAAACCCGAACGGTCCGAACCGAATCCGGTACGGCCCTGGCCGGAACCACCGCGGGAGTCACCGTAACCGGAGCCGCCGCGCGCACCGGAGTTGCCGTAACCGCTTCCGCCACGCGAACTTCCGGCCGCGCCGGAACCGCCGCGCGCACCGCCGTAACCCGAGCCACCGCGCGAATCGCCATAGCCGGATCCACCACGGCTGCCGCCATACGAACCGGAACCACCGCGCGCATCGCTACCGCCACGGCCACCGCCGTAGCCTGCGCCGCCACGCGAGTCACTGCCACGGCCACCGCCGAAGCCCGAACCACTACCACCGCGACCGCCGCGCGAATCGCTGTAGCCCGCGCCACCGCGCGAGCCGGATCCGCCGCGAGAATCGCCATATCCGGATCCGCCGCGGCTGCCGCCGTACGAGCCGGATCCACCGCGCGAGTCGCTGCCGCCACGGCCGCCGCCGTAGCCCGCGCCGCCGCGCGAATCGTTCGAACCGCCACCGCGCGACTGCGCGGACCTGTCGGTCCGGCCGCGGGTGGGTCGCGAGCCGCCCTGCGGCTCGAATCCCCGTTGTCTACGTTCCGGTGTGCCATCTCGGCGAGCGGGAGTATTCACGTTGTCCAATCAATCTTCGGTGCCGAGGTCGATATCCGCCTCGGCGGGCTTTTTGAGCCTGGTGAACCGGGGATCGGTTTCCAAGCTCTCGTTGATCTCGTCGATCAGGTCGACGCCCGGGAGCAGGGGCGCCAACGGCGGCAGATCCGCCAGGGACGCGAGGCCGACCCGTTCCAGGAACAGTTCGGTGGTGCTGTACAAAGTGCCGTTGGTCTCCGGGTCCGTTCCGGCCTCCGTGATCAGCCCTCGCGCCAGCAAGGTCCGGATCACACCATCCACATTCACGCCGCGCACCGCACTGACTCGGGCTCGGGTAACCGGTTGACGGTACGCGATCACCGCCAGTGTTTCCAAAGCGGCCCGGGTCAGTTTCGACCGTGCGCCGTCCAACAGCATACGTTCCACATACGGTGCGTATTCATTCCGTGTGTAGTAACGCCAGCCGTCGCCGACGAATCTGAGATCCATGCCACTGCGGCGGACGTTCAATTCCGCCGACATCTCGCGCAGCACCTGGGTGACGCGGCGCGTGGTGTCGTTCAGCGCCGAGGCCAGCAGTTCCGCCGGGGCGGGCGCGTCCACCACCAGCAGCATGGCCTCGAGCGCGGAACGGAATTCGTCGTCGCCGAGCTGCTCGGATTCCTCGTCGTCACCGGCGGTCCCGAACCTGCCCTGCCCCTCGACCGCGGTTCCGTCGGCCACCGGATCGTCCTCGAAGGCCAGCACGGCCGCCGCGGCGTCGGCATCGGACATGACCGGTGCGTCGTTCGTCACGTTCTCCGCCTCGGGCTCGCGGTCCTGCGGTGTGGCGGCGTCGTGCACTGCCTCGGTCACCCGTAATCCTCCTCAATCGTCACCGGCGCGGGCGGCTGGTCGTCGAGTTCGCCGATCCAGCTGACCGAGAGCGGGCCCAGCGGGTCGGGCTGCTCGAATTCGATCGTCTTGCCGCGGTACAGCTCCAGCAGCGCCAGGAAGCGCGCCACGATCTGGATCGGCGATTCGCAGTCGGCGCACAGTTCGTGGAAGGTCGTCCAGCCGCCCGCCCCACGGCTTTTCAGCATTTCCAGTACCAGCGCGGCCTGCTCGGCGATCGAAATGGTGTGTTGATGAATGTGATCCACACCCACCCGCGGTGCCGGACGCGGCCGGAACGCCGCCGCGGCCACCTGCGCGAACCCGGCGGCGTCAACTCCCAGCGTAACGTCGGGCAACAGCTCCAGGTAGCGATCTTCCAGGGCGACCGCGCGCGGATACCGTTGCAGCGCCGCCGCCTCGAGTTCGGCGAGCAGTTCGGCCACCTGTTTGAAGGCGCGGTACTGCAGCAGCCGGGCGAAGAGCAGGTCGCGGGCCTCGAGGAGTTCCAGGTCCTCCTCGTCGGTGACCTCACCGGAGGGCAGCAGGCGGGCGGCCTTGAGGTCCAGCAGGGTGGCTGCGATGACCAGGAATTCGGTGGTCTGGTCCAGGATCTTGTCGGCGCGCAGGCCCTGTTCCTCGGACAGGCTGGCGGTCAAAGCCTTGGTGTAGGCGATGAATTCGTCGGTCACCTTGTGCAGGGCGATCTCGGTGACGTCGAGCCGGCGCGAGCTGATCAGCTGCAGCAGCAGGTCGAAGGGGCCTTGAAAGTTGCTGAGCGTCAGATGGAACTTGCCGGATGTGCCCGAATTGTCCGTTGTTGCAGGGGTATCGGCGGGCGAGGCATCGGCTGCCGAGGTAGCCGCGGTCGTGGGCTCCCCCGCCGCCGCGATATCGGCGAGCACGCCGTCCACCGGCGAATCCGGCCCGGGCACGGCGGAATCCGCCTCCGCCGATACAGGCGCGGACGCTGCGTCTGGCGAATCGCTCAACGGCCCGACCGGTGTATGACTTCCCGCGCCATGGCGCGATAGGCCTCGGCGCCACCGGATTTCGGAGCCCAGGTGGTGATGGGCTCACCGGCGACGCTGGCGTCCGGGAAACGCACGGTCCGCGAGATCACCGTGTCGTACACGAGGTCGCCGAACACCTCCACCACGCGCGTCATGACCTGACGCGAATGCAGCAAACGGGCATCGAACATGGTGACCACGATGCCGTACAGGGTCAGCTCGGGATTCAACCGGTCCCTGACCTTCTCGACGGTATCGTTCAGCAACGCCAGGCCGCGCAGTGAGAAGTACTCGCATTCCATCGGAATGATGACGCCGTCGGAGCAGGCCAGCGCGTTCACGGTGAGCAGGCCCAGGGACGGCTGGCAATCGATGAGGATGTAGTCGTAGCGGCTGCGTAGCGGCGCCAGCGCGCGACCGAGCGTCTGTTCCCGCCCCACCTCGTTGACGAGCTGGATCTCCGCGGCGGACAGGTCGATATTGGACGGCAGCAGGTCCATGTTCTCGACCTTGGTGTTCATCAGCACGTCGTCGACGCGGACCTTGCCGTTGCCGATCAGCAGATTGTGGACGGTCAGGTCGAGATCGTGGTGCGCCACACCGAGACCCGCCGACAGCGCGCCCTGCGGATCGAGATCGACCAGCAGCACCCGCCGCCCGCATTCGGCCAGCGCCGCACCGAGATTGATGGTCGAGGTGGTCTTGCCCACCCCGCCCTTCTGATTGCACATGGCCACGATCAGCGCGTCGCCGGAATGGTCCGGCGCGCCGGGTTCGGGGATCTCACGCAAGGGACGCCCGGTCGGACCGAGTTCCGCGCTGGGGGCCACATCCGCGGCCTCCCACAGGGTTTGCGCGGCGGTTTCGATCCGCTGGCCCGCACCACCGGTAGTCGTCACGTCCGCTGCTCCTTCGACGTTCCTGCCCTTGCCCCGCCCGCAGCTGGTGTGCCGGTGGACGGCGCGCCCGGCCGCGTGTGCGGACCGGTCCCTACTAGACGCTACCGTCTGTTCGCGCAAGACCTATGTTCGGACACGCGCCCTAAACCTGCACTTCAGGGTGGGTGCAGAAGGCCCCTTTCCGGTCTCGTGGCCGGTCGAGGGCATTCTTCGGTTGTGGGACAGCAGGTTACGGGGTACCGACCAGGATTCCAGCAGATCAACCGAGATACATGCGAATCGGCCCGATCGAACCCGGCCATGTCCCCTCCCGCTGCCCGCGAAAACCCGGTAGGACTCCACCATGGAGAATTTGCGATTCTATTTCAAGCTCAGCGATGTTCGCCCCGAACCGGCCGCGGTCATGCGCCGGTACGAGGTGGACGGGGTTACCCGTTCGGAGTCCTATCGATTCAAACTGGGCGGCTGGGCCCCGACCGAATTCTTCTACCGGTACTGGCTCGGCCACAACGACAGCGACTACATCGAGGTGTCCCAGGCCGAGGCCGAGGCGGCCATCGAGACGATCAAACGCCGTGCCGCCGAAGGCTGGCGATGATCATCGCCTATCGCGCCCTCGGATGCGCGGTCGCCCAGACCTCGTGCAACGTACCGACCGTGACCAGCGTATAGATCTGCGTCGTCGTCACCGAGGCATGACCGAGCAACTCTTGCACCACCCGCACGTCCGCTCCCCCGTCCAGCAGATGCGTGGCGAACGAATGCCGCAGTGTGTGCGGCGAGACCTGCGCCGCGATCCCCGCCCGCTCGGCCGCGGATTGCAAGATCTGCCAAGCGGTTTGGCGCGATAGTCGCCCCCCGCGATGGTTCAGGAACAGCGCCGGAATCCCCCGCCCGCGCAACGCGAGCGCAGGCCGCCCCCGCACCAGATAAGCGTCGACGGCAGCCAGCGCAGGCCGCCCGATCGGCACCATCCGCTGCTTACCGCCCTTGCCCCGCAACACCACTGCCCGCTCATCCGCATCGATGTCATCCACATCCAGCCCGGTGATCTCGGAAATCCGCGCCCCCGTCGAATACAGCAACTCCAGCAACGCCCGATCCCGCAGCCCTCGCGGCCCCTCCGCCAATTCTCCCCCGGCAGCCTCCAGCAACCGCGAAACCTGCTCATAAGGCAGCGCTTTGGGCAACCGCCGCGCCGGCGCGGGCGGCTTCACCGGATGCGCCACATCCCCCTCGGTAATCCCCTCCGCCGTCGCGAACCGATGCAACCCCCGCACCGCCACCAACGCCCGCGCCGCCGAACTAGCCGCCAACGCCGGATGCTCGCCATCCCCCGCCCGCAACGCCACCACGAATTCCCCGATATCGGTCTCCGACACCCGGGCCAGCGTCTCGACCCCCCGCCCCGTCAGAAAAGCTCTGTACCGCTCCAGATCCCGCCGATAAGCCGCCAGCGTATTGCGCGCGGCACCCCGCTCGACCGCCAAATGGTCGAGGTAAGCATCGATCTGCCGTGTCAGCACGGCGAGCATCCGGGCATGCCGCCCATCATGGCAGCCCCCACCGACAGCCGAGCCGATCGCGATCCACGCGGTGTGTTCGGGCAGCGCGACGCGTAGGCGCGGCAGTGCGGATTACGCCTGTGCGGCTTTGCGATCGAGGAAGGCCGTGGGCATGCCCGGCCATGGGGCGTCGGCCGGGCGGAGTTCGGCGCCGGTGGCTCGGGCAGTGGTGAGGGCCAGGACGCCGGCGACGGCGGTGGCGTTGGTGATTTCGCCGGCGAGGGCTCGGCGGACGGCTTCTTCCAGGGGGACCCGGAGGACCTGGAGGTCGGCTTCTTCGCCTTCGGGGGCGGGCTGGTGGGTTTCGTAGAGGTCGGTGGCGTAGTAGACGCGGAGGGCCTCGTCGGTGAAACCCGGGGACAGGGCCACGTCGACCAGGACCGACCATTCGCGGGCGGCGAGGCCGGTTTCCTCGGCCAGTTCGCGCTTCGCGGCTTCGAGGGGGTCCTCGCCTTGTTTGTCGAGGAGGCCGGCGGGGAGTTCGAGGAGGCGGCGTTCGATCGGGTGGCGGTACTGGTTGATGAGGACCAGGTTGCCCTTGTCGTCTACGGCGGCAACGGCTACCGCGCCGTGGTGTTCGATCACTTCGCGTTCGGCGATCTTGCCGCCGGGCATGACGACCTGGTCCAGGCGCAGGGCCAGGATGGCGCCCGAGTAGACGGTGCGGCTCGAAACGGTGTCGAACTCGTGCGAACCGGGCGCGGAATCAACCGATTCCGCGCCCTTATCGCCTTGCGAGGATGTCATTTAGACACTTTCTCACCCTCATCGGCCGGAACCGAAGCGGGGATCTCCACCGGAAGCTGCAGGGCGGCCTGGTATTTCAGGGCGGCCTGGATCAGCGCGGCGAAGAGGGGGTGCGGGCGGGTCGGACGCGACTTGAGTTCCGGATGCGCCTGGGTGGCGACGAAGAACGGGTGCTTGTCCTGCGGCAGCTCGACGAACTCGACCAGGTGGCCGTCGGGCGAGGTGCCGGAGAACTTCAGGCCGCTCTTGGCGATCTTGTCGCGGAACTTGTTGTTGACCTCGAAGCGATGCCGGTGCCGCTCGGACACCTCGGTCTCGCCGTAGGCCGCCGCGACCACCGAACCCTTCTCCAGCACAGCCGGATACGCGCCGAGCCGCATGGTGCCGCCCAGATCGGCCTCGCCGGCCACGATCTGCTCCTGATCGGCCATGGTCGAGATGACCGGGTACTTGACGTCCGGTTCGAACTCGGTCGAGTTGGCATCGGTCATGCCGACCGAACGCGCCGCCTCGATGACCACGCACTGCAGGCCCAGGCACAGACCCAGCAGCGGAATGCCGCGCTCGCGGGCGTACTTGATCGCCCCGACCTTGCCCTCGATGCCGCGAATGCCGAACCCGCCCGGGATCAGCACGCCGTCCACATCGGAAAGATGCTGACGCGCACCGGCTTCGGTCTCGCATTCGTCGGACTGCACCCAGCGGATGTTCACCTTGGCCTGCGCGGCGAAACCACCGGCCCGCAGCGCCTCGGTGACCGAGAGGTAGGCGTCCGGCAGATCGACGTACTTGCCGACCAGCGCGACGGTGACCTGTTCGCGCGGATTGTGCACCCGGTCCAGCAGGTCGCCCCACACGGTCCAGTCCACATCGCGGAAGGGCAGCCCGAGACGGCGCACCACGTACGCGTCCAGGCCCTCGCGGTGCAGCACCTTCGGAATGTCGTAGATCGACGGCGCGTCGGGCGTCGAGATGCAGGCGTCGACATCGACGTCGCACATCAGCGCGATCTTGTTCTTGAGCCCCTGCGGCACCTCGCGGTCGCAGCGCAGGATGAGCGCGTCGGGCTGGATACCGATATTGCGCAGCGCCGCCACCGAATGCTGGGTCGGCTTGGTCTTCAGCTCGCCCGAGGGACCCAGGTAGGGCACCAGCGTGACGTGCAGGAAGAAGCAATTGTCCCGGCCCACCTCGTGGCGGATCTGCCGCGCCGCCTCGAGGAACGGCTGCGACTCGATATCGCCGACGGTGCCACCGATCTCGGTGATCACCACATCCGGCACCTGCCCGTGCAGGTCCGGCCCCGACATGGCGAGGATGCGGCTCTTGATCTCGTCGGTGATGTGCGGGATCACCTGCACGGTGTCGCCGAGGTATTCGCCCCGGCGCTCCTTGGCGATCACCTTCGAATAGACCTGACCGGTGGTGACATTGGCGTCACCCGATAGATCTCGATCGAGGAAGCGTTCGTAGTGTCCGACATCGAGATCCGTTTCCGCGCCGTCCTCGGTCACGAACACCTCACCGTGCTGGAAGGGGTTCATGGTGCCGGGATCGACGTTCAGGTACGGATCCAACTTCTGCATGGTGACGCGAAGACCGCGTGACGTGAGCAGCTGACCGAGGCTGGAGGCGGTCAGTCCCTTACCGAGTGAAGAGGCGACACCGCCGGAGACGAAGATGTGTTTCGTGGCCGCGCGCGCCGGAATCCGTGATTGACCCACGGGACTTCACGGTAACACGGATTCGGGATGCCGATCGAATGCCACGCACACCGGTTGCTCACGATTGGCTCGATTCCCGCCCCGCCCGGCTACATTTCCGGCCGCTGAGGGTGGATCCGGCGGCGCGGCGTGCGGATTCGCTCAGCGCGGCATGGCCGCGACTGTGAGCGAGGTCGCCTTCGCCCCGGTGCCGTATCGGCCGGTGCCACCGCTCAACTGCTCGGTGAGCCCGAGCACGGTGGTGATGCGCCCGATCTCGTGGTCGAGATTGTCGACGGTGGTGACCGCGGACAGCCCGGCCTCCGAACGCGCCACCGCGATCGGCCCCGGACCTTCGGCGGCGCCGTAGCGACCCGCCAGCACCACACCTGCGCTGTGCGAGCGCAATCCGCCGGCGAATCGGGCCAGGATGGTGCCGCGATTGTTCTCCTCGGATTTGGCCCCGTCGCCGACCACCAGCACCGCCAGCTGCGCGGGCTGCAGTTCGGTGAAGTTCAGGAACCCGCCGCCGCGCAGCGTCTCGAGGGCCAGCCCGCGTTCCTGCGCGGTGCCGCGCGGCTGTCCGGCCGGATCGGTCAGCAGCGTCTGGCCGAGCAGGTCGCCCGCCAGACTGCCCTGATCCGCCGCGTCGATCTTCAGCTGGGCGCCCGCGGGCACCACGTTCACCAGGGCGGTCCGCAGCCGATCGCCCTCGGCGGAATCGGCGAAAGCACCGGTGAGCCCGACCCGTCCGGTGACGGTGGCCCCGGCATTGGCCAGCGCGGCCGTCACCGCGTCGGCGTCGGCGTTCTCGGCGTCGGGCGCGGTGAACACCAGCACGCTGCGATTGGCGAGGCTGCCCGCCAGCAGTTTGCCCGCCGCCCCAGCCAGGAACGCGTCCGACGCTTTCACCTGTTCGGCGAGCCGGGCGTTCTCGGCGGCCAGCGCGTCCAGCTTCTGCCGGTCCCCCGTGCCCGGAAACAACCCGTCCCCGTGGGTGCGCGTGCCGAGTACCACACCGAGCGCCAGCGCGAGGAAGACCGCGGCGAGCGATACGGCGTGATGGCGAAACGAGATCATGCGGCCCCTACCTCGGCTTGTCGAGAAGTCCCTGAACCCAGAGCGAGAAACGATCCCAGCTGTGCGCGACCGAGGTGGTCAGCTCACCGCCCATGTGGGTGGCCAGCAAAGCGACCACGATGGCGACCAGCGCGGCCAGCACCACCAGTGCGACGGCCCACCCGGAACCCCGGTGACGGTACAGCGCCGCAACGGCTTTCGCATCCATCAGCCGCGTGCCCAGTTTGAGGCGGGTCAGGAAGGTCGCCGGATTCGAGTCGCGCCGGCCGCGATCGAAGAAGTCGTCCAGGGACGCCGCCGCGCCGACGGTCACGATGAGCGACGCCCCGTGATGCCCGGCCAGCAGCAGCGCCAGATCGGCGGGCGCGCCCGAGGACGGGAAGGTGGTGGCGCCGATGCCCAGATCCTGGATGCGCTCCAAACCCTTTGCGTGCCCGTCGGTATCGGCCGGCAGGATGACTTCCGCGCCGCATTTGAGCGTGGTGGCGGTGATCTCCTCCGGGTCGCCGACGATCAGGTCGGGCCGATATCCGTTGCGCGTCAAGGTATCCGCGCCGCGGCCCACGCCGATCAGGATGGGCGCGTACTCCTTGATGAACGGCTTGATCCGTTTCAGGTCCTCGGCATGGTCGGGTGCGTCGGCGACGATCACGACATGCCGCTTCTTCATGTCGAGTACGACCTCCGGCACCCCGATTCCGTCTATCAGCAAGGAACTTTCGGTGCGGATGAACTCGATGGTGTTGCCCGCGAACGCTTCCAGATGATCGGCGAGGCCGTTGCGCGCCTCGATCATGCGTTCCGCGATCCCGGCCTCGGTGAGCTCGATGCCCTCGACGAGCGCCTCGGGTTCCTTCTTGGAGACCTTGTCGGCGTAGACCACGCCGTCGGCGACGCGCACCTTGGCGCCGTCCTTGATCTTGGTGAAGACATCGGAGCTGACCGCGTCGAGCAGCACGATCCCATTGGCCACCAGGACTTCCGGCCCCAGATTGGGATAGCGCCCGGAGATCGACGGCGAGGCGTTCACCACCACCGCCACCCCGGCTTCGACGAGCCGGTCGGCGGTGAGCCGGTCCAGGTCCATCTCGTCGAGGACGACCACGTCGCCGGGTCCGACACGCTGCAGCAAACGCCTGGTATTGCGGTCGACCCGGGCCATCCCGGTCAGACCAGGCAGCGTTTCGGTATTGCGCGACAGCAAGGCCAGCATCTTCATAACGCTCGATGATTGCTCGAAAGTCTCAACCTTTGGTGGAGGCGCGCCGCGCGCGTCCCGCCATTCGTCACAGTGATGCCGGGCGGCCGCGCCCGAATGTCCCTGTTGCGCCGGATTGTCCGACTGCGCCCTGTCGCCTTACCGGCGAGTAAGGATATGCTGCCGACCATGACCAGCACCACTGTCGAGACCGTCCTCTCGGCCCCCCGCGACGTCGTCTTCAAGCTGTTCAGCGAGCGCGACAGCCTCACCCCGTATCTGCCCATCCAGATCTCGCTGAAGAAGCCCGGCGCGGGCGTGCCCTCCGGCGTCGGCGCGCAGTACCACCTGGGCCTGGCCGGTGTCGGCGTCACCGAGGAGACCACCGAACTCGTCCCCGGCGAGAAGATGGTCTACCGGGTCATCGCCGGCGCGCCGGTGAAGCGCCACGTCGGCACCATCACCTTCGCCGACGCCCCCGGCGGCACCAAGATCGTCTACACCATGGAGTCCGAGCCCAGCCTGCCCGTGCCGGGCAAGGTCCTCGAGATCGGCCTGAAGGGCCTCACGAACGCCCTGATCGGCGGCGTCCGCAAGGCCCTCAAGTAGTTCCCTACTTCGGCACCACGGTCCAGTTGCCGGCGCCGCCGACGCATTCGTAGTCGTTCCACTCGCCGTTCTCGATGCCCCGGTTACCGCGGGCCAGGCATTCGCTCTCCTGGGCGAACGGCCCCAGATCGCCGGCCTGCTGCGCGATCTGGGCAGCCGTCCCGGAATGCCGCGGCGCCGCGCCGGCGGTGGCCGCGGCGCCCGAGACCAGTGCCACGCCGGCGAGCGCGGCGGCGGCCATCCGGCGGATTCGATTGCTGGACATGGAAAATCCTCCCCGTCGAAGTTGAATTGTTCGCAGACTACTGGGCCGACGCCAGTTGCTGCATGATGGCGGCGACATCGAGCCAGACGTTCTCGCGGCTCATCCGCCCGTCGCGAATCTCGCAGACGTGCAGGATCCGGAAGTCCACCGGCCGCCCGCCGCCCGGAACCCCCATGAAATCGCCGACGACACGGCCGTACCAGTGCGATTCGTCGACGAAGAAATCCTCGCCGTAGTACCGGTGCACGGTCTCCATCTTGTCCTCGTCGAGGGCGTCGAAGATATCGCGATAGCGTTCGGCGATCGCGGTCTTGTCGCGCAATACCCCTCGCGGATCGCCCACCGCGTCGTGTTCGACGTCGTCGGTCAGCGTGTCCAGAATCGCGCCGATGTCCTTGTCCGCCTCCGCCGCGCAGTGCCGGGCGAAGATCCGATCCATTTCATCCTTGGTCGTCATCACGCATCCTCCCGTGTTTGTGAGACTCTGCTATCTTCGTGAGATGAGTTTCTCACGTCAAGAGAAATTTCTCACGAGTGGCAGACAAAATCAGAAGATGCGCACCCGGGAGGCATTGCTCGACGCCGCCGTCACCCTCGCCAAGGAGGGCCGCTCCCCCACCATCGCCGAGGTCGCGGCCGCCGCGCGGGTCTCCCCGGCCACCGCCTACCGGTACTTCCCGAATCCGCAATCGCTGTGGGCCGACCTGGCCACCCGCGAGCTGACGCTGCGGAACGAGTTCTTCAAGGTGCTCGACGAGCTGGAGGGAGACGTCGAGGAACGGGTCGTGGCGCTGGTGCGCAAGACCGCACACATGCAGCTGGCCGACGAGGTGCTGTGGCGGACCGTGCTGCGCGCCACCCTGGACCGCTGGTTCGATCAGTACGAATTGCCGGAATCGGAACGGGTGCCGATCCGCGGCACCACCCGGCTCGAAATGGCCCGCGCCGCAGTGCGACCGGCGGCGGACCGGCTCTCACCCGAGCAACTGGAACGCCTCGCCCAGGCGCTGGCGCTGGTGTTCGGGGTAGAGGCGGTGGTGAGCACGCGCGATACCTGCGGCCTCGATCAGGAGGCCGCGGCCGAGCTCATGGCCTGGTCTTCCCGCGCCATCGTCCGCGCCGCGCTCGCCGAAGCCGCAGCGCCACCGGCCGATTGACGCAGGACACGCCCGCTTCCGGAGTGCTGGGCGCCCATTCCCACGGCGCGCCCGCCTCCGAGCGGCGCGCGATCCAGCCGTAGGGCAGGTTCGCCAGCTCCGCGACGGTCGGATCGCGTTCCACCACTTCCGACAATTCCACCAGCAGGGCGTGCGCCAGATCCGGTCCGGCGGTGTGGAACTGCCAGGCGGCGTCGCTGTCGTCGTGCGTCACATAGGCGATCCAGTCACCGTCGCGCAGAATGCGCTGGTCGACGAAGACGGCGACGGTCGGCGGATCGGCGAAGTTCCAGGCTTTTTCGGTCATCGCCGAAGAAGCTACCCTGCCGCCGCGACCTTTTCGGCATGGGCGGTGGTGAGAAGTTCCCACGCGTGCGCGCGTCCGGTCTCGGTATCGCCCAAACCGGCCAGCATGCGCGCCAATTCGACGACCCGCTCGTCCTGGGTGAGCGCGCGGACACCGGACTTGACACCCTTGCCGTCATCGACCTTGTCCACCACCAGGTGGGTGTCGGCGAAGGCCGCCACCTGCGGCAGGTGGGTGACCACGATGACCTGGTGGGTACGCGCCAAACGGGCCAGGCGACGGCCGATTTCGACCGCGGCGCGACCGCCGACGCCGGCGTCGACCTCGTCGAACACCATGGTCGTGCCGTGTTCGGAACTGGCCAGCACCACTTCCAGGGCGAGCATGATGCGCGAGAGTTCACCGCCGGAGGCGCTGCGGCTCAAGGGCAGCGGCTGTGCGCCGGAGTGCGCGGCGAGCCGGAACTCGGCCTCGTCCACCCCGGTTGACCCGGCGTGCAGTTCCTGGCCGTCGATGGTGAGCGGCGCGGAATCCTGTGGGCCCGCGGGCATCGGCTGCACCAGCACCTCCAGGCGGGCCCGGCCCATCGCCAGACCGCCCAGTTCGGTGCTCACGGCGGACGCGAGCTTGCCCGCGGCCTTGGTGCGCGCGGCGGTCAGTTTCTTGGCGGTCTCGCGCACCTTCTCGGCGGCCGCTTCGACGTCTTTCGCCATGGCGGACAAGGCTTCCTCGGACACGTCCAGGGATTCCAGGCGGGTCCGCGCCTCATCGGCCCATTTGATGACGCCGTCGATATCCGGGGCGTATTTCCTGGTGAGCGTCTTGAGTTCGGCCTGCCGCACCAGCATGGTGTCCAGTGCGCCCGGATCGGACGGCAGATCCGACAGGTAGGAGCTGAGTTCGGTGGCCAGATCCACCACCACCGAAATCGCCTCGCCCAGACGGGGACCCAGCACCGCCAGGGCGGGATCCTCGGCGGCTTCGATGCGGGCGCGGGCGGTGCCGAGCAGATCCAGCGCGCCGGAGCTCTCCCCGGGCGCGTCGGCGGGACCGGCGAGGGCGTCGTGGGCGGTGGCGGCGGCTTCGCGCAGCGAATCCAGATCCGACAATCGCCGCACTTCGTCGACCAGGTGCACATCTTCGCCGGGTTGCGGTGCGATGGCGTCGATTTCGGCCAGCGACTGGGTCAGCCGATCGGCTTCCAGGGCCAGTTCGCGGCTGCGCGCGGTGCGTTCCAGCAGTTCGTTGCGGGCGTCGAGCCATTTGCGCCGCGCCTTCTGATACTTCGACAGCAGCGGGGCCACGGCATCGGCGGCGAACTGGTCCAGTGCGTGCAACTGCTGGTCCGGGCGCTGCAGGCGCAGCTGATCGTTCTGGCCGTGCACGGTGAGCAGCGGCGTGGTGAAATCCGAGAGCACGGAAGCCGGAATGCTGCGCCCGCCCAGGTGTGCCCGCGAGCGCCCGTCGCTGCCGACGGTGCGCACCGCGATGATGCTGCCGTCGTCGTCCTTCTCGGCGGCGGAGGCTTCGAGGACCTCCTCGACCTCGGCGCGGGCGCTGTCGTGCACCTCCTCGACGGTGAAGCGGCCCTCGACCACCGCCCGCGAGGCCCCCAGCCGGACCCGGCCCGCGTCGGCGCGCGCCCCGCTGAGCAGGTGCAGGCTGGTGACCACCATGGTCTTGCCCGCACCGGTCTCACCGGTCAGAACGGTCAAACCTTCATGGAATTGCGCGGTGGCGGTGGAAATTACGCCGAGTCCGTCAATCCTGATCTCTGTCAGCACTCGTGCTCTCCGTTCGTGCAGACGGGCGGCCCCGCCAGCCTGTCACGGGCAACTGGAACTTGCGCACCATCCGGTCGGCGAAGGGCGCGGAATCCAAACGCACCCAGCGCACCGGCTCGGTCCCGCGGACCGCCTCGACCCGGCCGCCCCGCGGCAATGCGAGGGTGCGTCGGCCGTCGAGGAAAACTATCGCATCGTGGCCCGTGGCAACGGTTTCCACCGCGATCAGCGACTCCGGGCTGGTGACCAGGGGCCGCGCGAACAGGGCGTGGGCATTGCTCGGGATGACCAGCAGCGCTTCGAGTTCCGGCCACACGATGGGGCCGCCGGCGCTGAAAGCGTAAGCGGTGGAACCGGTCGGGGTGGCGATCAGGACGCCGTCGCAGCCGAAAGCGGACACCGGGCGCGCGTCGACCTCGAGCACCACCTCGAGCACGCCCATGCGGGCGGCGTTCTCGATGCTTGCCTCGTTCAGCGCCCAGCCGCGTTCCACCACCTGATCATCCACGCGCACACTGACATCGATGGTCATGCGCTGTTCGACGGTGTAATCGCGATGCACGACCTGCGCGAGCGCCTCGTCCAGATGTTCGGCCTCGGCCTCGGTCAGGAACCCGATCCGGCCCAGATTGATGCCCAGCACCGGCACCGACGCGCTGCGCGCCAATTCGGCCGCGCGCAGGAACGTGCCGTCCCCGCCGAGCGCCAGCACCATCTCGCAGCCGACGGCCGCGTCCGGTCCGTGCTCCATCACCCGGAACGGGTAGCCGTCCGCTTCGCCCCGATCGTTCAGATCGAAACGCGTGCTGTAGGCCTCGTCCTCGAGCACCCGCAACCCGATGCCCGCGGCGTCGAATATCTTCGCGACGCGATGCGCGGTCTCGATGAGTTCGGGCCGTCCCGGATGCGCGACCAGCAGAATCTCCCTGGTCGTGCTCGCCGCGTTCACTGTGGACCCTCCTGCACCGCCCGATCGATCAGCGCCGCCACCCGCGCCGCCTCGTCAGAATCGTATGTGTAGGAGCCGGCGGACGCGCCGTCACGGCGGTCACCGGCGGTCTCGGCGTCGTTCTCGGCCGCGCCGGCCACCGCATCGGAATCCGCCGGGCCGCCGGTTTTGCGCAGCCAGAGGAAGTACTCGACATTGCCGGAGGGACCGGGCAGCGGGCTGGCGGTGGCGCCCATGGTGCGCAAACCCAGTTTCGCTGCGGCGGCGGCGACTTCGCGCACGGTTTCGGCGCGCAGGGCCGGATCCCGCACCACGCCACCGGAACCCACGCGGTCCTTGCCGACCTCGAACTGCGGCTTGACCATCGGCAGCAGGTCCGCGCCCGGGGCGGCGCAGGCCGCCAGCGCGGGCAGCACCAGGGCCAGGGAGATAAAAGAGAGGTCGGTGACGACGAGATCGACTGTGCCGCCGATGAGTTCGGGGGTGAGGGAACGCACATTGGTGCGGTCGTGCACCCGGACGCGATCATCGTTCTGCAGGCGCCAGATCAGCTGGCCGTAGCCGACATCGGCGGCCACCACTTCCTGCGCGCCCTTGGACAGCAGCACATCGGTGAAGCCGCCGGTCGAGGCGCCGGCATCGAGGCAGCGTTTACCGTCGACCGAGACGCCCAGCGGTTCGAACGCCGCCAGGGCGCCGAGGAGTTTGTGCGCGCCGCGCGAAGCCCACTGCACTTCGTCCGGTTCCTCCCGGACCAGCAGCGGCGTCCCCGTCTCGACGCCCGTCGCCGCCTTGGTGGCGACCGTTCCATTGATCAGGACGCGACCCGCCGTGATCAGTTCGACCGCGTGTTCCCGCGACCGCGCCAATCCGCGACGAACCAGTTCCGCGTCCACTCGCGCGCGCCTGGCCACCTCAGATCTTGTCCACCGTGGCCAGGGCCTGCACCAGCACGTCGTGCGCCTGCTCCAGAATCTTGGCGCGCCGCATCAGGTCCGTGCCTGCATCGGCCGAATCCCGTGCGCCCGCCGCCAATTCGGCCAGCAGCGCGTCCACCTCCGCCTGTACTCGCTGCGGGTCGGCGAATTCCTGATTCGCGCCCGCAAGGTGCTGCCCGGGCAGCGGCACCCCGGGGCGGGGTCCCGGCGCGGGCATCGGCGGGCGGGGCGTGGGCATGTTCATCGTGGCGACAACGCTACCCGAACTCCCATTCGAACACACGTACCCGTGCCGCATCCGATCCCGCCGCCGACCCGCCCGCGCCGGCATCCTCACCGCGCGCCGGAAAAGTCTGTTGCGCGGCTGTGCCAGCATGGAGCAAATGGACCGCAACTTCGATGATCTGGTGACCGAAGCCGCCGCGGTATCGGTGGACGGGTGGGACTTCTCCTGGCTCGCCGGGCGCGCGACCGAGGCGCGGCCGTCCTGGGGGTATCAGCGGCAGCAGGCGTCGCGGCTGGCCGTCGCCCGGGCCGCCCTCGATATCCAGACCGGCGGCGGCGAGGTGCTGGCGGAAGCGCCGCTGCTGCCGCCCACCATGGTCGCCACCGAATCCTGGCCGCCCAATCTGGAGAAGGCGACGCGGCTGCTGCATCCGCGCGGCGCGGTGGTGGTGGCCGATCCGGACGAACCGCCACTGCCGTTCGCCGCCAATGCCTTCGATCTGGTCACCAGCCGGCATCCGGCCACTATCTGGTGGGCGGAGATCGCGCGTGTGCTGGAACCCGGTGGCGCGTACTTCGCCCAGCATGTCGGGCCCGCCAGTGTTTTCGAGCTCGTCGAGTACTTCCTCGGGCCGCAGCCGGAAGCGCGATTGCAGCGCGATCCGGAGCGGGAGGCCGCCGATGCCCGGGCCGCCGGGCTCGACATCGTGCAATTGCGCACCGAGCGGCTGCGGATGGAGTTCCACGATATCGGCGCGGTGATCTACTTCCTGCGCAAGGTGATCTGGATGGTGCCCGGGTTCACCGTGGAGGAATACCTGTACCGGCTGCGCATGCTGCACGAGCGGATCAGCGCCGAAGGACCCTTCGTCGCGTACTCCGCTCGCACCCTGGTCGAGGCGCGGAAGCCGTTGTAGGCGTACCGGATCAGCCCTGCGCGGCGGGCGGGGCGGCCACGGCGATGGCCCGGCCCGGGTTGGCGCGCAGCAGCTCCGCCAGCCCGTCGGCGATATCCGCGCCGTTCGTCAGGTCCGGCAGCGCCGCCGCGACAGGGTGATTGAGGGCGTCGAGGGATTCCCCGACATAGGTGGGCAGCTGGGTGCGCGGCTGGTTGCGCAGATCCGCGAGCGTACTGACGCCGGTGAGGACCATCAGCGACGGCAGGCCGACCGTGTGCGCGCCGTCGATATCGGTATCCAGACGGTCGCCGACCACCAGGGCATCGCGCGTCCCGCCCTGGGTGATGGCCTCCTCCAGCAGGGGCGCGAACGGCTTGCCCGCCACGATCGGTTCGCGGCCGGACGCGGTGCGCAAGGCCGCCACCATGGAACCGTTGCCCGGTGCCAGGCCGCGTTCGTTGGGCAGCGTGGCATCGGTGTTCGCGGCCACCCACAGCGCTCCGCCGCGCAGGGCGTAGGCGGCCTCGGCGAGATCGGCCCACGCGGTGAGCGGCGAATGCCCCTGCACGACGGCGTCCGGCACCACGCCGTCGAAGCGCCGGATCGCCTGCAGCCCTACGTTCTCCACTTCCGCCACGAGATCATCGGTGCCCACCACGAGCACCGTGGACCCCGGCCCCAATCGCTTCGCCAGCAGATGCGCGGCGGCCTGAGCGCTCGTCGCCACCTCGTCCTCGGTTGCGGGATAACCCATTTCGCGCAGATGGTGCGCCACCCCCGCGGCCGACCGGCTCGCGTTATTGGTCACATACACCAGCCGCTGATCCGTACCGTCCCCCGAAAGCGCCTCGGGCGCACCGGGAATCGGATCATGTCCACGGAACAGCGTGCCGTCCAGATCCAGCAGCAGTGCCCCGAATCGATCCCGTAGCCGCATGTGACGCCCTCTCGCTCTCACCGAACAGTTCCACGCGCCCGCCGTCCACCCCGGCGTGCCCGCACCGGCCGCATCCTGCCGCCGCTTGTAATCCTGGCCTACCGCACCACCCCACCGGAACAGCGGGTCACACCGATCCGTACCCGGCCGCTGCCGCCGGCGGGCGCACGACGCGACGGTGGCATCCCACTCGAGCCAGTCCGGCTGAGGGCGCCGCTGGACAGGCTGGGCTTCACTACGGCAGACCCCCGGCCTGCCGTACCGGCTGCATCCTTCCGCCCGTGGACCCGACCTACACCACGCCGCCAACCGGATCAGCGGATTCGTGCCGGGCCGATGCCGCCGGCGGCGCGAACAGTGCGACGGTGGCATCGCACTCGAGCCGGTCCCCGCAAGGGGCGCACCGGCGGACGTCCATTGCGCCGGAACCGGAGCACGGCGGACGTACGCCTGCTCAGCGAATACAAAACGACCGCGTGGCGGCCCGGTCGGGTTGCCACGCGGTCGTTTTCACCAGCGTTTTACGTCGCTCAGTTCTCCGAGGACTTCTCGGAACGCGCGTCGGTTTCCGGGTCGCCAGTGGCCGAGGCAGGTTGTGTCGCAGGCGCGTCCGCGTCGTCGTCATCGTCGTCGATCACGTCGGCGGCGTCGTCGATGTCTTCGGCGTCGGCCGCGGTCTCCGCGTCCTCGGCCACGGTGCTGCGGCGCGAGTCGGCGGCGGCCGCATCCTCGTCGAGAGCGGGGGCGGCGTCATCGGCGGCCAGGTCGCCGTCGTAGTCGTCGGCACCTGCGTCATCGGCGGCCTCGTCGTCCGAGTCGTCTTCGTCCGAGTCGTCGTCCTCGTCGGCGTCGTCGATGTCCCAGGCAGCGCGGTCGCCCGTGTTGCCCTCGGCCAGGTCGGCGGCGCGGTCCTCGGCGTCGGTCTCGCCGTCGAGGTCGGCGGAGGCGGCGTTCATGAACCAGGTGAGCGCTTCCTCGGCGCGGCCGGCGGCGAGGAGGGCCTCGGCGTAGGCGTAGAAGAGGCGGGCCGCGGCGGAGCCGGTGCGGGCGGGATCCAGTTCGGCGGTCTGCAGGGTCACCACGGCCTGGTCGTACTGGCCGAGGTCCATGCGGGCGCCGGCGACGACGATGCGCAGTTCGGTCGCCTCGTCACCCTGCAGGGCGCGGGCTTCGTCGCTGCGGCCGAGTTCGATGGCGCGCTCCGGGCGGCCCAGGCCGCGTTCGCAGTCGGCCATGACGGCCAGCAGGCCGGAACCGCCGGACATGCGGCGGGCGGTGCGCAGTTCCGAGAGCGCCTCGGCCCATTCACCTGCGTGATAGGCCGCCACACCGGCGGTCTCCCGCACCACGGCGATGCGGCCGGCGCGCTGGCGGGCCGCGCGGGCGTGCGCGAGCGCCAGTTCCGGATCCTCGTCCAGCAGCTGGGCGACCATCACCAGATGGCGGGCCACCGACTCGGCATTGCTCTTGTCCAGGCTCAGCAGGTCGCGGCGGACGGCCGGTTCCAGATCGGAGGCCTGCACGTCGTCGGGCAGCGCGGGCTCGTCGGGACGACCCGAACGCCGCTCACCCGGACGCCCGCCGCCGGCCCGGGCGCCTTCGCCGCCACGCCGCCGATCCTTGCCGCCGTCGTACGACCGTTCCGAACGATCCCGGTCGCCACGCTCCTCGGACCGCTCCGACCGCTCGAAGTCCTTGCCCTCGGCGCGATCGTCGCCGTCCTTCGCGCGATCGTCGCCGAAACCATTGCGCCCGAAGCTCTTCCGCTCCTCGCGATCCCCGCGCTCGGCACGATCCGAACGCTCGGGACGGTCACCGCGATCGCGACCGAATCCCTTACCGCCGTCACGGTTTTCGTTGTCACGCCCGCCACGGTTGAAGCCGCCGTCACGGCCTTCACGCTTGTAGCCGCCCTCGCGGCCTTCACGGTTGTAACCACCGTCGCGACCCTCGCGGTTGTAGCCGCCTTCACGGCCCTCGCGATTGAATCCGCCTTCGCGGCGGTCGCGGTTGTAGCCGCCTTCACGGCCTTCGCGATTGAACCCGCCCTCTCGGCCCTCGCGATTGAAGCCGCCGCGGCCTTCGCGGTTGTAACCGCCCTCGCGGCCTTCACGATTCGCGCCGCCGCGGTTGAATCCGCCGTCACGGCCTTCGCCGCCACGGTTGAACCCGCCGCGACCTTCACGGTTGTAACCGCCTTCGCGGTTCGAGCCGCCGGCGCGGTTGAAGCCACCCCCACGGCCCTCGCCGCCACGGTTGAAGCCACCACGGCCTTCGCGGTTGTAACCGCCCTCGCGGTTGCCGCCCTCACGGTTGAAGCCGCCGCGTCCGGAGTCGTCACGGTTGCCGCGGTAGCCGCCACGGTCGCTGTCGCCGCGGTTGAAGCCGCCACGATTCTCGCGGTTGAAACCGCCTTCGCGATTGCCGCCGCTGCGGCCTTCGCGGTTGTAGCCGCCTTCGCGACCCTCACGGTTGTAGCCACCGCGGTCGTCGCCGCCGCGACGGAAGCCGCCTCGGTCGCCGCCCTCGCGATTGAAGCCGCCGCCGCGGTTCTCGCCGCCACGGCCGCCGAAGCCGCGGCCGCCTTCGCGGTTACCGCCTTCACGGTTGAAACCGCCACGTCCGGAGTCGTCACGGCTGCCGCGGTAGCCGCCGCGGTCACCGCGGTCGCGATCGAAACCACCGTCGCGGCCGGTCCGGCCTTCCCGGCGATCGTCCGCCGCATTGTCGCGCGGCTTGCCGAAACCGCCCTGTCCGGATCCGCCACTGCGGCGGAAGGGTTTGCGGCCGTCGTTCTGCTCCGCCACGGTGATCCCTCTCTAGTCTTGTAGCCTGCGGTACCCGGCCGCGGCGCTGGGGGGCGCGTGAGGAGGGCCGGCGGACTGGTCCGCCAACCTTCAATTCAATCACGTGCCTTCGAGCGTCTTCGCAGCGCCGGGTGCTGAAACGCGAAAAGGGGACCCAAATCTGGGTCCCCTTTTGCGAA
>NZ_BDCD01000015.1 GCF_001613325.1 Nocardia yamanashiensis NBRC 100130 | reverse complement strand
GGATGTTCCGGCGGTGTCCTACTCTCCCACACCCTGTCGAGTGCAGTACCATCGGCGCAGGTGGCCTTAGCTTCCGGGTTCGGAATGGGACCGGGCGTTTCCCCACCGCTATAGCCGCCGTAACTCTATGAAACTGTCACTCCCGTGACGATCCAGAAATATTCGAGGGCGAGCCCACGAGCACCCGAACCGGGAAAGACCCCACACTCCGAAAGGGAGTGTGCACCACCCTCTTTCGAGGGGGTTCGGGGGCGAAGCCCCCGGAATCTTCTCCAACACACGGGACGTGTGTTGTTTCAGATACCGCACAGTGGACGCGTAGCAGCTTTGTTGGTAAGTCCTCGGCCTATTAGTACCGGTCACCTACACCCGTTACCGGGCTTCCAGTTCCGGCCTATCAACCCAATGGTCTGTTGGGGGCCTTAACCCCTCGAAGGGGGTGAGAAACCTCATCTTGGAACAGGCTTCCCGCTTAGATGCTTTCAGCGGTTATCCCTTCCGAACGTAGCAAACCAGCCGTGCCCTTGGCAGGACAACTGGCACACCAGAGGTTCGTCCGTCCCGGTCCTCTCGTACTAGGGACAGCCTTCCTCAAGTTTCTGACGCGCGCGGCGGATAGAGACCGAACTGTCTCACGACGTTCTAAACCCAGCTCGCGTGCCGCTTTAATGGGCGAACAGCCCAACCCTTGGGACCTACTCCAGCCCCAGGATGCGACGAGCCGACATCGAGGTGCCAAACCATCCCGTCGATATGGACTCTTGGGGAAGATCAGCCTGTTATCCCCGGGGTACCTTTTATCCGTTGAGCGACACCGCTTCCACTTGCCGGTGCCGGATCACTAGTCCCGACTTTCGTCCCTGCTCGACCTGTCGGTCTCACAGTCAAGCTCCCTTGTGCACTTGCACTCGACACCTGATTGCCAACCAGGCTGAGGGAACCTTTGGGCGCCTCCGTTACATTTTGGGAGGCAACCGCCCCAGTTAAACTACCCACCAGGCACTGTCCCTGAACCCGATCAGGGTCCGAGGTTAGAGGTCCAATACGATCAGAGTGGTATTTCAACGACGACTCCACACACACTGGCGTGCATGTTTCACAGTCTCCCACCTATCCTACACAAACCGTACCGAACACCAATACCAAGCTATAGTGAAGGTCCCGGGGTCTTTTCGTCCTGCCGCGCGTAACGAGCATCTTTACTCGTACTGCAATTTCGCCGAGTCTGTGGTTGAGACAGCTGAGAAGTCGTTACGCCATTCGTGCAGGTCGGAACTTACCCGACAAGGAATTTCGCTACCTTAGGATGGTTATAGTTACCACCGCCGTTTACCGGGGCTTAAATTCTCAGCTTCGCCCTTGCGGGCTAACCGGTCCTCTTAACCTTCCGGCACCGGGCAGGCGTCAGTCCGTATACATCGTCTTACGACTTCGCACGGACCTGTGTTTTTAGTAAACAGTCGCTTCTCACTGGTCTCTGCGACCCCACTCAGCTCGATCCGCAAGGGATGTCACCAAGCAAGGTCCCCCTTCTCCCGAAGTTACGGGGGCATTTTGCCGAGTTCCTTAACCACAGTTATCTCGATCGCCTTAGTATTCTCTACCTGACCACCTGTGTCGGTTTGGGGTACGGGCCGTGTACCAACTCACTAGAGGCTTTTCTCGGCAGCATAGGATCACTGAATTCGCCTCAATCGGCTACGCATCACGTCTCAGGCTGTATGCGGTGCGGATTTGCCTACACCACGCCCTACACGCTTACACCAGGTATTCCATCACCTGGCCCAGCTACCTTCCTGCGTCACCCCATCGCTTGACTACTACAGCCAGGGTCGTATGCAGCCACTTCTCTTCACCCGAAGGTGATAGGTCCGCTTTTGGATACTTAGCACAACTGATTCGCCATTGGGCGCGGATACACGGGTACGGGAATATCAACCCGTTGTCCATCGACTACGCCTGTCGGCCTCGCCTTAGGTCCCGACTCACCCTGGGCGGATTAACCTGGCCCAGGAACCCTTGGTCATTCGGCGGACGAGTTTCTCACTCGTCTTTCGCTACTCATGCCTGCATTCTCACTCGCGCAGCCTCCACGGCTGGATCACTCCGCCGCTTCCCTGGCTACACGACGCTCCCCTACCCATCCACGCTCCTGGCCCGAAGGCGGGATAATGCGTGAATGCCGCGGCTTCGGCGGTGTACTTGAGCCCCGCTACATTGTCGGCGCAGGATCACTTGACCAGTGAGCTATTACGCACTCTTTCAAGGGTGGCTGCTTCTAAGCCAACCTCCTGGTTGTCTTCGCGACCCCACATCCTTTTCCACTTAGTACACGCTTAGGGGCCTTAGCCGGCGATCTGGGCTGTTTCCCTCTCGACTATGAAGCTTATCCCCCACAGTCTCACTGCCGCGCTCTCACTCACCGGCATTCGGAGTTTGGCTGACTTCGGTAAGCTTGTGGGCCCCCTAGGCCATCCAGTAGCTCTACCTCCGGTGAGAAACACGCGACGCTGCACCTAAATGCATTTCGGGGAGAACCAGCTATCACGGAGTTTGATTGGCCTTTCACCCCTACCCACAGCTCATCCCCTCAGTTTTCAACCTAAGTGGGTTCGGGCCTCCACGACGTCTTACCGTCGCTTCACCCTGGCCATGGGTAGATCACTCCGCTTCGGGTCCATAGTGTGCGACTGAAGCGCCCTATTCGGACTCGCTTTCGCTACGGCTCCCCCACACGGGTTAACCTCGCCACACACCGATGACTCGCAGGCTCATTCTTCAAAAGGCACGCCATCACTGAACAAGTCAGCCCTGACGGTTTGTAAGCGCACGGTTTCAGGTACTATTTCACTCCCCTCCCGGGGTACTTTTCACCTTTCCCTCACGGTACTAGTCCGCTATCGGTCACCAGGTAGTATTCAGGCTTATCGGGTGGTCCCGACAGATTCACAGCAGATTTCACGGGCCCGCTGCTACTCGGGTGCTCATTACAAGAGCCAAGATGTTTTCGCTTACGGGATTCTCACCCTCTACGATAGGCCGTCCCAGACCACTTCAGCTAACAACTTGGTTTCTTACTCTTGCTCCTCACGGCAGTGAGAAGAAAATGAGTCCCACAACCCCGCATGGACAACGCCTGCCGGCTATCACATCCACACGGTTTAGCCTCTTCCGCTTTCGCTCGCCACTACTCACGGAATCACATGTTGTTTTCTCTTCCTGTGGGTACTGAGATGTTTCACTTCCCCACGTTCCCTCCACACACCCTATATATTCAGGTGCGGGTGACACGACATCACTCGTGCCGGGTTTCCCCATTCGGAAATCCTCGGATCTCAGCTCGTTTGACAGCTCCCCGAGGCTTATCGCAGCCTACTACGTCCTTCATCGGCTCCTGGTGCCAAGGCATCCACCGTACGCTCTTTATCACTTACTAACAAAGATGCTCGCGTCCACTGTGCAGTTCTCAAACAACACACAAGATTGATTCTGTATCTCAGCACCAGCCCGAGCACGCTCGGCGGTATGACTGAAGAACCAGTCTCGTCGTTTTTTGCCTGGAAAGAATCGCTTCCGCGTGTTCTTTCAGGACCCAATAGTGTGTCGGTATATTCACCGCGATCAGTCACTGAGTACTGATCGAGTGCGATGAAGGTTGTCAGTGTTCCACCCATGAGCTCCAGCCGGACTACGTGTGAGTCCGAAACTGTCTCTGCCAGAGCGACATTCACCTGTGTGAAGTGCTTCTGGAGAAGTGCTCCTTAGAAAGGAGGTGATCCAGCCGCACCTTCCGGTACGGCTACCTTGTTACGACTTCGTCCCAATCGCCAATCCCACCTTCGACGGCTCCCTCCACAAGGGTTAGGCCACCGGCTTCGGGTGTTACCGACTTTCATGACGTGACGGGCGGTGTGTACAAGGCCCGGGAACGTATTCACCGCAGCGTTGCTGATCTGCGATTACTAGCGACTCCAACTTCACGGGGTCGAGTTGCAGACCCCGATCCGAACTGAGACCGGCTTTAAGGGATTCGCTCCACCTCACGGTATCGCAGCCCTCTGTACCGGCCATTGTAGCATGTGTGAAGCCCTGGACATAAGGGGCATGATGACTTGACGTCGTCCCCACCTTCCTCCGAGTTGACCCCGGCAGTCTCTCACGAGTCCCCGCCATTACGCGCTGGCAACATAAGATAAGGGTTGCGCTCGTTGCGGGACTTAACCCAACATCTCACGACACGAGCTGACGACAGCCATGCACCACCTGTACACCGACCACAAGGGGGGCCATATCTCTATGGCTTTCCGGTGTATGTCAAACCCAGGTAAGGTTCTTCGCGTTGCATCGAATTAATCCACATGCTCCGCCGCTTGTGCGGGCCCCCGTCAATTCCTTTGAGTTTTAGCCTTGCGGCCGTACTCCCCAGGCGGGGCGCTTAATGCGTTAGCTACGGCACGGATCCCGTGGAAGGAAACCCACACCTAGCGCCCACCGTTTACGGCGTGGACTACCAGGGTATCTAATCCTGTTCGCTACCCACGCTTTCGCTTCTCAGCGTCAGTTACTGCCCAGAGACCCGCCTTCGCCACCGGTGTTCCTCCTGATATCTGCGCATTTCACCGCTACACCAGGAATTCCAGTCTCCCCTGCAGTACTCTAGTCTGCCCGTATCGACTGCAAGCTTGCAGTTGAGCTGCAAGTTTTCACAATCGACGCGACAAACCGCCTACAAGCTCTTTACGCCCAGTAATTCCGGACAACGCTCGCACCCTACGTATTACCGCGGCTGCTGGCACGTAGTTGGCCGGTGCTTCTTCTACAGGTACCGTCACTTGCGCTTCGTCCCTGTCAAAAGAGGTTTACAACCCGAAGGCCGTCATCCCTCACGCGGCGTCGCTGCATCAGGCTTTCGCCCATTGTGCAATATTCCCCACTGCTGCCTCCCGTAGGAGTCTGGGCCGTGTCTCAGTCCCAGTGTGGCCGGTCGCCCTCTCAGGCCGGCTACCCGTCGTCGCCTTGGTGAGCCGTTACCTCACCAACAAGCTGATAGGCCGCGGGCCCATCTCGCACCAGTAAACCTTTCCAACCCCAGGCATGCACCTGAAGCTCATATCCGGTATTAGACCCAGTTTCCCAGGCTTATCCCAGAGTGCGAGGCAGATCACCCACGTGTTACTCACCCGTTCGCCGCTCGTGTACCCCGAAGGGCCTTACCGCTCGACTTGCATGTGTTAAGCACGCCGCTAGCGTTCGTCCTGAGCCAGGATCAAACTCTCCGTTGAAGACTCT